>JBJOFF010000001.1:0-164504 GCA_046048895.1 Actinomycetota bacterium
TCAAGAGCCTTTGCATCCGCGTATGTCCACCTGAGTTTCTGCGGAGCTCCTACTAAACGGTCGAAATCCTCGCTCAACGGCTGGTTTGGATTTTTTCCATAAATCTCAGAGGTACTTGCGATAAAAATTCGCTTATCGTGTTTACTGGAAAGCGAAAGTACATTTTCTGAGCCGGAATAATTTGTTTCTAACGATCCAATTGGGTTCTCAATAATATTCTTAACACCGACAGCTGCTGCCATATGAAAAACAACATCACTCTTGATGACTAACTTTTCGAGCAAGCTGAGGTTTAGAATATCGTCTTGAACAAAATGAATTGAATCTGTTATACCCTCTAAATTAGTCAAAGACCCTGTTGACAGGTTATCAATAATAAAAACTTCATATCCTTCAGAAACCAATCTCTTAGCAAGGTGAGAGCCAATAAACCCCGCACCACCTGTTACCAGAATGTTTTTCACGCGAAGAGCCTGCCTTCCTTTTTCGGCCTTAGTATAGCTTAAATCGTTTCATGAACTCACTAATACAAAAACCAAATTTAATCAAGGATACATTTTAGTCAATTTCTGATTATAAACAACCAGGATGAAGTTTTCTATCTGAAATACTTTGTAAGTTTTACTTTTGACCACTAATATCACCGTATTTCCAATTTCGAAGCGTATATGTTTAGGAGCTTCACTTAATATTCAAATCCATGTGGACTTCGAACCTGCATCAAACTGATTAATTTTATCGATGTGGTTATCGCCATGACTAAGTTTAGGCATGAATTAAATGAGATACATTTTTCAACAAACTCAATCGGCTCTTGCAAGTTCCACACAGGGTGATTTAATTTGAAAATAAATTTTGTGGACTATCAATTGGTTAAGAAGTGTGTTTAACTGTTTCCTATTGGGCTTTTAGTCTCGCGAATTCAGCCGATATACTTCTAAATTATCTGTAAGCATTCAGAATTTTCTCAATCTCACCAACAATTTTGTTTTGTTGCGAAGTTTTCAAGCCCGGATAAATAGGAATGGAAAGTGCTTTAAAGTAGTAACTAACCGCATTTGGAGTATCCTCACTTAGGTAGCCAAGTTTTACATAGTATGGATTGAGTGGGATTGGCATATAATGTACTTGAGTTCCAATTCCTTTATTCTTCAGTTCCAGCATCAAATTAGCTCTAGATATTTTGGTTTCTATAAAATTGATCTCTACAGGGTATAAATGATGAGCACTTCCTTCTGTATTCACACTTTGTGCAGGTTTTATTAGATGGCTATTTTGCAATATTTGGTCATAATGAGTAGCCAATTCCCTACGCTTTGAAATATATTTATCTAATTTCTTCATCTGGCTTACACCTAAAGAAGCTTGAATTTCAGTCATTCTGTAGTGAAATCCAAGCATCTTCATTTCCCTGTACCAGGGATTTAGACTATTATTTGTTTGAGATAGGAATCTATTTATATGCAATGCGGGATTTGGTTCGACACCGTGAGATCTGAGTGCTAGCAGTTTTTGTTTTAGATTTTGCGAATTTGTAACGACAACGCCACCTTCGCCGGTTGTAACTGATTTTACTGGATGGAATGAAAATACAGTCATTTCAGTGATTCTTGAATTACCAACTTTGTCACCATTCTCGTAATAAGCGCCAAGAGCATGTGCGGCATCTTCAATAATCTTTACACCATATTCGGATTTAATTTTATTGAACCATGCAGCTTCTAAAGGAAGTCCAGCGTAGTGCACTGCGATTATTGCCTTTATATTCGGATTATCTCTTAAGGCATTTTCTACTTGCATTTTGTCAAGATTCTTGGTGGTTGGATCAATATCAACAAAAACAGGTTTCAGACCTGCGTATAAGATGCAATTAGCTGAGGATAAGAATGATAATGGTGAAGTAATAACTTCTGAATTTGGTTCTAACTCCAAAGCTATTAATGCAATATGAAGACCAGCCGTAGCACTAGAAACTGCCACAGCATATTCAGAATTTACATACTGCTTTACGCTCTTCTCAAAATTTGCAATTTCTGGTCCTTGAGTTAATGATCGTAATTTGACCTGCCTTGCGACTGAAAATGCGTCAGCAAATGTGGTTTTATGTTTACTGTAAGGAATCAATCCAGCAGACCGTTTTCTAACAACAAATTCTTGAATGTTTCATGCGTGTGCCAAAGTTCATTGTTATCGCTGCTGAATCGGAATCCATCTGCGACTTTCTTGCCCTTCCCAGGATAATTAGAATGAACGCTTATAGTTGGGGTCAAGATCGCATAAAAAGTTTCAAATTCAAGTGTGTTTTGCGCATCATCTGGGGTAATCATAACTTCATGAAGTTTTTCGCCAGGCCTGATTCCAATAATTTCAGTTTTGATGCCAGGGCAGACAACTTCTGCCACGTCTGTCACTTTAAAACTCGGAATTTTTGGAACAAATATTTCTCCACCAATCATTCTCTCCAAGCTATCAATTACGAATTGCACGCCATCTTCTATTGTTAACCAAAATCTTGTCATTCGATCATCAGTGATAGGGATAATTCCGCTTATTGCTTTTTCTTTAAAGAAAGGAATTACACTTCCTCGGGAGCCTAATACGTTGCCATATCTAACTACTGAAAATCTAGTAACACGGCTTCCTGCTAAATTGTTACCAGCGACCATCAGTTTGTCCGAACAAAGTTTTGTGGCGCCGTATAAATTTGCAGGATTTGCCGCCTTATCAGTACTTAAAGCAACGACTTTTTCAACACCATTTTCAATAGCTACGTTCACAATGTTTTCTGCGCCAAGAATATTTGTCTTAATAGCCTCCATAGGATTATATTCCGATGCAGGAATTTGTTTCATCGCAGCAGCGTGAATAATAATATCTACGCCATCAGTTGCTCTCTTTAGTCGATTATAATCTCGTACATCTCCAATAAAATATCGAAGCTTTGGTGAATTAATACTTTCCTGCATCTCAAATTGCTTAAGTTCATCTCGACTAAAAACTATGAGTTTCTTTACTTCGTCGTCTTGCAATAATCGACGTACCATTGCCTTACCAAAAGAACCTGTGCCTCCAGTGATTAAAACAATCTTTCCTTTAATGCAACTCACGCGAGCACCTTTCTCCTACGGTATGTGCGCCTATCCTATTACTTCATCTAAAGCCTGGTCCACATTTTCAAGTCTAAATAGGGAATTCAATTTGGAAATATCCAATGAAAGATCCTTAGGCCGCGTGACTAAATTCGGTAGAGAATTTGAATCGCCTCTTGTAATTAATTCACGATTTACATCCAATTTTCCAGCGAGTCTGACAGCAAAGTCAAATTTACTCATTCTTTCTGCACCAGCTACATGGAGAATTCCCCTAAATTGTGCGCTCGCCAAGATTTCTATTAATTCAGAAATATATTTCGCAGAAACTGGATTGAAGTACACATCTTCAAATCCAACAATTGATTGACCTGATGAAAGTTTATTGAGCATAAATGATAGTAACGAAGAATCACTCAAGGCGATTAAATTCCTACCCAAGAAACTGACTCGAAGAATTATTGAATCTGGATTTGAAATTAACACCATTCTTTCGGCTGCTAATTTTGTGAACCCATATTGGTTTAGAGATATCATTTCACAAGTTTCATCGCGAACTGATCCGGGTTTCGAATAAAAATGGTCAGTGCTAATCTGAATAAAAGGTATCGATTTAAGATGACAATACTCTGCTACTAACCGGGGAAAATCTGCATTTAGAAGCCAAGCTGCCTCTGGTCTCATTTCGCACTCTTCAATGCTGGCAATCGCAATACAATTAATAACTAGCTCAATGTTATTCTCTTCACATAATTTAGCTATTTGTTGAACATTTGGCTGGAATGGAATTAATCCAGGGATAGAAGTTTTCAAACTCGAAGTGCCAAAAACTTGATTGCTTGCATTGGACGATAAGTTAACGAATATATTAGATCCAAGCAACCCTGATGCTCCTAGAACTAAGATTCTCATAATGTAATTATAGTCTTTCACTCTTACCAATTAGAGTAAACTATAACTTATGATCGGTGTTCTAATTCCAACCAGGAATAGACCTGCCCAAATCACTCGTATTTTGGAGTCTATTTGCAAAAACTTCACAAGTGATTTGGAAGTAGTTGTCGTTTCGTCAGGCGAAAGATTAGATCACTACATTAACCCTTTCAAAACGATGATGAAACTGACCTATATTCATAGTGATATGGGTGGACAAATACATCAGAAAATTCAAGGATTAAGTGCATTTTCAAAGGAAGTAAAATGGGTGGTTTTCTTTGACGATGATCTTTTAGTGCCTGGCAATTTCTTCACGCTCTTTAAGTCACAAACTTCTGATTTGCCTACAAATGTAGTGGGTGTCGGGATGAGCTTGGGTTTTACGGGGAAAAAAATCACCACCAAGTCTTTAGGTAAATTGTTTAGTAGACTTTTTTTACTTTCTGGAAAGCAGGGTGAAATAAGAAGGAGTGGTCATGCTTGTTCCTACATGCAGTCACATTCGAGAATAGAAACTCAATGGCTATCTGGCGCTTCCGCGTGGCGATACGAATTTGCTTGCTTGTACAACTCCGTTCACCCATTTTCAAGATACGCGGCATATGAGGATGTTATTTATTCAAATGGAATGTCAAAAAAAGGTAAGCTCATTTATATTCCAGAATTGACGTTAGATTACCAAGAAGTACAACCAAGCGATGTGCCGCCTTTATTGGCTTTTATAAGTGCCCAATATTGGAGGTATTACCTTGTGAAGAGTGATAAATATTTCAGTGCAGTGCATTTCTTCTGGTCGCAAGTAGGAAGAAATATATTCTATCTTTTCACAACCAGGGGTAAGAATATCACGAAAATTGCAAAGACGAATTGGCAAATCTTACTATGCGAAATTACTAAAGGGGATCCTAAAGAATTGCTAGTCAAAAACTGTTAAGTCTTGTTTTGTAAAGTAAGAATCAAATTCTTTCACTAAAGATGCATCAAGTTGCAAAGTATCTACAATGTCAGCCAAACCAGTCTTTAGAGAAAGTGTATCTGTGAATTTCAAAGTACTCTTATGGAAAAGACTTAATGGATTTAGATCTTCGCAGCCTTCACTGTAGTAAATTGGTACTAGCCCATAGGCGCCAGCTTCAATACCAACAGCGCTTGTTCTGAATATACATATGTTGGATTGGTTTAGATCGGAAATCAGCACATTTCTTGAGATGGTTAAATTGTCCGGAATTTTCAAGGATTTTAGGTCAAGATTGGTTGCAAAGGCGGGGTGAAGTCGGATTATGAAATTCTTGTCAGAGAAAAAATTTGCCAAGCTAATTCCGAGATTGAATAACTCTAAACTTGCCTGCCTAGTGCCTTCAGGTACCAACAATATTCTATTTCCAAGGATTCGTTTTTCTTCGATTAGTGTTCTGTGTTTTGCAGAGCCGGCTTTTAGGAAGAGTTTATTGGAGTTTATTCTAGTACTTTCGAAATAATCAAACGTGATTTGTCCAGAACAAAGAACTCTACAATTTGACGTCATAGCTGAAAGTGAATTTAAGAGCGAGTACTGTGTTTTGACAATTGGTGCGTGTTGATAAAAGTTAAATCTTGTTCTTGAATTCCTATTGGCAATTTCCAGAATTTTTTCTTCAAAAAGCTGCCCCTCAAAAGTAGTGTATACAGATTTGATGGTTGTATTGCCAATTAAACTTTCAAGTGTTTCTGTTATCGCAATATTGGAGATTGTAGGTCTTTCAAATTCACCCAAAACGGCCAAAATCACAATGCGTCTTGCATAGGAAGTTTTGGCATCCCTAAATAACTGGATGTATTTCTTAGAATTTCTACAGACACCGAAGAAATGTCTTACAAGTGTAATTAACGAGGGATTCTTGGCAACAATCTTAATATTCGACTTTGGAAATGAAAATGGCAATTTCTTCTTGAGCAGTATCGAATTAAGTCTCGTACCATTTAGCAAGAGTAAAAATCTGTGCTCAAAGTTTCTAGGATTTTGAAGAGCACTTCCGTAAAAAGGATCATAAAAATTAGAGGCAAAATTGTTAGTTAAATGACTGACGTAAACCGATGAATTCTTATCTATTTTAAAGCCTCTTGAGAATATTTCTGGAAAGTAATAGATATAACCGAATACCAAATTGACCAGAGAAGATGTGAATTTCAGAAAGATTTTGCACAGAAATTTTAATGTGTTTGCATCCAAGATTTGATATTTGGCTAAGTTCTCAGGCGTCGGCTTTGAAAAATGTAGAAAATGATTTGGGGAAAATTCCTCGTAAATCGAATCCCTAACTTGTTGAATGTTCTTAAAAAGTACTTCACTCCTTTGCATAAAGACTCAAAATATCTTGCTGTTTAGCGTCTGTATCCATAATTGAAATTACCTTCGCCAATTCTTCTTTAGTATTTACTGATGTAAATGACGAAGGAACAAGGAGTGTTTCAACTTCAATTTTATTCTCTAATAATCGAAATTGTTCAATTGATTGACTTGATTCCAGTCTGCCTACTGGTAATTTCCCGAATGCCTGAAGCGTTTTCCTGTCAACACTGAATAAGCCGTTCACTTTAAATATAGAATCTTCATTTTCCTTTGAGTTGCCAATTGACGGGTTTTTCCTAAAAAAATATATTGCTTGATTTGAGAAGTTAATTGCACATTTGACGACGGATTCATCAGTCAATTCAGATGAGTTTTCTATCTTAGAGATGGTGTTAATGAACCCAGGTTTTCCGCTTTCGGTTGCATGTACGAGAGCTTGTAGAGTGTGAGGCACAATTAGGGGCTCATCACCTTGCAAGACAATGTAGTTTTCCCAATTAAGAAAGTTCGACAATTCTGCGATACGGCTCGTTCCATTTTCATGATTTTGCTGTGACAGAAAGACTTGCGCTCCTAAGTGTTCCATATATTGCTTAATGGATTCGTCTGGAGTTGCTATCACTACATTGCGATTTCCGATTGCCAATTTCGCACGATTCCAAACATGCGCAATCATAGGCAAGCCAGCGATTTCTACCATAGGTTTATTGGGTAGTCGGCTAGACGCCATTCTGACAGGTATTGCTATTCCTGTGTTACTCAATTTGGAAGCACTCCACAATCTACATTGATTGATTGACCTGTTATTGAGCTAGCACTTTCACTTAATAGGAATTTGACTAATTCGCCTACATCTTCGGCTTTGGGCAATCGCCCTAATGCGGTTTGGGTCCTGGCAAATTCATTCAGGAAATTGCTTGGATCTCCTTGTGCGGGACTTTCATTGCTGGTAAGCGCATCGAGTAATCCAGGTGTTTCAATAAGTACGGGATTTATGGCATTTACTCTTATTCCAACCGGGCCAAGCTCTTTTGACAAACTTTGAGTGAATCCTCTAATCGCAAACTTACTGGCAACATATGCTGAATTGTTTCTTGTTCCTCGCATAGCAGCCAAACTGGAAATATTTATAATATTTGTAATTTTGGTTGAGTAAGCCATTGCATATTTTGTAGCCAAGAAATATCCATTTACGTTTACGGAAAACATCTCATTTAGGAATTTGGCATCAATATTCTCAAGGCTTCGCCATTCAGAGAACCCGGCATTATTGACTAAAGAAGTAATTTCGCCATATTCGGCCTTAATTTTCTGGAAGAAGCTTTCTATTTCATCTTCCTTCGTTATATCAAGTTGAAAATGTCGCCCATTCGTATTCATTGAATTATTAGGCACATGTCTTCTTGAAGCTGTGATCACTTGGTAATTATTGTTTGAAAGGACATTTGCAATCGCTTGGCCAATTCCACTTGTGCCACCAGTGACAACTACAATTTTCATAAAATTAACCTTTAAATAGTCATGGCAGAAAACCCGCCGTCAACCACTAATTCACTGCCCGTAACGAAGGATGAAGCGTCGGATGCAAGGTAAATTACAGCTCCAATTAATTCATCAGGTGTTCCAAATCTCGACATAGGAGTGTGATTTAGGATTGCTGCTTCACGCTCCGGGGTAATGAAATTTTTTAGATTCCACTCAGTAGGAAAGAATCCAGGTCGAACCGCATTTACTCTAACGCCGCTAGTTGCCCATTCTCTGCCCAGATTTTGAGTTAAGTTCCGTATTCCTGCTTTTGCAACAGAATAAGGAAACGCCTTTGAAAGGGCTGGATCAGCAGACGCTGAAGAAATATTAATTATTGACCCTTTGTGGTTTCGTAACATTCCAGGGGCGATCGCCTGACAACCGATAAACGTCGCATTTATCTGAGAATTAAGTACAGAGTTCCATTCATCGAGCGATAACTCTAAAAATGGGGTAGGGGAATTTATACCTGCTCCATTGATTAATACATCAAAGAAACCATGAGTTGTGTTTTCGATCGATTTTTCAAAATCAAGTTTGTTAGTAGCATCTAATTGGACAGGCAAAGCTGAATTTAAATAGATTTCGTTTATTGAATCTGAGACTTTCTGAGCTTTTTCCAACCTTAAGTCTGCAACGTGCACTCTAGCTCCTGCGGATGCCAGTCCAATCGCCATCGCTGAACAAAGATGTCCTCCACCGCCTACTATAAGTGCTTCTTTCCCTTGGAGCGAAAAAAGATTCAAGAAACTTCTATCCATTGTATTTCTTCATTGTGATTTCTGCGGATAAAGCCCAACTATTTAATATAAATAAATCAGAAGATGCTATTATAAAAGTGTAACCTTTGGCTATTGCTTTTGCGACATTATCATCAGTGAATTCCGCTAATTGGGTGCCACAAGACATACCTGCTTTCTTGCAGACTTCGATTACTACTTTTTCGGCTTCCAATACAAGTTCGTGTTGAGTTTGACCAGGAACGCCTAATGAGCCTGATAAATCGTAAGGACCAATCATGACACCATCTAAGTTTTTACTTGAAACTATATCTTTGATGTTTGAAACAGCTTCTTTGGTTTCGATTTGCGCAATGAAAACTGCCTTTGAGTTCCATTCTTGCAAATAGGTGTCAAAATTCTTGCCATAACCATGTGCTCTGTTAACGCCAAAACTTCTTTTGCCCGAAGGTGGAAAATGAATTAAATCCCCCAAAGAATCTGCTTCAAGTTTATTGGAGATTAATGGCGCGATAATCCCGTCCGCGCCCGAATCTAAGAGCGGCTTTATCCAATCATTTGAGTGCGAAACAGGTCGCGGCAAGCAAGGAACGCCATTCGCTTGACTTGCAGCAATAATTCTTTGAGCCTGCTCCAAACTAATGGTCGTGTGCTCCATGTCAATTGCGTGAAAGTCAAATGCACTTGAAGTGAAAATTTCAGTGATCGAAGGATGAGCAAAAGAAACCCATGAACCGAAAATTAATTCGCGATTTCTAAGTTTAGTTTTTAGATTTTTCATTAACTTAGTGAGTGTCTGTGGAGTAGTCCAATTAATTTATTTTCTGAATCCAAGACGGGCAAATCCCATATCTCTTTGTCATGCATCAAGTTCTTGGCTTCATCTGCGGTTGCGCCTACTTGGATAGTTGTAGGATTTAATTTTCCAAATTCTGAAGCTGGTGAAATCAACAAGGCCGCTAACGGGGCTTGTTTTGTTAGTAATAACCTTCTCAAGTCACCATCTGTAAGTACGCTAACCAATTTATCTTCTGCATCCACCATACATGCTATTCCCAGCCTAAATTTAGTCATCTGATCCAAAGCTTCTTTTAAAGTTGACTTTATCGAAAGAACCGCAAATTTATCGCGTGGAAGCATTCGGCTCTGAATTCTTTCGTTACTGGACATCATCTACCCCATATCTTGATTGCATATCAACTCTTAAGTCATGAACTTCTTTTGCTTGGCCAAGCACAAAACGTAAGTCTTTAAGCGCCAGCACTGTATTTGGATCAGACATAGAGACGTTAGGATCATTATGAATCTCCATAAATAAGGCATCCATACCACATGCTGCAGCAGCACGAACTAAATTGGGAATGTACTCTCTCTGTCCGCCTGAAATGTTACCCATCGACGTAGGCATTTGAATTGAGTGAGTTGCGTCGTAACAGACCGGATAACCTGTTTTTGCCATAATCGGAAGGCTTCGATAATCAGTAACCAACATGTTGTAACCAAAAAAAGTTCCTCGGTCACCTAATAATATTTCGTTTCCGCCGGCAGCTTCTACTTTCTTTACGGAATTTGCCATATTCCAAGGACTCATGAATTGGCCCTTCTTAATATGGACAGGTCTACCCGTCTTTGCAGCAGCTCTTAATATTGTTGTTTGACGACAAAGATATGCAGGAACTTGAACTAAGTCGCAAACTTCTCCTGTTTTCTTTGCCCAAGCGGAATCCGAAAAGTCTGAAGTCACAGGAACTTTGAATTTATCTCGTACTTCAGCAAGGATGTCCAAACCGGGTTCTATGCCAATACCATGATAACTATCAGGCGAAGATCTGCAATCTTTGTCGTAGCAAGATTTATAGATCCAATCCACACCAATGTCGTTGCAAATTTCACCAATTCGCTCAGCCATCATTAATGCATGTACGCGACTTTCTATCGCACATGGCCCACCGATTAAGACCAGTTTGCCATTTCCGCCAATTTTGACTTTTTTGACGTCGCCATAACCAACTTCTATAACTTTTGTTGGGCTATACATGCATCCTCCGAATTACTTGAGCCATTACTGATTAGTCGAAATTCTAGTGGTTAATTTGGGCTCTAAATATTATTTTTAGTGATTTTGCAGAGTTTTTATGTATTTCGATTAATTTTGGAACCCATATTTTGATACCAACTACTTGATACCAGTTTTGCCCCTATTTTCGACCAGTTAGGTAGTTCGGGGCCTTTTTTCTAAAGCTGCAACTCTCGAATCTTAGCCGTTTAGAAGATAATCATTTAGGCTACCATTTTACTTCCTTAGCAATCCGTGATTTTCGGCTAGCGCTTGAAGCCCGGAAAGCCCAAACTGCATAAATAACTTAGTTGAACCATATGTTCGCATGGCTAAGTTATAGTATTTGAAGTGAGAATCAGCTTTTGAAGTTAGAATTCTCATGTGCTCAAGAAAATTAAAGGAAATAATAGCAATCTCTTCGCAATTGTTTTTGCGGCACAAGATACATTAACAAAAAAAGAACAATTGAAACTTTACGCTGTTTCTGGAATCCAATTCTTACTTTCAATTCTAGATCTTGTGTCTCTTGGGTCTATAGGTTTATTGGCTTCAATAACAATATCTGGTGTAGCCAGAAAGGAGGCAAACAGTACTTCAACCAAATTATTGGAGTTGGCACAGATCTCACAATTTTCACTTCATAAACAAGTGGCAATTATTGGATGTGTTTCCGCTCTGTTAATTTTGATTCGTACTTTCGCATCACTTACTACTATGTCGCGTGTATTCCGTTTTCTTAGTAACAGTGGTGCAAGGTTATCTAGCAACCTAATGCGAAAACTTGTTTATTCCGATAGCGCAGCTCTCAAGAAATACACATCCCAAGAGTATGTTTACCTTTCAACCTTTGGTGTGGAATCTCTTTACCTTCGAATCCTGGCACCTCTAGTAACGCTAATCGCCGACGTTGTTTTATTAATTGGTTTTGCAGTCGCATTGTTTGTTGTCGACCCAATTTCTGCTGCCGCAACATTAATTATTCTCGTGCTTGTGAATTCTATACTTAATTTAATTCAAAATAGAAAAATTCAACATTATGGCCAAGTTTCGACTAAGTTTGAAATTAAAAGCCGTGAGAAGATGATTGAATCCATCAAATCCATTCGTGAAATTAGAACGAGAAACCGTCAAGAATATGTTATCAATCAGTATGAACAAGATAGAAATGCAATCGCAAATGCGACTGCATTTAATAATTGGACAGCGTATTCAAATAAATACATAATCGAGAGTACGTTGATAATAGGCGGAATGTCTATTGCCGCTATTGAATTCTGGTTAACAGATGCCATTACTGCGATTTCTAGCCTGGCGGTGTTCTTGGCTTCTTCCCTAAGAATGGCCCCTGCAGCTCTGCGTATTCAACAATCACTACTACAGGCTCGCGTATGTAGTAAACCTGCAAGACAACTTCTCGAGTTATTAGATTATTTTGCAGACAAGAATATCAAACCTGAAGAATTAGAATCTAACCAAAGCTCCCACATCTGCGAATTTGTGCCACAAATTAGCATTGTAAATTTGAACGTAAAGTATGAAGACTCAACCTTTGAGATAAAAGATCTTAGCCTCAACATAGGTGCTGGAGAATTTGTAGGGATTGTTGGGGAATCTGGATCCGGAAAGTCTACTTTAGTAGATGCAATCCTTGGAAATTTACAAATAACTTCAGGTAAGGTAGAAATTTCTGGAATGAAACCTTCTTTTACTTTTATACGATATCCAGGTTCTGTCAGCTATCTGCCCCAAGAAACATTCATTTCAAACGGATCAGTTAAAGAAAATCTTTCATTTGGGTACGACCAGAACCAATTTACAAATGAAGAGTATGAAGAAGCTTTAAGCCGTGCCGAAATTCTTGATTTTGTTAACTCTTTGCCAAATGGTTTGGATACTGAATTAGGTGAAAATGGCGCAAGACTTAGTGGTGGGCAAAAGCAAAGAATTGGCTTGGCAAGAGCCCTAATAACGAAACCAAGAATGATTATTTTAGATGAGGCAACATCCGCATTGGATCCTGAGACTGAATCAAAGATTTCAACAACAATCCAAAATCTAGGAAACGAAATTACCCGTCTGGTGATTACCCATAGAACCTCTACTTTGGTTGGCGCAAACCGCATACTAGAAATGAATGCAGGCACGATTAGAGAATTGCGTGCCGAGTGAATGACTGAAAGTAGTAATGTAAATTTCCAAAACGTAATTCTAGGGACCGCTAATTTCGGCCAACCTTATGGAATTACAAATTGGCATTCGCTCAGTGACGAGGAAGTATTTGAAATCTTAGACCGTGCGCGAATGTTAGGAATATCTACTTTAGATACAGCAAGTGGGTATGGCCGGTCCGAGGAGATAATCGGTAATTATCATGCAAATGGCAACTTTGTCTTTAAAGTAAATACAAAATTGTCAAATTTCGAGAAATTGACTTTCAATGAAAAAACTAACCTAGTTGAGAAAGCTAAGAATCGACTACATGTTGACGCTATTGAGAATCTTCTATTTCATAACATGGACACAATAAATTCCGATGGCGATGTAGGAAAATTTGTTGAAAAAACGCTGCATTCCGGACTAGTAAGAAAATCAATAGGCGTTTCAATATACGATTTCCAGGATGCAATACTTGCAAATGACAAATTTTCTAGCCTAGATTTGTTTCAAATAAATGATAATTTGTTAACAAGAACTCTTATGAATGAAAACTTCAGGGCCAGAATAGCTGTATCTGGATTTAAGATGCAGGTTCGTTCTATTTTCTTACAGGGAGTCCTTATAGCGGATCTGGAATTGATTACAAAAGAACTTAATTTTATTAGCAGTGCAGTAACGAAACTTGAGGAAATCGCAAAAGGATTGGGTACGAATCGTCTTAGTTTATGTTTGTCCTACATGAACATGTTTCCAGATGAATTTGAATATGTGATTGCTGTTAATTCGTTAGAACAATTGAATGAAATTGCAAGTGCAAAATTGATCAATTTGTCTAATCCGATTTTAGATGAGTTGCCACTTTTAAGTAATGAAATTAGTGATCCAAGAAATTGGAAAATATGAGAATTCTTGTAATACTGCAAGCAAGAATGTCATCCTCAAGACTCCCAGGAAAAGTTCTTAAGATTGTAAATGGCAAACCAGTTATATATTGGCATATTTCAAGAATCTTGAAAGCGAAGTTAGTTGATTCAATTATAGTTGCCACATCAACTGACGCATCTGATGATGTTTTAGTGGATTTTCTATCGAGCATTGGAATCAAGTCTTATCGAGGTAGTCTAAATAATGTTTTCTCAAGGTATCTTGAAATTTCAGAGCTAGAAAGTCCAGAAGTTATTGTGCGATTAACTGCAGACTGCCCGCTATTCATGCCTGAACTTTTAGATCAGATGTTGGTGAATTTTTCTAGATTAGATTGTGATTATTACTCCAACATAGATCCGCCCTCATTCCCGGACGGTCTTGATATAGAAATATTTAAGTCCAAGTCTCTAAATTCCTTAAGCAAATTTGAGTTGACAAATCAAGAATTGGAGCACGTGACAATTGGGATCAGGAATAGAAGAGACTTATTCAATCAACTTAATTTTCCTAATAACGTAGACATGAGCATGAAGCGATGGACACTAGATACGCAAGAGGATTTAGACTTCATCAGTGCAATTTACGGTGAACTAATTGGGAAAGAGACTGAGTTTTCATTCCAGGATGTCTTGGAAGTTGAGAAAAGGATAGAAAAATGAAATATTTTGGTGAATCGCAAAAACATTTAGCCAGAACCGAGAAATTGATCCCTTTAGCATCACAAACCTTTAGTAAGTCTAGAACTCAATACCCAGTAGGCATTTCACCACTTTTTGTTGACCGCGCAAAAGGTGCCTTTTTTTGGGATATAGATGGCAACAAATATGTAGACATGGTGAATGCCTTAGCTTCGGTGACGATAGGGCATTCTGATGAAGAACTGAATAGCACAATTACAGATCAATTGGCGCGTGGAACTAATTTTTCTTTACCTGGAAAATTAGAATACGAAGTCGCGTCACTTGTGAATTTTCATATGCCATCCATAGAAAAAATGCGATTTGGAAAGAATGGTACGGACGCAACTTCTGCAGCTATCAGACTTGCTCGGGCCTACACAGGTAAAGATTATATTGCTGTATGCGGATATCATGGATGGCAGGATTGGTATATTGCATCTACGACCAGGAATAAAGGAATACCAAATGCTATCCGTGATTTAACGGTTAAATTCTCCTTTAATGACATAGAAAGTCTTTACGATTCATTTGAATCTTGTGGTGGAAATTTAGCCGCAGTAATTATGGAGCCGATGAATGTCGAATACCCTAAAGATAACTTCCTAAGGAAAGTTCAGGAGTTTTGTAATCATAATAGTGTGATTTTTGTTCTAGATGAAACTATCTCAGGGTTCAGATTCAATGCCGGGGGAGCACAAAAGGAATTCGATATACATCCCGACCTAACCACATTAGGCAAAGGTATTGCCAATGGTTTTCCGATTTCAGTTATCGGGGGAAAATCCGAAATTTTGGATGAAATGGAGGAGATTTTCTTTTCAGGTACATTTGGGGGAGAAATGATTTCTCTGACCGCCGCAAAGTATGTGCTCGAATTATTTAAAAAGGTAGACGTTAGTGCCAAATTAGCTGAAATTGGCAATAAAATCTGCAGTGAAGTTTCGGAAATTGTTAAGGATCTAGATCTTAATTCTGTGATGAGCATTAGTGGGCATCCAACTTGGAAATTTTACAACTGGCAAGATTCTGAAAATAATACTAGTTGGGAACTCAAAACCTTGTTTATGCAAGAAATTTTTCAAGAGTCAGTTTTTGTAGCAGCAACACATAATGTTTCACTAGCTATGGATGAAGAAGTTCAAGCAATAATTAATTCGAGTTATCGGAGTGCATTACAAAGAGTTGCAAAGTCAGTGAAACAAAACTCAGTTAAAGATGATCTTAAAGTTCCACCATTAAAACCACTTTTTAAAGTTAGATAGGTAGATTCTCAGTATCCTTCAGATTATTTCATTTATGGAAATAGCCGATGAATTTAATTGCTGGGTAGCTCTCGTGCTTGTCAATTCTATTTAGCAGCTAGGGCTGCTTCGTAGGCGTGAATGTGCCCATCTAGGAATTGTTTTGCACCAAAGCGTTCGTGGGCGATTTCTGAGGCTCTCTGCCCCATCCGGGCCCTTAATTGAGGGTTTTTAGAGAGTTGGGAGATAGCTTCTATTCGCTCATTGCGATTGTGGGTTAAGAAGCCACTTACTTGGTTTTCCAGTACATCAGATACAGATCCCACATCTTCAGCGACAAGTGGTAGTGAATATCCCGCGGCTTCGATTAGTGCGATCGGCTGAGCTTCATTATCTGAAGTAAGGAGCGCAATATCGCATTGTGGCCAGAATTCTTCGGGCCTTACCCAACCAAGTAATTTTAAATTTGGTGGGGCAGATTTCTTGAGATCTACCTCTAATTCGCCCTCGCCTCCAATTAGGAAATCAATATTCTGAAAATTCATTGCGAGCTCAACGACTCTATCTGGTCGTTTGATTTTGGTCAGGCGACCAAGCCAACCGATGGTTAACTTTTCGCTAGTTCTATTTTTAGCGGGATTGGCAAAGTCGATTCCTGGACGAACCAATTGAAATGGAGTTTTTCCGAGAACTTTTTCGGTTTGTAATTCATTTTTCACTCTGGTTCCAGAGATTATGAAGTAGTCAGTAAGGTGTGAGAGTAGTTTCTCTAGCGATTTAAAAATAAAAGTGATTGGTTTGCTGTAGTAACCGTAGAGAATATGGCCATGGTAGGTGTGGACAATAGCAGGGTGAGATTTACCGAGTGAATATGTAGCAATACGGCCAAGCAATCCGGCTTTGGATGTATGGGTATTTACTACATCTGGATTTAGTTCTTTGATTAATTTTCGGATTTCAATAAATGCTTTGAGATCGCTAAGCAGTGAGATTTTTTTGCCTAAGTTTTCGATTCGAATTCCATTAAGTTTGGTAAAGCCCGGATCTTCTAATTCATTGGTTTGTACATAGCCCGCGAGTAGCGCTACTTCATGGCCTGCCGCCCTCTGCTCACGGAGTAAGACATTTAGCCAGGTCGCAGTGCCGCCACGGTTGTAGCGGGAGATCACATGAGCGATGCGCATGCTTTTATTCTTTCATGGGCGGATATTCCCCGCTTGTATGTAGGGGCATCTCAGATGCTTCTCAGGTTGGTTAGGCTTAATACCGCTATGCGCAGCGCGAAATTAGATAGAGCCGGTACCGACTGGGCCTCAATTCTCTTGGGCCTTGGTTTGGGGCTAACGGTGGCGATGGAACTGACCACGCTTCGCGCATCTGATTATGCGGATACTTATCAGATTATCGCTTTGATTAGCCGATTCTGCGCGTTGATTGGAACCTACTTAGCTCTGGTCGGGGTTTTATTAGTGGCGCGTATTCCGTGGGTCGAACGCGGTGTGGGTCATGATCGTTTAGTTATCTGGCATCGAAAGCTGGCGCCTTATTCTCTCTTTCTAATTGGCTTTCATGTGCTCTTTGTAATTTTAGGTATCGCAGGAATCGAACAGATTCCACTTTATAAAGAGCTCTGGCGGATGATTGTTGATTATCCGTGGGTGGTCTGGGGACTTGTTGGTTTTGTTTTGATGGTTGCCGCGGGTGTGACTTCTTATAAGAAAGCGCGCGCCAAGATGAAATATGAAACTTGGTGGATCATTCACGTGCTTACTTATGTTGCGATTGCGGCATCGTTCATGCACCAAATTACCAATGGCACCATGTTTATTAATCATCCTCTAAACAAAGCTTATTGGATTGGGCTATATGCATTTGTGGCATTTGCAATTGTGGTTTGGCGTGTGGGAATTCCAGTTGTTAAATCACTTCGTCATAATTTAAAAGTTGATCGGGTAATTGTCGAAGCTCCGGGAGTGATCTCAGTGATTATCCGCGGGCGCTCGCTACATGCACTTGGTGCACAAGGTGGACAGTTCTTTAATTGGCGCTTTGCCCAAGGTGGACATATTTTATTGCAGCATCCATATTCACTATCTGCTGCGCCGACAGATAAATATTTACGTATCACCGTTAAAAATTTGGGCGATCATTCGCGCGATTTAATTAATTTACGTCCCGGAACCAGGGTCTTTATGGAAGGTCCATATGGAGCTTTCACCAAGAATCGTGCTACTCGTAAGCATGTGTTGCTAGTAGGCGGCGGAGTTGGAATTACGCCAATTCGTGCAATTGCTGAGGAATTTGGCGATACCGTACAGATGGATCTGATTTATCGCGTATCTGACGACTCTGAATTGGTATTAAAAGAGGAGCTTGATTACCTGGCAGAAAATAGCAACGGTGCGCTGACTGTGCATTATCAGGTTGGCTCGCGCCACCAGTTTCCAGTTAATGCAAAGACTTTAAAACAGGTCGCACCGAATCTAGCGGATAGCGATATCTATGTATGCGGCCCAAGTGGACTGGTGGATTCGGTAATTTATGCGGCATCTGACGCAGGCGTGCCTAAGAATCGCATTCATCATGAAGAGTTTGAATTTCATAGCAAGATCTAATCGAGGGGAAAAGAGGTAACGGCATGAAGCGAGCGATGCTAATCGCCGGAGGCACTGTGGGGGGCCTTGGTGTGGTGCTATCGGTTACACCGCCAGAGCTTGGAAGCAATTCACTTTCAACGCTCTCGGGCGCTTCTGCCGCTACCTCTGAAATTGCACCTACAGAAAACACTGCTGATACACAGAGCACCTCTCAAACTGCACCAACAACTACAAAAGAGAATGCAACTTCAAGTAGTAAGCAAGGATTGACTACCAAGAAGAGCACAACTTCTGCTACTACTAATTCTGCAACTTCAACCGAATTAAATTCATCAAGCGCCGGAGTAACTGGTTCGTTTACCGGCGATGCAGTTGATATTGGTTATGGCTTAATGCAGGTAAAGATCACGGTCTCTAATGGCAAAATCACCGAAGCGGTGGCGGTGCAGACGCCTGATGGTCGTAATCAACGTTGGACCGATATGGCCGTGCCGCAACTTCGTTCGCAGACTTTAGCTGCGCAATCAGCGGCCATTTCTGGCGTATCTGGCGCTTCATATACCGCTTATGGTTGGTATAAATCCTTAATTACCGCGCTAGAAAAAGCCGGCATGCCAACTGGCGTCTAATGGCACGGGTCGAACGCGAAATTGCGGTGTGGGGCACCGAAATTTATATCGATGCGCAATCTACAAAACTGCAGGCGGATGAAATCGAAAGAATCATTGAAGGTATCGAAGCATTTCTATTTGATGTAGATGATGAGTTCTCGACCTTCAAGCCAAATAGTTCAGTATCCAGAATTCGTACTGGCAAATTAAAGATTGAGGATGCACCTGATTTAGTGCAAGAAGTTTGGCGCGGTTGCTTAAAAGCGCGCGAATTAACTTTTGGCGCATTTGATCCGTGGGCAGTCGCCGAAGGTTTTGACCCATCTGGATATGTAAAAGGTTGGGCGGCGCAAAAGGCCGCTAATTCGCTATTTGCAGCGGGCTGCGAAAAAGTTCAAGTAAATGCTGCGGGTGACATTGCGCTACGCGGTGGGCCATGGAAAATTGGCGTGATTAATCCAGATAATAAATCGGAAATTGTTCAGGTATTTGAATTAACTGATGAAAATATTGCAACCAGTGGGCATTATGAAAAAGGTGCACACATCAATGATCCACACACTGGCTTAATTGCAATAGGAGCAAAATCTGGCACTGTAATTGGTCCAGATGGTGGATTAGCAGATGCCTTTGCAACTGCGTTAATGGTCGATGGCAGCGATAGCGCAAAATGGATTGGCAATCCAGAATTATCTGTTTACACATTCTGGGCGATCAATCGCCACGAGCAGACGGCATGGGGATTTGGTCCTAAAATAACCTCATGACAATCTGGGTTTGCGGTGAGGTGCTGGTGGATTTAATTCCAGATCCCAATAACCCTGGCCAGCGATACGGCGTCATTGGTGGCGGCCCAGAAAATACTGCAATTGCGCTGGCGCGACTTGGCCATGACGTGCAATTTATAGATGGCATAAGCAGCGATGATTGGGGCGTCGCAGCAAAGAATGAGCTAAATCTAGATGGCGTGGGAACCAAATTCTGTAAATTCTCAGATAAACCAACTTGCCAAGCGATTGTGACTTTAGATGAAAAGGGCTCTGCATCTTATGAATTCGTAATCGAAGGCACTGCGACCTTTGATTTTCAACGTGATTGGTTACCGGATCCTTACAAACACAAACCATCGCTTTTACATATCGGTACTTTAGTAACTGCAATCGAACCTGGCGCATCAGTGCTCTTTGATTGGGCGCTAGAAGTTTCTGAACTTGCGCCGATTGTCTTTGATCCAAATGTGCGTCCGGCGGTAATTCCAGATCGCGATTTATATCGAAAACAAGTAGAAAAATGGGTGGATATCTCATCGGTAGTAAAAGTCTCCGAAGATGATTTAGCTTGGCTCTATCCAGATCGCGACGATATCGAAGTAGCCAAAGAGTGGGTCGCAGATGATGTTTCACTAGTTGTGATTACCCGCGGCGGAGATGGTTTAGTTGGCGTAACTCGCACCGGTGTTTATTCCGTGCCAGGCGTGAGCATAAATGTGGCTGACACTATTGGTGCCGGCGATACTGTTGGCGCTGTGATTGCCGAAGCAGTTAAAGAGATTGGTTTAGATGATTTAGATGACGGAGCGCTACTTGTGACTTTAGAGAAAGCAGCACGAGCTGCAGCAATTACCTGCAGTCGAAGTGGTGCTAATCCGCCATATTTTCATGAATTGAATCTTAAATAATGCAATTTATTGATGACGCTGAATTTCAAATCAATATTGATTTAGATAACGGTGCGCGCATTAGTTCGCTAATTTGGCGCGATATGCAGATTACTTTGCCGTATCGCGGACAACCGCATACACATGGGTGGTATGCAATGGGGCCATGGGCTGGGCGAATTAAAGATGGCTTAATTAAAGATTCTTCCGGCAAAGTTTTTGAACTACCAACCAATATTGATCCGCCAAATGCGCTGCATGGATTTGGTTACACCTCTTCTTGGCAAGATATTGGGCCAGGACGTGCATTACTGCACCTGCCAGCGCCATATGACGGTGCGACTTTAGAACAGCGGATCGAAGTTTTAGATGATGCAATTCGTTGGTCGATTGAATATGACGCTAATGGTTGCGATCTGCCTGCCTGGATTGGTTTACATCCTTGGTTTGCGCGCGATATCGGTGCAGGCAACGAAGCAGAGTTAATTTTCCAAGCGGAGAAAATGTTGCTCCGCGATAAAGATGGGTTGCCAACCGGCGAGCTAATTACGCCACCAAAGCAGCCATGGGATGATGCTTTTACTGGCGTGCGCGGTGTGCCGGCAGTTTTATACGAAGATGTTTTACGAATTGATATCGAAAGCGATGCGCCGTGGTGGGTGGTTTACACCGAAGATTCCGAAGGTATCTGCATCGAATCGCAATCTGCGCCACCAGATGCCGCGAATCTAGGCATTAGTGGAGAAGATTACGTAGAGGCGTTGTTTGTTTTCACTGAGCTATAAAGTAATTTAGCGGACATGAACCGTAAGGCACTTTCCGATGCGATGAAGCGCGAACAAGAACGCTTCTTAGCGCGCACCCCAAAGTCAGCAAAGTTATTTGAAGATGCCAAGAAAGTTATGCCTGGTGGCGTACCGATGTCTTGGATGTCTAAGTGGCCAGGTGCTTATCCAACATTTGTAGCTAGCGCGAATGGTTCCAGATTTACAGACGTAGATGGCAATGAATATATTGATTTATGTTTGGGTGATACCGGTTCTATGACGGGCCATTCACCAAAGGCAACGGTCGATGCAATAAAAGCGCAACTTGATAATGGCATTACTGCGATGTTGCCAACAGAAAATTCATTGGCAGTATCGCAAGATTTAGCTAATCGTTTTGGACTTCCGCTTTGGCAGTACACAGTTAGCGCAACTGATGCCAATCGTCATGTGATTCGTTACTCCAGGTTGATTACTGGCCGTAGCAAAATAATCGTGATTGATCGCTGCTATCACGGTTCAGTTGATGAAACATTTGCCACACTTGGCGCTAATGGCGAAACCGTTGCGCGCGAAGGAAATATTGGTGCGCCGGTTTCTTTAGATACCACTACTCGTGTAGTTGAATTTAATGATTTAGTTGCAATGGAAAAAGCTTTGGCGCATGGTGATGTGGCAGCGATTTTGATGGAACCTGCGATGACCAACGTGGGAATTGTCTTGCCAGAAGATGGTTATCTAAAAGGCGTCGAAGCGTTAGCTAAGAAATATGGCGCTAAGTTAATTATCGATGAGACCCACACTATTAGCGCTGGCGCAGGTGGCATGACCGCGCAACTTGGTTTAAAGCCAGATTTCTTTGTAATCGGTAAAGCAATTGGTGGCGGAATTCCAACTGGCACCTTTGGTATGACCCATGAAATGGCAGCAGAAATTGCAGCCAAAGTTGATCGCGAAGTTGTTGATACCGGTGGCGTCGGCGGAACTTTGGCAGGAAATGCGCTATCGCTTGCTTCAATGCGTGCGACTTTGACTCAAGTTTTAACTGCGGAAAATTTTAAAAAGATGATCGCGCTCGGTGATCGCTGGTCAGATGGCGTAGATGCGTCAATCAAAGAATTTAATTTACCTTGGCATTGCAATCGTTTAGGTGCGCGCGGCGAGTATCTATTTGCGCCAAAAGCGCCACGTACCGGCCGCGAAGCTGCTGATGCGGGAGACTTTGAATTAGAACAGTACATTCATCTGCGCTTACTTAATGATGGTTTCTTATTAACGCCATTTCATAACATGGCGTTAATGTCACCAGTTACTACCGAAGCAGATGTGGATGCACATACTCACGCATTCCGTGAAATGTGCAAAGAGATCGCCAGCTGGAACTAATTAGAGTAGTGCCAGAGTTGCGATAGCGGCGTCGTAACCTTTATCTTCAACTTTGCCACCGGCGCGATCATGCGCTTGTTCCAAGGTGTCGCACATCAATACGCCAAAGCCAACCGGCTTTCTACGTTGTAGCTGTAGATTCATAATTCCATGTGTTACGCCTTGGCATACGTAATCAAAGTGTGCAGTGGCACCGCGAAGTACCAAACCAAGTGCAACTACGCCATCAAAACCGCTATCGATCGCTTTTGATGCGGCTAGCGGGATTTCAAAACTTCCTGGCACAAAGCTGACTTCGTACGTTGCACCATGCTCTTCACAGGCCCTAATCGCGCTATCAATTAACTTCTGACATAAGTCCGGGTGCCAACTAGAAGAGATGATGGCAATTCTCTTTCCTTTGGCGTTTTTAATTTCAAATTTCGGTGCAGCGCCTGACATTTAGATTCCTAACTCGTGTTTCAATCGTTCCTGTTTGGTTCTTAAATAACTCTCATTATGAATATTGACCTCGCCCGTTAATTCGCGACGGGTGACGGCAAAGCCAAAACCCTTTAATTTCGCGATTTTTTCCGGGTTATTGGTAAGTAGCTCTAACTCGGTAATTCCAAGTAATTTTAGAATTTCTGCGGCATCCTGCCATTCACGCTCATCTACTTGGTGGCCAAGTTTCAAATTAGCATCCACGGTATCAAAGCCATGATCTTGCAAAATATAGGCTTCGATTTTGGCAGCTAGCCCAATGCCACGTCCCTCGTGATCGCGCATGTAAATCAGAAAACCTGAACCAGCCGCTTCGATTGCGGCAAATGCGCTATTTAACTGCGCGCCGCAATCACAACGCTGGCTACCTAGCGCATCACCAGTTAGGCATTCGCTATGTAAACGGATTAATGGATTGCTCTTTGGATTTCCAAATTTCAAAATTGCATGTTCTACGCCAAATGAATTCTGGAAAGTTGCAATCTGCCACTGACCATTAGCTTTAGGTAAATTAGCCCAACGCAGACTCTTCTGGCTTTCAAAGTTAATCTGGCTAAATCTCTCTGCCAATTCTTCAATAGTGATTACTTCAATCTGATGCGTTGCGGCAAAATCAAAGAGCGCATCTCCGCGCATCATGCTGCCATCTTCATTAATTAATTCGGAAATTGCCACCACTGGGGCTGCGCCAACTGCCGCTGCCATTACTACGGCCGCTTCGGTATGTCCGCGGCGAACGCTTAAGCCGCCGTCATTAGCGACCAACGGAAAAATATGGCCTGGACGAATGAAATCTGTAGCTACAGATTCAGCTTTCGCCATAACTTTCAAAGTTGTAGCGCGTTCTGCCGCACTAATTCCAGTGGTTAAGCCAACTTTGGCATCTAGCGAAACGGTAAATGCCGTCTGCTTGGAATCTTGGTTGCGTTTAACCATATACGGAAGCGCTAAACGATCAGCAATTTCTCGTGTAATTGCGGCGCAGATTACGCCAGAAGTATGGCGGATCATAAAACCCATATCTGCCGCGCTTAACTCTGCACCAAGAATGAAGAGATCGCCCTCGTTCTCGCGATCTGCATCATCGGTGACTATGACAAATTTTCCCGATTTAAAATCCGCCAGCGCTTTCTCTAAATTACTCACTTTGACTCGCTTTCATAATGCGCTCGACATATTTAGCTAAAACATCTACTTCTAGATTTACTTCGGCGCCAACTTGTAATTTACTTAAATTAGTGCGCTTTAAAGTCTCAGGAATTAACCAGACTGATAACGAGGTGGCAGCATCATCCAATTTGGCAACAGTTAGTGAAACACCATTTAGCGTGACCGATCCTTGTGGTTGTAAATACTTTAAGTAGCTCTTTGGCACTGTGAAAACCAATTCGTACCAATCAACGCCTTCATTGATGGCACTTAATTTGGCCAGAGTATCGACATGGCCTTGAACGATATGGCCACCCAAGCGATCACTTACTTTCATCGCTTTCTCTAGATTTACCTCATCGCCGACTTTTAGAGCGCCAATATTGGTAAGTGCCAAAGTCTGTTTCATGACATCGACGCTAAATTGATCGTCGGTATTGGTGACGGCAGTTAGGCAGCAACCATTAACGGCAATGGAATCACCTAGTTTAATATCGCTAAAGAAACCAGGGGATTGCAAAGTTATTTGTGCGCTATCTGGGCCAGTTACTACTTTAATTACGGTTCCTAGCGCTTCAACGATTCCAGTAAACATTATTTAACTACCCGGTATCTACTAAATAAATCGCCTTCAAAATTAGCGCTTTCGATTAACTCTAATTCCAGCGCGTCAGAAATATTGGAAATCCCTAAATCATTGATAAAGGATGCACCTGCGCCAAGTAGTTTCGGCGCAGTAAAAATGGCGATCTCATCAATTAAGCCGGCTTTGATAAGCGCAGTACCTAGAGTTGGCCCAGCCTCTACTAAAACATTAACTATGCCGCGGTTAAGTAAGTTAGCGCTAAGCGAACTTAAATCTTGGTCTTGGTGATGATAAAAAGGTGCGCGATCATCTTTGATATTTAAATTCGCTGCTATATCACGATTGCCAACCGCTACCCGCAGCGCCTTATTTTCCGAAACTAAATTTGGATTATCGGCAATCACAGTGCCAGTGCCAACCAAAATGGCATCGCTTTGATTTCGTAATTGGGCTACGTAATTTCGCGACGCTTCATTACTGATCCACTTGCTGCTGCCATCGCTAGCTGCGATTTTGCCATCTAAAGTGGTCGCAATTTTCCAAGTGAAATATGGGCGGTTATTTTTAATGAAATTTAGCCAACCGCGATTAGCAAATGCTGCTTCACTTTTTAAAATTCCTGATTGCACGGTAATTCCGGCGTTACCTAGCGCGGCGGCGCCACCTGCGGCCAAGTGATTTGGATCCGTAACGGCATAGATAACTTCTTTAATGCCAGCGTTAATAATGGCATCGGTGCAGGGTGGGGTTTTTCCATGGTGGTTGCATGGTTCAAGCGTTACTGCAATCGAAGACCCAGATAAATCTTTACCTGCGTTAATTGCATTGTTAATGGCGACGACTTCCGCATGCGGCCCTGATTGATGAAAACCTTCAGCGATAATGCCATCTGCATTGAAAATGACCGCGCCAACAATTGGATTGCTACCGGTTCTACCTAAACCTAATTTAGAGAGCTCAATAGCGCGTTGCATCGCTGCAGTTGCGTTCATATTGACCTCCCCAAAGTCGCAAACATCAATAAATAAATGTGCAACTGGGGTACGCGAAGTACGCAGAAATGCGTCAACGCAATAGAAAAGGCTGTCTCTTCTCATCCGGACTTTAACCGTCGGTCTCAGAATCTCACTGAGTCCACCGATAACTGGATGCCATCGGGTCGCAGACTTTCACTGCCGGTTCGGAATTACACCGACCCCAGAAACAACAGCGCAATTATGGCACTGGGGTTTTTAAATGGCGAATTAGGACGTTGGAACTTTAAAGCGCAGGCTCAGTAGCTGCATCGCTAAATGTCTGTGCGCTATTGAACTTATAACCAACGTTACGCACGGTATCGATCATTGATTCAAACTCTGGACCTAACTTGGCGCGCAAGCGACGGATATGAACATCCACGGTACGGGTACCGCCAAAGTAGTCATAGCCCCAAATTTCGTGAAGTAGTTGCGCACGGCTAAATACTCGCCCCGGATGCTGCGCTAAATATTTAAGTAGTTCAAACTCTTTAAAAGTTAAATCAAGAGTGCGACCTTTAATTTTGGCGGTGTATGCATGTTCATCAATTACTACTTCGCCGCTTCGAATTTCGCTTTCGGCATCGGCAAATTCTGCTGACTTGCGACCGACTGCAATTCGAATACGCGCATCGATTTCGGCAGGTCCTGCAGTATCAAGGATTACATCCGTCGCGCCCCATTCGGCGGTAATTGCAGATAGTCCACCTTCAGTTGCAATCAGAATAATCGGTGCAGAGTTGCCGGTGGTATTAAGAATGCGCATTAAAGATTTAGCGCCTGGCAGATCCCGACGTGCATCTACAAATAAAACTTCATGATCTGGTGAATCAATTAACGCCGAACCTTCGGCGGGCGCAACGCGAACTTGATGCGAAAGCAAACCAAGTGCAGGAAGTACTTCGGCAGAAGCTCCCATGGAGTTGGTAAGTAGTAGCACGCGCGCCATTACGGCAGAATACTCTTATGAATCTTTGGTTGCCAATTGGAATATTGGTTATCGCCTCGGTATTCGGCTTTTACTGGCGTAGCCAGCAGGGCAAATTAAAAGTCCCTGCTGTTGATGGCAACCGCATCACCAATGAAGAGATTAGCAAGATTATTCGCGCTAAGAGCTCCTTTATGGTGAATTCAGATCTACTAGATCAACACCAAATGCAATTAGGAAAAAATGTCACGCTGCTGCAATTTTCTTCTGCATTCTGCAGTCCATGTAAAGCAACGGCACAGATAATTTCGCAGCTAGTTAAGGACATGGATGATGTGGTTTATATCCAGGTCGCTTCTGAAGAGAATTTAAAGTTGGTCGAAAAATTCGATATCAAATCAACGCCTACCGTGATCTTCTTTAACCGCGAAGGCATCGAAGTTGGGCGCGCAGCTGGAATTCCAAACAAAGAGCAGGTCATAATCAGCATCAATGCTGTGCGTACGCCGTCAGACGACGTGGGGTTGTAGCAAACTATTTGCAAGAACAAAAACTTCGCGAGAAGTAATTGGCAGAATTCCCTACTCTGCCGCCATGTCACTAATTTATGAAACTACAGATACCACTCAATTAATCGATGCGCGTGGACCTCGTTTCTCTGCGCTACTTACAACAATTGTTTTAGGAACCGCACTTGCAACCGGCAATGCATGGTTAATTATTTTCCAAGCTGCAGTCTTTGCAATTGGTGCATTTAAAGGTCCACAACACACGCCATATGCATTTCTTTTCAAAAAGGCGATCAAGCCTCAATTAGATCGAAAGAGCGATGGCGCTGCGCCAACAGAAGATGTGCGCCCACCGCGCTTTGCGCAACGCGTAGGTTTTGGTTTTACCGTTGTGGCAATTGCAGGTCTGTTATTCGCACCTGCGCTAGCCACAGTGGCAGTCAGCTTTGCACTTGCTGCGGCATTCCTAAATGCCGCGTTCAATTTCTGCTTAGGCTGCGAGATTTACCTGCGAATTGCACGTTTAAGAGCGCGTTAAAGCTAGCTAAAAATCCCAAGTAGAATTTGGCCATGGCCGGAAAACACGAATTACATCAAAAGGGCTTACGCCTTACACCGCAGCGTGAATTAGTTTTAGCTGCAGTTCGCGAACTAGGCCATTCCACCCCTGAAGCAATTGCAGAGCATGTGCGCAAAACACATCCCGGCATCAATCTTTCTACCGTTTATCGCAATTTAGAAACGCTAGAAAATGTCGGCTTAGTGCAGCACACCCACTTGGGTCATGGTTCTGCTACTTATCATGCTTCAGAAGAGTTAAATCATTTGCATCTAGTCTGCGAAAATTGTGGATCAATTGGCGATGCACCGCTAGAAATTGCGGCTTCTTTTGTGCAATCGCTATCTGATGATTATGGATTTAAAACAGATGTTTCACACTTCGCAATTAGCGGGTTGTGCAGCGCATGCTACAAGTAGAGACTGGTCCCGATAAAGGCGCGATTTTGCACTTTGGCGATCCCGTTAAAGAACAACGCGCGATTGCAGCCGGTACTGCATGGGCGGATTTATCGCATTTAGAGATTGTCGCTGTTAAAGGCGTGGATCGCCTACGTTGGTTACATGATTTAACTACTCAGCATTTAGAAACTTTCTCTGGTGGCTGGACCAATGGGCTGATCTTGGATCACTTGGGCCATATCGAACACCAATTTTTAATCTTTGATGATGGCGAAACAGCTTGGTTGATTGTTGATGTAGATCGCGCAGCGCCGTTAATTGAATATCTAAATAAGATGCGTTTTACGATGCGCGTAGAATTGCGCAATGCATCTACTGAAAAATCTTTAATTCGCATCCCTGGCGCTACCGATGATTTAGGTGGGCCATATCAATTAGTAGATCGCGGTGCGATTCCAAATTTTTCAAACGTTCCTGGCGCGACTCAAGTAGGTGTCTGGGCACTCGAAGCAGAACGCGTGGAATCTATGCGCCCACGCATTGGAATGGAAACTGATCACAAATCAATTCCAAATGAGGTTGGCGTTTTAAACAAAGCAGTGCATTTAAATAAAGGTTGCTATCGCGGCCAGGAAACCGTGGCTAAAGTTCATAATCTTGGTCAGCCGCCGCGCAAGTTGGTCTTATTGCACTTAGATGGCTCAGAAATCGATCTACCTGCAACCGGTGCGGATGTTGAAAGAGATGGCGTCAAAGTGGGCTTTATCGGCACGGTGGTGCGCCATCATGAATTGGGAAATATCGCATTAGCGGTAGTTAAACGCAATGTTGAGACCGATACCGCGCTCACAATTGGCGGAATTGCAGCGAAAATTAACTAAACTCCACGGGTGGAATATTTAACTTCGATTGTGCTGGGGCTCGGTACCGTAATTTTGGGTATCGCGCTAATTGCATATGGAGTTCTATTAAAACCAAAACAACGACCATTGCGCCGAATCAAATAAGGAAAATTTAGGAATGGCATTCACAATCCCAGAGAATCTTCCAGAAGATTTATATCCATTAGCTTGGTTGATTGGTACTTGGTCTGGCAAAGGCCAGGGCGAATATGCAGGCATTGCGCCATTTCAATTCGCGCAAGAAGTAACTTTTAATCACGACGGTCGTAATTTTTTAACTTATTACTCACGCTCTTGGATTCTTGATGACAATAATGAAATCATCAAACAAGGCGCAACCGAAACTGGATTCTGGAATATTCGCGAAGGAAAAATTCTCGATGTAATGCTGGCGCATTCAAATGGCCATGCCGAATCTTGGGTTGGCATTGTCGATGGTCCAAGAATTCAATTAGCTTTCGATGGCGTAATTAATGGCGTTACTGCCAAAGAAGTCTCTGGTGGACACCGCCTTTATGGATTAGTCGAAGGCGAATTGTTCTTTGCTTACGATATGCAGACGCCAACCAAAGAGTTGCAGCCACATATCTGGTCGACCATGGCGAGAATGCCTTCTTAAATGCCAGAAATTTCGGAAGCGGTACTTGCCGAATATGTGCGCGATGGAATCGTCGAATCAAAACATTTTGGCCATTTAATTGCACTTGATGCGCAAGGAAAACCAGCTTTAGTAAAGGGAGATCCCAATGTTCTTATTTACCCTCGTTCGGCGATTAAGTCGATTCAAGCTAGCGCGATGGTTAGGGCGGGTTTGGATCAAGAGATACGGGCTCTTGCTCTTGTCTGCGCTAGTCACTCTGGTTCGCGGGCGCATACAGAAATGGCTCTTCAAATCCTCCAGACCGCTGGATTAGATGAATCTGCGCTGCAATGCATTGCGGATCGCCCAATTGGGGTAAACGAACGCAAAGAGTGGGGCGATAAAGAACCAACTCGTTTAGCGATGAATTGCAGCGGAAAACATGCGGGAATGTTGGCCACCTGCGTTGCCAATAATTGGCCAATCGAAAATTACCTAGATCCAAACCATCCATTGCAAATTGCGATCCGCGAAGAGTTTGAAAATTTAGCAGAAGAAAAAGTTTCTAAAATTACCGTTGATGGATGCGGAGCGCCGCTATTTTTGATTTCGTTAAATGGTTTGGCTCGCGCTTTTTACAACTTAGCAACTTCAAATGACCCGGTACATAAAAAAGTAATTGCCGCATGTTTAGCTAAACCTGATATGGTCGCCGGAATCGGTCGATCCGATACCGAAATTATGAAATCTGTGCCAGGGTTATTTTTGAAAATAGGCGCGGAAGGTGTGCAAGCCGCATTTTATGAAGATGGACGAACCGTAATTTTCAAAGTATCTGATGGCTCAGATCGCGCACATGGCGTGATTTTGCAGGACGCATTTGCCAAGTTGGGCGTTAACTTTGAAGTTAAACATCCAGAGGTTCTGGGGGGCGGCAAACCAATCGGAGAGATCAGAGCCGCAATATGAAACGTTTAATCGCGTTAATTGCCGCGTTAATTCTGATTCCTATCAGCCCGGCGCAAGCAGTTGATAATCGTACGATTGATATTGTTGCAATTACTTGGCCAGGCGCCCCAACGCCGTCAGTGACAGTTAATGATGTTAAAAAAGCCATTGAAAATGAAGTGACTACCCGTTGGAATATGTTGGCGCAGAATTGGCCAGGCGGCATTAATTTCTCAGTTGGCACGGTAGAAACTACGCCAATTCAAATGGCGGTACCGCTTGTTTGCGATGGCTTTGAATCATCAATGTATATGCGCGATGCGCGCCGCGCTTTTTATACTAAATATCCAGACCCGGATTACGCCTCACATTATTTGATTTTATTGACTCCCGCTCCGCGTCCTAACTGTATTTGGGAAGGCAAGGCGCTAATTGGCGATGCGGATACTCCTGGCGGCTTGATGATCATTAAAAATAATGCTTCGCCATTTGTAATTACCCACGAATTGGGCCACACCTTGGGCCTTGGTCATACCAATTTAATTCGCTGCCCATCTAATACTCCCGACGGTGCTTGGAAGAATTGCAATGCCATCGAATATGGCGGCGCTATCGATGTGATGAGCAACGTCGATGTTAAAGGCCCCTTAAGTACTTATCATCAATGGCGTATGGGAATCATTAAAAATTCTGATGTAAAAGAAGTTTGGAAAACACAGACTATTGATTTAAAACATGTTAATTCACCAAATGGTACGCGCGCTATTTTTGTACGCTCTGGCAAACAGACGTATTGGATGGAATTTAGAAAGGCAGCGGATAATTACAATGCAGGACTTGCAATTTATCGCACCGATCCGCCACCAGCTTCATCAGTTGTTTCGCCAAATGAAACTGATGCCGTTGAAGCGCCGACCGAAGCAATCACGAGCGATGTTTGGTTGATGAATTTAGACTCCTTTAGATATAACAGCTCTGCGGCAACTTTTGGTTCGCCGACTCTCCCAGTTGGTCAAACCCTGGTTGATGCCAGCGGCAATATTTCTTTTACTGCGCAAGTAAAAGATGCCGATACCGTTTCGGTAACTGTTACTCGCAGAGCAGATGTAACGCCACCACCAACTCCAGTTTTGAAAAATCCAAATACTTGGATCTCACCAGAATCAGAAATTTTGGCGCCTGGTTATGAAGACGCAGATTCGATTATCGATAAATTTCAGATTTCGGTAGATGATCAAATTACCGATGTCGCTGGCAGCACCTCCAAGAGTTGGTATGCCACCTATTTATCACCGTTAAATCCAGTAAATAGCTTGCATGTAAAAGAGCTGCCAGAGGGCACTTATAAGCTCAAAGCGCGCGGGGTAGATATCTACGGCAATGCCAGCGCTTGGTCGCAGCCAGTTGATGTAGTGATTGATTTAGGTGCGCCAGTTGTAACCAGTGATTTCAAGGTCACCAATGTAAATAGCAAAGGCACCAAACTCACTTGGAGCGGCGCCAAAGATGTCGGCAGTGGAATCTGCAGTGTGCAGGTATTAAATAGCGATGGCTTTGTAGTGGCGCGCACTGATCGCACTACTAATGTAAAGAGCGCACCAGAGCTAACTTTTAGCGGCGAAACAGTTGGTAAGGCACAAGTTTTTGATTGCCGCGGAAATGGCATCGCCGGTGATTTAACTCTGGGTTATACCTACATTCCGGCATTTAGCGCCAAGACTTCTGGCAAAGTAACAATTAATAAAACTGATTCAGCTTGTACCGGTAGCTGTAGTTTTTCATTTAGCGTAGCGGGAGATTTAGAAGTTAAAGTCGCAAAGGGTAGTGGTAGCGCATTTATTAATGGACAGCCAGCCGGATCTTTTAAAGCTGGCGCAGATCCGTTAAAACTTTCGATAGGCAAAGTCAAGAAAGTAGTTCGTCTGCAAGGTAAAGATTTAGTCGTGCAGGGGTTGGCCAAAGTAACTGTGCAATGGAAAGAGAGCGGCAAAATCCAACGCAAAGTTGCCGTAGTAGATCCTTCACTTGAAGATAAAGAGCAGTTAGCGATTGCTAAGTATGGTTTCCAAATTTCTGATTTTGATCAGGATTATCAATTGCTTCCAATTGCACGCGGCACAACTTTGCTTGATGCGACTTTAGATGTTTGCAGTGGCGATTTTCCATCAGAGAAAACTCGCATATTGCGTCGCCAAGTTGCAGCATACAAAGAGGGCAGCCCATACTCATTTTTAAGTACCGAAACTGTTAAATATAAAGATGCTGCTAGCGCCGAAAGCGCGTTAACGGATATTGATGCAGTGGTCGCCAAGTGCAAAGCCGCAGGTGGTTTTAAAGGCGCAGATGGCACGCTCACTAAATATGCATTTAGCGATGCGCCTAAATTTAACTTTGTAGATGGCGTCAAAGGTCGGGTAATTCTTACTTTGATTGGCGAAGGCGCGAATGCGCGTTGGTTACTTGGTTATTTCCAGATCAAGGGCGATTTAGCGGTTAATACCTACTTAGTGCGCGCAGCTAAGTTCACAGATAGCGATCTCAAGCGTTGGTCGCAGGTGGCTACCGAAATCTCAACTAGGTTAAGTGGATATACGCCAGTAAAATAAAGCCATGAAAAATAAAGTGGCGTTGGTGATGGTGCATACCTCGCCGCTTGAACAAGCTGGCATTGGCGATGCTGGCGGCATGAATATTTATGTAATTGAATCCGCTAAGCGCATGGCAGCCGGTGGCGTAGATGTAGATATTTTCACTCGCAGAATTAGAGATGAGCAACCAGAAGTAATCGAGTATGAAAAAGGTATTCGCATTATTCATTTGAATTTGCCAGTAGGCGTTAAAAAAGAAGAGATTCCTTCCTTAATTCCAGCGATGGCCGAAGAGTTTAAGAAGAAAGTGCATGGCCAGGGATATCAAATAATTCATAGCCATTATTGGATTAGCGGCAAAGTAGCTATGCCAGCAGCAAAAGAGTTTGGCATTCCGCTAGTGCATACCATGCACACCATGGCGCGCGTTAAGAATGCCGCACTTGCGGAAGGCGAAAACGCCGAACCAATGATTCGCGTCCAAGGCGAATCACAGATTGTCGAAGCCGCAAATGCCTTAATTGCCAATACCGATGCCGAAGCTGCATCTTTAGTTAGTTTGTACGATGCCTGCCCAGATAACGTGGCAGTGGTTGCACCTGGTGTAGATCTATATAACTTCACCCCAAATCGCAAAGATGCGCGTAAAAATTTAGGGCTAGATGCCACAAAATTAATCGTCTCTTTTGTGGGGCGCATTCAGCCGCATAAAGGGCCAGAGGTATTAATTCGCGCGATTAACGAGATGATGGGCCACAATCCAGAGCTTCGTGCGCAGCTACAGGTATTAATTACGGGTGGTGCATCGGGTGTACGTAACCACGAAGATATTCGCCTGCGTGAATTAGTTAATTGGTTAAAACTAGATGATGTCATTAAATTCTTAGATCCAGTTAGCCGCGAAAAACTACCTGATTTATATCGCGCTTCAGATTTAGTTTGCGTGCCAAGTTACTCTGAAAGTTTTGGTTTAGTGGCGCTCGAAGCGCAAGCTTGCGGTACTCCAGTAGTAGCAAGTGCAGTTGGTGGCCTTCGTACCGCAGTTGCAGATGGTATTTCTGGCGTATTAGTTGATGGACATAATCCAAAGGCATGGTCATCTGTGATTGCGCGTTTATTAATGGAACCACAACGCCGAATTTTGCTCTCACTAGGAGCAGTGGAACATGCATCACACTTTGGCTGGGATGCAACCGCTCGTGGCACCTTAGATGTCTATGATCGTTTGATTAAACACCAGCCAATGGCAAGATACGCACCATGACTTCAGCAGATTCAAAGAGCAAATACACGCTAATCCTTTTGCGCCATGGCGAATCCGAATGGAATGCGCTAAATCTATTTACCGGTTGGGTAGATGTTCGACTATCTGCAACTGGCGAAGCTGAAGCCAAGCGCGGCGGTGTATTACTTAAAGAACGTAACTTGCTGCCAGATATTTTGCATACCTCTCTGCTGCGCCGCGCGATACATACCTCGCAGTTAGCGTTAGATGCCTGCGATCGCCACTGGATTCCGGTGAAGCGTTCATGGCGCTTAAACGAACGTCATTACGGAGCGTTACAAGGCAAAGATAAAGCGCAGACTTTAGCTACTTATGGCGAAGAGCAATTTAAATTATGGCGTCGTTCTTACGATGTGCCGCCTCCACCAATTGAAATTAATGATGAATTTTCCCAGGCAAATGACCCACGTTATGCAGATTTGGGTAACGAAGTGCCGCGCACAGAATGCTTAAAAGATGTAGTTGCGCGCATGATTCCTTATTGGAGCGAATCAATCGTGCCAGATCTAAAATCCGGCAAAAAAGTCCTAGTCACTGCACACGGAAATTCAATTCGAGCTTTAGTTAAGCATTTAGATGGAATCTCTGATGCCGATATTGCAGGGCTAAATATCCCAACCGGCATTCCACTTCTTTATGAGTTAGACGAAAACTTAAAGCCAGTAAAAACCGGTGGCGAGTACTTGGATCCCGAAGCTGCGAAAGCCGCAATTGAAGCGGTAGCTAATCAGGGCAAGAAGTAATTCAAATAGCGATTAAGAGTTATATTCGCCGTTAACCATGTAATACACGCGGCGACCAACTGAGACCGCATGGTCTGCACAACGCTCGTAGTAACGACCTAGCAACGTCATATCAATAGCAATTTCGGTGCCATGGGCCCAAGTAGATTCCATCAGCGACTTAAATAATTGGCGATGTAATTTATCCATTTCATCGTCATCTTGTTCTAGTTGTAGCGCCAAAGTGGTGTTACGAGTATCAATGGCTTGAGTAGTCTTTCTAATAATTCCAACCGCAACGCGATCCATATCGCTAATTATCTGACGTAGCTCTTCTGGTACTGCAATATTTGGATAGCGCATGCGAGCCAGCTTTGCGATGTGATGCGCCATATCGCCCATACGTTCTAGATCTGCTGACATACGTAGTGAAGTAACCAAGGTACGTAAATCGCCAGCGACTGGAGATTGGCGAGCAATGATCAACATGGTTCGAGCATCTAATTCATGCTGCATATCATCGATGGTGTCATCTTCTTTAATGACTTGCTCTGCCAATTCAAGATTAGGCTGAAGTAGCGCTTTTGTAGCTGATGACATCGAAGCTTCAACAATCTGACCCATCTTTACCAATGTGTCATGAATGGAATCGAGCTCTTCCTGAAAGGCATTGCGCATAGGGAAATTTTACCTATTGAGCATGCGAAAAGAGGCTAAGCAAGTTAACAATTGATTAACAGATTATGAAGCCTCTCTAATTGCGCGATAATGGCCATATGGGACGCTTAAGAGCCATTTACGATGCACTTGTGTATCGACGTTCTCCCAGCGCCAATGAAGATATTCCAGTTATTGGTAGCAAGTCTGATTCTAAATTAAGCGAAATTCTTGATTTAACCGATGCTGATTACATTTTGGTCAATCGAGATGATCTTGTTACAACTTGCAGCATTGCCATCTCCAATATTGGTTTGGTTAAGAACAATCGAGTCACCTCTGAAGCGGTGCGTAAATTAATCAGAAGCGCACGTAATAGTGGTGAAATTATTGAAGATGAAGTGGTAATTCCACGCGGGGTAATTGCAACCGGATATCACGAGCGCCGAGTGCGAGTGGGAAAAATTGGCAAAAATGGCGAAGTCGCTGCATTGATTTTTGATGACTCCGAAGCCAATCGTTTAGATGCTGTACGCAGAGATTTTGTGGCCAATATTTCTCATGAACTCAAAACACCAATCGGCGGTATCTCAATTTTGGCAGAGGCAATCTCTGAAGGTAGTGACGACCCAGTTCTGGTGAAAAATTTCTCTGAACGAATGAAAATCGAGGCCTCTAGACTCTCTAATCTGGTGCAAGAGATTATTGATTTATCAAGAATTCAAAATCAAGATGCCATGAGCAATGCGGTGGTGTTAAAGCTCAATTCAATTATCGAAGAAGCAATTTATCTATCTAAAGTGCGCGCCGAAAAACGCGATATCGCAATTAATTTTATTGCGGATGAAGAAATTGAATTCTTCGGCGATAAGAAGCAATTAGTAATGGCTATCAGCAATTTGATTGAGAATGCTATTAATTATTCGCCAGAACATACTGTGGTAAGCGTGGTCTTAAAGAAAAATAATGGATTTGCAGAGATTGCGATTAAAGATCAAGGCGTAGGTATCGCGGAATCTGATCTAAATCGAATCTTTGAACGTTTTTATCGAGTTGATTCGGCACGTTCTCGTGAAACTGGCGGAACCGGCTTAGGTCTTTCTATCGTGAAACATGTGATTTCAAATCACGGCGGAGATGTGCAAGTCTGGAGCGCACCAGGTACCGGCAGCACTTTCACAGTCTTACTGCCTATTACTGATAATTCTGAACCCAAACCAGAGAAAGCTAACTAATAATGACTCGCATCCTGATCGTTGAAGATGAGCAATCTTTCTCAGAACCACTTAGTTTCTTGCTAGGCAAAGAGGGTTACCAAACCGAAATCGCTAGTGATGGCATCAGCGCAATCGAAAAATTCCATAAACATGGCGCAGATTTAATTCTCTTGGATTTGATGCTACCTGGCATGGCAGGAACTGAAGTTTGCAAACAAATTCGCGCTACTTCAACGGTACCAATCATTATGTTGACTGCTAAAGATGATGAGGTCGATACCGTGGTGGGCCTGGAATTGGGTGCCGATGATTATGTGACTAAGCCATACTCTGCGCGCGAATTGCTGGCACGCATTCGTGCCGTGCTACGTCGCCATACAGATTTCACTTTGGAAGAAGGCGAAAGCTCAATCGTTAAAGTGGGCCAGATTAAATTGGATACAGAACGCCACATAGTCACTTTTAATGATGAAACGGTTTTGCTACCGCTAAAAGAGTTTGAATTGTTGGAATATTTGATGCGCAATGCTGGGCGCGTACTTACTCGAGTTCAGATAATTGATCGAATTTGGGGCAGTGATTATGTCGGAGATACCAAAACTTTAGATGTGCACATCAAACGTCTACGTTCTAAATTTGAAAAAGATCAGGCAAATCCAGAGTTAATCCAAACCATACGTGGCTTGGGTTACAAAATGGAAATCAAATAAACTATTTTTAGTTTGTTTAAGCGTTAACAATCAAAGCGTCTACTGAAACGCTACCGGCAATTCCAAAGAAGAATGAGACCGGAACTCGTTTACCAGCAATTAAACCTTCAGCAGGAATCGGTAAAGATGCAGTTGCAGATTCACCACCAAAAGTAATTGGTTTATGGAAGAGCGCAGCTTGTGGTTCGATTTTAATTTCAGCGCGATTTACCGCAACTGCAATTAACGCATCATTGGTCTCTTTTTGATTGATGATGGTGCCAACTAATGAGGCCTCGCCAGCTGCATTTAGCGCGATGTAGATATTGCGTAGGTAGATCAAATTGCCTTCAGAGGCCAAATTAGCTTCGACGCCATCGGTTACTTGAGTAATCATGCGAGTTGGCGCATCGTTTCCGGCGCCAGAGCATGCAGTTAAAGAAGTTGCAAGTGCGACTGCAGTGATTGCGGTGGCAATTTTCTTACGCATTGATTACTCCTGAAAAATTATTTACATTTACAAAGCTTCCGTATTTTATCAGGCGCAATCACCAATTTTTACCGTGATTTATAATGATTTTTCGCTGAAAAACCGCTAGTGACTCATTTCTTATTCCGTGCTAAAATTATCCTTCTGCTTAACTCTTCTCCCGAAAGGCGATTAATGTCATTCAAGGTCGGCGAAACAGTTGTTTATCCTCATCACGGCGCAGCACTTATCGAAGCTATCGAAAAGCGTGTGATCAAGGGCGAAGAGAAGACCTACTTAGTTTTAAAGGTAGCTCAGGGCGATTTAACAGTCCGAGTACCAGCAGATAATGTTGATTTAGTTGGCGTACGCGACGTAGTTGATTCAGCTGGCTTGGACCGCGTATTCAATGTATTGCGTCAGCCATACACCGAAGAACCAACCAACTGGTCTCGTCGCTACAAAGCAAACTTAGAAAAACTTGCTTCAGGCGATGTCATTAAGGTTGCTGAAGTTGTGCGCGATCTATATCGCCGCGATTTAGATCGTGGACTATCAGCAGGCGAGAAGCGCATGTTGGCAAAGGCAAAGCAGATACTGGTTTCCGAACTAGCTCTGGCAGAACGTACCGACGAGGTAAAGGCTGCAACTATCCTCGACGAAGTACTCGCTTCATAGGTTGTCTGTAAAAACTCTATTTGTATTAATAGTTGGAAGCGATTTAGCTTCACAACTTCTAAATGGAATTTCGCTTCATCAACTTGCCCTTGATGAAGCGATTTCATTTTCTAAAGCCAATAACGCCGAATTTATCGAAGTTAGGCGCGAAGAGCTATTAGATACCTTAAAACGCAAAGAGTTTGATTTAGTAGTTATTCATGATGAGCTTTTGCCACTTGTAAGTATTAATCAGATGCAACGCACCTATGAGCAAATCGGAGATTTTGCAGCTATTCGCCCCACAATGGCCTTTACTGAAACCATCAAATCACTAGATAGTGACCATCGCTTAAATCAGACCATTGATCGCGAAAAGGTGCGTCGCATTTCCAGCCCAGAGGTAATTAAAAAGAGCGCAATTGATTTTGACGGAGAATTAACGACTTGGTCAGTACCGCTAAATACCGGAGTAAAAACTTCGCAAATTGAATCTGATCCAGCTGGAATAAGAGTTAATAATCTGCCAGAGATCAAGATGTTAGCAGCGCTTGCGCAACTTGCAGATCCTGCGCAAAAGTAATCTTTAAATTCGCAACTTCAGCTTCCACCGCAATCGCTTTAATTTCTGGGAAATAGCGCTCTACGCAAGCTCCGGTGTCGGTGCCAACAAAGCCATCAACTTCTGCAGATTTGTATGCCTGCAATAACTCTTTGGCGCGGAAACCTTGTGGCGTCTGTACTCGCACAATCTGAGTTTCATGGCTGGCATCAATTTCAATTGGGTTGATAGTGGTAGTTGGAATGGCGCCGCCTTTTTCATAAGCCACTTCCGCGATTTTTCGATATAAATCTGGAGTAGCAAGTGGTCTAGCGCCATCGTGGATTAGCACTAAATCAATCGCGCCAGTTTCAATATCTTTAGCCAAATGCATCAATGCTTTATATTCACTGCCATGACGAGTAGCGCCGCCATAAGCAATTTCAATTTTTAAATCTGGAAGCTCTCTTTGCAAAATTTCGCGGGCTATCGCTTCATCATCTGGATTAATAATCAAAAGTAAACGCGCATCCGGAAATGCTTGATGAGCATTGGCAATAGTGCGAGAGATTACAGCTTTACCCGCTAATGGCAACCAAACTTTATTAGTGGCATGCCCAAAGCGGCTGCCAGAACCAGCAGCAAGAAGTACTACTGCAGGTTTCAACTCAAACCTAAAGCATCTTGTTGTTTACGCAATTGCAGAATAAATGAATCTTCTAAATCAATATGATCATAAGTAAGTAATTCACCAGCTTTGATCGCCTTTTTAACTGTCGCGCCAGCTGCTAAGCCAATCGGCACCAATCCATCGCGCTTAGAATCACTGGCAATATCGGCATAACCACGCACGGTATATCCGCCAATATTGTCGATTTTATCGCCTGGATTTAAATCAACTTTGGTCATGCAAACTACTTCGGCAATTAACTTCTCTGAATAGAGCGTTGATTCACGATCAATAATCGCTTTGGCAACTGATAGTGGTGCTTCTACCGAAGCTAAATGATAAGGACGATAGAGAGTGAAGTAAGGGCCTTTTCCGAGCATTAAATATTCCAACTCTTCCACCACGTATGGAGAATCGCTCTTAACTACTACAAATACGCCAGGTGCGACATCGCCGGTGCAGTAATCAACTACGCCTGGGCGATCCAAAATTCCGCCATCTGCTTGTAGCGCATAAGTTTGAGAAAGTGTTTTCACGCTGGATGCTGGGCCATACATACCGCGCTTAGAAAGTTCGAGCCCAGTGGTATTCGCTAGTGCCACCATCTCTGTCATTGTTTTAGTGCCATCGGTAAATGAACAGAGCATCTTTGGGTTCATATGTTTTGCCAGCGCACGTTCGCGCACGGTATCTGGAGTGCTAAATGGTTCGAATGGATTGTTCTTACCCTTTCCAGCACAGATAACTTCGAAATTTAAATCAAGCGCGAAATCAACTAGCGCTTTGCACTCGGTTGGTTCATCGCCATGGGCAACGCCATAAACCAAATTCTTAGATTCTGCGATCTTATTTAAAATCGGACCAACTGTTACTTCCATTTCTACGTTTAGCACTACAACATCTTTATTGGCCATCAATGCATCATGAGTAACTTTGGCGCCGGTATTTGGTACTCCGGTGCACTCAACTACTAAATCGATTTCTGCCAATTCAGTAACTAAATCAATTTGAGAAGTGCCGCAAGGGATACTTTCATGAATTGCAGTAGCCAACTCTTTTGCGTTGTCGCTAATTACAAATTTACTAATATTTAAATCTTTAAAAGTCTGTTGGATCCGATCTACATTGCTATCAACAATTAGTGCGACCGCAAAACCAGGCATTTTGTGGATCTGATTGGCAAAACCACGACCCATTTGGCCGGCGCCAACGATGGCGATTCTGGAATCATGGCCAAGCTGCTTGGCATGAGCCAGCAATTTATGACGATAAGCCACGAGCCAAATCCTTTTCTCTTTTAGCGCTCTCAAATTAACTAAGCGAATTAAGTCTAAAGGCAATTAGAAGTTAGACTAACCCCATGAAGGAATTTCTTACCAAAGTAGGTTCTCCAGTAGGGCTACATGCCCGTCCAGCATCGCTATTTGCAAAAGCCGCGAAAGAATCTGGCTGTAAAGTATCTCTGGCAAAGGTTTCCGATGATGGAACTGAGAGCGCATTTGTTGATGGCGTATCGCTATTAAAGATTATGGCGCTTGGCATTAAATGCTGCGAATCAATCAAAGTTCAGGTCGAAGGCGACAACGAAGAAGCGGCTGCCGCAACGCTTCAAGCAATTGTCGAAAGCTCAGATCACTAATTTCTAGTAAAAATATTTTATGAATCAAAATTTCCGAACCGGTGTTGGCGTTGATGCGCATAAGTTTGCAGCCGACGGTCCATGCAAATTAGCTGGTTTGGAATGGCCAGAAGCTAATCGCTTAGAAGGCCACTCAGACGGAGATGCTGCTGTACATGCGCTATGCGATGCCGTTTTAGCAGCTGCAGGTCTGGGAGATGTAGGACAGGTTTTTGGAATTGGTAAACCGGAATGGAAAGGGGCAAGTGGTTTGATGATGATTCAACATCTGCGCTCCTTGATTTCAGAAAAAGCGATAGAAATAAATAATGTTTCGATTCAAATCGTGGGAAATGTGCCAAAAATTTCCAAACGTCGCGATGAAGCGCAGCAAGTCTTATCTGATGCGCTAGGTGCGCCTGTCACAATTGGCGCTACTACAACAGACACAATGGGTTTTACCGGACGCGGCGAAGGGGTATTTGTGATTGCTAATGCTTTGGTGCGCCTGCCATGAAGCTATACAACACTCGCACCCGCGAAACATCAGAATTTAAACCGCTAGTTGCTGGCAAAGTTGGTATCTATGTCTGCGGCGCGACGGTGCAATCATTTCCGCATATTGGCCATGTCCGTAGCGGAATTAACTTTGATATTTTGCGTCGTTGGTTAAGTGCAAGTGGATACCAAGTTACTTTTATTCGCAACGTAACTGATATTGATGACAAAATTTTAGAGAAAGCCAAGCTAGAGAATATGCCTTGGTGGGCTTTGGCTTTTAAGTACGAACAAGAATTCCAGAAGGCATACGCGCTATTAAATGTCTTGCCACCAACTTACGAGCCTCGCGCTACCGGTCACATCACCCAGATGGTCGAATTAATGCAGAAATTAATCGAAAAAGGCGCAGCTTACGCACCAGGTAATGGCGATGTTTATCTTGAAGTTCGCAAACTAGATTCATATTTAACGCTATCTCGACAGAAGTTAGATGATTTACTTCCAGCCGGAGATGCGGATGATAAAAATAAAAAAGATGTCCGCGACTTTGCACTTTGGAAAGGCGCGAAAGCCAACGAGCCTTCATGGCCAACGCCGTGGGGCGATGGTCGTCCGGGATGGCACCTTGAATGCTCTGCGATGGCGCACTCTTATTTAGGCGAGAGTTTTGATATTCATGGCGGTGGATTAGATTTAATTTTCCCGCACCATGAAAATGAGATCGCACAATCCGAAGCTGCCGGTTACGGTTTTGCCAATATCTGGATGCACAATGCTTGGGTCACTCAATCAGGTGAAAAAATGTCCAAATCACTTGGTAACACCATGCAAGTTAAAGAATTGGTTAAACAAGTTCGTGGCATCGAACTTCGTTTCTATTTAGGTAGCGCGCATTACCGTTCAATGCTCGAATTTTCACCAGAAGCTTTGCAAGAAGCAGCTACCAATTTCCAACGCATTGAGAACTTTTTAATCCGCGCCAAGGAAATTGTGGGCGATTATCAAGGCGTAATCAGCGATTCAGTTAAGCAAGCATTTGATGATGATTTAGCAGTGCCACAAGTATTGGCACAGATTTCCGATGCGCTACGTCGCGGAAATACTGCAATTACTGAGAACAATGAAAGCGCAATCAAATCTGCCGCCGCAGAGATTCGCGGAGCGCTTGATATTTTGGGCTGCGATCCATTTGATTCTGCATTTAATAGCGGTGGCAAGGACCTATCTGAAGCGCTAGATGGCGTAATTCAATTGGCGCTGGCACAGCGCGCTGCAGCGCGCGAACGTAAAGATTTCGCAGCCTCAGATGCAATTCGCGATGGTTTAGCTGCACTTGGAATTTCAATTGAGGATACGCCTCAAGGACAACGATGGTCCATTAAATGAATAAAGGATGTATCTCGTAATGGCTGGTAATTCATCTCGTCGCGGAGCTGTGCGTAAAGGTAAAAAAGGCCCATCAAAAGGCACTGGCGGAAATAATAAGAAGCGTTTAGCCGGCAAAGGTCCAACTCCGAAAGCGGAGGATCGTCCGTATCACGCCGCAGCAAAGCGCAAAAAGGCTGCCACAAAACCTGCGCGCTCTGGCGCTGCAAAACCTGCGCGCTCTGAAAAACGAAGCAACTTCTCATTCCACGGCGAAATGGTTGCAGGACGAAATGCAGTTCTAGAAGCGCTTCGCGCCGATGTACCAGCAACAGAATTAATTGTGGCACGTTCAATTGATATTGATGATCGCATTGAAGAATCGCTAAAACTGGCGCTTAAGAAAGCGCTACCAATTCGCGAAGTACATCGCGCAGATGTCGAAAAGATTTCCATGAATTCGCAAGGTATTGCGCTTTCAATTAAGCCTTATCAATATTCATCGCTAGATGAAATTCTGCTCCGTGCCGCAAAACCAGGATTGATTGTGGCGTTAGATGGCGTTACTGATCCACGTAATCTAGGTGCGATTATCCGTTCTGCCGCTGCCTTTGGTGTAGATGGTGTGATCATTCCAGAGCGCAGATCAGCAGCGATGACAGCAGCAGCTTGGAAAACTTCAGCTGGCGCTGCGGCTCGCATGCAGGTTGCGCAAGTTACCAACTTAAATCGTGCCATTGAAGATGTACAAGAACGTGGTTATTTCGTAGTCGGTCTTGATGGCGAATCTGATGAATTAATTAGCAATATGAAGGTAGCCACGGAACCAATCATGATTATCGTCGGATCTGAAGGCAAAGGTCTTCATAAATTAACACGTGAAAAGTGCGATCTAGTAGTTAAAATCCCGATGCGTTCAACCACCGAAAGTTTGAATGCAAGCGTTGCTACATCTATCGCGCTATATGCGGTAGATGAGGCGCGCAAGTAATGTCGCAGCGCCAATCAATCACAATTCGTAATTTTATAGTTCTTGGTGATTCCTTCTCGGAAGGGATGACCGATATTGAAATTAATGGAAAATATCGCGGTTGGGCCGATCGCGTTGCTGATGTAATGGCTTCGCAAATAGATAGTTTTCGCTATGCAAATTTAGCGGTTCGCGGAAAATTAATTCATCAAGTGGTTACCGACCAGGTTCCGGCGGCATTGCAATTAATTACTTCAGATACTTTGGTTTCATTTCATGCTGGCGCCAATGATGTAATCCGCCCTAAATACAATCCAGAAATCACATTGCCAGAGTATGCCAATGCAGTTCGCGAATTAGCCGCAGAGTTAACTAAGCATGGCGCGCAATTGATGTTATTTACAGTGCAAGAGAGCGCCGCTTCAAATACCAAGGCTGGAGTTATTTGGAATCAACGTTTTCAGGATTTCAATAATCAGGTACGCGATCTTGCCATCGAAACTGGTGCAATTCTCAATGAAGCCAATGATGGGCGCTACCCAAACGATATTCGTTTCCTTGCTTTTGATCGCCTACATCTGAATCCAGAAGGACATCATCGAGTCGCGCAAGGAGTCCTAGAAAATTTAGGTTTACCTTTCGATCCAAGTTACAAAATTCCTTTACCGCCAGCGAAAAAAGAGAATCCAGTAAAGAAGAAAATTATTAGCGCACTTTGGATTGCTACATTTGTGATTCCGTGGATTATTCGCCGTTTACGTGGAAAATCTTCCGGAGATGGGCGAAGCGCTAAATATCCCAGCCTTATTTCGTGGCCGATTTCAGATAATCTCTGAAATTTGCCATAATTACGCCCGCAACAACGCCTCCCTAGCTCAGTGGTAGAGCATCCGCCTTGTAAGCGGAAGGTCGTCAGTTCAATCCTGACGGGGGGCTCCATTTATTTAACTTCAGTTAACCTTCAATTACTCCAATCATTCTTCAGGCTCGTGATAATTGCTAGGTGCAATCTTCAACTAACTCCAGGCTTCTAGCAGAATTTTTAGGAAGCGCGCTTTTGGTGGCAGCAGTTGTGGGCTCCGGGTTTATGGCAGCAAAGTTAACTGATGATCTCGGGCTTCAACTATGGATTAACACCTTTGCGACTATCACTATGTTGCTGGTGATAATTTCAATCTTTGCACCTATCAGTGGTGCACACTTCAATCCAATAGTCACTTTACTTGCGCGATATCGTTTAGAAATTTCCAATCTAGATTCCATTCTATTTATTCTCGTTCAAATATCTGGTGCGATCTTTGGAACTGCAATCTCGAACCTAATGTTTGGTTCGGAGATTTTCAGCATCTCCCAAAATATTCGCCTTGATGGCGGCTCAATAATTGGTGAAATCGTGGCTACGACCGGATTGCTAATTGTGATTGTGCTAGGCGCAAAACAGAGCAAATATTTAGTTCCAGCTTGGATTGGTAGTGCATATTTCTTTACCGCTTCTACCTCATTTGCTAATCCCGCAGTGACCATTGGCAGAATTTTTACTGATGCATTTCCTGGAATTGCGCCTTCGTCAGTCATGGGATTTATTACAGCTCAACTAATGTCACTCCCTATTGCTTTAATAATTCTTGGCACCCTCGCAGGAAAGGTGAAGTAAATGAGCCAACCAACTGTTCTATTTGTTTGCGTGCATAATGCAGGCAGATCTCAAATGGCAGCAGGGTTTATGCACGCGCTATCAGCTGGCAAGGTACGGGTGCTCTCGGCTGGCTCAGCCCCAAAAGATTCTATAAATCCAATTGCAATAGCAGCAATGTCTGAAGTCGGTATTGATATTGCCAATAATCAACCTAAAGTATTAACCAATGAAGTAGTTCAGGAATCTGATGTCGTTATCACTATGGGTTGCGGTGATACCTGCCCTTTTTATCCCGGCAAAAGATACGAAGATTGGGTTTTAGATGATCCTGCCGGGCAGGGAATCGAAAAAGTCCGTGAAATTAGAGATGAAATTAAGAAGCGCGTAGCGGCTCTTCTGGCTGAATTAATTTAACTTATTACAATTGGTGCATGCTTCTAAATGCGCTAGTAATCATTGTTATAACTACCTATCTCTTAGAAACTTGGCTGGATCATCTAAATCAGAGAACTGCCCGTAATCCACTGGATTCAAAGATTGCTAATTTATATGATCCATCAGAGCGCGAACGTTCGATTGCCTATAGCGCAGAGCGCACTCGATTTGGCTTTTACTCTTCATCATTCTCAACCGCACTGATGATTTTAGCGCTTGGGCTTGGATGGTTTGCGGCTCTAGATAATTGGGTGCGAGATAGATTTGAAAATCAAATACTAATTTCGCTGGCATTTATCGGTTTAATAAGTGTGATTTCTTGGTGGCTAACTTTGCCGTTCTCGCTCTATTCAACTTTTAAAATCGAAGCTAAATATGGTTTTAATAAAACCACTCCCAAGACTTATATCCAAGATGTCCTTAAAGGCACTTTGCTCTCGGTTCTAATCGGTGGATCAATACTCGCTGTAGTTATCTGGATTTACCAAGAGCTAGGAAAGAATTTCTGGATCTGGGCTTGGGCTCTAGTAGCAACTTTCTCATTGGTGATGTTTATGTTCGGAACTTCTTTGATTCTGCCGCTATTTAATAAATTAACTCCGGTGCCAGAAGGTGAACTGCGTAGTGAAATCGAAAGTTATGCGCGTAGCCAAGGATATGAAATTGGTCGTTTATTTGTGATGGATGGTTCAAGACGCTCAACTAAAGCAAATGCCTTCTTTAGTGGGCTAGGTAAGAGCAAAACAATTGTGCTCTTTGATACGTTGATTGAGAAGCTAAATACCAAAGAGATTGTGGCGGTATTGGCCCATGAAATTGGCCATTACAAGAAGAAGCACACTCTTTCGATGTTCTTACTATCTAATTTACAGAGCTTTATGATTTTTGCACTGCTTGGCTGGTTGTTGCAATTTGAATCTCTTTCAACGGCGCTAGGCGCAGACCAAGCAAGCTTTCATTTATCAGCGCTAGCTTTCTTTATCCTCTTCACTCCGCTAAATATTTTGCTGGGCTTAGCCAACAATTCTTGGTCCAGAAAGTGCGAATTTGAAGCGGATACCTTTGCGAAAGAGACTTATGCGACTGATTCCATGATTACTGCACTTAAGAAGATTTCCACAGATAGCTTGGCAAATCTCTCGCCGCATCCGATATATGTGAAGTTTAATTACTCACATCCAACGCTGATTCAACGTATCGAAAATATTGGCGATTAATAAACCCGCGTATATTAAAGATATGTCCGCAGAGTTAACTCTAGAACCCAGGTTGGTAAAGCTCACCACACGCACCAATACTCAAGTTCGCCGAACTCTGCCGCATCGCGAATTAACCATGATTGGCGCTTGGTGCTTTATAGATCATTACGGGCCTACTCAAGCCGTAGATGCGATGTCAGTAGCGCAGCATCCACATGTTGGATTACAGACCGTTTCTTGGTTATTTGAAGGTGAAATCGAACATCGCGACTCAGTTGGAAGCGTGCAATTAATTAATCCTGGGCAATTAAATTTAATGACTTCTGGACATGGAATTGCACATTCAGAATTATCTCTAGAGGCGGGAAAAGAGTTGCATGGAGTACAACTCTGGGTGGCGCTACCTAAAGAGTCAAAAGATGTCGCACCACATTTTGAACATCACGGTGATTTACCAGAAGTTAATTACCAAGGTCTACTAACAAAGGTCTTTATGGGTGAGTGGTTAGGAGTTAAATCAGAAGCCAAAACCTATTCACCAATTGTGGGTGCTGAATTTTCAGGTGGTCAACTGGAAATCGAATTGCCTCTGGATAAGCAATTTGAATATGGCTTTTTGGTTGATAATGGAGAGCTCGAAGTAAATGGTAAGGCGGTATTTAAAAATCAACTTCATTACCTTCCGGCAGGTTCAAATTTCTTAACCATTAAATCAAATGGCAATTTCCGTGGCTTAGTAATTGGCGGAGAGCCATTTGGCGAAGAGATCATTATGTGGTGGAACTTCATTGGCCGAACCCATGATGAAATAGTGCAGATGCGTAAAGATTGGCAATCAGCATCTGATCGTTTTCCCTCATTCGAAGATCGAATTGGTGGTCGAATTCCCGCCCCAGAGCTGCCTAATCTGCAATTAAAGCCACGTAGCTCCAAACGCAGTGTTAATTAATTTATTTAGCGCGATTTCTAAATTCTCTCTGTACCCTTTTGCAATGGATTTCGATGCCATTGTGGTTCTGGACTTTATTTCAACTTTTGCTTTTGCGTGGGTTGGCGCCAGAGTTGCAGCTTCCAAGAACCTTGATTACGGCGGCATCCTTTTTGTCGCAGGAGTCTCTGCAGTCGCAGGCGGTACTTTTAGAAATTTAGTGCTGCAACTTCGTCCAGCGTGGCTGGATCACCCTTATCTACTTCTTGCGATTGCGATTGCATTCCTACTAACTATTATTCAACGAAAGAAAGATCCAGTTGGAAAATTTGGATTGATTCTTGACTCTATCGGTCTAGCCTTTGCAGTGGTTGCGGCAGTGGAAGTTAGTTTGGATTACGGATTGCCGATTTATGGCGCGATTGTTTTAGGCACGCTCTCTGGAGTCTTAGGCGGCTTAACCAGAGATGTGCTCTGCCAAGTACCGCCAGTTCTATTACACCGTGAAACTTCTGGAACTGTTTCACTGCTTGGTGCGATGGTCTTTGTGCTGCTCTATAAGCTGGGGCAAGATTCATTACTAAGTGCGTTAATTAGCGGTTTGATTATTGTCATGTTGCGTCTACTATCCGTTAAATTGAAAATCAACCTACCGAAATTGAGTGGTATATGACTTTAACTTTTGTAACTGGTGGATCGCGTGGCCTGGGTTTGGCAACCGCGCAAGCTCTTAAAGCTGCAGGACATCAAGTGATCTTATTTGCCAAGAACCAAGAAAAATTAAGCCAAGCTGCAGCAACTTTAGGCACGCCATTTGAAGTGGTTGATTTGGAAGATCAGCAGCAGACTAGAGAAGTTTTTCAAAAAGCAGTTGAAAAATATGGCGTTCCTGATGTTTTGATGCTTGCGCACGGCGTGATGTCGGATCGACTGGCAAAGACTTTGAAGACCAATGATCAAGAGTGGCGTCGAGTTATGGCAATTAATTTAGATTCGGTATTCACGATTGTTAACGAAGTTGGCGCAAAGATGGCCGATGCGCGAAATGGCCGAATCATTATCTATTCAGCATGTTTGGGAAGAATGTCTGGACCAGGAAATGCCGGTGGTCTAGCGCCATATCGAATTTCGAAAGCTGGCGTTAATGCTTTAGTTAGAAATTTGGCGCACGAAACTGGACATGGATCGCGCGGATTATGGGTCGATGCCATCTGTCCAAATCATTCGCGCACTGACATGGGCGGCGAAAACGCACCAAGATCAGCGGAAGAAGGCGCTGCGACTGCAGTTTGGCTAGCAACTAGAGAATTAAATCCTGGCACTACTCAGACAGGTTTGCTCTGGGAAGATAACGAAGTAGTTCCTTGGTAGAACTAATTTAATTTGGAATATGAATTCGAAAGAATTGCGGCAGTGATAACCCATAGTTGATATGGGGTAAAGAGCGCTCCGTAAAATAGTGAAGTTTTAAAAACTAAAAATGTAAGTGGCAGAGTAAGTATCGCAACTAAAGCAAGAGAAATTGAAGCGATTTGTAAGTTATGTGGCACATAAAACAAATATGCCCAATTTAGGGCTAGCGCAACTGTTGTCGCAAATAATGCCAACCAAGTGATTACTATGGCTTTGTTCTGGTTGTTTGCAATTTGTACTGCACACAGACCAATCACAATGAAGTTATATGGCCATATGATTCCAAAAATTAAATCTGGTGGTTGTATTGAAGGTCTGTTTAATGACGCGTACCAACCTGAAGAGGTATTGACCCACAGGCCAGAACCAACCGCGTAAATCACGACTAGCGCTATGCCAATCGCGGCAGCGGCGAATTTAAAATCCATAATAGAAGTATCGCTTAATTAACCGATAAAACAGTCTTTAGCGTCTCCGAAACCACGCTATCTACCTGATCCCACATCGGTGCATGGCCGGATTGAGGTAAATAAATCCATTGAGAATGCGCCGGAGCTAATGATTTCTCTTGGCTATTTTCTGCAGGCAAGGTGTAATCAGTATCGCCAAAGATGATAGTCACTGGAATCTCGCTTGATATTTCTTTATCAAATCGATTACCTAAGAAGGCATCCCATAAAGAGTAATAACCAGATGCGCTACCCATAGCAATAGCGGCTTTGGCACAGGTTTCGGGAGTGAATTTCTCCCATTGTGGACTGACAAATCTAAAACCAATGTATCGCAAGAATCTGAATCTAGAGATTTGATCTGCATATTTATAAGTAGCACGTGCCAAATATCTACTGACCGCTAATTCACCATTGCGATGAGTTTTAGGTGTTAACCAAAGACCGGCTGGCGCAACGCCAATTACTGAAAGTACTTGTTCAGGGTAAGCCGCTGCCATTTCCAGCGCAATCCAACCACCTAGTGAATTTCCAATTAAATGAAACTTATCAATTCCGTGCTTCTGCAATTCGTTAATTAGGATTTTAGATAGTGCAACTGGGTCCATGTTTTTATCAGCAGGCATTTTGGCATCACCATGACCTGGTAGATCTAAAGTGATAAATTGAAAAGATTTATCAAATTCGGGGCGAACTAAATCCCAAGCAGTACTTGCCGAACCCAAACCATGAATTGCAACCAACTTAACGGGCCCATCACCATACTTACGAATATTTAACTGGCTCAAACCTCACCTCTAGATAATCCATCAAGAATTCGCTTGCTCTCCACCTTTAGCTCCGGCAGGTCTTTGAGGCGCTTTAAGCCACTGACTTGCTGAAACATGCGGTGGTTTCCTTGAAATTCAACCAAGTTCTCATCAATAAAATTCCAATAGAGATTGGTAAATGGGCAGGCGTTTTCGCCTATACGTAGCTTGGGATCATATTTACAACCTTTGCAGAAATTACCCATCTTGGAAATGTAGGAACCGCCTGAAATATAAGGCTTAGTCATCATTTGGCCGCCATCTGAGTGCATGCCCATGCCAATTACATTTGGCACCATCACCCAATCTGCAGCATCAATAAATACTTCGCGCATCCAGCCTAGAAATTCTTCGGGTTTAACGCCAGATAGCAGCGCTAAATTGCTTAACACCATCAAACGTGGAATGTGATGCACCCAGGCGCGATTATGGATATCTGATATTTGTTGCGATACACAGGCCATATTGGTTTTTGTGGCATCGTGAAAGAGCGGTAGTAATTTTCGGGTTAAATTGAAATGATTTTGGTTTCGGTAATTTTCGCCAAAGAACCAATAAACGCCATTTATATATTCGCGCCAACCGATAACCTGTCTAATAAAACCTTCGCAGCTAGCTAGCGGCACGTCACCTTTTTGAAAACGCATACGTACCGCTTCAATAACTTCATGGGCATGTAACAATCCAATATTTAAATAAGGACTTAGTAAGGAATGATGCAGCGACCAATTCTCTTTTAACATCGCATCTTCATATGGACCAAAGTTATTGAAGTGCTTATCTAGAAAGTAATCTAATTGCGCCAGCGCGGCTGCTCTGGTGGTGCCCCAAGTAGTATCAGGTTTAGCGCCCCATAAATCCAAATTTGCTTCGCTTAATTCTGATTCAACATTCAAATCAATTTGATCTCTTTGATGAGTCAAGTATGGTGGAAATTGATACCCCTTAGGCGGAGTTAGTCGATTCTCTTTATCAAAATTCCAAGCGCCACCTACTGGTTTTTCGCCATCCATTAGGATGTTAAATCGTTTGCGTTGGGTACGGTAGAAATTCTCCATTAATAAACTCTTTTGCGCACCAGCCCACTTAATAAAATCTGCGCGGTTAGTTAAGAAGAAATCATTCTCCACAAATTCAACGAGGCCAGTTAAATCAGCCTCTAATCGATAGGAATTAGGGGTAGCGGCTATTACCTGCTTCAAACCGCGCTCTTTGATTTCGCCTTCGATGCCAGCTTTGGTGGTGGGAGCTCTGAGATAACTAACTTCAAAACCTTCAGCTCGCAGCGATTCTGCAAAGTGTTTAGCTGCAGAAATCATGAACCAGATTCGCTGGAAATGCCATTTACGGCTCTGCAGCATCCGCTGGCTCTCGACCAGAATAATTAAATCTTCTTTAGGGTTAGCGCCTTTTAACGCACCATATTCGCGATGTAATTGATCAAAGGCAACGTAAATACCTCGCTTCATTGCCTTAACCTCATTTAATTATATTAAAGCAAAATCTTAAAAGTTACGCCCTTTGAACTCTCTTCTATAACCCAAGGTCTAATTGAAATCGAATCGAACCACTTGCTGCCTAATCCGGCTTCACCAGGCAGGCTCAATACTCCATCAGTTTCGAAAAAAAGCTCGAGATTTCCATCTATTTGAAGGCCAGAAATATGAATTTTTGAAGCCTTGCCACGACGAAATGCGTTTGTTATAACTTCTTCAACAGTTCTAGCTATCACTACATTTCTCTTCGGATCCTGCAAGTATTCAGCTGCTACATCAAATTCAATCTGCATAATTCCTCGCCAGGCACTGATTAAGCTCTCAATCTTTAAAAGTGGCGTTTCAGAATATTTTGCAAAATCATCAATTAAAGACTTATTAATTAGTGCCGAAACTCGCTCTAAGACTGCAGGCAAACGTTCTTTGTCGCCGGCGACAGCTACTTCTTCCAATTGCGAGGAGAGAGCCAACAACTCAGATTGCAAAGTATTGTGCAGATACAGAGCTAGGTCTTCCTTGGTGCGATCGGGATGGTGTGAGTATTTGTTTAATGCGCTAATAACTAGCTTTCTATCCTTGTTACTCAATTCAATTACCGAAAGCACGATTAATAAAACAGGCGGAATAGGCGAGATCAAAAGCGTAGCAATCCATTGGCTTTGATAACCAAGCGCAGCAACTATTGCTTCACTGAATATTACCGGTACGAAACCAAGCAGAATTAAAAAAATTAGATTGAAACTAAAACCAGAGCTGCTATCTTTTGAATCAAATATTTTGAGCAGAAGTAAGACCATAAATAGGGTGGTTACGGTACGAAGAAGAGATTCCCCAAGCCCTCTTAAAAAGAGATTATTCAATAAACTTAGTAAAGTAAGGATCAATAAAAAAATCGATTTTGAGGAATCTAGACTTGTTATTGCATCTTTTAGAAGTAATCTCTTATTAGTAGCCGGGAACTCGTCTAATTTCTCAATCCAGATTCGCTGACTCAGGGGCCTAATTTCATCGTTTATCTGGGCCTTGATTGATTCAGCTAGATTCTTGGCAGCAATTAAATCCATCTGTCCAAGATATTTTTCGACCGAACTCTTCAATTTACTTTCAATCGTGTTGAGACTATCTAGATTTAATTCATAGTTTCGTTGAGCTTGGAATTCATGGCTAAGCATCTGATTAAGTGCCCAGTCGTAACGTAGTTTAAAGGAACGAGAGATGCTGACCATTATATTGGAAAGGGTTAACCAGAAAAGAGTGGTTAAAACAGAATTAGCTAAGCGTTCAGTTAGAGGGCTTGGCTGGTTTAATTCCAAGTAGTCAACTATTTGGTAAAAGACGTAACCTCTGAATAAACCAGTGGCTGAAATAGATGCGAGAAAAAAAATTAATTTCGGCAAAGCGCTCTTGAAGCTTAAGTAATTAAAAACACCTTGAAGTGCAAGATAGAAGGCATAAGTAATGAAGGTGAGAATAAAGCCATAAGTGGTTAGCTCTAACGGAGAACTTTCTTCATTGGCGACCAAGAGTGAAACTGGAAATGCAAGGATAGAGATGGGGGAGAAGAGCCAAAAAGCTGAACTTGTTAATTTAATTTCTCTGATCCAAGTGGAATGATTCAATTTATGCACCAGGTGGAGTCTTTCCAGATAATTTCATGTAAGCGCGCGCCAGTTGAACTCTTGGATTAAGAGATTTATCTCGATTTAATTCCATTTCCTGATAAATCTTCGAAATCATTCCCTCAATTGCTTTCACGGAAACATCTCTCTGTGCCGCAATCTCATTTGAAGACATCCCCATTGCAACCATCTTTAAAACTTCTAATTGAGCGGAAGTCAGAAGGTCGTCTCGTTTGATGTTGTAATTAATCTTTTCATTAGGTGTTTTGCGCGCAGATAGAACTTCAGTGACTAATTTAGAGAAATCGGAGAGATTGCTCTTTGTCACAAATCTGCAACCTCTAGGCAATGGAGCTGTATCCGGCTGCCAAATTCTGGGATCACTAAAGCTTGTCAACATTACCAAGCCGATATTCGGCTGTGTTTCCCTCAATAAGCGACAAATATCAATGCCATCTGGACCTGGTCCAAGATCTAAATCAACAATCGCAACATCTACTTTATGGCCTTTTACATAGCTAATTGCTTCCGAAGCGTTTCCGAATGTTTTTAAAGTATTTATGCCGTAAGCCGTCAAACCTGCACTCAGAGCAGTGCGAACGAATTGATCGTCATCAATCAATATGACATCGGCCAAACGCATGGCTTAAGTATCTAGGAAATCCCGAAAAAAGGATATGAAAACTAGGGTTTTCACTAGCATAAAATTGTGAGGAATTATCTTCGAATTTAACCTTTTGTTATGAATTTAAGAAGGCTGTTTTTTACAACAGCCTTTATCTTTCTCTTCCTAACTTTTACATTTGAATTTAGTAAAGCTAATGTATCTTCACCTTATATTTTGTCTCAAAGTACACGTGGAGTTTACTTCGATGGAACAGATACCCAAACGGTCACAGTAAATCATCGTAATAGTTTCGACGTAGGAACAGGTGATTTCACGGTTGCTTGGTGGCAAAAAATATCCACCGCAGATAAGAATTCAATGAATGGCAAATCACCAAGGCTATTTCAATTTGGAGAAGGCTTCGAAAATAGCGACGGGTTTGCTATCAGTGAAGAAGCTGGTTATATATATCTATGGCTTAATAGTGCAAGTCATGCAGAAAGAAGCGGCGTACCGCCAATATTGAGCGCCGAACTCCCATCTTCGGAGGAGTGGGTTCACATTGCAATTGTTCGTAATACAGTGATTATAAATGGAGCACCAGTTCACCAAAGAATAAGTATTTTTATTAATGGAAGTTTTATAAATTCATGTGAAGGAATATGTAATTCAAATGGATTGAGTGCATCGCAAAATGCTCCAACTTTGGGTAAGAATCTGAAAATTGGTGCTGGTGGTAATGGAAGCAACGTAGGTGCTTTTGTAGGGGAGATAATCGGATTTGAATTTTATGATCTTGCAAAATGGACTTCTGATTTTGCGGCTCCTACCGATTATTCAGACATTGCGGCGGGCAGGACGCTTTTAATTTATCCAATTTCAGACTTTACGACTACAGAGTTGAAGGATTTGGTCACTGACCAAGCCATTTCCTTCACAAATAATTTAACTTTTGGTCGGTCAACTCCAGATCCTTCGCCTTCACCAACTCCGACCGATTCACCTTCGCCTTCACCAACTCCGACCGATTCACCTTCGCCTTCACCAACTCCGACCGATTCACCTTCGCCTTCACCAACTCCGACCGATTCACCTTCGCCTTCACCAACTCCGACCGATTCACCTTCGCCAATACCTGAACAAAATACATTCTCTTTGACCATTATTCAGACGCAAAATGGTGGCATTTGTTATGAAATTATTGATGGCGATTCAGGATGCACAAATATCCAAGCAGAAATTTCCATAACATCGGATGCGGATATCTATTTTGAACCTGATTTGGGTTATCACTTAGCAAGCGTTTCGCTGGATGGCAAAGAATTAAGTCTCACAGAATCAAATAAGTTTTCAGATGATACAAATCTTCCAACTGGATTTGGATGGAATTTTCTGAACTGGAGTTTAGAGATTCAAGACATTGCGGATGATGTGAACTTAGAAGTAACTTTTGAGCGAAATAGAAGTAACTATTTTGTGGAACCCGTTTTTACAGATACCAGTACCGCAAACTCCAATGTTGAACTTGGTTCAAGACTATTTATTACAAGTGCCGACAAACCAATTAAGTACAACAATAATGACTACATTGTTCTAGAGATACCAAATCCAATTGAGAATGAAAGTGGTAGAACCGAACGCAATTGCCGTTATTTGATGAGCGCTGAAAGTGGAGAAGAATATGTAATTTACTCCGGTTCAAATGGCAGAGTACTTGAATTAAATCTTCCAGACTTGGTAGATATCGTAGAAGTCTGTCCAAATTATCATCAGACCAATTTAAACTCTATTAGAGCAAGTCTCTTTCTATTATTTGATTTGCCAAATAGCATCAATGAAGACGATTTTTATGGACAATTCCCAACAGGAATCGCTGAATCTGTCTCAACTGTGATGATTGAAAACATACGATTGAACTTAATTCCCGCTCCGAAATTATTGCAGATTTCTGATTCACAAGGTGACACCGAAACAGCAACTTCTTCTTATACATATGGCGATCAATTCACGTTTCATTTAAGCAACGGAAGGCATGTGGTGGGAATTGACGTTGCGTTTTTGCCGCAGGATGAGGAATTCGAGCCTTGCTTCTTTTATTATCACAAAGACGAGGACAACAATTTCTCGCTGGAGGCATCCTACAATGATGACTCTAGTTCTTTCAGTACTAATGCTAGTTATGAATTTCAATGGTCTATTCCAAGCCTTGAATTATTAGAAACTGCATGCCCTGAATATTCGAAATACAAACTCAATGTATTGTATTTTTTATTCTCAGATGGAAATGGCAATTCTGAAAACGAGAACCTGGAAGAATTTAATCTATCTATAACCCTAGGTGCAGAACCAAGTATTGTTCCTGATATTTCAAATTTAAATCGAGTTTTTGTCGAAGAAGTGCTAGGGATTTATGGATTACTTGTTGGAGTAGCCACACCTTTAGGTAACGCAGAAGGTGCGACTTTAAGTAACGATCAACAAGTAAAAGCTGGTTCCCAGAGTATTGCTGCTGGAAGTAGCGTGAGTGCTGGAAGTTCTGTGTCTTTCAGCTACTTTCATTATGTTGCGCCGACCCCTATAGCTGAAAGTAACAGCAATTCAAATCCAGTCGCGCCCCCAATAAATGAGATTTCGATAGTGGAACAACAGAGACTGGCGGAAGCGGCCCGTTTAGCGGAGATTGCAAGGCGTGCTGAAGCTGAAAGACTTCGAATAGCTGCCGAGGCAGCTGAACGCGCAGAACAAGAGAGACTCGAAAGAATTAGAGTCGAAGAGCAAGCTCGATTGTTAGCGGAATTTAATGCTGAGTTGCAGAAGGAAATAGAAAAGAACGGAGGAAATCCAGTACTTATTCTTCTAAATGAGCCAGAGTTATCGAAAGAGGCATTCGAGTCAAGTCAAAGCCCTGTCTCTGAGAATGGCAAAACAACTTATACGGATTCTGGAAGCCAAAGTACAAGTAATACAGGCATGGTTACCGCGGAAAGAAAGGTCACTTTGACAGGAAAGAGTCGCTATTACTTTGGCATTAAATTAGGCGGAACTTTTCAAATGAATCTTCCGAAAGTTGCCAAAGGAACTGCACTAAAACTATCTGTATATACGCCACTTAAGAAGTCACGATTATTGATGGCGACAACTTCCGCTAAAACCGGGCCAATAACTACGCCTAAGTTTCGACCTGCGAAATCTGGAAAATATATTTTAAAACTGCAAATTGGCAAGCAGGTTAAAAGAATTTATCTAACTGTCCAAAATTAGAAGATCTGGTTGCCGTATTTGAGAATAATGGCGATTGCCAAGAATGCATAAATTGCGGTGTAAATAACTTTGCCCCAACCGCGTTCTAGGAAATTAACAACTTTTGCATGATTAGCTTCAGATAAATTCCAGGTGTTTTCCATCAAAACTACTCTGGTGATAGTGCTGAATACAGTTACAGTAGAAACTGTAACCAATAAGCACCAAGGGCAGAAAGCTTTGATAACAAAGAAACTTTGTGAAAGTAGCCAGAGCGCAAAAGCTAGACCTAAGCCATAAACTATATGTGCAACTCGCATGAATAATCTTGGAAAGGTAACCAAACCTAATCCAGCGATTGCAACTGTAATCACCACTGGCTCAGACATTAAGCCAATAAATGGATTTGGAAAACCAAGTAGATTCGATTGCCAAGCTTTAGCAACTTTGCCACATGAGACCACGGCATTGATGTCGCATGCAAATTTTGAATTTGGATTACCAGCCAATTTCCAAGCATCAATTGCCAGTACTAAAGAGGCAATTAAGCTCAAAGTGGAACTAATGAGCATGGCAACATACGTCTTGCGGTAAGCCCGTAAGCGTTCGGTCATGCGGAGAAGTTTAGCGCAGCAGTTATAGTCGCAATCCAATAAACTTCCGCTCATGCAGTCACCTGAATTTCCACACAATAAGTTCGATGATCTATTAGCTGCCAACATTGAGTATCAAAAAACCTTTAAATACTCAGAATTAACCGGCCAAGCGCAAAAAGGCTTAGCCATCGTTACTTGTATGGATTCACGTATTAATCCACTTTCGGTTGTGGGAATGCGTTCCGGCGATGCCAAAATTCTGCGAAATGCCGGAGCGCGCGTTACTGAAGACGTGTTACGTACTTTGGTGTTAGCCTCTTATTTATTAAATGTAGACCGTGTATTAGTCATGCCGCATACCGATTGCCGAATGGCTAAATCTGATGAACCAGAGATTCACGCAACCTTGCAAGAGCAATTTGGCGTAGATACTCGCTCTTTAGAATTTAGAACGGTATCGGATCAAATTGGTGCTCTAAAAACTGACGTGCAGAGAATTCGTTCATATCCACTGATTAAAAAAGGTATTTCGGTCGCAGGTGCAATTTACGATGTCTCAAATGGTTCGATTACACCGATTGATTGCTAATTAGTTTTAAATGTATTTAAAAATAATTCTGCTTAATGCGCGAGCTTTAGGTGCATTATCACGCGCTTTGGGTAAAGGCAATGGAGTAGTAATTGCTGGCAGATTTATTTTAAAGTTTGCGCCAAATGCAGTTACCAAATTAGCAGCAGGTAAAAGAGTAGTTTTAATTTCCGGGACAAATGGCAAATCAACCACCACTAAGTTAATTGCCGAAGCGCTACGTACTAAATTTACGATTGCTCACAATCACACCGGTGCCAATTTATTTGCAGGTGTGGCTTCGGCGCTGGGAGCCAATCCAGATGCAGAAGTTGCAGTTTTAGAAGTAGATGAATTGGTCCTGCCATGGGCGATTGAAAAAACTAAGCCTGAATTAATAGTCTTGCTTAATTTGGGTCGCGATCAATTAGATCGGTTATCCGAAGTAAGAATGGTCGCCAATAAATGGCGGGCAGCGGTATCTGGCCAGCGAGTATTGGCATCTGCCGACGATCCCTTTGTGGTTTTCGCAGCAAATAGCGCTAAATCGCAGATTTGGTTTAGCGCCCAAGAGCAGGGCCATTTAGATGCCGCGACCTGCCCTGAATGCGGACAATTACTTAATTGGAGCGATCACAGTGCAAGTTATGGCTGCGATTGTGGCTTTAGCAAACCTGTGGCTAATTGGATTCTGCAAGGCGATACTTTAAATCGGCAATTTAAAGTAAATAGTTCTATCCCAGGTGGCGCAGCGCAACAGAATGCAGCTCGCGCATTTATTGTGGCTAATGAATTCGGTGTGGATTTAGTTTTGGCCAATCAAGCGTTGGCAAATGTGAAAGCAGTCGATGGACGATTTGCTAATAAGAAAATTGGCCAGACTAATTTCCGATTATTACTTTCAAAGAATCCTGCGTCTTGGCGCGAAACTTTGCAAACTAGCAAAATGGGGCCAAATAAAGTGCTGTTAGTTGTTAACGCAAATACTCAAGATGGCAAAGATACCTCTTGGTTATGGGATGTTGATTTCTCACCACTTGCAGGACGCGAAGTTTTGGTAACTGGTGATCGAAGAATTGATGTTGCCTCGCGATTAACAGTTGCCGGTATAAATCATCAAGTAGTCGAAAATGAAATTGCAGCAGCAAAAATCTTTGGCGCAGTAGATGCTGACATTATTGCTAGCTATACCGCTTTTCATAGGTTGGCACATAAATGATAAAAATTATCAATCTGCTACCGGAATTACTCGGAACATATGGCGATCAAGGAAATGTCGCCACGCTCTCTTGGCGTTTATCGCAACGTGGCATTGCCAATGAAATTATTCACGCTTCAGCTCGCAATCCAATTCCAACTGATGGAGATTTCTATTTTCTAGGTGGCGGCGAAGATGATGCCCAGGTTGCAGCAGTTGAATTGCTGCGCCGCAATCTTTCGCTAAAAGATGCGCTAAATAATGGCGCGCATCTATTTGCGGTATGTGCGGGATTTCAATTGCTGGGCAATACTTTTCCGGCATCTGGCGGGCGAGTAGTAGAAGGTCTTGGAGTGCTTCCTATTGTTACCGAGCCTGCAACGCCACGTAGCGTGGGCGAGCTATTAATGGATTCAACCGTTGGCATCGGCCAATTAACGGGTTTTGAAAATCATGCCGGCCAGACTCGATTTGCGGAGAAATTACAACCACTTGGAATCGTAAAGCGCGGAATTGGCAATCACGCATCTGAAAGCTGTGATGGCGCAGTAACGGATCAGATCATCGCAACATATATGCACGGCCCAGCGCTAGTGCGCAATCCAAAACTTGCAGATTTCTTTTTAACCAGAAAATTGGGTGAACTTTCGCCAATTGATACAGAGAGAGATTTAGTTTTTACAGATCTTCATGCTTCTTGCGTCGCACGGGCATCAAAGTAGATGGGTATTCGTGATTTAAGAGAAAATCACGAATCACTTTATTTAGTAATTCAGGTTTGTCTTTATCAATTAAATGCGACGCCCCAGGAATTATCGCAAGTCGTGAATTCTTAATGGCTTCATATATTTCATTAGTGTGATCAATTGAAATAACATCATCATCACCCGCAATTACCAAAGTAGGGCACTTAATAGTTTTTAGGTCTTGGATACTCATATTTGGTTCAGAAGACCAGATTCGTGCCATTTTTGCGATCTTTGCAAATAAGGTTTCTGGCGCATCTGGTGAAAAGTTGGCGTATTTCAACTGCTCTTCTTCGCTTGGTTCCCAAGGTTGAATCGGTGATTCCACGCCGTCATGTTTGTAATTTGCACCAATCAAAGTAATGGTCTCAACTAAATCGGGACGATGAATTGCTACTAATAGCGCAATAATTCCGCCATCTGAATAACCAATTAAATGGGCCGGCGCTTTTACAACATCCTCTAAATAGGCAACTGCCTCTTGATATTGAAAATCAAAGTGAAAACTGCCTGGCTGATCTGGTGTGCGCCCATGGCCGGCGCGGTCGTAGCTAAATGCGGTAAAACCTTTAATGCTTGGCAGCAAACGCCCATCAAAGCCCTCGCTCTGCGACATTCCGCCGTGCAGCAAGAGCACCGGCACTTCAGTGATTGGCTTTGATAGCGGAAATAGATTTGGTTTTAATTGCGATGACCAAATTTTCTCGCCGCGCAGCGAGATGTACTGGCGCTTCCATTTTGGATAGCGCTTCGGCAGCAGAGATTGAAATGCCATGGTGTAAATCTAACTCAGCTGGTGGCAGAATTCGCGCGTGCATAAATTTAATGCCGAAGTCGAAGAGGTCGCAGATGAAATTCTGGCCTACGCACTTGATCGTCTTCGCCTGGAACCGCCACTAGATGGCCCGCTTACGGCTGCAGAGCTTTATGAAAAAGTTGGTAACACCATTACCGCAAAGGGAATGGGCGGCTTACCGACACTTGAAATTTTTAAAGAAGTTCTAGCAAAAGCTTGTATCTCAACAGATCACGAACGTTACTTAGCATTTATTCCAACTGCGCCATCTGAATACTCATCGCTCTTTGATTTGGTGGTATCGGCTGCATCTATTTATGGCGGCTCATGGCAAGAAGGTGCCGGTGCCGTCTTCGCCGAAAACCAAGCGCTGCGTTGGTTGGCAGATTTAGCAGGCTTTCCTGCCGAAGCCGGTGGTGTATTTGTTTCGGGCGGAACCATTGGAAATTTATCAGCGCTAGTTGTGGCGCGTGAAGATGCCAGAAGAAATCATCCAGAACATAAAGGCAAGTGGGCAGTAGTTTGCGGAGATCAAGCGCATTCATCAATTGCGGGCGCTGCCAAAGTAATGGATGTTGAAATCATCAAAGCAAAGCGCAGCGAAGATGGCAAAATTTATGGAGATGCAGTTGCAAAAGCGATTGATGAATATGAAAAGAACGGTGGCCGAGTTTTCTGCATCGTGGCTACCGCGGGCACTACCAATTTAGGAATTATTGATCATTTAGATTCAATTGATGATGTCGCAGTCGAACGTGATATCTGGTTTCACGTCGATGGCGCATATGGGCTAGCGGCCCTTTGTGCGCCATCAGTACGCGCAAAATTCGACGGAATTGAATATGCAGATTCATTTATCGTTGATCCACACAAATGGTTATTTGCACCCTTTGATGCCTGCGCGTTAATCTATAAAGATCCCAAGATCGCTAAAGATGCTCTGGCGCAACATGCAAGTTATTTAGATACGTTGCATGAAAATGATGATTGGAATCCATCAGATTATGCAATTCATTTAACTCGTAGAACTCGTGGTCTGCCATTCTGGTTTAGCTTGGCCGCTAATGGCACCGATGCATATAAAGATGCCATGGAATACACCATGTTGATTGCAAAGAAAGCTGTTGAATTAATTAAAGCCCATCCAAATTTGGAACTGCTTTTAGAGCCAGAACTTTCCATTGTCGCCTTCACCAGAAAGGGCTGGCAGAAAGATGACTATCAGCGCTGGTCCGATAAATTATTAAAAGATCAGATCGGATTTGTGACCCCGTCATCACATGAAGGCCAGCCAATCCTGCGATTTGCAATCGTAAATCCCTGGACCAATGTCGATGACTTAGAGAAGATTTTGGATACGCTGTAGTAGAGTTTCACCCATGTCAGCGATGGAAAATATCAGCGCGGTTACAACGCTCTCTGACCTCGAGACCCGAATTCTGGATTTCGAACGTTCATGGTGGCGTTATGCCGGAGCCAAAGAGAGCGCTATCAAAGAGCTCTTCGATTTAACCCCAGCTCGCTACTATCAATTATTAAATGATTTAATCGATCGCGATGATGCCCTGGCAGCTGCGCCAATTTTGGTAAAGCGCCTACGCCGCCTTCGCGAAGCTCGCACTACTGCACGCTTCTAATTCGAATAATTTAATAAGTTACTGGCCGTCGGCCATTTCATAGCCAGCTAAAAAAGCCTCCGCCTCTAAATGGCGCGGATAACGGTGCAAGAATTGATAGAACTCCGGGCCATGATCGGCGTGCTGCAGGTGGATCGCCTCGTGGTAGAGCACAAACTCCAAGACATACTTCGGCGCTCGCTGTAGCTTGCTTGCCAGGCGGATTGTGCGGTCAACAGAGGTGCAGGAACCCCAACGTTCATTCATTGAACGCCAGGTGACGTTAGCGGGGCGTATCGCAATCTCTGGGGCATAGCTCGCTAAGAGTTCTCCAGCTAGCTTTAAGAGCTCTGATTCAGGCGCTGCGACCTCTTTAGCCCTAATTTTGGCGATCATCTCCGGAACAATCTCGCGCTCTTCGGCTTTTGTCAGGCGAGCAGGTATCGAGATCACGATCTTTCCGCCTTGTCTAAATGCGGCGATGTTCTTCTTCCGTTTTTTCGAACGAATTACCAGAATCTCGCCCTCATCAATTCCAGGCAAGGTCTGTTCTATCGAGCTATCAACCGAAATATTAACGGAACTATCAACCACGACTTTATTCTTTCATCTCAAAGTGCGAAATCATTGCTCTTGTGCAATTTGGAAAGAGAAAGTCCGAAAATTTATGAAAATAATTAAGAAATTTTGACCAGGAATCTGCTTTGTCAAGTTTGCGTAGGGTGGGAAGAAAGTCTAAGTTTTGCCCCAGCAAGACCCCCGGATAACTTGTTCAATAGCTGCAAGGGGAAGGCAGTTATAGGACATGGACCCGGGGTTCTTGTCTTTTTAGGAACTTTTAAAAGGCTTTAAATCAACCCGCTTAAATCATCCGGAATCTCAGTGGAGCTAATAAAGCCCTCCGGATCTAATAATTCTTTCTCAGTTGGCAATAAACCAGCCCAAACTTTATCTCTAGTTTCGATATCGCGTTTGGTGCGAAGTTCATGCCAGAAAAATGTGGCTTCGCGAATTCGTTTTGGTGAAACTTCTAAATTAAAGAGCGCTTTAAATAATTGTTGAATTGGAGAATTGGAAACGCGCTCGCGGCGAAGCAATTCAGAAAGTGCAGAAATTGATGGCAGGCGATTATCTGCAGCTAAAGTAATTACTTCATCAACCCAACCATCGATTAGCGCAAGTGCCGTTTCCAATTTTTCTAACGCAGCAGCTTGTTGTGGTGATTCTTCTGGAGTGAATAGTCCATTATTTAACGCGATGGTAAAACTCTCTGGATTTTGCGGATCGAATTCTTCGCCCTTCATCTCCATATCGCGCATCGCATCTTCAGCTTGGCGCTGAATTGCATCTAAATCGATATGAATTCCTTTGCCATATTCAGCAATCGCAGCTTTCATATATGCAACTAACCAAGGATTACTCTCAAATAAACGAACTGTCGCAGCTTCGCGCAGTGCAAAGTAGATGGCAATTTCAGTTTCGGGTATCTCTAAATCAGCGCCAAATTTACGAAGCGATTGCGGAAGTAGCGATGGTTTTGAATTACTAGTAATTGGTAGCGCCGCATCGTGTGCGCCTTTAGATGCGCTAGCTAGCGCTCCTATTGTCTGGCCCATCTGGGTTGCCAGCATGCTGCCGATAAAGGCGCGAAGAATCTGAGCCATTGGCCCAAGTTGCGCGGCCATAGCATTTTGATCGGCACCTGGATTTTCAGATTGCATCGCACTTGATGCCTCTTCGACTAATTTCGTAACCGCATTGGTTAATCCAGTTGCAAGTGGTTCGAAAGTTGCATGCCAACCTTCGGTAGTTATGTTTAACCAATCCAATGGACTGATGGCCGCATGATCTGGAGTTACCATTGGAAAGACGGTTGCTTGATCTAGCCAAGTATTTGCAATCGAAAAGGCCTCTTCGCACTTTGCTTGATCATTTGCACCAATTGGTTGGTTGCCTTGAGTCTGAATAAAAGTTTTCGCAACTTCACGAATTACCTCTTTTGGTAGCGCGCCAGTTGCATCTGCACCGCTCATTGATCTAAATAGAGTTGCTGGATTCATAAATCCGAATTGCGGTGAGATTTTCTGAAATTCAGATTGCATCTGTCGCATCATCTCGTTGAAATCAAAGTTTTCGGGATTGTTACCGGAACCATCATCGGGTGGGCCAAAGCCAAAAGGTGTCATCTAGCCCTCCTCAATTCAGTCCTTAATTCACTCATAAAGTTAATCTTGCTCACCAAGGGTAACCGCCCCCGCGTTAGCTCTATTCCCGTTTTTCAATCTCGCAGCTGACCCCCATAAACTACGGCCATGTCAGCCGCTGCCGCCGCTCTAATCTGGTGGATCGTCCCTGCTGTGGGGCTTTTAAGCGCGCTTGGCTACGCAGTCTGGGTATCGAAATTTAAGCGGAAATACGAGAATGATGTTCTGCGTTCTACCGATAAGTTTTCGAAATTCCAGAACACTTTTCGCAAAAGCGATAAGTAGCACCACCACCAGTAGTACCACCAGTAGTACCAACAGGAGAGAGACGGGCTCAAGTCATGTCATTTAATAACTTCGGAAATCAATTCGGAAGTAACTTTGGCAATCAATTTAATAAGGATGTCCAGAAGCTTCGCCGCAGCCCATTAGCCATCACGCTAATCGTGCTCTTTATCGGTGGTGGGCTCTTGGTATCGATCAGCTCCTTCTACGCGGATCTACTCTGGTTTAGAGAGGTCGGATATCAATCAGTTTGGCAGACCACCTTATTTACCAAGATCTCACTATTCGTAGTCGTGGGTCTAATCACGGCGCTAATTGTTTTAGTTAACGTATTAATTGCATATCGAAATCGCCCGGTCTATGCACCGATGGCCATCGAAGCTGACAATTTAGAACGCTATCGCACTCAGATCGAACCGAAGAAGAAGTTATTTGCATTCGGAATTTTTGCGCTGGTCTTTTATATGGCTGGCTCTTCTGCAACTCCGCTCTGGTCAACTTGGTTGCAATTTAGAAATTCAAGTGATTTCGGCGTAACAGATCCGCAGTTCGGTTTAGATATCTCTTTCTTTGCTTTTAAATTACCTATCTATCAATCAGTAATTGGTTGGGCAACTACCACTCTAGTAATTGCATTAATTGCTTCAATTGTGGTGCATTATCTTTACTCTGCAATTCGCTTGCCACAACCTGGCCAGAAGCTCTCTGCAACTGGCGCAGTTCAAATTCAGCTCTCAGTGCTCCTAGGTTTAATTGTATTAACTAAAGCTGCGGCATATTGGATGGATCGCTACGCGCTAGCGCTCAAAGATGGCCGTTTAATCACCGGTCTTACCTATACCGATGTAAATGCGCTACTTCCAGCTAAAGTAATTTTGGCGGGAATTGCGATTGTCTGTGCGCTGCTCTTCTTTGCAAATATCGCTCGTAAATCATTCTCGCTTCCAGTAATGGGAGTCGGCTTACTTCTAGTTTCTGCGCTAGTAATCGAAACTGCATATCCAGCAATCATTCAGCAGTTCCAAGTAAAGCCATCCGAATCAAATAAGGAAGCGCCTTATATTCAGCGCAACATCGAAGCTACTCGCGCTTCATATGACATTGCAGATGTTGATATTCAGGATTACAACGCAACGCTAAATGCAAGCGCTGGTCAGCTAACCAACGATGCAAATACCATTGCAAATATTCGTCTGATGGATCCAAATGTTTTATCTGCGACTTTCCGTCAGTTACAGCAAATCAAGCCTTACTACTCATTTGGCGAAACTTTAGATATCGATCGCTACCAATTTAATAATATTCAGCGCGATGCGGTGGTTGCGGTTCGCGAATTAAATATCGAAGGCAACCCAGTACGTAACTGGATCAACGATCACTTGGTCTATACCCACGGATTTGGTTTAGTAGCTGCATATGGAAATACCGTTGATGCTGATGGCAAGCCAAACTTTATTGTGGGCGATATTCCACCTACTTCAGGACTTGGAAAGTTCGAACCACGTATCTATTTTGGCGAGAATGTTCCGGATTACTCAATCATCGGTGGAAATTCAAAGACCGATACCGAATTCGACTATCCAGATGATGCATCACCTAATGGTCAGAAGAACACCACCTATAAAGGTAAAGGTGGCGTTCCAGTCGGAAGTTTGTTTAATCGTTTAGTTTTCACAATTAAATATCAAGAGCAACGTATCTTGCTATCTAATTTGATTAACTCAGAATCAATGATTCTCTACAACCGTAACCCACGCGAACGCGTGGCCAAAGTTGCACCATGGTTGACTCTTGATGGAGATCCATATCCAGCGGTGGTAGATGGCAAAATTCAATGGATTATTGATGGTTACACCACCTCTGCTGGCTATCCATATGCGCAGAAGACGACGCTCTCAAACTCAACTAGTGATGCGCTATCGGTAAATTCAAATTCGATTACCGCACAGAGCGACAAGGTTGTTAACTACATCCGTAACTCGGTAAAAGCGACCGTGGATGCATACGACGGCACCGTTTCTCTATACGAATGGGATGTCACTGATCCAGTATTAAAGACTTGGAATAAGGCATATCCAGGTGTAATCAAACCAAAAGCTAAAATTTCCAAGAATTTGATGGATCACTTGCGTTATCCAGAAGATCTCTTCAAGGTTCAGCGCGATATCTTGTCGCTCTATCACGTTCAAGATGCCACCTCTTTCTACGGTGGACAGGATTTCTGGCGCGTGCCACGTGATCCATCAACATTCGGTGGCAATATCGCAAATCAACCACCTTATTACACAACTTTGCAGCTACCTGGCGAGAAGCAACTTAGCTTTATGTTGGCAACGCCATTCGTGCCAAGAGGTGGACGTGAAAACTTATCTGCCTTCGCGGCGGTGAATGCATCACCTGGTGATGAATACGGAAAGATCACTGTGCTGCAATTACCACGAAGCACCAATATTCCTGGACCTACACAGGTGGCATCTAACTTCGAAGCAAGTCCAGAGGTTGCAACTACGCTCTCGCTACTTCGCCAAGGTGGATCTGATGTAGTACTTGGTAATTTGTTAACACTTCCAGTAGGTGGCGGATTACTTTATGTACAACCGGTTTATGTTCGCGCAACTTCAAATACCGCTTCATATCCATTACTTCAAAAAGTATTGGTCTCATTCGGTGATCAAATTGGATTTGATGACAATTTGAAGGGCGCACTTGATCAAGTATTCGGTGGAAACTCCGGAACTGCATCAGGTGGCGGTCAATCAACCGGAACTACTGCAACTGCTTCTTCACTCTCTGCGGCATTAAATAGCGCAAAACAAGCGATATCTGATGCGCAACGTGCACTTACCAAGGGCGACTTCGCTGCTTACGGAAAAGCACAGGATCGTTTGAAAGCTGCAATTAATGCGGCAATCTCTGCACAGAGCAAAGAGAAGCAAGGCAAATAAGAGATTAATTAATCTCAATTTTGAATTACTTAGCTGCTCCACTAAAGTTGGGTTTACCGACGCGGGGTGGAGCAGCTCGGTAGCTCGCTGGGCTCATAACCCAGAGGTCGTAGGTTCAAATCCTGCCCCCGCTACCAAGAAGTACCCGAAGATCCGACCCCTAACTGGGGGTCGGATTCGTCGTTTTTATCAAAACACGCGTAAATCAATCTTTCTTTAGCCAAGTTTTTGTTGCACCACGAGGTGCACCACGTGGTGCAAGTCGAGAAAAATTGCGATCCTGCATTAGTTAGACTCTTCATGCCACCTAGGCTCTACTCAAATTTCGTCCAAATGAGTGATGCAATTTCACAATTATTCAAAGTATTAGAATCAGGTGGCCCTGGAGATGTTCACGTTTACACCCCTCGGGGAATTGCGCCTACACGCAATGCGGTTGTTGAGAATCTTGCGGAAGATTGCATAGTAGGTGGAGCTCATCATTTCCCAGTAAGCCCTGCACAAGACAATTGTGACAAACTTGACGCTTTACTAACTCACTATTGAGAGAACGAGACACACTACGTAATTGATGCAGGCGAAGCATCAAGGTTCATCGATGAGACGAATTCAGATGAGTTGGGTGGCATTGATCGTTCTGTCTTTGCAGAATCAATCAAGCATATAAACAAAGACGGCAAAGCAATTCTGGTCGTGCGCAAAAGCTAATTGGAATATTTTCAGAAGGTAAGCTTGCGGGAATAGTTTTAGTCAACTGTCGAGCGATAGCGGACTCGGATTTCTCTATTCGAGAACTTAGAACTTTTATGCCATGGAGACTCGAACACCTAAGTTCCGATATCGAAGATCCATACATAGGGCACGATTCACAGTTGATTTAGTTTTGGATAGATATTCGTATTTGTCTATATTCGTTTGAGTGAAGAATGTGTTATCTTGTGCTTATGAAGGTGCAAAATGCCCTTCGTGGTACACTCCATCAAAAGGGTAATGAAGGGCAATACATCCCCCGCTATTATTAAAAAGGCTCCAAGTTTACGCTTGGAGCCTTTTTAATCTCATTGACTAAAGATTCTCTTGATCGAATTTGTCCATATTCTTACGTGGCTCCAGAACCCTTCGCGCAATGATCATATCTAGACCACGTTTATTAACAACTGAAAACATTTTGGAAGTTGTTAATGGGCTTCCACTAGACATATTAGAACTCGTATTGCTTGGCATTGCAGACTCTTGGCTCTCTTTTAATTCACGCTCAAGAATCTCCAATTGCCTCTGATTCAAAACCTGATTTGGCAAGTCTTTATGTTTGCCACGAAATTTAAACATATTTAAGACAACTAAATATTAATACTCATGAATCGAATTGAACCTCCACCACCTGACATTGGCGTTGAGCTATCGATGGTGCTTCCTACGCATGGCCAAGCTGCAGATGAGGGACATTCAGGATTTGCATGGCTTGGTTCAATAATTAAGAAATTGCAAAACAGGATAACCAACGCGACAGTACTGAGTTTTCTCATAATTTACCTTTCTTTTAGACTTCGGGGAGTTCAGAGTAATCAAAATTTGCAAATTTTAAATCACTTGACCATTCAAATTTATGCTACTCCGGCCTCAAACCAGCTACTGCAACTATGGCGGAAGGTACCTATAGCGTTGGGCTTCCAACGGAAGCGCATTGCGAGGCCACGCAACTTGATAAAACCGGGAAAAAGATACCGATGGTTCACTCCTATTCGACCATTAATACCAGGTAAGGTAGCTGCACTTCGAGGTGCACCCCATAGCAAGGTTAGCGAAGGGCATTACTTCCCCCGCTACCAATTCATTGCTAGCAGCGCTTAATTTGCTTTTAATGCTTATGATCAGAATGTGGTTACTACGAAGAATTCGAGTAACCACATTTCTATTTTTAAAGTCCTTCTCTCCGCCACGCTCTTTGGCACGGCCGGCACTGCGGTTACTTACGCCCCAGAGGGAGCTTCTTCTGCAGCGCTAGGTCTATCTAGAATTTTTTTCGGTGCGCTCTTCTTAATACTCTTTTTACCAAAACTTGGCGGCGATAGAAAACTACTAGCAAAACTGATCAAACATCCCATGGTCTTGGTAATGGGGATCTGTTCGGCCTCTTATCAGCCTTACTTCTTTGGTGCGACAGAGCGAAATGGCGTGGCAATCAGCACGCTTTTAACTGTCGGCTGTATTCCAATTTTTACCGGTATTGTCGGCAGAATCTTCTTAAAGGAGCCGATTAAGAAATCCTGGGTGGTAGCAACTGCAATTGCAATCGCGGGATTAACAATTCGTAGTTGGGGAGAGATTGAATTTAAAGATATTACCGGTGTACTAATGGCGCTAGCGGCTGGATTGTCGGTCTCCTTCTATTTAAATTCGGCAAAGGTAGAACTTCGAAAAGGTAAGCATCAGATGGAGCTGCCCGCGATGGCGTATCTATTAGGATCGATTTTCTTAATTCCGCTGCTTTTGGGGCAATCATTAAGTTGGGTTTTCAAACCCAGCGGTATTTTGGTAGCGCTCTATTTAGACCTGGTCACAATGGCAATCGCAAATGCGCTACAAATTTCAGGGTTAAACCATATCTCGGCTGGTCCAACGGCAACGTTTATGCTGGTAGACCCGTTACCGCAACGATACTTGGCGTTCTGATTCTTAATGAACCATTTGGAATCTTGCCAGCCATTGGACTTATCTTGGTTGCGATTGCACTGGTTTGGCAGAGCTACGCCGAATCAAAAGTTAAGCTTTAATTATTTTGCTGCTTTAACAGTAATTTTCCAGAAATTAACTGGAAAGAGAGCGCAATCAATGTGGCAATAAGAAATGCCGGATAGCCAATATTTTCTAGAGTGATTGCCAGAGTAAAGAAGAAAAGAGTCGGAGTAATTAGGCCATACACCAAACCTTTAAGTGCATGGTTTGCGGCTCTGGAACTTTGATTTAAATGGGCAAAGAAAGCCAAAATCGCACCAAAAATCGGAAATGGCGAGAGCAAACCAGCTAAGTGCGCTCCGATAATTGGTGCACTAGCGGTGATTGCAAAAACCACCAATCCGGCAGAGATCATTCTGGCTGGTAAATCCCAACTTGGAATCGGTTGAGTCTCGGTAACAACTTCTTCGACTTCTCTATCTAATGCATTGAAGAACTTGATTCCAATAAAAATTGAAACAATCACAATTATTAGCGCAGAGTAAACATTTAAATTCAGTGGCGCTAAAAGAGCGGTAAAGGCACAAAATCCCAAAGTGCCAATTAAAAGTGAGATTACTGGATTTTTAGATTTAGAGATAACTCCGTAGCAAAGTGCAAAAACTACTTGCGAAGCAGTGCCGGCCAACATTCCAATCGCAGCTTCCGTTGCGAATTCAAATCCTTCGCTCTGCGCTAATAGATAGGCCGCAGGTGCAGAGGAGAGCGGTAGCGCTATCAACCATCCGCCAATTGCATTTCCCCAGCGTCTACTTAATAAAGTTGCAATAAGAATAAGCGCCGGAGAGATCAGGTACTCAAGAATTTTGATCGGGCTTTCTCAAATTCTTCCGCGGTTCCAAAACCCTTCTACCAATTATGAAATCAAGACCACGTTTATTTACGGCAGAAAACATTTTGGAGGTAGTTAAGGAGTTCCCATCAGACATGTTTGAACTTGTATTGCTAGGCATGGCAGATTCTTGGCTCTCTTTTAATTCGCGTTCAAGAATCTCTCTTTGTTTTGAATCTAATCCTTCAACCGAATTTGATTTCTTTCTAAATCGCAAAAATCTCATCTCCTTAAACCTTCTAAAAACGGTAAACCGTCAAAATCGCGGCAATTAAATGGCAGATAAATGCGGCAGCAGTTGCGGCATGGAAGAGTTCGTGAAAACCAAACCAATTAATATTGAAGTTTGGCTTCTTTAACGCGTAGATCACTCCGCCCGCTGTATAGAACAAGCCGCCCAAAACAATAAGTGAAAATACTAAAACGCCGCCGTTGCGATAGAAAGTTGGAATAAAAGCTAGCGCCGCCCAACCTAAGAGAATATAAGCCGTTACATATAACCAACGCGGCGCTTTTAACCAAACAATGCGCAAGAAAGCAGTAGTTAATGCGCCGACCCAGACTGCAATTAAAAGAATTTTGCGTTGTGATTCATCAAGTAAGAAAACTGCAAATGGAGTGTAAGTGCCGGCAATAAGAATCGGAATATTGGCATGATCAATTCGACGCCAAAGTCCACGATATTTATCAGACCAATTCACGCGATGATAAATCGCGCTACAAGTAAATAGCGTGACGGCAGTTAAGGTAAAGATTCCCAAAGTGATGCGACCGCGAAGTTCAGATGCCGCAGTAATCATCACAATGCCAGCCACCAAAGAGATCGGCGACATCACCAAATGGATTACGCCGCGTAACTTTGGCTTGGCTAGCTGATTCATTATTTGATTCCTATTTGATTCCTATTTGATTCTGAGCGAATTAGTAACGACAAAGAGGCTAGATAGCGCCATTGCGGCCGCGCCATACATTGGATTTAAGTAACCCAAAGCTGCCACTGGAATACCAACCACGTTATAGAGCAGCGCCCAGACCAAGTTGCCGCGGATAGTGCCGAGCGTCTTCTTGGAAAGATCCAACGCATCAGTTACTGATTTAAGCGCGGGATTAGTCAAAGTGATATCGGCAGTGGCAATTGCGGTATCAGTACCAGTTCCCATGGCCATCGATAAATCTGCCGCGGCAAGTGCGGCGGCATCGTTTACGCCATCGCCAATCATTAAGACTTGCTTGCCTTCTGATTGCAAGCGCTTAATATGGTTTATTTTCGCTTCTGGTGAAGCTTCTGCAACTACATTATCTTCATGTATTCCCACGGCATGCGCAGTATTTAGCGCTACATCTGCGTGATCGCCAGTTAATAACCAGACATTTATATCGCGGGAATTTAATATGGAAATTGCGCTCTGGGCATCCGCTTTGATGGAATCTCCAACTGCGAATACCGCGACTGCAACGCCTTCCCAAGCTAATACTGAAACTGATAATCCTTGAGCTTCACCATCTGCAATTGCCTTTGCAATCTTTGGATGAAAAGCCATTGCAGAGTGTGCAACTGCAGCGGCAGAGCCAATAATGACAATCGCAGATTGCATAGCGCTCTCATTTTTAATCTCTACGCGACCAGCGGCGCCCGAACCAGGTGTAATTTGAAAATCACTGACTCTAAATGGTCTTTCGATTTTGGCATATCGCACAATTGCTTCGGCAATTGGATGATTGTTCTGTGATTCAATTGCCGCAGCTGATTCCAAAATAGTTTTTTCAGATGCCAAGTTGCTCCAAGTATTACCAAGCACGGAAGCAGCTTCCGGAACAATCGTTGCGTTAACAACTTTCATCTGTCCGGTAGTTAAGGTGCCGGTCTTATCTAAAACCACATCGGTAATTTGGCGCGCTGTTTCTAGTGCTGATGGTTTACGAATCACGATTCCGCGCTGTGCACCGCGACCAGATGCCACAAGTAGCGCAACTGGTGTAGCCAGGCCCAACGCACATGGACAGGCAATAACTAATACTGCAACTGCAATTTCAATAGAACGAGCAACGGTTTCGCCATTGGTAAAGCGCCAGAAAACAAAGGTCGCAAGTGCAAGTGTGGTTACTGCCGGTACGAATACTGCAGAGATGCGATCGGCCATGCGCTGAATTGGGGCTTTCTCGCCCTGAGCGCTAATGACCATCGCAGTAATACGTGCAAATTCCGTCTCTTTACCAACGCGGGTAGCGCGAACTTCTAAACGTCCATTTTGATTAACCGTAGCGCCAATTACGCGATCACCCGGTGCTACCTCAACTGGTACAGATTCGCCAGTAATTAGTGAGTTATCAACGGTTGATGAGCCAGATACCACTACGCCATCAGTGGCTACGCGTTGACCTGGCAGCACTACGAAAATATCGCCGATTTCTAACTGCTCCACTGGAATCAACATCGGCAGCCCGCCGCGCTTTACCGTAACTTCTTTAGTGGAAATCTTTAATAGCTCTTGCAACGCATTACTTGCGCTGCGCTTGGCGCGAGATTCTAAATAGCGACCTAGAATCACCAAAGTTACAATCGAAGCAGCGACTTCCATATAAACGGTCTCTAGATCATAAAGCGTTGCATATATCGACCAGGTAAATGCAGTTAGCGAACCTAGAGAAATTAAATTATCCATTGTGGGATGGAAGAAATTTCTAAAGGCAGCGCGATGAATAGGGAAGGCGACAATCAAAACCACCGGCGCACTCAGAATTAGCAGCGCCGCATTAACCATCTGATGGAAACTATCGGTTGGAATCTCTAAATTAAAGAATTTAAATGCTTCCACAATCCAATTGCCAAAATTCATCTGTAGATCCATGCTCATTGAAAAGAGCATCACTGGAATTGTGAAGATAAGTCCAAAAATTAAAGCTAAAGAAGATTTCTTGCTATGCAGAGTAATAGTTTCGTTATCGCCTATTTCAGTGGCTTTATAACCCGCGGCTTCGATCTTCTTAATTATCTCTTTACCGGTGATCTCTGCAGGCGCTAAAACATGGGCAGTCTCTGCGGCAAAGTTAACGGTGGCAGAGACGCCAGGCATGGAATTAAGTGAGCGTTCCACTGAATTTACACAGGCATTACAGGTCATGCCGGTGACTTTGAAAGTCTTTGGTTCTAAAGCAATATTAGATTCAGATAATTTCTCAGCCATTTAAACGTCTTACAACCTCTGCCTTTAGCTCGCCATTGGTAGAAATTCCGCTCTTTCCAAAAGGGCCTTCATTTCCCGCGAGATCAAAGAAGTAGCCGCCTGCTTCACGCACCACAATATCTAGCGGCGCCATATCCCATAGCGCAAGCGATGGTTCGACTGCTAAATCCATTACGCCTTCTGCAACCAACATATGTGACCAGAAATCGCCAACTGCGCGAGTGCGCCAAGCTTCATTAAACATTGATTGAAATCCCGCCAAGTGATCGCCAAAGCCCACGAAATCTGAATAACCAAGATGCGCATTTTTGATTTCATTAACTTTAGAGACAGAAATCTTTCGAGGAGCACCTTTATGTGGATTGGAATCTGAATCAAAGGTTGTATACGCCCCGCCACCTTTTGTGGCAAACCAGGTACGAGCAAGCGCTGGAGATGAAACTAAACCAACTACAACTTCATGTTTATCGCCATTAATTTCAACTAGCGCTATCAAAGTTGACCATACCGGCAAGCCTCGAAGGAAAGATTTGGTGCCATCAATTGGATCGATAACCCAATAACGTAGTTTGCCAGAGATATCAGCGCCGAACTCTTCACCTAAAATTCCATCTTCAGGTCGTTCAGCTTCTAAAATTTCACGGATACATTTCTCAGTTGCTTTATCTGCATCTGTCACCGGAGTGGAATCTGGCTTAGTTTCGATAACCAAATCTTGAGAGAGAAAGCGCGCCATAGAAACTGCATCAGCAGCTTTACCAATTTTACGAACTAATTGAAGATCGGATTCGTATTTTTCGCTAGCGAAGTTAGCCATTTGCATATTCTAGACCTGCAGCTACTTACTTACGAAAGCGCAGCTAGTAGGTTCCGCAAGCTGGAAACGCGAGCTACGCGTTCTGGAATCTCTACGCCATCTGGCGCCATATATGCATTTAATTTGCAGTCAGCTTCGTTATGTGAGCAATTCGTCATGCACGAGTTGGTAACTTCAAGTAAATCATCAAAGGCGGCGATAATGGCATTTGGATCAAGGTGCGAGAGTCCAAATGCGCGAACTCCGGGGGTATCGATTACCCAGCTATTTTTACTAGCTTTTTGAGTTGGAAAGTCTTTTAACGCAACTGCATATGCCGAAGAAGAGGTATGGCGACCGCGGCCGGTGACATCATTTACATCGCCAGTTTCGCGATCAGCTTCAGTTAATTTATTTAAAAGCGTAGATTTACCAACACCTGAGTGGCCAACCAGTACCGAAACTTTTCCGTTTAATAATGAGTGCAGTTCGCTTAAATCACCATCTAATTTGGTGGTTAAACATTTAACACCAATTGATTCATATTCACTCAAGAAATCTGGCGCCGGCGCTAAATCTGTTTTGGTAATTATCAAGATAGGTTCAATGCCTTCGGTAAATGCGCTAACCAAGAAGCGATCAATAAGTCCACGTCTTGGCTCTGGATTTGCTGCGGCGGCCACAATTACCAATTGATCAATATTGGATGCAATGTTTCTTTCAAATTGCGCGGCATCGTCAACGGTTCTAACTAAAACACTTTTGCGTTCTTTGATTCCAACAATGCGCGCAAGCGAACCTTCCGCGCCAGTAGTATCTCCAACTAGCTTTACGCGATCACCAACGACTACTGATTTAGGGCCCATCTCTCTGGCCTTCATCGCCATCACAATGGTGCCATCATCCAAATAACAAGTGGTGCGCCCGCGATCTACCGTAATTACAAAAGCGGTGATTGCATCTTCATGCGATGGACGATCTTTTGTTCTTGGTTTAGTTCGTCGGCTGGGCCGAATTCGAACATCTGATTCGTCGTAATCGCGTCTATTCATACTTTAAATTTTGGCTCTACTTAAGTAGAGAACTCCAAAGTCCTGGAAAATCAGTAATGGTTTTGCGGGTAGTGGCGATATTTTCAACTTCAATTCCTTCAACTACTAATCCAATAGTTGCGCCAGAGGTAGCTAAACGATGATCTTCATAGGTATGAAAAACACCTGCGTGAAGAGGTTTTGGATTGATTCGAAGTGCAGTTGGCTCTTCCGTGACATCGCCACCCAGCGCATTAATTTCATTACGTAACGCTGCTAAACGATCAGTTTCATGCAGACGTAAATGGCCAATTCCCTGTAGATAAGAAGGTGAATCAGCTAGCGCACAGAGCGCGGCAATCGCAGGAGTTAGCTCACCAACATCATGTAAATCCACATCAATGCCATGAATAGCATCGCCGGTGATTTTCAAATCTGAATTACTGCCATTCTTTACAAATTCAACTTTCGCACCCATCTTGGTAAAAATTTCCCGAAGTTGATCACCTGGTTGCGTGGTTTCTTTAGGCCAATCGGCAATGGTTACCGAACCGCCACAGACCATAGCAATGGACATAAATGGCGCCGCGTTAGATAAATCTGGTTCGATCACTAAATCTTGCGCCTTTAATTTTCCAGGTTCTACGCGCCAAGTATTAGCAGCTTTATCTACCGTCACCGTCGCACCAAAATCACGGAGCATCTGCACCGTCATTTCAATATGCGGCATTGAAGGAAGTGCACCACCAACATGTTTTGCGGTAATTCCTAATTCAGTGCTTGGTGCAATTAAAAGTAGCGCTGATAAAAATTGTGAAGAGGCGCTGGCATCAATTTCAATTTCGCCACCGCGAATCTTGCCGCCAGATTTATTCTCCATTTTTAAAGGCAGCGCGTATCTGCCCGCGTGATTAATCGATATGCCCAACTCTTCTAGCGCTTTAATCACTGGGCCCAAAGGACGTTCGTGCGAACGCGGATCTCCATCAAATGAAATTTCACCAGTAGCTAGTGCCGCAAGTGGTGGCAAAAAGCGCATTACCGTTCCGGCGTTACCGACATCGATCTTTGCAGGACCTTTTAGCGCGCCACCGGTAACTTTAAAAACTAATTCTTTTTCGCCATTATTCTCTTCCAGCGTTTCGGTGATGGTTAAACCAAGCGCTTTTAATCCGCCCATCATTAACTCAGAATCACGCGAAACCAGTGGGCGGCGCAACTTAGAAGTTCCTTCGGCCTGCGCAGCTAAAATTAAAGCGCGATTAGTTACCGATTTAGAGCCTGGAATAACTACGCGAACATCGACTGGTATCTTGCCGCGAAAAGGCGCAGGCCAATTAGCAACGGCGCTCTTTTCGCTAGAAGTCATATGGGAAATTCTATCGGAGGGTAGATATCTTCAATTCCCATTAATATTCGCATTATGTGCGGCCGCTATGCGCAAACTCAAGAGATGCGCGATTTAGTTGAAGAATTTGCGGTCACCGGCAAGTTCCCAGAAAACGCACTTCCAGCTAGTTGGAATATCGCACCCACCAATGAAATTTATATCGTGCGAAATGATGATCGAAATAATCGCGAACTTTCTACTGCATCTTGGGGAATGATCGGGCCTTGGCTTACCGATGAAGCCGAAGCTCGCGCATCACAATCACGCGCAATCAATGCACGTTCTGAATCGATTCACGAAAAACCAACTTTCCGCGATTCTTTTAAATCCCGTCGCTGTTTAGTTCCGGCCGATGGTTATTACGAATGGGCCACCGAACTTGGCCGTTATAAAACCAAACAACCTTTTTATATTTCTGGTGATAACGGAAAATCTTTACCAATTGCGGGAATTTGGAATACTTGGCGTTCACCATCTGGTGCATTTATGCAGAGCGCATCAATTATTACTCGCGAAGCGGTTGGTGAATTAGCAACAATTCACCATCGCATGCCGGTCATGATGCCACCGGAGCGCTGGGCCGCTTGGTTGGATGTAAAAAATACCAATGTGCGCGAGCTAATTAATTTAATGTCCAATCAACATCCCGATGCGCATTTGCATCCAGTTCCAGTTAGCGATGCCGTTAATAAAGTTGCCAATAATGGTCCGCAGTTAGCGATTCCGATCTCCATTACCGAACCCGAGACGCTCTTTTAGTTTGGTTCGGAAGGTTTCGCAAAAACTGAACTCGAAAAAGGCCGCTCTAAAATGCGAGCTTTTTCTCCTTCACTTTTGCTTTCACCTTCTCGGGAATATTGCTGCCAATTCGAGGGTTTTGCTGGGCGATGGTTACCGATAAGGACGTACCCGAAGGGAAAGAGCTCGCGCGCTCCCGCAAGAAGGTTGCGAAGAGCGTGCTTGAGGCGCTGCCTGTAGTCTTGGGGCAAATGGCATCCAAGGAACTCGTTAAAGAGAGCCCCGCAGATCGCAACTCGCGCTTCGAGCGCGATGCGATGCAATTTGCCGACCAACTTTATGCAGCAGCAATGCGCTACACAAAGAATCCCGAAGATGCCAAAGATTTAGTACAGGACACTTACTTAAAGGCATTCGCCTCTTTTCATCAATTTGAAGAGGGCACCAATTTAAAAGCTTGGCTATATCGCGTTCTGCAAACCACTTTTATTAATAATTATCGTAAAGCGCAACGTCAGCCACAATTAACTGCAGATGCTGAAGTTGAAGATTGGCAGTTACATGCTGCAGCGTCGCATACACCTGATCAAGGAAAGTCTGCCGAAGTTAGCGCGTTAGAAAATTTACCGGATTCAGATATCAAACGCGCGTTGCAAGAAATTCCAGAAGAATTTCGTATGGCGGTTTATCTAGCTGATGTTGAAGGATTTTCATACAAAGAAATTGCAGAGATTGTTGGCGTTCCAGCCGGAACTGTGATGTCGCGTCTTCACCGAGGTCGTAAGCAGCTACGTGAAAAATTAACTGGCTACGCCAAAGAACTCGGCTATGTAAAAAGTAGCGATGACGGCGGTGATCAATAATGGCGCCACATAATTACAGCGGAGTAGAGATGCCATGTGATCAGGTTAAGCACGCGCTTCTGCTTTTAGTCGATGGCCCAGAGTTCTTCGAAGCCAACCAGATTGATCCAATCTCTGTCGATAAGCACCTAGAGCGCTGCACCCCTTGCAAGCTCGAGGTTGAAGCCGAGAAGATGCTTCACGAATTAATGCGCACGATGATGAAGCGCTCTTGCAATGAAAAGGCGCCGGAATCGCTGATTGATTCGATTCACCAGCAATTACAGGCCGCGATGTTCCAGCAATCTGCGCCTCAGGTAGTAACCGAATTTCGAATGAGCCAAGTTTCAATTGAGATCGACGAATTTGGCCAAGTTATTCAGCGCGAAATTCACATTGAATCAACCCAAGAATTCCACGATCCAGAGAGTATTTAAGTTATAAATAGGGCGTGAGCACCGCCCAGATCAATGAAATGCCAGAAGGCATTGTTGGCGCGCTCGGATTTGCCACCATGGTGGTCCGCCCAGGCGATACCGCAGCAGCCAATGGCATCGGTGATTTAACGGTCGTTAATAACTCAGCGCTGATTTCTTTAATGGAATCTGCCGCGATTGCTGCGATTAATGAATTCTTCGAAACTGGAATTTCCACAATTGCAACCTCAATTAATTGCAATTTTGTAACCAGTGCTGCAATTGGCGCAGAGCTGCAAGCTAGCGCGCAGTGCATCGCACAAAATGGTTATGACATGGATTTCAATATCGAAGTTTACGAAGGTGAACGTTTAGTTGCGCAATCAACTCAACGTCGCCAAATCGTAGATCGCGTAACTTTCTTGGCTCGCACCGCCGCGCAAAGTTTGTTCGAAGCCAAGTAATTTAGTAAATAAAAAATCTCCCTACGAAAGCTGATCCTCGAAAAGGCCGCTCTAAAACGCGAGCTTTTCTCGAATCACTTTCTTCGAGAGATTTTTTATTTAAAAATCGGGGTTATTTTTTGGTGGCCCAGAAAATTTCTGCGATTTCGTCAATCTTTGCGATCAACTTATCTGCAACTGCCACATCCTGGGTGCCCTTAGTTCCAGCCGCACCAGCAAGCTTGGTTGCTTCATTAAATAGTGAGTGCAACTGTGGGTATGCCTCAAAGTGATTCGGCTTGAAGTAATCGGTCCAAAGCACCCATAGGTGTTCCTTCACTTGGTGTGAACGCTCTTCTTTAATTGCAACTGCACGTGACTTGAAATCAGCATCGCTTGAAGCAGCATACTTTTCCATGCACGCCTTTACTGATAGCGCTTCGATACGTGCCTGCGCTGGGTCATAAACACCGCAAGGTAGATCGCAGTGAGCCTTAACAATCTTCATATTCTCTCCAGTCATATAGATTTAATGCGACAAACTCTTAAAGCTGTAAACGCTAAGCGTTTGCCAGATATTTCCTCTGCTGCACGCCTAGGCTTAGGCTGGAAAGGTTACTCGGGGGAGGAAAAATGCGCATCTTTGGCTACGAAATCGTCCAAGTTGAGGGCAATTCAATGCTCCCTACCTATGCGCCAGGTGATCGAATTTTGATTAAACACCGCAGCTCGGATTTGCAACCGATACATCACGGAGAAGTTGTGATGATTGAACGCGAAGGCGAGTTATTGCTCAAACGAATCGTGCGTTATGAAATTGGCGGCCACACCGGTCAAGGAATGGTTACTGTGGAAGGCGATAATAAAGATGAATCAATTGATTCAAGGCATTGGGGCGCAGTGCCGAGCAGATTTGTTAAAGCGAAGGTTGTCTACAAATTTAGAAAATAGTTTTTTAGAACTCTAATACCGAGACAATCCGTCCCGACGAAAAAGATTTAGCGTGTGAACGCTTCCTGCATCAGAGCTTTCTGCTCATCTTCATGCAGGTGATGATTTCCAGTTGCTGGAGATGCAGTTGCGCGACGAGAAACACGACGCAAAGTACGACCACCAAATCCTGGGCCACCAAATTGCTCTGAAGTACGAAGCGCGATGAATGACCATGGACCTTGATTAGCTGGTTCATCTTGTACCCAAAGTAGATTTGCATTTGGATGCTTTGCGGCAATCTCTGCCATCTCTTTAGCAGGAAGTGGATATAACAATTCCACGCGAACAATTGCAGTTGAAGTTTCTTGTAATTTCTCGCGTTCTGCAATTAAATCGTAGTAAACGCGACCAGAACAGTAGATCACGCGAGATGCATTCACAACTGTTGGATCATCAATTACTTTCTGGAAAGTTCCATTGGTGAAATCTTCAATCTTTGAAGCCGCTGCTTTCGCACGTAGTAATGATTTCGGTGAGAAATAAACCATTGGGCGCTTAGCTGGATTCTTGATGTGCCAACGCATTACGTGGAAGAACTGAGCTGGAGTTGTCGGCTGAACTACGGTCATGTTCTGCTCTGCGCAAAGCTGTAAATAACGCTCGATACGCGCTGATGAGTGGTCTGGACCCTGGCCTTCATAACCATGTGGCAGCGCCAAAACTACTGAAGAACGCTCGCCCCACTTCTGCAGCGCAGAAGAGACGAATTCATCGATGATGGTCTGAGCGCCATTAGCGAAATCGCCGAATTGGCCTTCCCAAATAACAAGTGCTTCTGGGCGAATTGTTGAGTAACCATACTCAAAGCCCATCGCTGCGTACTCTGAAAGAAGTGAATCAACGACGAAGAACTGTGAATCGTAATTTGTTAACGCACGAAGCGGTGTCCACTCATTGCCATTCTCTTTATCAATCACCACTGCATGGCGATGGCTAAAGGTTCCGCGACGCGCATCTTGTCCGGCAATTCTAACTGGATGACCTTCGGCAAGCAGCGATCCATAGGTAAGGATCTCGCCCATACCCCAATCGATGGTGCCATCTTTAATCATTTCAACGCGCTTCTGTAATTGCGGTAGCAACTTCTGATGAACTGTAAATCCTTCTGGAGTTGCAACTTGAGTATTTGCAATCTTCTGAACTAATTCAGCGCTAATTGCAGTTGCATTATCTTGTGGCTCTGCAGTTGTTGGAATCTGCCAATTTGGTGATTCAGGTTCAACGTTATGCACCGCAGCATAAATTGATTCAAGTTCCGCTTGGAATTCTTTTGAAATCTGATCATTCTCTTCAGAAGTGATATCACCGCGACCAACAAGAGCCTCTGCATAAAGAGTACGAGTTGTGCGCTTTGCGTCAATCAACTTGTACATCTGTGGCTGTGTAAAGCTTGGCTCATCACCTTCGTTATGTCCGCGACGTCGGTAGCAAACTAAATCAATCACAACATCTTTATTAAATGCCTGGCGGTATTCAAATGCCCAACGCGCAACACGAACACATGCTTCTGGGTCATCACCATTTACATGGAAGACCGGAGCATTAATCATCTTGGCAATATCGGTTGAATAGCGCGCAGTACGTGATGCATGTGGTGAAGTTGTGAAGCCAACTTGGTTATTTACTACTACGTGCACTGTGCCGCCAGTGCGATATCCGCTTAATTGACCCATCTGTAGGGTCTCCATATTTACACCTTGGCCAGCAAAAGAAGCATCTCCGTGTAGCAAAATCGCCATTACGCTGTAAGCATTCTTCACATTTAGCTTGTCCTGCTTTGCGCGAACGATGCCTTCCAAAACTGGATTAACTGCTTCAAGGTGTGAAGGGTTGGCCGCTAAATAAATATTGGTAGTTGCACCATTTGCGGCGGTGAATACACCTTCAGTACCTAAGTGGTACTTAACATCGCCAGAACCTTGTACTTGGTTCTCTTGGTAGTGACCTTCGAACTCTTGGAAAATCTGTCCATGCGGCTTACCGGCAATATTTGCCAATACATTTAAACGACCGCGGTGTGGCATACCGATGCAAACTTCATCTAGTTTGCTATTCGCGGCAGATCCAATCAGCGCATCAAGTAGTGGAATTACCGATTCGCCACCTTCAAGTGAGAAGCGCTTCTGGCCTACGAACTTAGTCTGCAAGAATGTTTCAAATGCTTCAGCGCTATTTAATTTGCGAAGTACATGAATCTGTTCTTCCTTTGGAAGCTTTGGCGCACCAACTTCAACCATCTGCTGAATAAATTCGCGTTCAGTTGGATTGTCGATGTACATGTACTCAACGCCAATGGTGCGGCAATATGAGTTACGTAAAATTCCGAGGATCTCTCTGAGTTTTAGCATCGGCTTGCCACCAAAACCTGCAGTAGGGAAGGTGCGATCTAAATCCCAAAGTGAGAGACCGTGAGAACCAACATCTAAATCTGGATGTGATCTCATTACGAATTCAAGTGGATCAACATCTGCCATTAGATGTCCGCTTACGCGATAAGCATTAATTAACTCAAGTACGCGCTCTGATTTAGCGACGATATCTTCTTCAGGAGCCACATCCTGCGCCCAACGAATTGGCACATAAGGAATACGTAGCGCGCTAAATACTTGATCATAGAAAGAATCAGAGAGTAATAATTCGTGAATTCGCTTTAAGAAATCACCAGAAGTTGCGCCTTGAATAATGCGGTGATCGTATGTAGAGGTAAGCGTGACCACCTTGCTAATTCCTAGTTTGTTTAGCGTCTCTTCACTTGATCCTTGGAACTCTGCTGGGTAATCCATCGCGCCAACACCAAGAATTAAGCCTTGTCCCTGCACTAAACGTGGCACTGAGTGAACTGTTCCAATAGTTCCTGGATTAGTTAGCGAAACCGTGGTGCCTGCGAAATCTTCAACAGTTAACGCACCGCTACGAGCCTTCTTTACGGTTGCTTCGTATGCGCCCCAGAACTGACCAAAGTCCATTGCTTCGCAGCCCTTAATTGAAGGAACCAATAGCTGGCGTGAGCCATCCTCCTTCGCAAGGTCAATCGCAATACCCAAATTAATATGTTCTGGATGTCCAACTGCTGGCTTGCCATCTAATTCTGTGAAGAATGCATTCATCTCTGGCATCTGCTTGATTGATTCAATCATTGCAAATGCAATTAGGTGAGTAAATGAAACTTTGCCACCGCGAGTGCGTTTCAAGTGATTGTTAATCACGATGCGATTATCAATTAAAAGCTTTGCTGGTACTGCGCGAACACTGGTTGCGGTCGGTACTGAAAGCGATGCTTCCATTGATTGCACCACGCGACCAGCGACTCCGCGCAATGGTTCTACTCGCGCAGAACTTGGCACAGCTACAACAGGCGCGGGTTTTACTTGTGGATCTGCAGGAGTTGGTTCTGGTTTGTTGCGATTATTTAAAACTGGTTGCACTGATGGTTGCGCAGGTGCAGCAGGTGCAGGAGTTGAAACAGGTGGTTGCGCAGGTGCAGCTGGTATTGGTGCACTTACAACTGGGGCAGGAGTTGCTGCTTTCGGTGTCGGTGGAACTCCACCATTTGGTGCACCTGCGATTGGATTACCTTGCGTCGCACCCGACACATTTACATTTGATGAACCTTGCTGCGGAACCCCTGCCACGTTATTGCTTGAAGCAACTCCGGACACCATTCCATTTTTATGGAAGTACTCAACCCAAGCTGGATCAACTGAATTAGGATCTTTTTGATACGACTCGAACATCTCGTCTACGAGCCATTCGTTGGCTCCGAGATCGCCGTTGGTCACGGGGTTGATATTACCCATTTTTCACATGGTGAAAAAATCTAGGCCGAGTTTTGGCTACTTTTTCAGGGCTTTCTTACCTGCCAAGATTTTAAGCGCGAATATGCATTGCAAAAAGCGGAGTAAATGTGGCGCTGGTTACTTATCTTCAGGAAGCACTGAAACTGCCGCAACCACGGTTGTTGCTGATATTAGAAATGTAATTAAACCTAATGGCCAGAGACCTTCACTAAACATATAAGTAGATACACCTAAGAAAATTAAATTAACTAATACCGCCGGAGCTCGTTGCGCCCTCTTATTTTTGAAGAATCCCCAAGCCATAAATCCAAGTGCAACTGCGCCACCAGTTGCATAAATAATTTCACCTAAAAGCGCATGGCGATCATCAATGTTATCAGCAATAAAATTTTGAACTATCAAATATAAATCTAGGGATAACACCACTAGCGCTTCAAATAAAAGTAGGGCAGCCGCGATGGTCGAGCGCCAAGCTCTCGATTGAAGATTAATCATGGAACCAATTCTACCCATCGAAAAGCCAAAGACCTACGATTGCTATCACGATGTATTAACGCAACATTATTCGGCACAAGTCTTTTATGACGCACTAAAACGTGAAATATCATTTGCCAAACGCGAGGGCAATCTAGTAGGCATACTTAAATTAGAACTATTTAGTAATGCAACCGAAGATCAAATGCTCTATTTCGCAAATGAAATTGAACTTACAGTGCGTCATCATGACTTAATATCTCGACTCGCGAGCCGTGAATTTGTGGTGTTACTGAGATTAGATTCAGAAATTTCATCAGCGTGCGAGTACTTAGTGCAACGACTTTCGAAAGTCGAAAAACGCGGATTTAAATTTGGATGGGTCATTACAGATGGAACTAAAGGACTAGAACAAGTACTAGAAGATTTGAATAATCCACAGATTTTGCGCTCTTCAAAAACCTTATAAACAGGGAACGCCTACTGTCTGATACATGTCGTCAGTGAGCAGTGATATCGATATTTCAGTTACTTATGGACCCATCTTCCCTTTCATAAGTGACCCAACAATCGAAGAGATTTGGATTAATACACCGGAGCGAATTTTCGTTGCGCGTAACGGACGCAGTGAATTAACCAATCTTCTGCTCACTGTCGATGAAGTAAGAAATATCGTAGAACGCGCCCTTATGTGGAGTGGACGCCGCTTAGATCTTTCACAACCTTTTGTAGATGCCAGACTTCCTGATGGTTCTCGCTTACATGTAACAATTCCAGAAATCACTGCTGAACATTGGGCAATCAATATTCGCAAACATTTACTTCGACATCTAGAACTTACTGACTTAGCAAAACTAGGTGTGATGTCTCCAGAAATCTCTGAATACTTACAAGGGGAAGTCGAATTAGGTAGCAACATTTTGGTGAGTGGTGGAACCCAAGCTGGTAAGACCACCATGTTAAATGCGCTGGTCTCTGCCATACCAACGAATGAGCGAGTCATTACGGTAGAAGAAGTTTTTGAATTAAAACCAATGCTTCCTGATGTAATTGCAATGCAAACCAGAAGCGTAAATATTCAAGGTGAAGGCGAAATTCCACTGCGTCGCTTAATCAAAGAATCACTTCGTATGCGCCCGTCAAGAATTATCGTCGGCGAAGTTCGAGAAGCCGAAGCACTCGATCTCTTAATTGCCTTGAACTCAGGACTACCAGGAATGGGAACTATTCACGCCAATTCAGCACGTGATGCAGTTTTGAAATTACAGACTCTGCCTTTGCTGGCCGGCGAGAACATCTCAATGAAATTCGTGGCACCCACAGTTGCAAGCGCACTAGATCTAATTGTTCACGTGACTCTAGGCAAAGATGGCAAACGTCGATTGACTGAAATTGCGCGAATTACCGGTCGTGTTGAAAACGAGAGAGTCGAAATCGAAAGCGCTTTTAAGTGGAATGGAAATACCTACGAAAAAGGTCTTGGAATTGTGAAAGTTAAATCATGAATATTAAACGCCCAAAAACAGAGCTCAGTAGTGGAGTTATTTCAACATTGGTGGGAGCGCTCTCATTTCTAATAGTTAGCGCAATAACGACTTCAATTTTCATTGGCTTGGCATTTGCAGTCTTATCCGGTGTGGCTTGCAAGCAGTTTCTAAAGCAACGTAAGGAGCAAAGACAAGTCCAACTTACTCAAATTTGGCCGGAAGTTATCGATCACTTAGTTGCAGGTCTCTATTCAGGATTATCAATTTCCGAATCCTTGTCTGAGTTAGCCACACGTGGCCCTGAGGCCACAAGAGCAGATTTCGCAAATTTTAATTATGAACTAAAGAACGGGGTTGATTTCAACAGCGCAATAAATAACCTAAGAAACAAGTTTGCGCATCATGGTAGTGATCAGATATTTGAAGCGCTAATGCTTTCAAAAACATTGGGCGGCGGTGAGCTTTTAAATACTTTGCGAACTTTAGGTTCCTTCCAACGTGAAGATTTAATTTTGAATAAGGAGATTGCAATAAAGCACGGATGGATCAAAAACTCCGCGCATATCTCCGCCGCCGCCCCCTGGGTCTTGCTATTGATGATTGGAACTCAACCTGGAACTGCTAGCGCATTCGCCAGCCCAACCGGGCTAGGAATTTTGGCAGCAGGCGTCGGTATGACTTTTCTGGCTTATCTCTGGATGGCGCAAATTTCTAAACTTCCAGTAGCTCCGAGAGTGTTCAGGGGTTAAAAATGTTCTGGATTCAGCTACTTATTCCTATCGCATTAGCAATTACTGGATTGGTTTTACTCTATGCGGATAATGGAAGCCAGCAAGCTTTTATTCGCAGAACATATACAGCTACTCGTGAGCAGATACTGGAATTTAGCGAGAAGCAGGTTGATAAGACTGATATTAAATCTCGTTTGGAAGAGATTGGAAAATTCGAATCTGAATCAAATACAAAGAACGCATACGGTGAATTTAGATATAAGCAATTAATTGTGTCAGCTATCGCCGGATTGATGCCTTTTGTGCTGAATTTTCTGATGATCTTCAATTTGCTTCAGGCAATCAGTATGAGTGTGTTTGTGAGTATTGGTGCATATTTAATGTATGACCGTCATCTAAGCACTTTAGTTAAGGCACGACGAGATGCGATTGAATCTGAGTTTCCTTCTATAGTCGAAATGTTGACTTTGGCTATCGCAGGTGGTGAGACGCCGATTGGAGCTTTTGCTCGAATCGCGGATCGTTCAGATTCATATCTCTCTAAAGAATTTGCCAAAGTCGTACAGCAGGTACGAAACGGAAGACCTTTTCACGAATCACTTGACGAGATGAGCCGCTCCCTTAAGTCACCATCAATTCGCAGATTTATTGATGCGTTGGTTATGGCTTTGGTTAGAGGTGCACCAATAGTTGAAGTGCTACATAGGCACGTAGCAGAAGCCCGAATAAATCAGAGAAATTTGGTAATGGATAAAGCTGGAAAGGCGGAGACCACGATGATGATTCCAATCGTTTTCTTGATTCTCCCAATTTCAGTGTTATTTGCGCTCTGGCCATCCATTAACCAATTGAGTTTCTTCGCTAGTTAGGCAGAGGTGACTCTCTAGCGAAGAAACTCCGCGCAAAACTTAATAGAAGTCAGACAAGAAAACAAAAAACAAAAACAAAAACCAATAAATAAACAAGCAAGAAATCAATCAAAAGTAAGTAGAGCCTAAGAAGCTTTACCAAAGGGAAAGAAGGCAAGAAAATGAACACAGCAACAGAAGTACAGATGGCTGCTTATTATGAGGATGCAGATGTCTTTGAGAACTTCGAAATTGAAACATTTGCTACTCGCGAAGAGGCAGTTTTAGCTTCGATGGCGGCACATCCAGCTGGCAAGCGCCGCACAGTTACCGAGATCATTGATCAATTTGGCGAAAAAGCACAAGTGATTGCAATTCGAAGTGGCGTAGAAGTTCGTGATCGAATTCAAACACTTGTGAAGGATGAACGTGGCGATGTACCGGGTTGGGTATTAGTTGTTTTAATGACCACCGGTTTGGTTACCGCTATTTGGGCCATTGCAAAACCAAATCTAACTAATATTTTAAATAACTCATTAAATTCAATGAATAGTGTGCGTTGACAAATATAGAGAAGAAAAAAATGAAGAAATTGGTCAAGTATCTACGTTCTGAAGATGGAAACGTGGAGAGCGCTCTGGTGATAGTCCCACTACTTGCGCTCTTTTTAGCCACATTGCAGTTAATTGCAACCGTGAATTTTCGGAATGTAGATATGACCGCTACGCAGAATAAAGCAAGTTATCAAGCTGTTTGGCAGGAAGTTAATCCGAATGATCAAGCAATCAAATTAGCTTCAGGTAGCCCATTTGAAAAACTTAGATTATTAGTAGTTAGAGCCGAACGCGAAGTTCCCCAAATATTTCCAGGCGTTAGCTCTTTGCTAGGCGGTAAGAAGATTCGCACTACCGGAACTGCAGTAATTGAAGAGGCAGAAGAGTGCTGGGGCGGCTATGTCATTTGCTAAAGCGTTAAAAGAGAGATTGAACCATGCGCATCAAAGTGAATCTGGGTCAGCGACAGTTGAGTTTGTACTTCTGGCAATTCCATTATTCATACCGATTTTGATGTTTTTAAGCCACTTCGCAACTTTGAGTAATTCGGAATTGGTAGCAAGGACTTTGGTGCGCGAATCACTTCGAGCATATGTGACTTCACCGAATAATGAATCGGCACCGAATCGAGCATGGCAGGTCATGACAATAGGCGGTAGAGCGGCAGGTTTATCCGAAGCGCAGATTGCCTCTATGGATCTTGATTATCAATGTTCAGCTTCCCCTTGCATCTCTCCAAATGCTCGAATCCGCGCAACGTTAAGAATGCAACTATCTAAAGAGGGTCGAACGGTAACCGCACAGGCAGAGGAGTACATCTCTCCTTGGCAATTTAATGGCGAAGGCCATGGTCTACAGCCGAGCTTAAAAGTAGAGACTCAAGTTCTAGTCGATATGGCAATTGGATCGTTGATTGATTTGTTGCCCCCAGGGCTTAATTATCCAGCGCAATTTATATCGGCTAATTTGTAGGGCTAATCAAACCATGGATATTCATATTAAAATACAGAGCAGAACTTCAGAATATCTGAATTTAAAGTTTGCTAAGAAATCGAAATTTGAAACTGATTCAATTAACCAATCTCATACTGCGTTTATAAATCAAACTCGAATTAGGCCAATAAATCAAAGACAGACCGCGTTAATAAACAAATGTCATATTAATGCGAAAAATAAAGTGCGTAGGTTTCTAAACGCGCTAATCATTCGCACAAAAGGTGTTCATACAAACCAGGATGGTTCACTTTCGTTGTTAATCATTGGATTATTTATTGCAGCGTTATCTGCTTTGATGATAGTTACGGATGTGGCAGTGGTAGCTAATGCGAAACGTTCTTTAGATCAAGCTACCGAAGCCGCGGCAATGCGTGCGGTTCAGAATTTAGATGAATCCGCTTATTACTCCGGAAAGCATACTGCACTCACTTCTTTATATATGGCTGCTGGTAACGAAGATTATGTAGACAATCGAGTACCAGTTGACTGTAAAAAGGGGTGGCAAGAAGTAAATGATGAGATGTCTGCCTGGATGAATACTTCAAGTAATATGAAAACATTACAGATTGAGAATTACGAAATTACGATGTATGACTGTGTTTACGATGTGGTGCACTTGGAAACTAAAGCAAAAGTCAAGTTGCCATTTCCAGCGCCATTTACATCTTTAGATCGCACAACTATCAAATCGTCGATTACAACGCTGACAGAAAAAGATAAAGGACTCTGGTTATTTGGTTGGCGATTGCATTGAAAATTTCAAGAAATGTTTAAGCGGATAATTCTCAACTAAACGGCAAGAAACACTCTCAGTTAGCGTAACTAGATGGATTTCCCTTACCCTTAGCCATTATGGTTAAAGAAACCGGCAAGAAAGTCATCGCCCAAAATAAAAAAGGACGCCATGACTATTTTGTCGACGAAACTTTCGAGTGCGGTGTTGCTTTGCAAGGTACCGAAGTAAAGTCTCTTCGAGAGGGCCGAGCATCTTTAACTGATGGGTTTGCCATGATTATTGATGGCGAAGTTTGGCTACAAGGGGTCCATATTCCAGAGTACAAAGAAGGTTCCTGGACCAATCACACTCCGCGTCGCGACCGAAAGCTTTTAATGCATCGAGCAGAGATAAATAAAATAGCTGGAAAGTTAAAGCAGGGCGGAAATACTTTGATTCCGCTGTCGATTTATTTTAAAGATGGCAAAGTTAAAGTTGAGCTTGCACTCGCACACGGCAAGAAAGCACACGATAAGCGCCAATCACTTCTGGAGAAGCAAGATGAACGCGAAACTCAACGCGCTATTTCTAGACGTAGTTCAGGTAAGAACGATTGGTAATTAACCTTTAACCGCTCCACCAGTAAGTCCAGAAACAATGTAACGCTGTAAGCCCATGAAGAGCGCAACGATAGGCGTTGCTGCAATGATGGCTCCCGCGCAGAACATCGCCCAGTTCTTTGAATATGGATCATTAAGTAGTGTTCCGAGTCCAACCGCAACAGTTTGATCTTCGGTTTCGCTAAAGACGATCGATGCCAAAATGTAATCAGAGAAAGTTCCGATAAAGGAAAGTAGCGCCATAACTGCAAGCACTGGTGCAACTAAGCGCAAGATGATCTGGAAATAAATCTGAGTATGTGTGGCGCCATCAATCTTGGCCGCTTCATCAATTTCTGTTGGAACAGTATTAAAGAAGCCATACATTAGATAAGTTCCGGCACCGAGTGATCCACCTAGATAAACCAGAATCAGACCAGCTTTAGTGCCAAGACCAATCGCAGGAATATTGTCAGTTAACCAAGAGAGAATTCCGAAGATTGCAACCAGACCAGAGATAGATGGGAACATCTGAATCAAAATCAACGCAAGTAGACCCGGGCGACGACCTTTAAAGCGCAAGCGGCTAAATGCATAAGCTGCGAGAGCAGAGATAAAGACCGAAATAATCGCAGTTGATCCAGCGATAATGATGGTATTCATCATCCACTTTGGGAATGGATAACTTGGATCATTAAATAGATCGATGTAATTCTGATAGTGGAATTGCTGGAATAAGGCAGCATTTTCAATGCCACCGAAGTCGGTTAATGAAGTAGAGATGATGTAGAGAATTGGGAAGATGGCATAAACAATCATCACTAATGCGACGATATGTTTCCAGCCGACCTCTTTAGCCCACTGTTTAAAACTCTTTCGATTGGTACGTACAGTCAACACAGATCCATCTGCAGAGAGAGTTGGTTGCAGAGCCTTGCGACCAAATATTGGCTTAGCGCTCATCGAGTTGCCTCCTCTAGTGACTGGGTTCGTTTAAAGGAGAAGAACGAGATGCCACCGATAATAAAGAAGATTAAAACAGAGAATGCCGAGGCTAGTCCGTAGTTTGCGCCTACGCCACCACCGAATGCAATTCGATAGACGAAGGTAATCAAAATATCTGTTGCACCGGTAGTAACGCGCAAGGTTGGATCCAGAATTGGACCACCACCAGTTAATAGATAGATCACCGTAAAGTTATTGAAGTTATATGCAAATGATGCAATCAATAGTGGTGTCAATGAAACAAGTAGAAGTGGCAATTTAATTAATCTAAAGATCTGCCAAGAGCTAGCGCCATCAATACTTGCGGATTCAGATAAATCATTTGGAATCGCCTGTAGCGCACCGGTAGTAATTAAAAACATGTAAGGAAAACCCAGCCAGAGGTTCATAATCAAAATCGCTGCGCGAGCTGGACCTTGTTGTTCGAGCCAAGCAATCTTGTTTCCTTCATCCAGACCGAGAATGGTGTTATTAATAAAGCCACGTTCGGTGTTGTACATACCTTTCCAGACGTATGCCGATAAGAAAGCCGGAAATGCGTAAGGCAGAATCAAAATCGAGCGATAAATCTTTAGCCCGCGAATTCGTTCATCGTTAAGTAAGAGCGCAAGAATCAAACCAAGCACGAATGTGGAGAGCACGGTAAGAATCGCGAATTGGAAAGTCCAGATAAGTACGCCTAATAGTGGCCCACGTAACTCTTTATCGGTGAAAATGGTCTGGAAGTTCTTCCAACCTATAACGGTGCGCCAACCAATTTCATTTAACTTTTCACCAGTTCCTGGTTCGATAAAGAATCCCTCTTTATCATCGGCAACGAACTTACGACCATCAGTAGTTGTGGTGATGGTCTTGGTTGCTTCATCATAAACATATGAGAATTTGTTAGCAGAGCCGGCATAACCATCAATAGTGGCAACGAAGCCATCATTTGCGATGTCAGGTCCAAGTGGAACTTTTAGCCCAACAATCTCAACCGAGCGATTGGTTATTTGATCATCGTTAAGTCGAGTGAAACCTTTGATTGATTCGGCCATGCCATCTGGACCCATCACCAATCCATCGGCAGCGGTAACTTCGCGCCATTGATGAGTCTGATAATTAGCGCCACCTAAATAAACTTTAAAGTTGTAAACATCAGTTGCTAAAAATTGAAGTTTGCCGTCGCCACCTTGAACAATCTTGATGTCGTAATCCGCACCTTCAATTGGTTCGACTGCAGCAAGCATGGTTGCATTTAGCGCAGATTCATAACTTCCGTTATGTAATGATCCATAATTGGTAAAAGAGATGTAACCGCTAAAGACCACGGTATAGATTTGAAAACAAACTAGAAGAATCACGCCTGGCGCTAAATATTTAGCTGGCAGGCCGCCTTTACGAAGATAAATCCAGTTAACCGCCAAGGTGACAGCCGCCAAAATAAAGGCAAAAGTGAATTGTTCTTTCCCGATGAGCGCAAAGAAGATGGTTCCGGCAAAGGCATCAATTAATCCAAGGATAATGATTTTGATAATCTGACCGCGCACGCTTGGAGCTCCACCATCATATAAATGTCTGGCAGCTTTGCGTCGCATGCGCAATTCTTTATCGCGCGCTTTGATTGATTCTTTTGAGCTCTCGTTTGAGCCCTGACCTGAATCAGGTTTAGATTCCAGCGTTGCCACTCTTGCTCCTTGAGTTGCTAGTTTTCCTAGCGAGGGTCGGGATCAGTTTCTTCAATTGGGTAAATTTACTGCGATTTGGTGAGGATTAGAAGAGATTACTTAAAGAGAATTATCCAAATTATTGAATTTATAGTTAGGCATTATTGGATAAATTGTTAGTTCAGTCAGATATTTTATTGTTTTGAATTACTTACTCAGCAAAGAAAGAATGCGGGGCCCGATTTCTCGAACCCCGCATTTACTGCTTAGGAGTAAATATTCACTTTCAAATCAATTTCTTTAATCAATTTTAAATTCATTAAAGAGAATTAAAGAGATAAGTGGTATTACTTGGTGTCGATTGCAGCCTGTGCTGCAGCAATTGCCTTGCGTAGGAAATCACCAGGTGTACCGGTGTACTTACCTGCAAGGATTGCAGCTTCTGCTGATCCAACCTTTGACCACACTGTATCCATGAATACGAATGAAGGCATTGGATAAGCATTTACGCCTGCCTTACCGAATGCAGCAAGGTTCTTATCTGACATTGCATTTAGTGCAGCTTGGTTAACAGGAATGTTATTTCCTGCCTTGTTCAGTGCAAGCTGGAATGCAGATGATCCAACGTAACGTAGAACCTTTCCAACTGAAACTGCATTTGGCTGACCTGCAACCTTTGATGACATCCAGTATCCATAAACACCTGAGAACTGGTGAACGGTCTTGCCGCCAGCTGAAGGAATGTTTGCGATGCCCATTTCAGAAGCCTTTAATGGCTTTGCAGAGCAACCTGAGATGGTGTCCTGACCATGGTTGTACATCCATGGACCAGAGATGATGTACGCACCCTTTTGCAGAGTACATGCTGACTGATCCCATCCATCAGCTGGACGGATGATCTTCTTTGCATCTCCAACTAAGAAGTTAGCGTATGCATCAGAACCTGCTGCACCATAACCAAGTGTTGAGGTCCAACCTGACTTATCACGTGTGAAAAGTGTTAGACCGAAAGATGATGCAACTGATGACCAGTGGTATGGATCGCCATTTGTTAGGTCGCGAGTAATCGCAAGACCATTTGTTGAGTTAACAAGATCCATGAATGACTTACCGGTTGGATCTGTTGCATCGCGCTTATTCCAGATAAGTGCAATGTTCTCTGAATAGATTGGCATACCGTAAAGCTTGCCGCCTACTGTGAAACCTGACTTTGTTGCTGATGAGAATGAAGCTGATAGACCACCAAGTGCAACTGGTGCAACTACACCAGCTCCAACTAACTGACCTGTCCAGTCGTGAGCGCCAACCATTAGGTCTGGGCCCTTTCCATCTGGAACAGCCTTGATGAATTCATCGCGAACGTTCTTCTTGTAAACAGTGTTGATGGTGATGCCTTGTGTCTTTGCCCAAGCGTTAAGAATTGGAGCTTGGTTGTCAGACTTAGCATCATTTGCACCTGACCAAATTGTTACGGTACGTGCAGCTGAAGCAGCTTGTGAAGGAGCTGCAACAAATGCACCAGCTGCGGTAGCTACTGCTACTGCAACTGCTAGACCACGCATGCGTAGTTTCATTTATTGCCTTTCGAGTAATTTTTCGAGGTTTAAATTTTCTTCGACCTAAGTGAATTTGAGAGCCCGTACTTATATATACGTATTTATATAAGTAAGTCGACGTTAATCGACGTTAATCGATACCAATCGAAGTTAATCAACTAGATTCTTCTCTAGAAGATTAGAACTTTGACCCTCTCAACTTTCTTATGCCGAAGATTGAGAGAAGCCTAAAAGCCACGGGAAATGGGACTCAACCTGAAATGGTCATTTGAGGTCATTGTTATCAAGGCGTTGTAAATGGCTGAAAGATTTGTAACCTCTGTAACAAGTTGAGCGTAGGACCCGTTAGAATTGAGGGCTTGGGCGAAATAGCCAAGACTTGCAGGGAAGTAAAGCGCTCGCAGGAGCGTTGAATCGAGTAGCAAGTGTAAAAATTAAGAAAAACTAAATAGTGGGAAGAATGCTTTCCACCCAGTCCAATCAGAACGTGAATGGCATTGGGGGTGAACGGTCTCGACTTTGGATGTTGGGGCAGGGGAAGCGGGCCGAGGAAGCTGGGATGATCTCGTTAACCAAAAACTCAGCAAACAAAATAAACGGCAGTACAAACACTGCTGAGCTTCGCCTAGCTGCATAAGCTAGCCCCAAGCTCCGTTAGCCCGAACATGCTCTTGGTTCGGAATCTAGCGTCGACTAAAGAGCTCCTCCGTTAACAATTTTGCAGGTGTTAATGGGAATTTAACTGCAAATGAGTTTGTCGAAGACTGGTGTGTATGAGCTTCGGAACTGAGAAAACGTTAAACACACTACGCCCGTAGAAGCCCTGTTTTAGTACCAGAGGACCCGGGTTCAATTCCCGGCACCTCCACAAAGCATCACTTAACGTGGAACCCCGCACCAATGAATGTTTTCTTTGGTCCGGACACCTCCGCAAAGCATCACTTAACGTGGAACCCCGCACCAATGAATGTTTTCTTTGGTCCGGACACCTCCACTTATCTTTACTTAATAATCAAAAATTCGCGAGAAAGAAAAAATGAAAACCAGCAACAAAAGACGATTAATAGCAATTGCACTTCTAGCGATTGTTCCTATCGTCCTGCCGGTTTCATTACCAATTTCAATTTCCTCTAACTCATATTCAATCGCAGAAACTGCGGTTGCGGCATCTGCAAAATCAAAGTTAATCAACTTCTCTGACGTTGATGCGCTGACATTTAAATCAACTTCGGTAACTTTTAATAAGAAGGCGAAGAAGTTGGCATCTACGGAACCAATCACGATTCGCTTTGAGAATAAGAGCGTTTCAATTAAAGCTGGTTGCAACACTATGAACGGCGCAGCAACCCTTACTAAAGGCATTTTGAAGTTAAAGAATTTGGCCAGCACCCGAATGGCTTGCAGCACCGCACTAATGAACCAAGATTCTTGGCTAGCTAAGGTTTTTACCGCCAATCCAAAGATCACCAAGTCAGGGGATCAATTGACCATGACTTCAGGCAAGTATGTAATTAAGTTTAAGCTGTATGAGACCTATGGTTATGCAGATACCCCACTAGGTGATGAGAATTCTGAAGCGCTAGTTAAAGCGACTTGCGAAAAGTTGGTTGCAGCTAAGGCAACTGAAAGCCAAGCTCAATTTGAAGCTGAGCAGAATGCACTAATTTTCCGAGTTACATCTCGCGAAGGCGAGGATTTCGCGGTGACAATGGATTACCGAGTAAATCGTATGAATGTAAAGATTTTGGGCGGAGTAGTTGTGGAGTGCACGCAGGGCTAATTCACTGCTAATTCAAGGCTAATTACTTGCGCTATCCCAACCGTAGGAATCGATTACTTCAGTAATTTCAACTGAGTAGTTCTCGTAAAAATGGCTCTTTGCTAATTTTTTAGCATCCATATGTTCCGCATCTTTGCGCCATGCATTTATGGCTTCAAGTGATTCGAAATATGCGACGGTAACACCTTCTCTGGTTTCAGGATGACGAATTCCAAAGTGCTTTAAATAGCCAGGGAGTGTTTTGATTTTCTCCTCTAGGGCGTCATTATGCTCGTAATAAAGTTCGGAATTTGAATCTTGACGTTTAGATCGAAAAATCACTGCATAGAGTTTGGACTGGGTCATTTATAATTCTTTCGTTTTTGCATTATCTGAAATATTATTTAATTTAATCTCATTTAAAATCTCATTGAAAATCTCATTTAATTTAATCTCATTAATATCGTGTATTTAGTCCGAATCTGATTCCTGCGAATCATCTAAATTTTTCGAAGTGAGCCCTCTTCCTAAATAATCCTTACCAGTCGCCACCGCTTCCATTTTGATCTTATGCTTTAAAACTTTAGTTTCAAAGAGCAGCGCGGCAATTGAGGTGACCACGCTAAATGCGCCAATCAATCTAGGGAATGCGGGGATATCTGAACCTAGCGCTAATTGATAGCCAAATAAAATTCCCACTAAAGATAAGAGCGCAACAGTGATAGTGCGGAAAATTCGAATTGACCTTGGCTTGTCAGGCAAAAAGGTGAGCAAAAGTGCAACTGGCCCACCGAGTAGCGAAGTGAAAAGAACGATTGCTACTACAAGTGCTAAAGATTCCATTTTGCCTCAATCCCTAAAACTTGGGTCATTTCCCAATTCTTCGATACTACTTCAACTCTAGCGGTTAATTCTTGGTTGCTGCGAATAGTGCCATATCGACCTGAGTGCCATCTGGACGAGTGGAGTATTTCTTCATAATTCCCTCAAATTCATAACCTGCATTAATTAGTAACTTCTTCGATGGCTCATTCGCGACATTAACGATGCCATCAATGCGATTAAAGCCCATGGTCATTAGCCCATATTCCGTAATTATTGAAGCGGCGTTGGTACCCACATGTATTCCTCGTGATTCTTTAGTTAACCAATAACCAATTTCGGCGCGATGATTTGGAATATCGATGGTGTGCAGCGAGATTAAACCTGCAAATCCATTTGAATAAGGATAAGTTTTGGCTTGATAGCTTTCGCGAGAGCCTTTTCTCATTTCACCGATGTTGTTTGGAAACTCTTTGCTTTCAAAGTTATTTACCAGGCGGCTATCTTCAATGGCAAAGTAAAGCTGTGTCTTATTTGCATGGGAAGCCGCCGCTTTATTATGTGCAAGATCAATCGCTAAATCAATCGGGTAATCGGCAGGCAGAGTCGTGAACTTTGGTATCTCAGGGTCTTGCACACCTTTGTAAATATCTTCTACATCAGATGGTTTAACAGGGCGAAGCGTGGTGGTACCAACTGTAAGTGTTGGAATTTCTTCTGGCCACCAAATCATTGGGCGAGTTTAATGCTCATCTCCATAAAATTGATACAGAGTTATTTCTATTAGCCTGAATTTACTTTCTCAATCAGACAAATTTGATAATTTAGACGAGAGAGATTTAACTTTAAATCACATCCATTACCGGTCTTGCTGGTACAAAGAATTCTTTACCAGCCGGGCTTGTCCAAGTACATGCGCCATCACCATGATTTACCACTTTCCATCCATGATGAGTCTTTAAATTATGGTGTCGTCTGCAGAGCGCTCCTAAGTTTTCAGCAGAGGTAGCGCCACCCTCTTCCCAAGGAATCGTATGATCGAGATCTGCCAAATGTGCAGGTTGTCGACAACCTGGGAATCGACAAGTTCGATCACGAGCAATTAGAAAATTTTGTAACTCTTGCGGAGGTTCGTAAGTTTCGCGACCATAATCAAGCAAGACTCCCGTAACCGGATCTGTTACAAATCGTTTCCAGCGTCCATCCGAAGCAATTTGGCGCGCAATATTTGCTGGAATTGGTCCGTAGCCAGCAAGTTGGCCTGGATTATCCGCAAGACCCAGAGCTGTTGGTAGATCAATAGTTACATTGATAGTTGGACGACGATTATGTCGAGTAATTACGGTGCCGCTTACCTTTAATGCGGCATCAGCTGCGCGCATCGCAAAAACAAATGCATCTGCGCGTCGCATCTCTTTCTCTGCGCTGCTTGCAGCCAAATGTGCTCGTTCTAATGAGGCTAGCGCAACTGTGTTATCTGCATTTAGCGCTTTGCATTCATCCCGGCAGCTATCTGAGCAGCCATGAACACATATAGGCAATTCAGAAATATTGCATGAAGCAATATCAGAGTGAGGATTATTAGATGTAGAAAAATCGGAACCATCTACATTTATTGATGATTTAATATTGTCTAATTTACTTTGCTTTGTGCGATCGAATTCCGCAAAATACTTTTGCTGGCAGTTTTTAATGCAATTGTGGCTGCTACTAAATTTCACTACGTTCAGCATCGTTTCGCGATGATCTGACCACATTTTATCGGCGTAGTCATTAATGACTTGATCAATTAATTGTGCATCTTCTATTTTAAGCGTCGCTAGAACTGTACCTAAACCATTCTCTTCAGGATAAAAACGTACATTTCGAGTTTCACGATTTAAATCAAAATCTTTCTGAAATAAGTCAGGTGCCAGAGTTGCAAAAGTAGTTTTTAATTTTCTAGCGACCTGGCTTGGTGTATGAAATTCGGCATGGGCAAGTGCAATCTTTTCGATTTCCTGCACCGCTTCTTGAGATAAACCGGCGCGAAGTGCAACTGCAGTCTCACGAGCAATCACAGTGGCGGTCTGGGTATGAATTTCACCAGAATTTAAGGCGCTAACGGTCGCAGGTAGATTATTAAATAGAGTCCGCGCGACATCTATTTTCTGTTGCGAAGTGGATGGAGATAGGCGCATTGCAGTTGAGACATCTTCGCGCCCCTCTTGATCAACATCGAATTCGCCAGCTTTCTCTTGATAATGAGTCCCAGATACAAAGAGCATCGCCTCTTGCTCTTGAAAAGCGACCCATCCGCTCTGACGCTGCCAACATTTCAGGTAATCGATGCGATCAGCAGGGGATAAATCAGATTTATCAATCGCTAAGAGGGCGCTCATTACATCTGGCCCAGGTTTTTCCGACAAGAGTTGTGAAATCAATTCATTACGTGGACGGCCGTCGTAATCCAAGTGCTGGTCGCCAATTAGCGCACTTGCCGGTTGGATTACTTTTTGGAACATGCGCCAATTCTTAGCGCCACCACCGACAAATATTCTGAAATTTCGCTACTTATCCACCGATGCCGCGCCGCAAAAGTATGATTTTTTGAGCCGCAACTGTTGAAAACCTGTTGATAACCTTTTTGCCTGCCTGACTTGCAAAAGAGTTTCGAATTAAATTCGGTTAAAGCTTCGCAGTTTCAAATGAGCGATCGTGACGATCAATTACCAACAACGAATGATTTGGAATATTGTGCCAACCATCTTGTGGCCAACCGCTAGATGCAACCACGATTGCATGATCATCTTCGCGATAATGTAAATCGTAATAATCTTCGCCGCCAAAATCTGGTCGCTTAGCATTATCGTGTTCGCAAATCACAATCATTTTTGTTGGTGACATCAACATCGCATTGATGCTGGAATATGAAGCGTGCTCTTTAATAATTTTTACCGCAGCTTTAACACCTGGCACTAAACCAAGTTCCTCAATCTTCTGAACTACTAGTAAGAAGTAACGCTCTGAATCAGTAGTGCCCGCGGCCTCTTTCAAATAACGTGGCGCAATAAATTCATCTAGCGAACTTGGTGGATTAATCGAACCGTTATGAGTGAATGAGTACTTACCAAAATGAAATGGGTGTGCATTTGCTTTATTAACTGGCAACCCAGATGTTGCCCAACGCAAATGAAGTAGCGATCCGTCGGTCTTGGTTCGTTTAATAACATCCATGAAATCGGGGCTCTTTACAGCGCAGGTAGCTTCTTTCACTACCTCGCCACTTTTATCAGTGATGCCCCAACCATCGCAATGAATAGCGGAAAGATTTACGAAATCTTGGAAATTTTTCCCAACTACGCTTGCGAAATCAGTATCTGAATCAGACACATACCCTAAAAGACGACACATTTCCCCAAAACCCTTTCCTCTGGGTGCATTCTAGGAGTACAAATGACCATTCGGTGATCGACATCGAATGGTTTGGTTCTGGCATCAGAGTTAACACTCGAGTTCCCATGCTGGGACGTTGAACAAATTGAACAAAGGAGTTCAAACTTGAGCAATCAGAACGATGCAGATGCAAAACTCCTAGAGTCGCTCGGCTACAAGCAAGAATTTGATCGTCGCTGGTCAGGCTTCTCTAACTTTGCAATCTCATTCTCAATCATCTCAGTGCTATCCGGATGCTTCACTACATTCGGTCAGGCTTGGAACAACGGTGGACCAGTTGCGATGTCAATCGGCTGGCCAGTTATTTCAATTTTTATTCTTTTAATTGCACTTGCAATGGCGGAATTAGTTTCTGCAATGCCAACTGCGGGTGGAATTTTCTATTGGGCTTTCGCACTCGGTAAACCAATTCATGGCTGGCTCACAGGTTGGCTTAACCTAATCGGTTTGGTCGCGGTGATTGCAGGTGTTGATTACGGTTTTGCAACCTTCTTCACCACAACCATGAGTTTATTTAATGATTGGTGGAACCCAACAAATCTAACTCTGGTATTTATGGTCTTCGTAGTTACAGTTTTGATTCACATCTTGCTAAACATTTACGGCGCAAAAGTTATTCACTTGCTCCAGAACGTAAATGTTTATTGGCACGTATTTGGTGTAGCTGCAATTTTGGCAATCTTGATCTTCTTGCCAAAGAGCCACCAAACAGCAGAGTGGGTATTCACTACTCGAAATAACAATTCAGGATTCTCAGAGAGCATGTACTGGTTCTATGTATTGCCGCTTGGCTTCTTGCTGACACAGTACACAATTACCGGTTTCGATGCATCTGCACACGTTTCTGAAGAGACGGGCGGCGCATCTAAGGCTGCGGCAAAGGGCATGTGGCAATCAGTTGCATTCTCAGCAGTTGGTGGCTGGTTATTGCTACTTGCATTTCTATTCGCAGCAACCGATGTCGATGCGTTAAATAAGGCAGGCGGATTCGCTCCGGCGATCTTTGAATCTGCGCTAAGTAGCGGATGGGCACAGATTTTGATGATCATTACCTGCGTTGGCCAATTCTTCTGCGGTATGTCTTGCGTTACTGCAGCATCACGTATGTTGTTCGCATTCTCTCGCGACCGCGCGGTCCCAGGACATCAGTACTGGACCAGACTTGATGGCAACCGCAATCCATCACATGCAGCGTTTGGTGTGGGTATCTTCGCAATGATCCTTACCCTTCCAGCGCTTTGGGCGCCAGAAGGCACAGTGGTTCCAATTGCGTTCTTCGCAGTTACTTCAGTAACTGTGCTTGGACTCTTCCTCTCATTCATGATTCCAATTTATCTACGTTGGAAGCAGGGCGATCATTTCCAAGCAGGTTCATGGAACTTAGGCAAGCACTACAAGTGGATCAATCCAATTGCTGTAATTGAAATTATTTTGATTTCAATTGTGCTCTGCTTACCAACCACACCAGCAGGCGTGCCAGGTAACGAGAACTTCACCTGGCTTGCAGTCCAGTACGCACCAATTGCATTGGTAGTAATCATGGGCAGCGCGCTAATTTGGTGGAAAGTCAGCGCGCATAAGTGGTTTAAAGCGCCAGAACATCAGGCTCGTCTGACCAAGTAAAAAAGTGAAAGCACAAATTAATAAAAATTAAATAAAAAGAGGGGCTTCCGTCGCAAAAATCCATTGCGGCGGAGGCCCCTCTCTATTACTTTAGTTCAAGCTTATTTGGATGAAAAGATTGGGGTTTTCAAAATGGGTAGAGTTCAAAATCGCGTTGCAATCGTTACTGGTGCAGCTTCTGGAATCGGTGAGGCAAGCGCAATTCGATTAGCCGAAGAGGGCGCAAAAGTAATCTGTGCTGATTTGAATTTAGCCGGCGCCGAAGAGACCGCAAAGAAAATTGTGGCAATAGGCGGAACTGCCAACGCATTTCAAATTGATATTGCAGATTCAGAACAATGCGATGCGCTAGCTGCTGATACATTAAAGCGATATGGCTCAATTGATATCTTGGTAAATAACGCTGGCGTAAATTTGCCAGGCACATTCCATGAAGTTCCAAATGAAATTATTCAAAAGACTCTGCAAGTCAACGTAGCAGGCATGATGTATCTATCTCGCGCATGCATTCCGCAGATGCTTAAGCAGAAGAGTGGTTCAATCGTAAATATGTCATCTATTAATGGTTTAGTTTCCGAACCATTCTTAGCTGTCTACTCGGCATCTAAGGGCGCAGTCGTGATGCTAACTCGTGGTATCGCACTTGATTATGCAAAGACCGGAATCCGCTGCAATGCCATATGCCCAGGATGGGTCGATACTCCTATTAATTATGCGCACGCAGATCTGCTTGGTGGAATTAATAAGGTTTATGACGGCATCTCAGTCTTCCAGCCAATCGGTCGACCAGGTGAGCCTCGCGAAATCGCACACCTTGTGCTCTTCTTAGCTTCAGATGAAGCCTCATTCATTACCGGCTCAATTATCAGCGCAGATGGCGGAATGTCTGCGATGTAACGCAGATAGCACTCATTTTCGCTAAATAAACCAATCTTTTACTGACAAAACGGACTAATAGGGATAAATTCGAACCATGACTAAAGGAATGCTCAGCGTTGAGCAATTAAAGAAAGATGTCGCAGACGGAACAATCGATACCGTCGTAGTTGTAATGACCGACATGCAGGGTCGATTAGTTGGAAAGCGCATCGCGGGCCAATTCTTCATAGATGAAATCGTCAAACACGGTACCGAAGGTTGCAACTATCTGCTGGCAGTAGATGTCGACATGAATACCGTCGGTGGTTATGAGATGTCATCTTGGGATCGCGGATATTCAGATTTCGCAATGATTCCTGATCTTTCAACGCTTCGTTATGTTCCTTGGCAAGAAGGTGCGGCGATGGTTACTGCAGATGTGCAGTGGCTAGATCACACAGATGTAGTGGCATCACCACGCCAGATTCTGCGTCGCCAAATCAAGCGCCTCGAAGAAGCCGGCATGAAAGCCTTTGTTGGCACCGAACTTGAATTTATCGTTTTCAATAACACATACGAAGATGCATGGAATAAGCGCTACCGCGATTTAACTCCAGCAAACCAGTACAACGTGGACTACTCAATTCTTGGTGGATCTCGTATCGAACCTCTGCTTCGCCAAATTCGTTTGGGAATGACTGGTGCCGGAATGTATGTCGAATCCGTAAAGGGCGAGTGCAACTTCGGTCAGCATGAAATTGCATTTAAATACGATGAAGCGCTAAAGACTTGCGACAATCACGTGATCTATAAGAATGGTGCAAAAGAGATCGCATCAGATATGGGTTATGCGTTGACTTTCATGGCTAAGTTCAATGAACGCGAAGGAAACTCTTCACACATTCACTGCTCATTCCGCGGACTTAACGGTGAAATGGTGTTGGCCGATGATTCTGATAAGGAACATGGCTTATCTCAGGTCGGAAAGCACTTCCTCGCAGGCATGCAGGCGCACCTACGTGAACTTTCATTGATGTGGGCGCCAACTATTAACTCTTACAAGCGCTATCAACCAGGCTCTTTCGCGCCGACTGCAATCCGCTGGGGTCGCGATAACCGCACTTGTGCACTTCGTTTAGTGGGCCGCGGCCAATCTCTACGCGTAGAAAATCGCGTTCCAGGCGGAGATGTGAATCCATATCTTGCAGTAGCGGGAATGATCGCTGCAGGTTTAGATGGAATCCAGAAGAAGTTGCCACTTGAACCAGCTTTCGTGGGCAATGCATATGCATCTGATTCTGAATTCGTACCACACACCATGGAGATGGCTCAGAAACTTTGGAACGAATCCGCTTTCATTAAGGAAGCATTCGGTGAAGAAGTTCAGAAGCATTATTCAAATATGGCACAGGTTGAAATTGAAGCTTACGGAAAAGCAGTTACCGATTGGGAACTGGTTCGTAACTTCGAACGTTACTAATCCCCATAGTAAATTTAAATTGGCAATATTGAGTAGAGACCAGAAAGTAGATAAAAGTAGAGCATGAGCACAAAATACGACGTAATAAATCCTGCCACCGAACAAGTTGTAACTCAGATTCACGAAGCATCTGTTGAAGAAACTGATGCAATTATCGCGAAAGCTGCGGAAGCATTTAAGTCATGGCGCAATGTAACTCCGTATGATCGCTCAAATTTACTTCGCGCTTTCTCAAATAAGGTTCGCGAACATCGCGAAGAGTTGGCGCAGATGGAAATTACCAACTCTGGTCACACTCGCGGCAATGCGCTCTGGGAAGCAGATAACGTTGCCAATGTTTTGAATTACTACGCAGGTGTGCCAGAGCGTTTATATGGTCGCCAAATTCCAGTAGCTGGTGGCGTCGACATTACATTTAAAGAGCCAATCGGTGTGGTTGGAATTATCGTGCCTTGGAACTTTCCAATGCCGATTGCAGGTTGGGGTTTTGGCGCAGCGTTAGCAACAGGTAACACCGTTGTGTTAAAGCCTGCCGAACTAACTCCAATGACTGCGATTCGCTTAGGTGAATTAGCTCTTGAAGCAGGAATTCCAGATGGCGTTTTAAATATCATCCCTGGCAAAGGCAGCGTAGTTGGCGCTCGTTTTGTGACAAATCCATTGGTCCGCAAGGTTTCCTTTACCGGCTCAACTGCAGTCGGCAAAGGCATTATGGCGGGCTGCGCCGATCAAGTTAAGCGCGTAACTCTTGAACTTGGCGGCAAGAGCGCAAATATTATTTTCGCTGATTCAGATATCGAAGCAGCTGCTGCAAGTGCACCGGGCGGAGTCTTTGATAACGCCGGACAGGATTGCTGCGCACGCACACGAATATTGGTCGAACGCAAAGCTTTCGATAAGTTCATGGAACATTTCGAAAGAAGCGTTAAAGCATTCCGTTGCGAAGATCCAAATTTAGATTCCGCTGGAATGGGACCACTAATTTCAAAGAAACAGATGGATACCGTTACTTCTTACATTGATGAGACCGTTGCATTCCAAGGTAGCGCACCGACCGGTCCTGGTTACTGGGTGCCGCCAACTGTGTTGATGCCTAAAGATACAAAAGCAAAATCTTGGCAGGAAGAAATTTTCGGACCAGTAGTAGCGGTACTTCCATTTGATGATGAAGCAGATGCGATTGAAAAAGCAAATGATTCGATTTATGGATTATCAGGATCTATTTTCACTAGCAACTTAGGTCGTGCGATGCGCGTATCTCGTGCAGTTGAATCCGGCAACTTATCTGTAAATTCCCACTCATCTGTTCGCTACTGGACACCATTCGGCGGATACAAGCAATCAGGTCTTGGCCGTGCACTCGGTCCAGATTCATTAGATATGTACACCGAAACCAAGAACGTTTTCTTTAACACCGAAAGCTAAGCTCTCAAATAAAAAACCCGCCTATAAAAATAGGCGGGTTTTTTTAATGAACTGAATTAGCGAGAAGTAAGGGCCAGCGCTGAATTAAAGGCCTCTACAACTTCATCCTTGCTCCATGGGGTTGGAGCTTGGGTAATAAAGAAGTCTTTAAGCGCGATATCAGCTAAATTATCAATATCTTTCGCTTCAAAACCAAGGCTAGATAGCACAGGGAAGTTAAGTTCTTTAAGGATCTCACGTACCTTATTAACTACGCGTGAACCATCTTTGGTGCCATCTTGAGGAAGGCCCATTGCATCAGCAATGCGTTCCATCTTCTCTGGAACCACACGCGCTTCGCGAGTAAGAGTTTCGACAAGAACCAGACCAATTGTTAGACCATGTGGCACATGCTTAAGTCCACCTATTGCTTGACCAAGTGAGTGCTCAGCGGTGCAATCAGAGATGTTCATAGTTAAGCCAGCCATCATCGAACCAGCTGCCATTGCTGCGCGCGCAGCTTTGTCGTTGCCATCTTTAAATGCTGCAGTAAGTGCAGGTGTCATCAAACGAACCGCTTCGTAACCAATCGCATCACCAATTGGAGTTGAGCACTTTGCAATAATTCCAGCGATACCTTGCGCAAGTGCATCAATGCCAGTGTTAGCAGTCATTGATGGTGGCATTGAATAAGTTAGAACTGGATCAACAAGTGCAATCTGGGCGCGAAGATTTCCATTTGCAATACCCGTCTTGCGACCAGCTTCTGGATCAGAGATCACAGAGCCACCAGAAACTTCAGAACCGGTACCTGCAGATGTTGGAAGCGCGATTAATGGAATGGTTGGCGCTGGATAATTTGGTGACTTTGATTGCCAATCGCGGAAAGTGCAATTTAATTGAGCACATAGACGGGCAGCCTTTGCAGTATCAATAACTGAACCGCCACCAAGAGCGATAACTGAATCGCAACCAGCTGCCTTTAGTGCGCTAATAGCATCTTCAACCATCTGAATTGTTGGTTCGCCAGCTGGCTTTTCAAAGATCACTACATCGCAAGCGCCCTGTACCTTTTTGATAAGAGCTGCCGCAGCAGGATTGAATTTCTCGATGCCTTCATCAACCATCAAGAATGCTTTCTTAGATTCCACTTCCTTAATCACATCCGGAAGAGTCTCAGAGATATTTTCGCCGAATCGAATCTTGACTGGTAAATGGTTATTAAATGCGCCTAAAACTGAAGTTGTCATGCGCTAAAGATATCTCTAAAGCTTGCTTTAAAAAACTATGCGAGTACGGGCTTTATTTCACTCGTGGCAATGTGGTCTAGGAAATAGTCAACGAGTGCTTGCGCTCTGGCATTAGCGCCTGGTTCTTCGGCTTTTGTCTGACGGCGCAGGATTTCTACATCTAACCCTTCACCCTCAATCTCTTCAGGGCCGCCATCCATTTCTAACCAACAATCTAAAACATCTAAATCAATTTCGGGATGAAATTGCAATCCAAGTGTGCGCCCCATAACAAATGCTTGTGGAGCAATTGGTGTACGTGCTAACTCCGTCGCACCTGGTGGAACTTGAAAACGATCCCAGTGATATTGAAACCATGGTCCATTAGAAATAATCTCTGGAAAATCAGTCATTACAAAATGCCAACCAATTTCACTGCGCGGTGCGCGAGCGACTGATCCACCAAGTGCACGCGCCATTAACTGTCCGCCAAAGCAAACTCCAAAAATCGGCTGTCCGGCATTATGTGCTTTGGTTACCAATTCCAATTCCGGAAGTAACCAGTTGCCGATTCGTTCATCTTCCCAAACACCCCAAGGTGCGCCCATTGGAACGATGACATCGTATTCAGAGAAATCTGGCCACTTGATAGTCACATTAGGAGAATCAAAATTATGTTCTTCAACAATCGGCATACGTACAACTTGATAGCCGCGATTTTCGAAAGCGCGCCAAAGCGGACCACTTAAAGTTACGTGATCATGTTCGATAAAGAGTGCGCGTTTTTTATTTTCCATCAGGGTGGCAATAGTAAAACAACCCCGACAGGAAACCTATCGGGGTTGTTACTCCTTAATCATTGGAGAGCTCGATTAAGGAAGATTTACACGTCCGCCCTTCATTTTCCAGATGAAGTACTTCTCAAAAGCGAGCTTCGCTAAGTGGTTCTGTGGACCAGGGATCAAGACACCAGCCTTGCGTGGAGGCAACATCTTGTCTGCCAGAATCAAAACACCGTTATTTCCCGCATCCATGATGCAGACCGCTGGAATATCGCCAAATGCCTTCTCGTGATCAGGCAGTTCGCCCTTAATTTGAGCTGCAATGTTCTTAGCTGCAGTGTGCGCCATCTGTTCAGTTGGAAAACCAGTCTTTGGAATTCCAACCGGAGTCGGAGTAGTCCATGGGGCCTTAACTGCAGCTGCAAGCCCAACTGCATAAATATGATCCCACTTATTTGATTGATAAGTTGGTCGAACTTCTACAAATGCTTGTGCATTAGTTAGTCCAGGCGTCTTTAATAGGAAATCTTGTCCCACAAATGGCGGAATGATCATGTTAAATTTGAAATCGTATTTCTTGCCATCTTTGGCAACTATACGACCATCATCTACGTGATCCATTTCTACATTTGTTGCGTAATCAATTTTCTCTTTCTTCAAAAACATTTTGAGAAGAGGTTCGCCACCCTTTAATCCGCCAATACCAAAGTGGCCTAAGAATGGTTCGGAAGTTACATAAGTAAGCTTTACATCTTTCTTGATGCCAGCCTTTTTTAGCTGATAGCTAGTATTGAAAAGAAATTCATAGGCAGCGCCAAAGCAACTTGCAGATTGGGTTGCGCCAATAACAATGTCGCCAGGATTATCCAAAAACTTCTTCCAGACCTCACCTGTTTGGATAGCATCACTTAATGTGGTGATAGTGGTGGAATTTTCTGATAAACCAGGTACATGCTCAGGCTTATTACGAGTACCAGTTGCAATAACTAAATAATCAAAATCTAAGGTTGTGCCATTTGCTAAATCAACTTTTTTAGCGTCAGGATGAATTTCTATTGCAGCGCTTTCTATAAAGTCGACCTCGCCATTTTCAAAGGTTGGTCGGACTTTAAATGACACATCATTGGTATCGCGGCTGCCAAAAGGCAACCAAATTAATGATGGATTAAATAAGAAGTAGTCCCGATCGCTAACTACCTTTACATCGACATCATTTCCGAGGTCTTTTTTAAGTGATAGGGCAGCGGTTAGTCCGCCGAAATTTGCCCCTAGAACTACTACTTTCTTAGCCATTTTGCTCTCCATTTTTATAACCAGCTCATCTTTGAGCACAGTTGCAAGATACCCCTAGGGGTATGCTAGGCTCAAGCCAGAAAGCAGGGGGTAGCACTTATGGCAAAGGCTTCTACATCACATGTATTAAGTGATCAGGATCAGATTGACGCTATTTCAAAGCGAATTAAGCGAGCACAAGGACAATTAGGCGCAATCGCTCGAATGCTTGAAGAAGGTCGCAATTGCGATGAGATTGTGATGCAAATGTCCGCAGTAAGTAAGGCGGTGCATACCGCAGCATTCACTCTTATTAGTTCTAGCTTGCAAGAGTGCATGTTGGATAACAAGCGAAATTCTGAAGAAACCATGAAGAGGCTACAGAAGCTCTTCTTGACTCTGGCTTAAGAATTTAAAACGTAAAAAGTCATCAATTAACAAAATAGTAAAGGATAAGAAATATGTGCAGTGCAGTTCGTTGCGATAGTTGTGGCAAAGCAACCTGGTCAGGTTGTGGCCAACATATTGAAGAGGCGTTGGCTCCATTTTCAGATGACCAACGTTGCAAGTGCAACTAAGAGTTAGCAAAATGAAGAAGCTCGCACTTTTAATCGCACCATTCATGATCTTGCTAACCGCATGTGGCGGTTCAAATGTGCCAATTACTCAAGTTGATGCCGGAGGATTCAGTAGTTACATAGCCAATCCGGGGGTAGTAGTTCTAGATGTTCGCACCGCAGGAGAGTTTGCAGCTGGCCACATTGAAGGTGCCATCAATATCGATGTTGAAGGCGGTCAATTTGATTCCGGTATTGCTAATTTAGATAAGAATGCGGAATATGCGATCTATTGCCAGAGCGGTCGTAGATCAATGATTGCTGCAGAGAAGATGGCAGATGCTGGTTTTACTAAATTAACCAATTTGCAAGAGGGTATCAATTCTTGGATTTCTGCAGGACTTCCGGTGGTCACAAACTAATGAGAACAGTAATTATCGGTGGCGTTGCAGGTGGCATGTCAGCGGCAACCCGACTTCGTCGTCTAGATGAAGCAGCCGAAATCATTGTTTTAGAGCGTTCCGGACATGTTTCGTATGCCAATTGCGGCCTGCCTTATTACGTGGGCGGCGTAATTGCGGAAGAAGATAAGTTGTACTTACAGACTCCGGAATCATTACATAAGCGCTTTCGATTAGATGTAAGAGTTCATCATGAAGTTATCGAAATTTCTGCAGAAAAGAAAGTTGTAATCGCACGCGATTTAATCAGTGGCACAGAGAGCGAAATTAGCTTTGACAAATTAATTCTCAGCCCAGGTGCAACGCCAGTAGTTCCGCCGATTCCTGGAATCGAAAGAGCGCTAACGCTTCGCACCGTTGAAGATGTGATTCGTATATATGATGCAGTTGAAGTTAAGCCAAAGAGCGCCGTAGTAATTGGCGGCGGATTTATCGGCGTTGAAATGGCCGAGAACTTAGTTCACCGAGGAATCAAGACTGCGCTAATCGAAGCGCTGCCTCAAGTATTAGCTCCGCTTGATCCAGAGATGGCAGAGCTAGTTCATAAAGAACTTCGTAAAAACGGCATTGAACTTCATTTAGCAAATTCGGTAAAAGAGATCACCGAATCACAGGTGTTATTAGCTGATGGCAGCGCAGTAAATGCAGATTTGGTAATTGCTTCAATCGGCGTAAAACCTGATACTTCATTGGCCAAAATTGCAGGTGTGACTATTGGCAGCCGCGGTGGAATTTCGGTCAATAATTTCAACCAAACCACTAATCCAGATATTTATGCAATTGGTGATGCCGCAGAAAAGACCGATGAATTAACCGGCGAAAGCACCCTAATTCCATTGGCAAATATTGCTAATCGCCACGGAAGAATCACTGCAGATCACATAGCTGGCAAAAAGGTTCGTGAAGTTGCATCAATTGGTACCGCCATCGTAAAGGTCTTTGATTTAGCAGTTGCTACAACTGGCTGGAACGCAAAGCGTTTGAGTGCAGCGGGTAAAGAGTTCAAAGAGATTCATACCCATCCAAATTCACATGCCACTTATTACCCAGGCGCAACTCAATTTTCCTTGAAGCTAATCTTTGATCCAAAGAGCGGCGAAATTTTAGGCGCCCAAGGCGTAGGTCGAGATGGCGTTGATAAGAGAATTGATGTGATTGCAACAGCACTAAGAGCGGGGATTACAGCGCCAGCTCTGGCAGATTTGGAGTTGGCATATGCACCACCATTTGGTTCTGCGAAAGATCCAGTCAACATGCTCGGTTATATCGCAGAAAATATTATCGCTGGAATCACTGAAATTGCTCAGTGGAACGAACTAGATAAATATAAAGATGCCGGATATGCATTTGTTGATGTACGTAGCGCTTCGGAATTTGCAAACGGCACCATTCCTGGTTCGGTAAATATTCCAGTTGATGAAATGCGTGAACGTCATAATGAAATTGGTAATAAGAAAGTAGTTGTTAACTGCCAAGTAGGTCAACGTGGCCATGTTGCAACTATGCTGCTACGCGCTCTTGGCTATGACGCCAAGAATTTAGATGGCGGTTACTTAACTTGGATTAATTCACCAGCTGGTATACAGAAGTAAGGTCAAAACGAGAGGACGCAATTTTTATGTGCTCAAGAACTACCTGCAGCAATTGCAAGAAGCCAACCTGGTCCGGATGTGGCAACCACATTGAGATCGCACTCGCCGGAGTGCCTAAGAAGGATCGCTGCAAGTGCACTGCGGCAGATTTGGCTGCAGCTAAGGCCGCCAAAGGCGGATTCTTCGCGAAACTCTTCGGGGGCAAGTAAAAACCGCTATTTGTCGCCTCGCTCAGGTTGAATAGGGGCGTGTTAAAACGCCGTCCAATTTCTGGGAAATTTGCTAAGAAATTTGAAGATGGTTTTCAATTTTCGGCGGCGCAAAGTATCGCAATCGCGCACCGTAACAAACCTCTCATAATTAGTGGCGGACCTGGCTCTGGAAAAACTTCAGTTTTAATTCAAGCTGCTATCTCCAGAATCAAAGAGGGTCAAGATCCAAATTCAATTCTCTTTCTAACATTTGGGCGCGAACGCGCATCTGAAATCAGAGATGAGATTGCGCTACAGACATCTGAGACGATGCTCGAACCATTGGCTCGAACTTTCCATGCGCTTGCCTATTCGATTCTAAAAGCAGAAGGCCACAATCCATTATTGCTATCAGGGCCCGAACAAGAAGGTTGGATTCGTCAATTAGTGGATGGTGTGCCATGGCCTGCAGAGTTGCAGCCAGCTTTACATACTCGTGGATTTATCCGCGAACTGCGTGATCTAATTTTACGAGCCACCGAACGTGGATGGACTCCCGATGATTTATATAGCAATGGCGTTAAATACAAAGAAGAATTTTGGGTGGCCGCCAGCGCCTTCTGGAAGAGTTATATCGGTACATTGATTTTGGTCGATGCTGATCATGGCGAACCCAAGGAGCGATTAGATTCTGCGCAATTAGTTTGGCGTGCAGCAAATGTAACTAGAAGCGTTTTTAGAAATCAATTTAAAACAATATTGGTGGATGAATTCCAAGAGAGCGATAAGGCGCAACGTGCGTTGTTGCAAAATATAGCTACCGATGATTTGGTAATAGCAGTTGATCCTTACAGTACGGTCGGAAGATTCCGTGGCGCCGACCCAGATGGCTTAGCGCAAGCGCTTGCAATCTATAGCTCCAAGGGCGAAAGCATTCACTTAAATGAAAACTTCCGCGCAAGTAGCGCCGTGCATCTATTTCTTGAGAAAGTTGCCGGTGAATTTCCGAAGGCGCCAGAAATCCAGAGTTCACGCGGCGAAATCGCAGGTTCGGTAGTTGCAGAGTGCTTTATTGATGGGGCCAACGAGGCCTCATTCATTGCAGATAAATTACAAAGAGCGCATTTACAAGAGGGCTTACCTTGGTCGCAAATGGCAGTAATCTTCAGATCGCCTGCCCAAAGCGGCGCGGTACGTAGCGCGCTAATGCGTTACGGAATTCCAGTAGCCGGCGAATTGCAAGTGCTCTCTGAAAATGCATCAATTGCACCATTTTTATTGATGGCCGAAGTAGCTATTCACGGGAAAATCGATTTGATTACTGCAGAGACGCTTTTAACTTGTGAATTTGGCGGCGCCGATTCGATTTCATTTAGAAGAATGCGCCGTGAATTAGTCACTAAGTATTCAAGCGTTACGGGTTTGAGTGGGTCAGAATTAATTTGCAAAGCGATTACGGATGGCGAATATGAAATTCCAAGTGGTCAAGCGCTCGTCAGGCTGCACGAACTCTTTGTGGCCGCGGAAAGAGTTGCTAAGAAGAAATCATCACAACCAGAAGATTTACTCTGGGCCATCTGGTCAAATGCCAAAACTTCAGATAATGAATTACTTAGCGAAGCTTGGCGTAATCGCGCCTTAAAAGGTGGCGTCCGTGGCGCAAATGCCGATCGCGATCTAGATGCCATGCTTCAACTCTTTGAATCTGCCCGACGTTTTGGACAGAGATTTAAATATGCCAACTTGGCAGATTTCTTCAAAGATATTCGCAAATCCGAAATTGCTGGCGATGTAATTACCGCAAAAGGACAACGCCCAGATGTAGTCGAACTTTTAACGCCCTTTAGTGCAAAAGGTCGTCAATGGAAATTAGTGGTGGTAGCTGGGGTGCAAGAAGGTATCTGGCCCAATTTGAGAATTCGTGGATCACTTCTTGGATCGGAACGTCTCGCTGAAAGAGATCGCAACCCCGATTTGGCTGCAATCGAGCTGGAATTGGTGGCAAAAGCAGCGGTTTCAGTGGATGAATTACGCCTTTTCTACGCTGCCATTTCGCGCGCTAGCCAAGATTTAATTATCACGGCCGTCGATCGCGAAGAGGATCAACCTTCTAATTACTTTGATTTAGCATATGAATTTTGCAATCCCGAAGCGCCAATTGAGGCCAAGCGAATTATTTCAAAGGCCGATAACTTACTTAGCGCAGCTCATGTAGTCTCCAAACTTCGAGCAGAATTAATTAAAAGTGGTTCCAAGAGCGCCGCTGCAAATTTAAAGGCATTAGCTATGGCTGGAATTAATGGCGCTGATCCAAATGTTTGGTATGGAATTAAAGCAATCTCTTCCGATGCGCCAGCAATTCCAGAGGATGTTGATGTTCGAATCTCCCCAAGTGGTGTTGAGAAATTTGATGAATGCCAATTGCGTTGGTTCCTGGAAACTCATGGGGGACAAGATGGCAATACCACCGCCCAATTAATCGGTACGGTGATTCACAAATTTGCAGAGTTAGCCGAATCTGGCGAAACCAATCTTGATTCACAAATCGAACTGTTGACTGCTAATTGGAAGTTAGTTGACCCTGAGACTGGGTGGATTTCACGGACCTCTATGGGGCGTGCGGTATTGATGTTAAAACGCTTTTACAAATATCGCGAATCCATGGCCGGCAAGAGAGAATTTAAAGAATCTGAAGCTTCATATAAATTTAATATTGGTCGCGCCTACATTTCCTGCAAAATTGACCGAATCGAAACTACTCTTGATGGCAAGTTATATGTAGTTGATTTCAAGACTGGCAAACATGCACTTTCAGTCGATGAAGCCAAAACTGATGCGCAGATGCAGATCTATCAGTATGCAGTGAGTAACGATGGTGCGGAAGTCGCAGGAGCCTCGCTGGTTTATCTAGATCACGATTTAAAGGGCAATAAGACCCGAGATCAGCAGCCAATTGATCGCACTGTGGTGGCAGAGCGAATTGAAAAGACCGCGGTATTAATGGGCGGAAAGCGCTATTTAGCTGTGAAAAATAAGAATTGCCAGTTCTGTAGCGTTGCTAGCTCCTGCCCAATTCAGATTGAAGGTCGTGGTTTATATGAATAAACCAATCACGGCTCTGGATATCGCCAAAGTAACCAAGAAAGTTCCGACTGCGGAACAGATTGAAATTATCGAATCAGCGCTGCAACCTGCAGTAGTTATTGCCGGAGCAGGTTCTGGAAAGACCGAGACTATGGCCACGCGCGTGCTCTGGTTGGTCGCAAATGGATATGCAAAACCAGAAGAGATTTTGGGACTTACCTTCACTCGTAAAGCGGCGGCTGAGTTAAAGAAGCGTATCAAAGACCGATTAAAGCAACTTCGCAAAGAGGGGCTAATTGATCCAACCCTCTCCATCGAAGTTCCGGTAATGACTTATCACTCTTACGCCGGAAATATTTTGCGTGAATATGGATTGCGGTTAGGAATAGATACCGATTCCGATTTAATCGGAGAGGCTGTGGTCTGGCAACAAGCCGCTAGAGTCTTGCGCACTTGGGATGATCCAGAATTTGAATACGAGGGCGCTTTTAAAACTTTGGTAAGTGATTTACTTGGTTTAACAAAGAGCGCCATGGAACATGGCGCTACTGAAGCACAGATTATTGCGGAAACTAACAAGGTATTAGAGCGCATCTCAGAAATTCCATCAGATAAAGATGTCGATAAAGTTAGATTAGTTCTAAAGCAGCGCATCAAATTACTTGAGATTTCGCAAAGATTAAGAGAAGAGCGAATTGCTAGCGGACAACTATCCTTCGATGATCAAATGTTCTACGCGGCAAAGATTGCGCAGGAAATTGAAAAAGTTGGAGAATTAGAGAGAGCCAAGTACAAAGTGGTACTCCTTGATGAGTATCAAGATACCTCCCAATCTCAAGTAAGAATGTTGAGCGCTTTATTTAAAGCGGGACATCCAGTGATGGCAGTCGGAGATCCTTATCAAGCTATTTATGGCTGGCGCGGTGCAGCTATCGGCACTATTAAGGATTTCCCTAACAGTTTTGCAATCAATGGCGATTCCAAAAAAGTGGCGGAATATAAGCTCTCTACGACCTTCCGTAACGATAAAGCAATTCTGGGGCTAGCCAATCAAGTGGGCCAAGTGGTCGGTAAGCAGATTCGATTAACTGTAAAAGAGTTGCAACCGCGCACAGATGCTGGACCCGGTTTAGTAATGAGAGATATCTATGAGAATGTCGAACTCGAAGCAGCAGGAATCGCAGAACGAATTTCAAAGCTGTGGGAGCAGAAGGGCAAAGATGAAACTTTTGCAGTGCTGGTCCGCAATCGCAAACAGATTGTAGATATCGAAAAAGCGCTACGCGCTCATGAGCTTCCAGTAGAGGTTTTAGGTATCGGCGGCTTACTGCAAGTTCCAGAAGTTACCGATGTATTTACATTACTAAAGGTAATTGTGGATGCTGAGGCAGGTTCTGCATTGATGCGCCACTTAACCAGCCCACGTTTAGCAATTGGGGTTCAGGATATTGCGGCGCTTGGTCGTTATAAGCGTAAACGTGATAATCAATCTGGTAGTGATACCGATTTAATTTCCGCGATGGCAACCGAGGTATTAGAGACTGCAGAAGCTGACGATAGCGCTGCTGGATCTTTAATTGAAGCTCTAGATGAAATCGAAAGCGCGGATCGCAAGGAGTTCTCTGAGATTGGTTTTAAGAGATTACTTGAATTCTCTAAAGATTTACGACGATTACGAAATCGCGCAAATGGATCTTTGGCAGATTTAATTTATGAAATTGAAGAGTACTTGGGACTTACTGTAGAACTTTTAGTACGCGATGGTGGTTCAAATGGTCGCCGCCACTTAGATCGCTTCAATGAAGAGGCTAATAAATTTTCTTCTAGCAACGGGTCAATTATTGAATTTGTGCGTTGGCTAGATGCAACTATTGATCACGAACGTGGATTGGAATCCGGCGCTCCTGAAGTTCATAGTGATGTCATTCAATTATTGACAATTCATATGTCCAAAGGCGCCGAATGGGATCATGTCTTTATCCCTGGAATCGTTGAAAAACAGTTCCCAAAAGCCTATCCGCAGAGCACCATCTCCTGGCTTCATAATGAGGCCGAAATTCCATTTGCGCTTCGCGGTGATGCCTCAGAATTTCCAGAGTTGGATCTATCCGCACTCGGAGATGCAAAAAGTGCAGCTGCAGAGTTTAAAGATTTCAAAGATCGATGCGTGGCCTTTCGTCGACAAGAGGAGTGGCGCTTGGCATATGTAGCGGTAACCAGAGCCAAGAAGACTTTGCACTGCACCATGGCTTATTGGGATACCCGCACCAATATTGATGAAGCAAGCGATGTATTTAAATTGATCTGCGATTTTCTACAGGTAGATAGCGATCTGGAATCTGATCAAAAACCACCAACCAACCCATTACTAGAACGTGAAATTTCGGAGAGTTGGCCGATTCCAAATGCTAGATTAGATAAATTACGTAAAGCAGCGGCAATATACGAAGCAACCGCTCCTGAGAGTTCTGATAACAATGTTGCACTTTTGATCAAACAGATTGAAGATCGTCGAAGCGGCACAGATATTTATCTACCACCAAGACTTTCGGTCTCTACTTTGATAGCGCTCAAAGAGAATCCGGAAGCCTTGGCCAGCGCCATTCGTAGACCAATGCCATTCTTGCAAGATCAATTTGCGCGTCGAGGTACCGATTTCCATAATTGGGTTGAACAACATCTCAAATGCGAAACGCTATTTGATGACGAAGATTTGGATTACTTTGATCGAATCGAAGAAGATGGCAAGTTAGAAGAGTTAAAGAGTAAATGGCTAACATCAGAGTGGTCCAAGAAAGTTCCACATCGACTTGAAGTGCCATTTGAAACTGTTCTTGCAGGGGTCTTGATTCGTGGTCGTATCGATGCGGTTTATAAGACAGAGAATGGTTATGAAGTGGTTGATTGGAAGACTGGATCTAAGAAATTAAGCCAAGCTGCAGCTATCCAATTAGCAATGTATAGATTGGCTTGGGCCAAAATTGCAGGAGTTCCAGTCGAAACTGTAAGCGCGGCTTTCCATTATGTGCCGAACGGCCAGGATGACCGCCGTAGCGATCTGCTCACAGAAGCGGAGTTAGTGGCGCTGCTCGAAAAGCACTAATCTCGCGTCTGATATGAACCGCGGAGATAGAGCAGAGGCCCATAAATACTGGGCGCAAGCCAAGATTATTCAGATTTGGCGCGGCCACTTCTACGCCGAAGATGCCCACTTTGCTTATCAAGGCGCTGATGCTTTCGCCGCAGTCAATCCTGCTAACCGAATTTACATCGGAGAAGTTAGTGGTCAACATTATTTTGCAGTCAATCAAGAACTTTCAGATGGTCCAACGCTTCGGGATTTTGCCGGCCAATTAGATGAGGCTGAATTAGAGATTGCCGTAACTGCACTGGCTTTAATTAATTGGCATGAAACTCATCAAAGCTGTTCCCGATGTGGTGCCGAGACCGAAATTATTGAAAATGGTTGGGTTCGTCAGTGTCCGGCAGATCAAACACACCATTTCCCAAGAACAGATCCAGCAATTATCGTCGCAGTACAAGATCGCAATGGACGTTTATGTTTAGGTCGACAAGCAGTATGGGTGGAAGGTCGATTCTCAAACTTTGCAGGATTTGTAGAACCTGGTGAATCACTTGAAGCTGCGGTAGCGCGTGAGGTAAAAGAGGAGACCGGCTTACAGGTTTCAGATATTAAATATCTATTCTCACAACCATGGCCATTTCCAAATTCGATTATGTTGGCCTTTGAAGCATTTACAGATAATCCAGAGTTTGCAAAACCAGATGGAGAAGAGATTGTTGATCTAAAGTGGTTTTCTAAAGAAGAATTACTAGCTGCTTCGGCAGATGGCTCTTTAAATTTACCGCCACATACAACTGTCTCGAGAAGAATGATTGAGCGTTGGTTAAATGGCTAACGCTGATGAAATTTTGGCAGCGCTAGATTACGAACAACGTAAAGTTGCACTTGCTACGCGTGGACCAGTTTGCGTAATTGCAGGCGCCGGAACTGGTAAAACTCGCGCGATTACTCATCGAATCGCTTATGCATCCGCTATAGGAGTGATGGATCCGCAACGCGTTATGGCGATTACTTTTACCGCGCGAGCTGCAGGAGAGATGCGCACCAGATTGCGTTTGCTAGGTTTTCCAGGGGTAAATGCCCGCACTATCCACTCCGCTGCGCTTAAGCAGTTACTGTATTTTTGGCCATCAGTCTTTGGCGGGCAGAGCCCCGAACTATTAACTTCAAAAACCCCATTTATCGGCAGTAGCGTGGAGCGAGCGGGCATTAAATTGCCAGTTAATAGCCGAGATGCGCTGCGCGATATTGCGACTGAAATTGAATGGGCAAAAGTAAATCAAATCGCACCTGAAGATTATTTGGTGACACAACGTCAAGTGCGTGCCAAAGTTAGCGCCGAAGAGATAGCCAAAATTTACGAAGCATATGAATCATTAAAGAAACAAGAACGAACTTTGGATTTCGAAGATTTACTTCTATTAACCACAGCCATGATCGAGAATGAACCGCAGGTGCGCGAGAAAATTCATGATCAATATAGATATTTCACGGTCGATGAGTATCAAGATATCTCTCCGATACAACAGAGATTAATTGATGCTTGGCTAGGCAAACGAGATGATATTTGTGTGGTTGGAGATCCGGCGCAAACTATTTACTCATTTGCGGGCGCTAGTCCGAGCTATTTGCTTGGATTTACAAATCGTTATCCAGAAGCTGAAGTAATCCGATTATCTACTGGTTATCGTTCAACTCCAGAAATTCTCTTCACCGCAAATGCGCTACTTAGAAGCAATCGAATGGGCCATGAACTAGCGCCGGTAAATGAACATGGCGCACAACCAGTTTTAACTGAGTACAACACCGATGGCCAAGAGGCAGTAGGGGTAACTAATCAAATAACCGATTTAATCAGCCAAGGAGAGCGGCCAGAAAATATTGCCGTATTGGCCCGTACCAATGCGCAATTACTTACAATTCAGAGATCATTTAAAGAAGCTGGCCTGCCATACCAAATTCGAACCAACGATAGATTCTTTGATCGCGCAGAGATTCGCGAATTTATTCGCGATATTCGCCAAGCTTCCGTGATTCCAAATCCTGATGTTAATTGGGTAGATGAGTTGCGCGGATTAGCGCAGCCATATTTATCGGGCGATGCCATGGATGGTATTGGGGCGCTGATTCATTTAGCCCGAGAATTAGATGGGGATGATAAATTTCAACCGAAATCACTCCGTAATTTCCTCGGTGAAATCGAAGATCGCGCGCAACAGAATAATCCGCCGCAGATGCCAGTTACTACTTTGGCCACGCTACATGCGGCGAAGGGATTGGAGTGGGAGCGAGTCTTCTTAATTGGTATTGTTGAGGGCTATCTGCCTTATCCGGATGCTCCCGAAGCTGAGGAGTTGCGCTTGTTCTATGTGGGAATCACCCGCGCCAAAGCTCATCTTCATTTAAGCCATGGCGGAGTAGCAAGCCCATTTTTGCGCTCTATCACTAATAGTTGAAAGCTAACTAATAGCCAACAAATAGCCAACAAATAGCCCATTGGACCTAGTAATTTAATTAAGTTGCACCAATCGCAATCGATGCCTTACCCTTTTCCCTCAGCACTAACTCATCAAATTTTGGTGAGGATTAAATGGAAGGCGTGGCGATGTCAATCAATTCAATGACATTTGCTTCATTAAACGCGCCTTCATTTACTGCTAATTATCCAACAGCCACCAATTGGTTTACCAAGCGTGCCTATGCACATTTTGGTATTGAGGCCACCGGTGTTAATGGTTAATCCATAGCAACAGCCAATCGGCCTCAAATCCAAAAGGATTTGAGGCTTTTTTCATTTATAAAAGAAAATAAAAAAGTAAATACCAAGTAAGAGATAAAGCGAAACAGGTCGAGAGAGGTAGGTAGGGAAGATGTCAGTCTTATTCGGAGAGCTACTGATTCCAGGTTGGAATGAGCAGTTAATTGGTTTAGCTGAGGTAACGGGTGAAGATTTGGCGCTGCCGTGTCACAACGCAGATGCAGAGCTCTTCTTCAGCGAGGACGATCAGATGGTCGCGGCGGCAAAGGCGCTTTGCGGCGGATGCCCAATGAAAGCGCAATGCTTAGCAGGCGCGCTATCACGCCAAGAACCATGTGGCGTTTGGGGTGGCGAACTTTTCAGCGAAGGTGAAGTAATTGAGCGCAAGCGTAAAGCTGGACGCCCAAGACTCATTGAAGAAGTCGTTGCTGCGTAAATTGTTTAGATTAAGAAATTTGAGAACTGCCAAGGATCAGAGTCATACTCTTTTCCATTCCAGCCTTCAAAGAAATCTTTACGATTATCAATTGGTGTCCAATCCGCAGGTGCTGAATGGAAGCCGCCCCAATATTTCTCGGCATAAGCAAGTACTTCGCGCCATGGCATTTCATCTGGCACCAAGAGACCCTTATCTGGGTTGCTAACCGCCCAGGCAACTGCTGCAAAAACAGCTGATGCCACCTGCACCGTTGTCGCAGATTGATTTGGAATCAATTTACGTGAATCGTGAATTGAAAGTAATGAACCAGTCCACCAAGACTTATATGGGTGGCCCATTAGCAAGACGCCTAAGCGATCATTTCCATCAATGATTTCATCATTCATGATTCGCTGATTTTCAGTTAAATCCCAATTGCGATGTTCTAACTCGCGAAGTGATGCAATTGCCGCATCTGTCGGGCAGTACGCATAATGAACAGTTGGACGATAGACAGCCTTATCACCATCCCAAACTGTTAAATGATCCGGAATTGTGAAAGCTTCACCATGACGAATTACCATTCCAGTAATTTCCATATCTGGAACCCATGAACGAACCCAAGTCTTTGCACCAGGTTGTGCAATTGCAATTTGATTCTTAGGACCTGATTGATGTTCGTAAGCAAGCGGTGGCAGCTTCTTTTCGTGGGTGCCCCAACCAAGCTCTGCTGGAGCCACGCCCTCTTCGTAAAGTCCCTCTACGGACCAAGTATTTACGAATTCATTTAACAATTTGGGCTTATCTGAAACTTGAGTATCACGCTCGGAAATGTGAATCACTTTAACGGTGAGCGCTTGTGCAAGTTTTGCATAATCTTCTGCAGCGAGTGCAGATTTAATTGCATCTGTTGCAATGCCATCTTCAATAGTCTTATTGGCAATATCTACCAACGCTTTTTTAACTAAGTGTGAAACCAAACCAGGGTTAGCACCGTGTTCGACAATGGCAGTTGCACCGGTCTTGGTCCACTTTGATTTCATTTCGCGCATATGCATGTGGCGCACATAAAGAGTGCGATCTAGTGGATGTTTGTTATGGCCACCTTCATATGGATCCCACTGTTCAATCGAGGTGTTTAAATACATTACATCGTGATTGTGTGCCCAACCGATGATGGTGTTGGCATCAATATTCCAAGCAAGATCTAACAGGAAATCTCCTGCAGATAAATGAGAGCTTAAGAATGAATCTAAATTTTCTTTTGTGACTACATCTTGAATGTAAGTCGCGCCAGCATCAATTGCTGACTTTACGCGGGAGCGATTGTCTCGCTGATCCACAATCGTCATCTGTTTGGCATCTACTAAATGTTCTAATAGAAGTGGAATTACACATTGCGCAACTGAACCTGCGCCCAAAACAAGGATTCGACCTTGGAAGCGATCTGACAATTAACTACCCCCGGGATTTCTGCAAAGCGGTCTAGGAACTTTCGCCTTGCGGGGAGAATATTAAGTCCGACCAGCCCAGACTCCAACTTGAGCCTGCTTGGCCTTGTACATCGCAGTATCAGCTCTGCTCATCAAATCAGATTTACCATCATTTGATACACAGCCGATGCTGACATCCACTCGAATCCCTTCGCCATTAACATTAAATGGATAGGAGAGTGTTGCTCTTAGCGCCATAGCTAGCTCCATAGCTTCTTCATAATTTCCATGCATAAGTACCGCAAATTCATCACCGCCTAAGCGCGCGAGTAGTGATCCGCTTGGAATCGCTTTCAGAAACCTATTTGAAACTTGGCGGAGAATTTCATCTCCAGTTTCATGTCCATATGTGTCATTAACTGTTTTAAATCCATCTAAATCCATTAAGAGGATGGAACCATTTTGATATTGCTCTACCTCGCTTATGAATCTGCGGCGATTAGGTAATCCAGTTAAATCATCTAACTTTGCTAAGTTCTCAGCAGCATGGCTCTTCTCACTCTGCTGAAGTGCTAAGGCCATTCGCACAAAAGAGGCAAATAATGTGGCCAAGGCGGGACCGATTACAAATCTAGGAATCTCAAGCAAGTCGAGTGCAATTGCAGAGAGCATTAAAGCGCTACTGATAACTGAAAGCGCCAAATAGAAAATTGAGATCGCAGGGAATTCCTCACTTTTGATGCCTCTACGATATTGCGCAACTGTAATTAAGGAAAAACCAATCAGCCAGCCATAATTAATAGGTGAGTTTGGTTGATAGCTACTTTGGTTGACTTTTAATAAGTACAAAAAGTCTGTAGCGCTGTAGATGATAAATCCTGCAAGAACTAAGAGGCTACGTCCATTAATTGGTCGCCGAACAAAGGCAATCAATACTGCAATTAGAATTATTAAGTCACAGATCGGATAAAGCAGATGTAGGAAGTCTGCATTAGAACTCCTAAGTAAGAGCGCACTGGCTATAGTGCTACTACCCAAAACCAGTACTGCGCCATCTACTAATCTAACTAAATTGCCGCTTTGATTGATTTCAAAAAGTGCTGGAATTGCGATAAAAATTAAAGGATAGAAGAGCACGTAGCCGATGCTGCTCCAATAAGAGATAACGAGCTCTGTGGCAATTGCGCTGGCAACCCAAGATATAAGTGCGAGTAAATAGAACAACCCTTTGCGATTTTTAGCTAACGCAGTCGCAATCAAAATTGTTACTGCTAATGCGATGAAGGTTAGATTCATTTGGCTATATTTAAATGCAGATTAAAGTACTAAGACATAGGGCAATCCCAGCCAGACTCAGCAACACCCAGCAGCAGTAGTCGGAGTTTTACAGCAATTAAAAAAGCCGCCCGATAGGGGCGGCTTTTTTAAATCATTACCGAAGAGTTTAGATGCCCTTGGCGCAAGATTGATTGCGAATCATCTTCGCCTGATCAACGTCACTCTTTAAAGTCTGAACTGTAGCCTTATTAGCTTCCTGTGAAGTTAGCAGAATTACGTTGGCCTTCAAATTCTTGATATTAGTATTTGCGTTTTTAATACCGATATTGATGGTCGCAACTGTAGATTTGTAAGTAGCTAGCTTGCTTTTCTGGGCAGCAGTTGCATTTGTTAAACCTTCAAGAGACTTGATGTACTTATTCATAGTATTAACGGACTCAGTCCAATCAACCACATCTTTCTCTTTCATGGCGATAACTTTTGCGACATCCGGTGAGGTTCCGACATTTGCATCTGTCGCCGTTGGCATGTAGACAGCCCAAAGAGTTCCGAGGTTTGCGCTCGGTGTCTTGGCGCTACTTGGCGCTAAAGCTATGTAATAAGTCTTCCCGGTTTCATAGACCACGTCATCTTTTGCATAGGTTTTAGTGGCTTTCCAAAGAATCATATTATTGATTGAAGTTTGAATGTTTGTTGCGAGTGTTGTTGATTGTGATGCAATTTGCTTCAAAATCGAGTTATATTGAGTATTAGTTGTCACATATGCTTTTGCGGCATCTATGCAACCTGACCATACCCAAACCAACTTCTTAGCAGCTGCGCCGGTTGCAATTGGATTGGTGGTACAGGTGTATTTATCTGTACCAACTTTGGTGGTTGCACCTTTCTTAGTGCAAGAGACGCCATTTGAGATCTTGGCTGCAGCTTGAGATGCAGGAGCAATTACAGTAGCTGAAGCTACAAGCAGTGCGGCAAGTGCAACTGAGGTCTTACGAAACATTCTTTCCTCCATAATTTGAATTCAGCAATTAACCGATTCATCAATAGGTAAATCTTATTGGCAAGCGCGTAAAAATCAGGTAACGAAAACCTCTGAAAGCCCTGTGAGTTAGCGCTGTTTGCGACGGAAAGAGAAACCTGCTTTGCGAACAATTGAGCGTGGCGCGAAGCGCGTCAACAAATATAGCGCGCGATATAGGCGCCCAGGTATTGAAATGGCCTTTCCTGACTTCGCATCTTTCCAAGCTGTTATCACAACGTTATCTGCGTTTAGCCACATGAAGTTAGGTAAAGAGTCCATTTTCATCTTGCCGCGCTGATGAAATTCGGTATGGGTAAAACCAGGTGCCAGCGAGCAGACCTTAACTGCAGTATCTGCAAGTTCGGTGTGCAATGATTCTGAAAGCACCATTAGATAGGACTTCATAGCAGAGTAATGGCCGCCAGTAATCCATGCTGCAACGGATGAAACGTTAATAATGATTCCGTTATTTCTTGCAATCATCGATGGCAAAACTGCATGAGCCAATCGCATTGGCGCTTCGCAGAGAATTTTTAATATTGTGATTTCATCTTTGACATCACTCTGTGTAAATGCTTTATTTAAACCATAACCGGCATTGTTGATTAATACCTCAATGTCGCCATTTAATAAACGATTTTCGATTAGTGAAATCCCATGTTCTGTAGTTAAGTCGGCAGAGATAACTTCTATTTGCCGCAGATATTTCTGATGAAATTCTCCAGCAAGATGATTGAGTCGCTTTGAGTCTCTAGCGGTAATAACTAAATCATAACCTTCGCGCGCTAAGAGGTCTGCAAAGTGCCAACCGATACCTGAAGAGGCTCCTGTAATGAGTGCCTTCATATCTAACCCCCTGTTATAACTGTTGCTTAATTTATTTTAATTTATTTAAATAATTTTAGATAATAGAAATTCTTGGAGTTATTGGCGCGAGAACTTTATAAGGTGAATTTTGGTCTGGGCGATTATCTGGCTCGCCCTGGTTTGGCCACAAGGAGAGTGCACGCTCAGCCTGTGCGGTAATTGTTAGCGACGGATTAACACCTAAGTTGGCAGTAATAGTGCTGCCATCAAGAATGTGCAGCGTCGGATAATCCCAGACGCGATGATATGGATCAATGACACCAGATGCTTTATCTTTGCCAATAACGCAACCACCTGAGAAGTGCGCCGTAAAAGGAGCGCCTATTAAGTTGCCGATATTGCCCGCTGCAAAGCCACCGTAATTTCTAGCAATTCGTTCGGCAACTTCATTCGCCTCAGGAATCCATGTTGGATTTGGGGTAGAAGTATCGTTCTTTGAACTTAATTTGCGCCCGAATAAACTGAATTTTTCATAGGTGGTTACTGAACTATTTAAGTTTTGCATTACTAAAGCAATTACAGATCTTTCGCTCCACTTTCTGACATTCAGTATTTTTAAAATTAAAGTTGGATTTTTAAAAGCAGTAGTTAGCCATTGCAAAGTTCGAGTAACAGGCTGGTCACTACTTGTCATTATCGTCTGCAATAAGCCCATCGAGTTACTGCCTTTTCCGTATCTGACTGGCTCAACATGGGTATTTTTATTAGGGAAGAATGATGAGGTAATTGCAGCGCCTTTTGAGAAATCGATTTCGCGATCAGGCATTATCGCCCCGACCAGTGATTCGCTATTTGTACGTGCAAGTTTGCCTAGGGCATCAGATAAATTCAGAATTCCTTTGGATTTCATACGATGCAGTAATCGCTGGGTATTAAATGCACCCGCTGCGACAATCACTTGATCTGCAGAGATTTGGCTGCTGATTGGAAGCCAACTAGCTGATTTGCGAGTATTTATCTGCCACTTGTCGCCATTCTTTTCAATGCGGGTAACAGTGATGTTTGCTCTAATTTCTGCACCATGTTTTTCTGCAAAATAAAGGTAGTTCTTTACCAAAGTATTTTTCGCATTATGTCGACAGCCAGTCATGCATTCACCGCAATTGATACAACTAGTACGACTTGGTCCAACACCACCAAAATATGGATCTGGATTGGATACACCTTCTTGCTCAGCAAAATAAATTCCTAGTGGAGCTAATTTAAAAGTTTCGCCAACACCCATCTCATCGGCAACGCGCTTCATAGCCAAATCACTATTTGAAAAGTAAGGATTAGTGGCAACGCCTAACATTCTTCTCGCTACTTGATACCAAGGAGTTAATTCTTTTTTCCAGTCAGTGATCTCTGACCATTGTGGATCTTGGAAATATTCATCATCTGGTTGATAAAGCGTATTTGCATAAACCAACGAGCCCCCGCCAACACCAGCGCCGCAGAGCACAAAGACATCGGGCAGTTTATGGATTCTTTGAATTCCATTTAATCCAAGACGTGGCGCATAAAGAAACTTTCTTAAGCGCCAAGAAGTTTTAGGAAAATCTTTATCTTCAAACCGTGCACCAGCTTCAAGCACACAGACTTGGTAACCCTTTTCAACTAGCCGTAGCGCAGCAACGGATCCGCCAAAACCCGATCCGATGACTACAACGTCGTAATGCGCCATTACGGCAAGATACCGTCAGTACTCTCTTCGCGAATAGTCCAAGAGGTGCCGTATTCAGGAAGTAAATCTAAGAATGGTTTCGGATCAAACCATTCAGGCCCATTTACACCTTCTGGTTGCCAGATTCCCTTTGAGATTAACTCCATTGCAATAACTGGATTTATCGCAGTCTGCCAAACCACTGCCTGGTCGCCATATTCATTCATCGACCAATCGTTATCTACAACGTTATAGATATAGCAAGCATATGGAGCGCCCTCCTTATTTAAGCCTTTAACCAGTACGCCCGCACAAGTTTTTCCGTGCATACGATGCCCAAGCGTTGCTGGATCTGGAAGCGATGCGGCGAGCAAGTCGCGCGGCGCTACCGAAATTCCTTGCACATCAACATTCTCTTTACGATCTAATCCCAACATATGAATAGTTTTTAAGGTAGTAATAAATTGCGCACCTAGACCATATTTAAAGTTAACTTTCTTTGCGTCAACTTTCTGCGGGATTAGCACCACCTCTTCGTGTTCAACGTTTACACATTCGACTGGCCCAATTCCTTCAGGGAAATCAAATATTTCTAATTCGCTAAATGGTTCTGTGGTAAACCAACCACGGCCATCTTCCCAAACCAAAGGTGGGTTTAAGCACTCTTCAATAGTGGTCCAGATTGAAAATGACGGAGCGAATTCATAACCTTCAACAGTTAAATTTGAACCATCTAATACGGTAATTGAATCTATACGGCTAAATAAATGATCAGAAGCGTATTTTGCAAATACATCTGACATGCCTGGTTCGATTCCCATTCCTACCAATGCATAAATCTTTCGCTCGCCCCAATTCCAATCACGTGCAAATTGTTCGTCGCCAAGTTTTACGCCAGTTTCGGTGTATGGATAATGTGGATGAGGGCGTGACAAAGACATTGCCATATCAATGTAATTTGTATTTTCGATTTCACAGGCCAAAAAAATTGGCATTACATAACGTGGATCAACTGCATTAATAACTACGTCTGGTTGAGCTTTGCGAATTAAGTCGCGAATATCTTCCAACTCTGAGGCATTTACTTGCGCAGCAGAGAATCGTGGATCTTTTAGGCGCACCACAGCTTCCTCGGCACGTGCCAAAGTTCGGTCAGCAATGACCATTGATGAAATAAATTTCCTTCGTGATGCAATGTTGGCGATAGCTCTTCCAACTCCGCCAGCGCCGATCACCAGCGCTTTCATTCCCATGAGTAAATCAACTCCGTTTATTTAGCTAAATTCTTATTCATTAGCTTTATTAGTAAAGTTGAGTCTACCTGAGGTCTTTTTAAATAGCACCTCGTGCGTCTCTGTAGCTCAGTGGATAGAGCAACCGCCTCCTAAGCGGTAGGTCGCCGGTTCAACTCCGGCCAGGGACACTTTAGACCGCTATAACTTCAAGAATCCAAGGTTCTTTATCTGTAGCGGGGGTCAGAGCACATGGATACTTTTCTGAAACGATTGCGTATAAATCTTCGGGAGAGTTTGGCATCGATCGTGATTGCAGAAGCAATTTTGCGATTTCGCCTCGAGTCTTTTTAGACATATGAGTAACTACTTTGCGAACTCCGTTTACAACAGTAGAAACATGTATCTCAACTGTAATCGCATTTGGCGCATGCCAAGCAGTCTTGTAAGTAGAAGAACGACAATCAACGATTAATTTGGGGTTTAGCGAATCCAATGTTTGTGCAATAAGTGGTGCCATCGCTTTATTATCAATTTTTTCTTTGTAAGTTTCGATCTTAGTCAGCGGCGAAATTGCCCCATACTTTGCCGAAATAATCATGATTGATTTCTCAGCTCGCTTCTTGGCGCTTTCGTTTAAAGTACTCCAACTTAAAGCTTGATAGAGCACACCTATGTACACATTTATTGCAGCAGTTGGAGCTTTAGTATCTAGCTTCTTTTCCGAAGGTGGTAAGAGAATTAACAAATGCATCAACTAATTAATGATCTAAAGTGAATCTCTTTAGAGCTTTTGGACTCCACCAGTTTCGCTCACCGAATAGTCTCATCAACGCTGGCACCAGTAGAGCACGAATTAATGTGGCATCGAGCAAAATTGCAAAAGCAGTTCCAAAGCCCATCATCTTGATTGCAGTGACACCACTTGTCATAAATGCGGCAAAGACCGCGGCGAGCAAAACTGCCGCAGCAGTGATAATTCGAGCCGAACGCTGCAAACCAATCGCAACAGATTCAACATTATTTCGTCCAGCCAAATGCTCTTCCTTAATGCGAGAGAGGAGAAATAGTTCGTAGTCCATAGATAAACCGAAGACCACGACTGCCACCAAAATAGTGGTACCGGTATCTAAAGTTCCCGTAACCGTAAAGTCACCAACTAGCCACTTCAGATTTCCTTCGATGAAGATCCAAGTAAGTGCACCAAGCGTTGCACCCAGAGAGAGCACGTTAAGTAGTACCGCTTTAATCGGCAGAATTATGGAACCTGTAAAAATGAAAATTAATATCAAAACACTGATAGTGATCCAAAGCAGCGCCCAAGGAAGTGAATTTGCAGTTCCATCTTGCGAATCGGTGTAATCAGCAGCAACTCCGCCAATCATGGTTCCTGTAGGTGCATCTAATTCACGTAATGTGTGGATCAATTCGCTTGCCTCAGGGGTGCGCGAACCCATCGATTGAATTGCTTGAATGCGGATGTCCTTGCCTGCCGTAAATGGAACTACACGAACAATGCCGTTGGTTTTTTCAATAGCAGCAACATAATTGTTAAGAGTTTCAGGTGCGACATTTTCAGCGCCACCTGGAATCAATATTTCGATAGGACTACTCTCTTGTCCAGGAAATTTAGTTGCCATGACTTGATATGCAATTGCAGCTTTATCATTTTTAGGTAGCACTCTGGCATCAACTTGCGAAAAGGCAATGTTTCTGATTGGCGCTGCAATAAAAGCAAGAATTAGGAGCGAGAGCACCACAATCGAAACCGGTTTGCGCATTACATATCTAGCTGTGAGCGCCCAACGACCCTCTGATTTTGGCGTAATTGCAGATTTTCTGACAACAAATCGATCTACTCTGTGACCAAGAATTGCCATAAGTGCTGGTAATGGAAAAATTGCAGCCAGAATTGCAATTATTACTACCGACACACCGGCATATCCGAACGATTTCAAAAATGCTTGAGGGAAAACCACCATTGCCCCAAGTGTCAAAGCCACAGTCAGTCCGGAATAAACCACAGTTTTTCCTGCGGTTTTTACAGTGGTGATTACTGCATCAGCAACCTCTTTGCCATGGTGCAATTCTTCTCGGAAACGGTTCACCATCAATAATGAGTAATCAATACCTAGACCAAGGCCGATACCGGTGACTAAATTAAGTGCAAAGACACTTACAGTAGTGAATTGGGTGATCAAGAAGAGTAAGAAGAATGCGCCAAGAATCGAAAAGATGCCGACAAATAATGGCATTGCAGAAGCAATTAACGCTCCAAAGACAAAAATCAACAGAATAAAGGTCAGGGGAATCGAAATGGTTTCAGCTAATGCCAAATCTTTTGAAATTCGTCCATTAATTGCTGAGGTAATTACGCCATTTCCGCTTGCATAAACTCGTAATGATTTGAATTCTCCATCGAATTTCTTCTGAATCTCTTTACCAATTTCTCCGATTTTTGAGAAGTCATCAGATTTTGTGTAAATCAAAAGGTAGGCCGCATTGCCATCTTTGGAGACCATGGTTTGTTGATTTCCAGAAGACCAATAGGAGAGCGTTGATTGCACTCCGTCAACATTTGCAACTTCTTTTTCCAAGGCCAAGGCATCCGCAACTACATTCGGATCATTCACTGATTTTGTTTGACCATCAACTATGAGAATTACTCCAGCATCACGCGATTTAAAATTCTTTTGAAAGTAATTCCAAACTTTCATAGATTCGCTGTTTGGGTCTGAGTAGCCACCTGAATCTAGTTTTCCAAGCACTCCAAGGCCAATTGCTCCGGCAGCTAGCATGGCAACAACAAAAGTGGTCAGCACTAGTTTGCTACGACGTACGGCTAATCGACCTAACTTCTCAAACATCATTCTCCTATGAAATGCATTTTCATTTATTCATCTACAATTAAGCCATGAGCAATCTCTGGCCAGAAGTTACTTCTGATGAAATCGATCCAGATGAGGCTGCAGAGCGCGCGAAACGTGATGCGGAAATTAAGCGAGACGTTCCGCCTCATCACGGCTCTAATTAATCCGATTTTCCAGAAGACTTTGGTGCAGAATCTGTTTTGTAGAAACCAGAGCCTTTAAAAACAACTCCTACTGCCGAATAGATTTTTTTAACCTCAGCATCGCACTTTGGGCATTGCTTGATAGGTTCATCAGAGAAAGACTGAAGTTGCTCAAATTGATGCCCACACGAGGTGCACTCGTATTGGTACGTTGGCATTTTCCATCTCCCACATGTCTATAGGTAAAAAAGTTGTTAAAAACGCTAGTTTGCTACTAGAAGTAAAGTGTAGGGAAGTGAGAGTATTACCGCGAATTGGGAGGCTAGATGCGTTCAGTCCGTGCGTTTTTTATGGCGTTGTGTATTTCATATGTGACGCTAACCCCTGCTTCCCCTGCTTTTGCAAATTTACTAACAGGCACCACTCCGGTTAGCGGCTCTATTCTTTCAATCGCACCTACAACGGTGACGCTAACTACTGACACTCCTCTTGCAGCCATGGGCAGCGAAATTAAAGTCACCGATCCCAAAGGAAATCGCGTAGATGATGGTGCGCTGACTGTCGATGCTAATACCGCAGTGATTGGGCTCTTAGCGCTCACCGAAAAAGGAATTTATAAAGTCGAGTATTCATTAGTTTCGGATATGGATGTGCCGTTAACGGGAATTTACACTTTCACTTTCAATGCGCCGGAGAAAATTACTACTCCAAAACCAACTGCAACTAAAGATGCAGAGGTGCAGAGTTCAAGTAGCTTCGGAACTACGGTATTTGTGCTCTTAGTTGGCCTTGCGGCAATTGTCGTGGCAATAGGTTTAGTTTTATACGGACGAAAGCTATATAACGAGCGTTAAATTGATTGACACTTTACTAATTCTAAGTAAGTTCACTTATTTATTTAGCGCCACCATAACTATTGGATTACTACTCAATTTAGTTTTTTTTCTAAAAAACGAAAATGGTCGCGTTCCTATTGAATATGCTTCAATTAAGAATCGCGCCGCAATTTCTGCACTGGTATGGGCGCTTTCTACCATCGTATTTATCGTGGCTACTTTGGCTTCGATATTAGATTTAAGTTTGACCAAGACCATTGATTTCACGACGCTTAAGTCATTTGTCACTCAAATAAGCTTAGGTAAATTCTTAGCTTTACAAGCTATTGGTGCACTATTTGTGGCAATCGTGGTGCGTAATTTAAATAGAGTAACGCAATTTTCTTTAACTCTACTGCTAGCAATCGCGGCCTTGTCTGCACCAATATTTCAGAGTCACGCTGCATCAGGTGGCTCACATTTGATGGCTATTGGTACTTTGATAGTTCACGTTATTGCACTAGCTATGTGGGTGGGTGGCTTGATTGCGATTCTTATAACTGTAGAAATTGATCAAGCAACTAGAGAAATAGCCCTAAAAAGATTTAGCCAAATGGCGTTCTGGACGGCGATTGCAGTCGTAATTAGTGGCACCGTAAATGCTTGGATTCGCATGAATTTTTCCGGTGCTTGGCAAGGTACATACGGATTGTTATTGGCTCAGAAGATTCTGCTAACTGCATTTGTTTTAGCATTGGCAGCAATTGCTCGAAAAAAATTATCTGGAAAAATCAGTAAGTTGATTCTGTTAGAAACATGTTTACTTATTTCGATTGTATTTATTGGTACGGTATTAAGTCAGAGCAATCCGCCGTTAAGACCGGGGGCTGTTGATCCTATAGAAGCGCTGGTCGGTTTAAGACTCCCTGGAGAACTCACTCTAAATACCTGGCTCTTTGAATTCCAGCCAGATGCACTAACGGTTGCCGCATTGGTTTTGATTTCATTGCTTTATTTGAAAGGCGTAAGAATTCTGCACCGCCGTGGAGATAAATGGCCATTGGGTCGTTTAGTTTCGTTTGTAGTTGGCATTTTGATTATTAACTATGCAATCAATGGCGCAATTGGTGTGTATGCACATTTCGGATTTTCGTATCACATGATTGAACACATGATTCTGGGAATGATTGCACCTATTTTCTTAGTGCTAAGCGCACCGATTACTTTAGCCTTGCGCACACTTCCGCAAGGTCGCGATAATCAAGAAGAGGGCCCAAGAAATATTCTGATTAGATTCTTGCATTCGAAATATGCAAAGTTCATTACTAATCCAGTAGTTGCGCTAATGATTTTCGACGGATCGCTCTTCGTACTCTATTTCACCGGGCTTTTTGGAACACTGATGGGTAGCCATTTGGGCCATGTTTTTATGAATTTACATTTCGTGTTAGCTGGAGTGCTCTTCTTCCATGTAATCGTGGGAGTTGATCCAAATCCAAATCGTCCACCAAACGTGGTTCGGATGGTGATTCTATTTGCCGCAATGAGTATTCATGCTTTCTTCTCAATAGCTTTAATGTCTGCAACTACCTTGATGGACGGTGGTTATTACACCTCAATAGGCAATCCGTTGCAGCTAGACCTTTTAGAAGACCAATATAAAGGCGGAGCAATAGGTTGGGCGATGGGTGAAATTCCGATCTTGATTGCATTAACTGCCGCGTTTATTCAATGGATGCGTGAAGATCGAAAAGAGACTGAACGTATCGATAGAAATGCGGCCCGCGCTAGCGCGATGGGCGAGAGCGATGATTTGGCAAAGTACAACCAATATCTGGCTGAATTAGCGCGCGGTCAAGATAAAGAATCTAATTAGTTATACGTTTAAATCCAGATTCAGTGGCAATTGCTTCTACTTTTTGGTCAAACCATTCGTGCGGTAATTTTTTAACAAATTCTCGGTCATGAATGATTCCAATTCGATACGCAGGGGTACCAACTAAAAATCTATCGTAGTAACCGCCACCTTGACCTAATCGGTACCCATCTTTATCAATTGCAGTTGCCGGCACCAAACAGACTTGAATTTCACCAATAAATATCTTGCCCGCAGGTTCGTGGAATTTTCCTTTTTGAATTAATTGGCCGTCAAATTTCGCAAACTCCATCTGCTTATTGACAATTCTTGGCAGCAGCACGGTTTTGCCAGCTGCGACTAACGCTTCATTTAATGTGATCAGACTTGGTTCGCCTGGCATTGGGTAGTAACTAGTAATCACTTTAGCTACTTGAATTTCAGGAACTTCTAAAAGAAATAAATAATCGGAATAAGCTGAATTTGATTTTCGAAGTGCGCGAAATTCTTCTCGAACACTGCTTTTGTCACTCATTTAATACGCGCCTTCTCTTCAAATCACTTAATTTCCTGAGGCCATCACTTAGGATGGGAATATGTTAGAGCGAATGCGCGTAGATGAGTTCTTAACCGCGCTACTTTCAATAGTGCACCCGCTTGCTCCATTAGATCTACCGCTACTAGATGCCCATGGTGCGACTTTGGCCGAGGATATCTTTTCTGGCGAGCGATTAGTTCTAAAAGGTGGTTCGCCAATTAGATCTACAACGATTGGATTAGCTGCTTCTATCGGCCGTGGCCATCTTCCGACCAGACCGCATCCCCGCGTTGTCATTATTTCTGCCGGACCTGATTTAATCGAGCCAGGTAACCCAATTACTGGCAGCGAAGAGTATGAGACTAACTCTTGGCAGCTAACCACCATTGTGCGCGAGATTGGCGGAGTGGCATTTAGAGTTCATTCAATTCCACAAAACGAAGAAGAGCTTAAAGATATTGTCGAAGATCAATTGGTACGCGCAGATTTAATTGTTTTAAGTGGCGAACGCAAAGATGACTCTTTCGATTTAATCACCAAATCATTAAGCCAGTTAGGCCAAATTAAAGTGGTGGATTTAGAACTTGAAAATACGGGACACTTTAATTTCGGAACAATTGGCCCAGATAAAACACCGGTGGTAACGCTCCCGGGGGACCCAATTAATGCATATGTAGCGATGCAGCTTTTTGTCAGACCAATGATCAGAACCATGATTGGTGCAAAAGAAATTCACTGTCCTTCTGTTAAAGCTAAGTTAGAACGCGATTACAAAGGTTCAGCAACGGGCCGGAGTTATCTACTTGCAATGTTGAGCGAAGACAGCGCTTCCGTTTCAATATTCAACGAACAAGAAGATTTTGTGAGCTTAGCTGCTTCCAATTCATTAGTATCTGTAAATCCAGGTGATTCATTAAAAGCCGGAGATACCGTTACGGTTGCGGTACTTCCTCGCATCAAATGATTGAGCTAACAAATGGCGAGATAATCCTGCGGCCATTTAACCAAGCAGATGCCAAACAATGGCGCCGAGTCAGAGCGCTAAATAGAGATTGGCTAGAAGAGTGGGAAGCCACAGTGCCCAACACCAGCAAGAGTGATGGCTTAAAAGGTGCGCTCTCATTTAGAAAGATGGTGCGCGCCTTTGCAAAAGAGGCTAAAGCTGGCCGTTCCTACTCTTTCGGCATCTTCTCTGGCCCAAATTTAATTGGCCAGATCAACTTGGGCGGGATTATTTACGGTGCGTTACGAGGGGCGCACATTGGATATTGGATAGATAAGAACTATGCCAACCGCGGTTACATGAGTGAAGCGGTAAATATGGTCACCGATTTTGCATTTAACGAGCTGGAATTGCACCGGATTGAAATAAATATCCGCCCAGAAAATTCCCCATCCATTCGAGTCGCCGAAAAATGTGGCTATTTATATGAAGGATTGCGTCCAAGATATTTACATATTGCAGGGGCATGGCGGGACCACCACTGTTTCGTCCGTGAAAATATTGCAATTAATTAGGGTGTAAATACCCGAAAACGGACATTTCAAATACTAATCTTTGGCCATCATGGCGTCAGCGATTATCTATTTAGCGATCATAGGAATGTGGGTCGCATATTTTCTTCCTCGCTGGATACATACTCATGACGAATTCTCAGGTAAATCAGTTGAACGTTACAAGAGCGCATTAAGAGTTGTTGCCGGAGAGTCGGAGAGTTCTTACTCGCTTGCGCTTAATACAGATTTGGATGCTCCTTACAAACAATCACAAATCCTGCTTCGCCGCAGAATTATTTTTGGATTAATTTTCACAACGCTACTTGCGACAAGTATTGGTGCAGTTATGGGACTCGTAAATTTATTAACTATCGCATTGCCGGTCTCTGGATTTGTAATCTATTTGGCACACACACGCCGAACCATTAATCGAGCGCGTATTCAACGTCGAAGAATTGAAGGATTGCAACGGAGTACGCAAGGAGTCTCACACATCAACCTCTCTGAAGTTGTTGCTCCGAAAGAGGATTCCGAACTTTGGGTGCCGCTTGCAGAACGAGAAGTCACTGGAATTGTTTTGTTGCCACAAGGCAGTGCGGCAACCAGAAATGTTTGGACTCCAAATTCAATTCCAGCACCTACATATGTAAATGCTCCAAAGGCGGTAACTCCTCGTCGAGTAATAGATTTAACGACTCCGGGTCAATGGAGTGAAGAACAAGAGCGCTTAGCTCGCGCAGCGCTCGCAGCTGCAGCTCCAAGCGCAGACGAAGTTTTCGATCAACAATTAGCTGAAGAAGCTGCGCATAAGCGCGATCGTGCTGTAAATAGTTAAATCCAAGAACTCCACCACATTCGGCTATACCAAGCATCATATGTAGTAATTCCGCCGGTAAAAATTGGGTAGAAATATGCAAAGTTGATGGCAATTAATAAAACCGAAGCCGCAATCACAAACTTCATTCTTTCATCATATTCGTAAGCTAATTTAGCTAATAAAACTATAGCCAGAATTAGAAATGGCTGGAAAACAATGGCGTAGAAAGTAAATACGGTGCGCTCCTGAAAAAAGAACCAAGGTAAATATCCGGCCAAAATTCCCAGGAATGGAATTAGCGAAGCCATATCTAATTCGCGCATTGCCAAGTTATGTAAATTAACACCGATTAAGAAAATAACTGCAGCCGCCCCAATCCACCAAAGTATTGGCGTGCCAATTGCTAAAACTTCCTGGGCACAATTTTTCGTACCACAACCGCTAGGAGACTCGTAGAAGAAAGAAGTTGGACGCCCCATTAAAATCCAACTCCAAGGATTTGCTTGATAGGAATGATCTTCACTTAAGCCAGTATGAAAACGTAACATTTCTTGGTGATAATAAATTAATGAAGAAATCGGATTTGATTTGGAATCGCGATCCCAACCTTGTGTTGAATCAAACCACCCAATCCAACTAAAAAAATATACGCTGGCTGAAATTAAACCCACTTTTATAGTGCGAATAAGATTTCGATTTATTAATAATTCTAGAATTAAAAATACTGCGACAAAATAGAGCGCACTCCATTTGCTTCCCATAGCCAAACCTAAATAAACTCCAAAGTGAAGATACTTACCTTTTAGCCATGAATTTACTGATAATAGAATGAATAGAGTTAGAAAGATGTCCAAAAGCGCAGTTCGCGACATCACTAAATTAAGTCCATCCAACGCCATCAATAGCGCAGCCAGAGTTGCCCAATGGTTCTCATGGAAAATTCGTTTCGCTATGCGCGCAGTTAAATAGACGGTTAGAGTGCCAGCGACCGCAACAGCGATACGCCAACCAAATTCGTTATTACCAAAGAGTTTAATTCCTGCCGCAATTAGCCACTTGCCAACCGGAGGATGGACCACAAATTCAGGTGCACCATTGGTAACTTCAACGCCATACTTTAAATAATCGCGGGCACCATCTACATAATAAATCTCATCAAATACCAAACCCTTAGGGGTCGATAAATTGAAGATGCGCAGAATGAAGGCCAGGAAGGTAATGGCCAGCGTTGGGAACATAAGTAAAGAGTAGATGAGATGATTGCGCACATGAAGTTGCAGCTTGCTGGTGTGCCGCTTGGTAATCCAGGCGATGCTTCTGCTCGTCTTCTAACTGCAATTAAGAGCGCATCAATAATTGCGGCCGAAGATTCCAGAAGATTTCAAAGACTTTGCCAAGATTTAGGTATAAGCAATGAGGCAAAGGTGCTCTCTTTCTTTGAAGGAAATGAAGAGGAGCGCACAGAGCAGTTATTAAAAGAGCTTAAAAATGGTGCCGACGTTTTAGTTGTCACCGATGCGGGGATGCCAACTGTTAGTGATCCTGGATTCAAATTGGTAAGGGCAGCCGTGGAGGCAAATATTCCAGTTGAGGTATTACCTGGTCCAAGTGCAGTAACGACTGCTTTGGCACTCTCTGGTTTACCAACCGATCGATTCTGTTTTGAAGGTTTCGTTCCTAGAACTCAAGGATTGCGAAATAAATTCTTTGAAAATTTAAAATTTGAACCGCGAACCATTGTTTTCTTTGAGGCGCCACATCGTTTGCTAGAAACTCTAGATGTAGCTGCTGAAATTCTGGGAGAAAATCGCAAAGCTGCGCTCTGTCGTGAAATGACAAAGACATACGAAGAGACTGTCCGAGGAAATTTATCTGAACTCAAATCCTGGGCCAGATCCAAAGACGTTCTTGGTGAAATCACTATAGTAATTTCAGGAGCTGCAGAAGGCGCAAAGGAAGTCAGCCAGCAATCTATTATCGAGGCAGTTCGCAAATTAGAAGATGTTGGAATGGATAGAAAAGAAGCTATCGCCGCGGTTTCGCAGCAGCTCGAACTTCCAAAGCGTGATGTGTTTGATGCAATGGTTGCGGCAAAGAACCTCAAATAGCTCTAATACAATGCGCATATGACCCAGAAGGCTTATTACGTAACGACACCCATCTATTACGTAAACGATGCACCGCATATTGGCCACGCGTATACAACTGTGGCGGGCGATGTGCTTACTAGATGGCATCGACAAAAAGGTGAACCTACTTGGTACCTAACTGGCACTGACGAACATGGTCAGAAAGTTATGCGGACTGCAGATGCAAATTCAATTGCGCCTCAAGCGTGGGTAGATAAGTTAGTTGAAGAAGCTTGGCTACCAAATTGGAAAGCGCTAAATATCGCAAATGACGACTTTATTCGCACCACTTCAAAGCGCCACACCGAGCGCGTGCAGAACTTTTTACAAAAATTAAAAGATGCCGGATTTATTTATGCGGGTAAATTCGAAGGACCATACTGTGTAGGGTGCGAAGAATTTAAGCTGCCAGGGGATTTAATTGATAACGACGGACAGAAATTATGTCCGATACATAGCAAACCGGTTGAAATAGTTGATGAGGACAATTGGTTCTTTAAATTATCCGAATTTCGCGAACCACTTCTAAAACATTACAAAGAGAATCCAGATGCTTGCCAACCTGAAAGTGCTCGAAATGAAGTTATTTCATTTTTAGAAGGTGAGGTTCGTGATCTTTCAATTTCACGATCAACTTTTAATTGGGGTATCCCAGTTCCATGGGATACCAAGCAAGTTGTCTATGTTTGGTTTGATGCGCTTCTAAATTATGCAACTGCAGTTGGTTTAGGAGATGAGCCAAATACCGATGGCGGTCAGAAGTTCGCTAAAACATGGCCAGCAGATGTTCATTTAGTAGGCAAAGACATTCTCCGCTTCCATGCAGTGATTTGGCCAGCGATGTTAATGGCGGCGGGTTTGCCCGTACCTGGAAAAGTTTTTGCGCATGGTTGGTTATTAGTCGGTGGCGAAAAGATGTCCAAGAGTAAGTTGACGGGCATTGCTCCAAGTGACATCACAAATCACTTTGGCGTGGATGCATTTCGTTATTACTTTATGCGCGCGATTCCGTTTGGCAGTGATGGTTCATTCTCTTGGGAGGATATGGGTGCTCGTTACACCAGCGAATTAGCTAACGATTTCGGTAACTTGGCTTCACGTTTGACTGCGATGATTGAAAAGTACTGTGATGGTGTAATTCCGACTCCTGCTAATGGTGGCGAACTGGCGGAACTATTAAGCAAAACTGTAAAGATTGCAGATGAAGCGATGTGTTCGCTCGATTTCCAAGGCGGAATTTTGGCGATTATGGATTTCTGCAAGCGCATCAACTTATATGTAACCGAGACCGAACCTTGGGTATTGGCAAAAGATGAGGGCAACCGAGAGAAATTAAACGAAGTTCTTTATAACACTGCAGACGGTATTCGCGCACTGGCTGTTTTACTGCATCCAGTGATGCCTGAAACATGCGAAAAGTTATGGGAGAGCCTGGGCGCTAATTCGTTGGGAGCAATTGCTGATCAAAAAATTGCAGATGTCGCAAAATGGGGCACCTTGGCATCAGGAAGTAAAGTTTCAAAGAGCGCTCCACTATTTCCGCGATTGGAAGAGTAATTGGCAGATCGCCACAATCGCGATATTGATCGCCCGCTTGCGCCAACTCCAGAACCATTAAAAGTTCCGGCCATTGATGCGCACGCACATTTAGAAATTGTCACAAATACCGCACCAGATTCCAGCGAAATTGCAGAGGTAATTGCAGCAGCAACTGCAGCCGGTATTGATCGATTAGTCCAAGTGGGTTATTCGGCTGAACAATCCAAATGGTGTGTGAAATTAGCTGAGCTCTATCCAGGAAAAGTTTTGGCCGCTGTTGCACTTCACCCTAACGAAGCACCTGTAGTTGCTGATTTAGAGGCGGATTTAGCCATTATTGCGGAGTTAGCAAAACATCCCAGAGTTCGAGCAATTGGTGAAACTGGTTTAGATTATTTTCGTACGCCACTAGAGCTACAAGAAATTCAGAGAGAATCTTTTAGACGACATATCGCAATCGCCAAAGAAAACAAATTAGCGTTGGTAATACATGATCGTGATGCTCATGAAGATGTACTGAAAGTTCTTTCCGAAGTCGGTGCGCCGGAAAAGACAATTTTCCATTGCTATTCGGGCGATTTAGAGATGGCCAAGTACTGTGTAGAGAAGGGATATGTTCTCTCATTTGCTGGAACGGTCACTTTTAAAAATGCACCGGCTTTGCGCGAGGCGGTTAAGTATGTGCCAGATGAGTTATTAATCGTAGAAACCGATTCTCCATTTTTGGCACCATCACCGAATCGCGGTGCATTGAACACCCCCGCACAGATTGCAAATATCGTTCGATTTATCGCGGAAGAACGCGGAACCGACCCGGAACACATAGCGGCGGTAACAGCTGCCAACACTGAGCGTTTATTTGGATCATTCGAATAATGTCACTACTTGGTGCATCAGAAATTAGAGAACTAGCTGCAAAGCTAGAACTAAATCCATCCAAAGGATTGGGACAGAATTTTGTTATTGATGGAAATGTCTGCCAAAGAATTGTTCGCCAAGTAGAAATTTCTAAAAACGATGTAGTTCTAGAAATTGGTCCTGGCCTAGGTTCTTTAACGCTAGCCATCCTGGAAACTGGCGCTCCTCTAATCGCGGTAGAGATAGATCAAAGATTGGCTAAACAGTTACCGGAAACAGTTGCAGCCCATAATTCGAATGCGGACTTAACTGTAGTAAACCAGGATGCTCTTGACGTCAAAGAGTTGCCAAAGAATCCAACGGTATTAGTCGCTAACTTGCCATATAACGTTTCGGTGCCCGTGATATTAAATCTTCTGGAACGTTTTCCAACTCTTCGTGAAGGCGTAGTAATGGTCCAAGCGGAAGTTGCGGATCGATTAGCTGCAGAGCCCGGAAATAAAGATTACGGAGTCCCCAGCTTAAAGGCAGCTTGGTGGGCAAATTTAGAGCTGGCCGGAAGTATTTCGCGAAGTATTTTCTGGCCAGTTCCGAATGTAGATTCGAAATTAGTCTTTTTTAAACGTCATGAACCACTTGGTGATGACGTATTCAGAGTTAAAGTTTTCGCGTTAATTGACGCCGCATTTTCACAGAGACGTAAAATGATTAGGTCTGCAATGTCTTCAGTGCTCGGAGTAAATGCAGAATCGATAATTAATTCCGCGGGCATAGATCCAACTCTGCGTGGTGAGGCTTTAGACATATCTGCCTACATCGCGATTGCATCACAAAATTACTAAAAGGCTACTACGCTGACGCTATGCGCAAATCGGTGGAAGTTCAGGTACCTGCAAAGGTAAACCTGCAATTATCTGTCGGGCCAAAAGAATCAGATGGATATCACGAAGTAGTCACAGTCTTTCAGGCAATTTCGCTCTTTGATAACTTAAAAATTTCTCGAAGTAATCAATTTGAAATCAACCTAAAAGGTGATTACGTCAACGGAGTCCCAACAGATCAAAGTAATTTGGTTTATAAAGCCGTTCAGTTAATGTCTGAGAAATTTGATACCGACAATTCTTTAGAGATTGAGATTACAAAGAGTATTCCAGTGGCAGGTGGCATGGCAGGCGGTAGCGCAGATGCAGCAGCAACTTTGCTGGGAATTGATCAACTATTTGGACTTGGTTTGAGCAAAGATGAATTGGGCGAAGTGGCTCGTAAATTAGGTAGTGATGTGCCATTTATTTTGCATGGTGGGACTGCTGTGGGCCGCGGACGCGGAGATGAAATTACACCAGCGCTCTCACGCGGCAATTATCACTGGGTTATTGCAGTATCAAGTAATGGGCTTTCTACGCCAGCAGTTTACGGAGAATGCGATCGATTGCGTACGGGTTTAGATATCAAAGCTCCATCTCTACATGATGAACTATTACAAGCTTTATTGTCCGGTGATTCAACACGAGTTGGAAAATCATTAAATAATGATCTACAGGCTGCGGCAATTTCTTTACGTCCTGCACTTAGATTAATTTTAGAAACTGGACAGGAATATGGTGCGCTGGGCGGAATTGTCTCTGGCTCTGGTCCATCGGTTGCATTTCTCGTTGCAGATGAAGATCACTCTTTAGATCTCGCCGTTGCTCTTACATCTAGTGGAGTAGTTGGAAGTGTGGCACGTGCACAAGGGCCAGTAACTGGCGCTAAAGTCATTGCAGTTAATTAATCTTCGAAATGTATTGCAAGTTCGCGAAGCAAAGCCGCTAATTCTGCTTGCTCGGTTTTATTTAAGACCTTTAATAAATCTCGTTCGCGACTTAGTAAATCTTCCATTGCACTATCAACTGCTTTAGCTCCTGCTTTGGTTAAAGTGACCAAACTTCCGCGGCCATCTTCCGGATCTTGCGAGCGGGTAATTAAACCTAACTCTTCTAATCGATCTAAGCGATTAGTCATAGTGCCACTTGTAACCATGGTCTCTTGAATTAATTGTCCGGGCGATAATTGATATGGATCTCCGACGCGACGCAAAGTTGCCAATACATCGAATCCCCATGTATCTAAATCTGCGAAAGCATTTCTTCTGGCAATATCTAAATGTTTTGAGATTCGAGTAATTCGGGAGAGCACTGCAAGAGGAGAGAAATCCAAATCTGGTCGTTCCTTCTGCCAAGCAGCTATCAGGCGATCTACTTCATCTTTGTCGTTCATCTCGCCTTACCTTAACCGAGGTTAAAAGATTGTTCGCGCTGATTTTGGCGAAATGCGCCTTATAAGAGAGAATACGGGTTCCGCCATTGTGTAGTGGCTAGCACATGGGCCTTTGAAGCCCAGGGTCCTGGATCGATACCAGGTGGCGGAGCCACCTGTAGCAAATTACGAATAGAATTAGCGCGTGATAAAGCAAGCAATTGTTTTGGCTGCCGGCGAGGGAACTCGCATGAAATCACAAACTCCAAAAGTGCTGCATTCAATTGCAGGTCGTTCGCTGCTCGGCCATGTGCTTCATGCGCTTGAGAGCGTTAATCCAAATACCGTACGAGTAGTTGTTGGCTCCGGTCGCGAAGAGGTAGAAACTCATCTTTCACAGATAGCGCCAGATGCAATCACTGTTTTCCAGGCTGAAAGAAATGGCACCGGACATGCAGTGCAAGTGGCGCTAAATGGCGTGAACGAGAGCGGCAATGTCCTGATCTTGGCGGGCGATACTCCGATGCTTTCAGGTCAGACATTAAAAGAATTTGTAGCTGCGCATAATTCAGGCGGTTTCACAGCGTCGGTTCTGACCGCCGAACAGCCAGATCCAACTGGATATGGACGCATTATTAGAGATGATCAGAATTTATTATTTAAAATTGTTGAAGAGAAAGATGCCACCGAAGACGAGAAAGTAATTTTCGAAATTAATTCAGGCGTTTACATCTTTGATTTCAAAGCTTTGACGGATGCTCTTGCAAAACTCAAAAGCAACAACGCACAAGGCGAGCTTTATTTAACTGATGCGATTGAAATTATTCGTAATGATGGTGGGAAAGTTGCGCCAATTCTCTGTGAGGATTTCACCGAAACTTTAGGCGTCAATGATCGAGTTCAATTAGCAGAAGCTGCGGCAATTTTGCGAGATCGCGTAAATGAGCGCCACATGCGAAATGGTGTAACTATTTTGGATCCAGCAACGACTTGGATTGATGAGACCGTGACGATTGCGCCAGATGTAACTATTTTGCCTGGTTCAGCCATTTATGGTTCTACCGCAATTGCATCACATGCTGTAATTGGCCCAAGAACTACGCTGCAAGATTGCGCAGTTAATTGCTGTGCGGTAATTAAAGAATCTAATTGCACCGGTTCTGAAATTGGTGAGAACGCAACTGTTGGACCATTCTCATTCCTTCGCGCAGGAACCGTCCTGGCAAACGAATCTAAAGCTGGGGCATTTGTTGAAATAAAGAATTCACAAATTGGAATTGGCTCAAAAGTTCCGCATCTTTCATATGTTGGAGATGCGACTATCGGAGAAGGCACCAATATCGGCGCAGCCACCATCTTTGTTAATTACGATGGCGTAGAGAAGCACCGTACTGAGATTGGTGACCATGTCCGAATTGGTAGCGACACCATGTTGGTAGCGCCAATAACCGTCGGAGATGGCGCATATACCGCCGCTGGATCGGTAATTACAGAAGATGTTCCGGCTGGCGCGATTGGAGTTGGCCGATCTAAGCAACGAAATGTCTTAGGGTGGGTCATGCGCAAGCGATCAGGTACCAAGTCAGCAAAAGCGGCAGAACAAGCTGCCAAGAAAAAGGGAGAGTAAAAGATGAGCGAGCTTCGTTTATCGTCCGAAAAGCGATTACGAATCTTTACTGGAAGAGCATTTCCAGAGCTCGCTGAATCAGTTGCTACCGAATTAGGTATCACGATTACTCCAACCTCAGCTTACGACTTTGCAAATGGTGAAATTTTTGTTCGCTTCGAAGAATCTGTTCGCGGTAGCGACGCTTTTGTAATTCAATCTCACGCAGCTCCAGTTAATAAGCAAATCATGGAACAACTAATCATGATCGATGCGCTTAAGCGTGCATCTGCAAAACGCATTACAGTTGTTGCGCCATTCTATGGATATGCACGTCAAGACAAAAAGCACCGTGGTCGCGAACCAATCTCTGCTCGATTAATGGCAGATTTATTTAAGACCGCTGGTGCGGATCGATTGATGGTTGTTGATCTGCATACCTCACAGATTCAAGGTTTCTTTGATGGTCCAGTAGATCATTTATTCGCGCTACCGCTTCTTGCAAATTACGTTGGAAGCAAAGTTGATCGCTCTCAGTTAACAATTGTTTCACCGGACTCAGGACGTGTACGTGTTGCAGAGCGTTGGTCAGATTTACTAGGTGGCTGCCCAGTTGCATTTATTCATAAAACCCGCGACCCATTGGTTCCAAATGAATCTACTACCGGCCGCGTAGTCGGTGACGTGCAGGGGCGTACCTGTGTTGTTATCGATGACATGATTGATACTGCCGGAACTATCACCAAAGCGGTAGATGCGTTATTTGAAGAGGGTGCAAAAGATGTAATCATCGCAGCGACCCATGCGGTATTCAGTGGCCCAGCAGTTGATCGTTTGAAGAATTCCCGCGCTTCGGAAGTTGTAGTTTGCGATACCTTGCCGATTCCAGTTGAGAATCGCTTTGATGGTTTGACTGTGCTCTCAATTGCGCCGCTGATTGCGCGCGCGATTAGAGAGGTCTTCGAAGATGGATCTGTTACCAGTCTCTTCGACGGTCATTCATAAAATCAAATCTCGTAAATTCTGAGCTTCGAAAAAGGCCGCTCTAAAACGCGAGCTTTTTCTACGCTCAAATTTACTTCGATTTGTTCCTCTCAACGCACTTCGCTAGGCTTCGGCTTATTCCGGCGAGGGGCTAACACCCGTTATCGACGAAAGTAAAATTTCGTTAATTACCCTGCGCCGCAACACAAAGGCGAAAGAGGTAAGAAAAATGGCAGAAGTAACACTAAACGGTGTAGCTCGTACCGAATTTGGTAAGGGTGCATCTCGTCGCGCACGTCGCGATGGTTTAGTTCCAGCTGTTATCTACGGTCACGGTGAAAAGCCAAAGCACGTTGCGCTTCCAATGCGCGAACTAACAAACGCGCTTAAGACATCAAACGTATTGCTAGATATCGTTGTAGATGGCAAGACAGAACTAACACTTCCAAAGGCTGTAGTTCGCGATCCGCTAAAGCTGACCCTAGAGCACGTTGATCTTCTAGTGGTTCGTCGCGGTGAGAAGGTAACTGTTTCAGTTCCAGTTCACACATACGGCAAGCATGATCCAGATGGAATCTTGGAGCACGTACACAACACAATCGAAGTTGAAGTAGAAACTACAAGCATTCCTTCAGAGCTAAAGTTGAATATCGAAGGTCTAAAAGCTGGCGAATCAAAGAGCGCTGCAGATGTCGAACTTCCAGCTGGCGCAAAGTTAGTTAGCGATCCAAAGATGACAGTAGTTCACCTTGGCGAGCGTTCAACTCACGTTGAAGAGCCAGTAGCAGCTGCTCCAGCAGAAGGTGCAGCAGCGCCAGCAGCTGAAGCAACGCCATCAGCTTAAGTAATAGTAGGAAAAGAGAAGACCCCATGGTTTGGCTAGTCGTAGGACTCGGAAACCCTGGGGCGGAATATCAGAACACGCGTCATAACATTGGCCAGCTTGTGGTTGATGAGATGGCGCGTGTTAATTCTTTAAAGTGGAGTTCGCATAAAGCGCGTGCAGATGTTGCCGCATACAAAATTGGCGTAGGTATTGATGCCCCAGGCGTAGTCCTAGCAAAATCTCATAGTTATATGAATGAATCTGGCGGACCAATTAAGGCACTTTGTAATTTTTACAAAATAGGCGTTGAGAACTTAATTGTGATTCACGATGAATTGGATATTCCATTTAACACAATTCGAATCAAGCAGGGCGGCGGCGATAATGGCCACAATGGTCTAAAAAGCACCACAAATTCAATGACTGCTAATTACTATCGAATTCGTATGGGAATTGGACGACCAATCGGTCAGCAAGATCCAGCTGATTTCGTGTTAAAGAATTTTGCTAGCGCCGAAAAGAGCGAGATTCCAAGTTTTGTTTCGCGTGGGGCAGATGCCATTGAATTTTTGATTAAGAATGGCTTGCAGGCAGCGCAAGGTCAGTACAACCAGTAGTTAAATCAGCCGGTATTTCTTAGACCCAAAGCGACGCCGTTAATAGTTAATAAAAGTGCACGGCGAAGTAACGGATCTGCTTCATCTCCTGATTCACGCACACGCTTTAGTAGATTCACTTGCATCATATGAAGCGGAGCCAAATATTGATCGCGTATTTGTAAAGTACGTGCCAACAAAGGTTGATCACCTAATAAATCGTCATTTCCACGCAACCCATTGATTTCACGACTAGTTAATTCGAATTCCGCTTTGATATCCGCAAAGAAATGGCGCAGCTCAGCAGGCACTAATGTATTTACATATTGTTCAGCCATCTTTAAATCTGTTTTTGCCATGGTCATTTCCACATTTGAAATAAATGTCTTAAAGAAGTGCCACTCATTTAACATCTGCTTTAAAACATCTAGCTGACCGGCTTCGCGAGCTGCCTTCAGTCCAGAACCAACTCCGTACCAACCCGGAACAATTTGGCGGCTCTGAGTCCAGCCAAATACCCACGGAATTGCGCGTAAGTTTTCGATTCCGTCATTGGCGCCTTGGCGACGTGAAGGCCTAGAACCTAGGAACATATCTCCCAATTGCTCAACCGGAGTTGATGAATAAAAGTAAGCTGGAAGATCTTGATGGCTAACTAAATTGCGATAGCGTTGAAATGAGCTCTCAGAGATTAACTCCATGCACTCATTCCATTGAGATAGCGCACTTTCAGATTGGCGTGGTCCGCGATTTAACACAGTCGCTTCAAGGGCTGCAGCCAAAGTTAGTTCCACATTCTCGCGAGCAAGTAATGGTATTGAATATTTATCAGAGATAACTTCACCTTGTTCGGTCATCTTGATCTGACCATCGAGTGAACCCCAAGGAAGTGCAATTAAGGCATCATAAGTTGGGCCGCCACCGCGACCTACTGAACCACCGCGACCATGGAATAAGCGAAGCTTTACTCCAAATTTCATGGCAACATCGCGTAAGCGGCGTTGAGCTTGGTGAATCTCCCATTGGCTGGTGGCAATTCCGGCATCCTTATTTGAATCTGAGTAACCGAGCATTACTTCTTGCTCATCTCCTCGGAGTGAAACTAATTTGCGATAAATTGGATTAGATAAGAGTTTCTCTAGAATCACATCTGCAGCGCGTAGCTCTGCCACCGTTTCAAGAAGTGGTGCAAAACCAATCTTTGCGGTTCCGGTATTTAAATCAATTAATCCGGCTTCTTTTGCCAGGACTGCCGCAGCAATTAAATCTTCAGGTTGCTTGGTCATTGAGATGATGTAAGTTTCAATAACCTCTGGACCAAATTGAGCAATTAAGTCGTTGATGGCGCGGAAAGTATCGAGAGTTTTGGCACTTTGCGGATCCAAGTCTTTTGGTGCGCGGAGAGTATGGCTAGCTAATTCATTTATTAAGGTTTCAAATCGCTGATCTGGATCTTGGGAGGCGTAATCACTTGCAATACCAAAGTTGGCTAGCGCTGCATGATGAACTTGAGAGTGTTCGCGAACATCCATGGTTGCGTGAATTAATCCAAATGCGGAGATAGTACGAATAATGCGTTCGAGCTCTCCGGTGGCAATAAGTTCACCATGGTTTGCAAGCAGGGAATCTCGCATAATATTTAAATCTGCAATTAGTTCATCAGTATTTGCATAGTCGCGACCTGGCACATGTGGGGCTCCAGCCGCATGTCGCTTGCGCGTTAATTCCAATCGATGAACGATGGCTGTGGTTTTCAAACGATATGGCTCGCGAGCATTTAATCGACGATAGCGAGCTTCAAACTCTGGGATATTCGCTAAATCTTTTTCTACCGAATCCATCAATTCTTGTGAAACTTTGATGATGCGAGTGGAGACCGATAGTGATTGGCGCAGCGCGGACATGGCTTCCGAAATCACTCGAATTGCGTGGCCCACTTGAACCACGATAGTTTCACGAGTTACGTCTGGAGTCACATTTGGGTTACCGTCTCGATCGCCGCCAATCCAAGTTCCGAAAGAGAGCGGCTTTGCATTAGGCGAGATTTTCACGCCAAGACGAGCAACCTCCGCTGCAAATTCATCCAAGACTTCAGAAACTGTGAAGCGAAATAAATCATCTAAGTAGTAGAGCGCATTTACGGCCTCATCAATCACAAGTGGCCGTTCAACACGCAATTCATCAGTCTGCCAAAGCAGATCAATGGCTTCGGATAGTCGCGCATCGCGCACTCGATTTGCCGGCGCTTCAAGTAAATCTGAAATATGTGCCAACTTGCTAAGTACCGAACGACGGGAAGCTTCAGTTGGATGTGCAGTAAATACTGGACGTACCGAAAAATCAGATAGCCAACTCTTTAAATCCGCTAAATCAAATTCATGTCCCCCGCTACGGGCAGCTTCAATTTTATTTACGGCTTGTGCAATCCAAGAACCACTTTCGGCTCGCTCGTTTTCTAGTACTCGTGAACGATGAACCTGTTCGGCCACGTTAGCTAAATGAAAATAGGTACTAAATGCGCGAACCAATTGAACTGCTTGGTCTACGTTTACATCTTTTAGTTCAGATTCACCACTGCCATTTCTAACTGCGGCGCGAACTCGTTCGACTAAATCAAATAGCTCTTTTCCTTCTTGGCGAATAAGTGATTGGCCAAGAAGCTCACCGAGACCGCGGACATCGCTGCGAAGCGATGCATCATCCTGCATCTGCAGCTGTCGTAATTGGCTCTCCGCGCTCATTGGCAAATCATCTCAGGTACTCAATAGGATATGAAACGCAATTTGTAAGCCCCCTCCCTTTTGGGAATGGGGCTAAGGCGCATTTGTCCCAGTATTTGAACTTACAGGCACGAAGACAGGAGAGGAGGAGCAATGCGTGGACTGCTTCCGCTAATTAATCAAAGTAATCAAGCGATCGAAGATGCTTTAAATTCAAAGCGCGATCTAATTGCTCCGCCAGCATCGTATGCATATTTAATCGCGCTGCGAGCAATGAGAAAACCAATCTTGGTAATCACAGCTTCTTCTAGAGCAGCCGAAGACTTAGCGAAAGAAATTCGCGAGTGCCATACAGATACTCTGGAATTTCCAGCATGGGAAACTTTGCCACATGAAAGATTAAGTCCAAGTAGCGATACCGTCGCAAAACGAATTTCCACGCTTCACGCGTTGCAGGACCAAAATCGAAATTGGGTGGTGGTAGCTCCAATTCGAGCTGTGATTCATAAATTTAATTCACAGATTATTGATACAAAGCCAATCTTAATTAATCGCGGTTTGGAGTTTGATTTAACCGACTTGCAGCGACAACTTGTAGATTTTTCATACACCAGAACTGATTTAGTTGAACGACGCGGAGAGTTCGCTGTACGAGGAGGAATCCTAGACATCTTTCCACCTGATCAAAATCATCCGATCCGAATTGATTTCTTTGGAGATGAAATTGAGGAGCTAAGTTTCTTTGCAGTTGCCGACCAGCGAACCACTGAAAATATTTCGAGCGAAGTAAAAATTCTGCCCTGCCGTGAATTATTGATAACCGATGAGATTAGATCCAAAGCGAAAGAACTATCGTCGCAATTTGAAAATGAATTACTAAATAAAATCGGAAATGGATTGTTGCCAGATGGAATGGAATCCTTAATACCAATTTTGGTTGACGATTTGAGGTTAATCGGAGATTTGATGCCGGATAGCTATGAAGCAATCTTTATTGAACGCGAACGAGTAGTTGGCAGAATTTCTGACTTGCTTGCAACCAATGAAGAATTTAAAGAGGCGGCTTGGTCTAACGCAGCGGTAGGCGGAAGAGCGCCAGTGGAATCTGGCAGCACTTACATTGATTGGAATGAGTTAGTCAGCGAACTTCCAGATTATCGGGATTTACGACAATTTGGATCCGATGCTGATATTTTTCTTGAGTTTGAAGCCATCGAGCCGCTACGCGGAAATAGTGATCGGTTAATCGAATTATTTTCGGAAGCGCTTCAGAGGAAAGAGAGAGTTATCTTCTCGGCATCTAGCAAAGGCATGATAGATCGATATGCCAGCATTTTTAGAGATGCAAATCTGCCAGTGCAATTGCAATATCCACTCTCGGCAGCTCCAACTGGCGGTCAGATCACTTTAACGGCCTCTTCATTTCGAAATGGCTTTAGAGATTCAGAATTTCTCTTTGTTACAGAGCGCGATTTAACTGGTTCCCATAACTCTGGCTCAGAGAAGTTACCTTCTCGACGTAAAAAGAATATAGATCCACTCCAACTAAAAACAGGCGATTTTGTGGTGCATGAACAACATGGAATTGGTCGATATGTAGAGATGGCTCAGCGTTCTGTAGGTGGAGTAGTTCGTGAATATCTAATTATTGAATATGCGCCAGCAAAACGTGGACAACCTGGTGATCGCATATTTGTACCAACCGATGCGCTGGATCAAATCAGCAAATACATAGGTGGCGATTCACCGACAATTCATCGTATTGGTAGTGGTGAGTGGAGCAAAGCTAAGAGCAGAGCCCGCAAAGCTGTTAGAGAAATTGCCGGAGAACTAATTCGACTTTATGCGGCGCGCACAAGCGTTCCTGGCTTTGCTTTCTCACCCGATACGCCATGGCAGAGAGAGCTTGAAGATAATTTTGCATACGTCGAAACAGCTGATCAACTTTCCACCATTGAAGATGTAAAGCGAGACATGGAACGTCCATATCCAATGGATCGCTTAATTTGTGGCGATGTGGGGTATGGCAAAACAGAGATTGCAGTGCGCGCAGCATTTAAAGCCGTTCAAGACGGCAAACAGGTGGCAGTGTTAGTGCCGACCACCCTTTTAGTACAACAACATTTCAAGACATTCTCTGAGCGTTATGCCGGTTTTCCAATAAAAGTAGCCGGGCTCTCGCGTTTTAATAGCGCGAAAGAGGCAAAAGAGATACTTAGCGAATTAACCAAAGGGAGTATCGACATTATTGTTGGTACTCATCGAATACTCTCTAATGATGTGCAATTTAAAGACTTGGGATTGGTTATTGTTGATGAAGAGCAGCGATTTGGCGTCGAGCAGAAGGAGCAGTTAAAAAAGTTACGTACCAGCGTCGATGTACTGGCGATGTCGGCTACGCCAATTCCTCGAACTCTTGAAATGGCCATTACCGGAATCCGTGAAATGTCCACAATTACTACGCCACCTGAAGAGCGCCATCCAATATTGACTTATGTAGGGCCGCAAGATGAAAAACAAATAAGCGCAGCTATTCATCGCGAATTATTACGTGATGGGCAAATCTTCTACATACATAATCGGGTCGAATCTATTGATCGTGTTGCGGTTAAATTGAAGGAATTGGTGCCTGAAGCGCGAATCCGAGTTGCACATGGTCAAATGAGCGAGTCGATGCTGGAAGATGTTATTTTGGCTTTTTGGAATCGTGACTTTGATGTATTGGTCTGCACGACAATTGTTGAAAGTGGTTTAGATATTCCTAATGCCAATACTTTGATTGTCGAACGCGCAGATATGTTTGGTTTATCTCAATTGCACCAAATTCGTGGCCGTGTAGGTCGTGGAAGAGATCGAGCCTATGCATACTTTCTATTCCCAACCGACAAGCCATTAACTGAAGTTGCGATTGATCGCTTGAATACGATTGCCACAAATACTGATTTAGGTGCGGGCATGCAGGTAGCGCTTAAAGATTTAGAGATTCGTGGTGCGGGTAATTTATTAGGCGGCGAACAATCAGGCCATATTGCTGATGTTGGTTTTGACTTATATATGCGTATGGTTGGCGAAGCGGTAAACGATTACAAAACTGGAATAGTTGAAACCGAAGAAGTGTCTCATGAGTGCAAAATTGAAATTCCAGTTGATGCGCATCTTCCAGAAGATTATGTGGATTCCGAACGTTTGCGACTTGATATTTATAGACGCCTAGCTGATGTGAAGGAACCAATTGAAATTAAACCAATCGAAGAAGAATTGATAGATCGTTTTGGACCATTGCCGGATTCAGTTATTGCGCTGATTCAAGTGGCGACACTTCGAGCCTCAGCCCGCAAATTGGGAATTCGTGAAATGATTCAACAAGGAAAGAATTTGCGGATCTCGCCAATTAAGTTGCCAGAATCAAAACAATTGAAGTTGCAGCGTATATATCCAGGAAGTATGTACAAAGGCGCTACCAATGTGGCTTTGGTCGCTTTGCCGGCTCAAGAATGGTCACCATTGGGCGAAAAAACAAAATTGAGGGATACTTCCGTCATTGCTTGGGCCACTTCGGTGCTCCAAGAGTTATTAGGTAAATGAGTTCCGCAAGAAACCAGAGGGAATTGATGAAGAAGCTAATTAGCGCGATTTTTGTAGCAGCCAGCTTATTTTTTCTAAGTGCTTGCAGTGCAAGTACGGCAGCTCAAATCGGAGATACCAAAATCTCCAACGAGTTGGTGCAATCACGTATTACTGAAATAAATGCCGAACGCACTAAATTTGATACTTCACAGATGCAGCTCACATTTGGTGAAGAGCTAAATCGTAGCCAATTACGTTTTATGGTAATTGCGACTATCTTCCAGAAAATTGCTGATAAGAGCGGTATCAAAATTACTCAAGCTATGAAAGATGCGAAGAAGGCAGAGATCTACAGTGCAGTGGGCGGAGCAGATCAACTACCAAGTGCATTAGTTTCAGCGCAAATGGCGCCTTCTGATTTTGATCTATACATCCAAGCTTTATTAATCTCTGAGCGAATTAGTGCTAATGCAATTGCGGCAGGAGTCCCTGAGGCAGATGCTGGGAGTGCAATTCAGCAATTAGTTATTGAACTTACCAAAACTGAAAAAGTTAAGATAAATCCTCAATTTGGTACTTGGGATAGTGCTAATGGCGATTTAGTTGCATTTGACTCTGCGGGCTCTGCAGTAAAACCGATTACTGCTTAATTTAAATTAATATGCCGTCAGAATTACTTCGCTTGCTCGAAGTAATGGATCGTCTCCGCTCTCCCGGAGGTTGCCCATGGGATGCCGAACAAACTCATCAATCACTAATAAAGTATTTACTCGAAGAGTCATATGAATTCATTGACTCGGTTGAAGAAAATGATCGCCAGGCAATGCGTGAAGAACTTGGCGACATTTTGCTTCAGGTCTATTTTCATTCCAGAATTGCGCAAGAACATCCCACCGACCCCTTTTCTATTGAAGAGGTAGCAGCAGGAATTGCAGATAAATTGGTTCGCCGCCACCCTCATGTATTTGGCGAGACCCGGGCCGAAAGCTCTGATGAAGTCCTACAAAATTGGGAGAAATTAAAGGCGGCAGAGAAAAATCGCACTTCGGCAACTGACGGGATCGCGTTATCGCAGCCAGCGCTTCCATTAATCACTAAACTGCTCTACCGAGCCGAGAAAAACGGCATCAATTTAGATTTACCAACAACAGATATGAACAATGATGTTCCCGCTGAAATCGCTATTGGCGATGCGTTGGTCGCAGCTGTAGCGGCTGCAATTAAGCAGGGAATCGAGCCAGAAGATCTACTTCGCGCTCGTGCACGCGAGATTTCAGAAGAGATCAAGCGGATTGAGTCCTTGTAGAATTCGACCAGTTATTTTTAATAACTTTTAAGGAGCAAAAATGGCAATAATCGAAGCCCTAGGTGCGCGCGAAATTCTTGATTCACGCGGCAACCCAACTGTTGAAGTTGAAGTTTTATTAGAAGATGGCACTGCAGCGCGTGCCGCGGTTCCATCCGGTGCCTCAACAGGCGCTTTCGAAGCAGTTGAACTTCGCGACGGCGGTAAGCGATATTTAGGTAAAGGCGTCGAGCAAGCAATTAAGAATGTTAATGATGTAATTGCTCCTGAAGTTGTTGGACTAGATGCACAGGATCAACGTTTAGTTGATCAGACCATGATTGATTTAGATGGCACTAAAAACAAAGCCAAACTTGGCGCAAATGCGATTTTAGGTGTTTCACTGGCGGTAGCTAAAGCAAGTGCCGAACATGCAGATTTATCCTTATTTAAATATGTGGGTGGCAATAATGCTCATGTATTGCCAGTTCCAATGATGAACATCCTTAATGGTGGCGCACACGCAGATACCAACGTTGATATTCAGGAATTTATGGTTGCACCAATCGGAGCAGATTCATTTAAAGAGTCATTACGTTGGGGCGCTGAGATTTATCATTCACTTAAATCAGTTCTGAAGAAGCGTGGTCTTGCCACCAGTATTGGCGATGAAGGCGGTTTTGCGCCAAATCTAGATAGCAATCGGGCTGCCCTTGATTTGATTCTAGAAGCGGTAGAAGGCGCTGGTTTTAAGCCAGGAAAAGAGATTGCACTAGCAATGGACGTAGCTGCAACTGAGTTCCATGACAATGGCAAATATTCATTCGAAGGCAAGCAAATCTCGGCTTCGGAAATGATTGCTTATTACTCAAGTCTGGTGGCTTCATATCCAATCGTTTCAATTGAAGATCCACTAGATGAAGATGATTGGGATGGTTGGGCCGCAATTACCAAGGAACTTGGCTCAAAGATCCAATTAGTTGGCGATGATTTATTTGTTACAAATCCTGAGCGACTTGCTAAGGGAATAGCTGCAAATACTGCAAACGCTTTGCTCGTTAAAGTTAATCAGATTGGTTCGCTAACTGAGACTCTTGATGCCGTAGAGATGGCGCACCGCGCGGGATATCGCAGCATGATGAGCCACCGATCAGGTGAAACTGAAGATGTGACCATTGCAGATTTAGCGGTAGCGACAAACTGTGGTCAAATTAAGACTGGCGCTCCTGCTCGAAGTGAGCGCGTTGCAAAGTACAACCAACTACTTCGGATCGAAGAAGAACTTGCCGAAGGTGCACGTTATGCAGGTCGCGGCGCTTTCCCTCGTTTTAAAGGCTAATTAAATTGCCTCGCAGAAGAAGCAGCTATCGCAGAAAGCGAATTGATAAATCAACTCGTTTTCTAGCAGTAGCTGCTTTCTTCTTTTTAGTAATCGTGATGATTGGTTCGCCGTTACAGAAATATTTTGCACAGCGAGCTCAAATCAATGCGCTTTCAACTCAAGTCGAAGCTAGCCGCCAAGCTCTAGAAGAGGCACGCAAAGAATTAGAACTTTGGAACGATCCAAATTACATTAAATCTCAAGCACGTGCGCGTCTTCACTATGTATTGCCGGGTGAACGCCAATACATTTTGACAAATGACATCACACTTGAAGGTAGCGATAAATCTAATGAAGTTGCGGCAAATATCCCTACAGGAGTGCCTTGGTACACCCGTTTAATTGCGACCGTAACTGAAGCTGGAAATAAATGACCAGTTTTAACAGAGAAGTTTCGCAATCTGATTTAGATTGCATTGGTCGGCAATTACAACGCCAGCCAAGAGATGTTCATGCAATTGCATATCGATGCCCGTGCGGTAATCCCGCGGTTGTAGAAACTCCACCTCGGCTAGCTGATGGCACGCCATTTCCAACTTTTTATTACGCCACTTGTCCAAAATTAACTGGCGCCATCTCCACTTTAGAAAATGGTGGCTTGATGGCAGAGATGAATGAACGTTTAAAGAGCGAACCAGAGTTAGCTGGCGCTTATGCAGCAGCGCACGATGATTATTTGGCAGCGCGTGCAGCGCTTGGAATTGAAGTTCCAGAGGTCGAAGGTATTAGCGCTGGTGGCATGCCAGATCGAGTCAAGTGTTTGCACTCGCTAGTTGCACATTCATTAGCGGCTGGTCCGGATGTAAATCCTTTAGGAGACGAAGCGCTTGCAAAGTTACCTAAGTGGTGGCTGGATTCACCATGCGAGTAGCAGCTATCGATTGTGGTACCAATTCAATTCGTTTACTAATTGCTGATGTGCAAGGAGATAATTTCCAAGAAGTAGTGCGCGACATGGAAATTGTTCGATTGGGACAAGGTGTTGATCAAACTGGATCATTTCATCCAGATGCAATTACCCGAACTCTTTCAGCAGTAGATAAATATGCATCCGAAATCGCAAGACGTGGCGTGGAAAAAATCCGATTCTGCGCAACAAGTGCGACCCGAGATGCATCCAATCGAGATTTATTTATTGAAGGTGTAAAGGAACGTCTAGGTGTGGCGCCAGAGGTTATAAGCGGAGAAGAGGAAGCAGAGCTCTCCTTTGCCGGAGCCACTAAAGATTTGCCAGATTTATTGGCTCCATATTTAGTAGTAGATATTGGCGGTGGCTCAACTGAATTTGTTATCGGTCATCGCACAGTAGTAAGTGCTAAAAGCGTGAATATTGGCTGTGTTCGAATGTCGGAGCGTCACTTTAAATCTGATCCTGCAACGGAGTTAGAAATTGAGAGCGCCAGAAGAGATATTCAATTAGCAATTGCCGAAGCTGCAAAAGTGGTTGATATCAAAGTTGCTAAGTCTTTGGTGGCAGTGGCGGGAACTGCGACTACTGTTGCAGCTGCAGCGCTAGAACTTTCTCAATATGATCGATATGCAATTCATTTATCAAGAATCTCTGCGGAAAAGACGCACCAAGTATCTGAAATGTTCTTAAAAATGAAACGAGAAGAGCGAGCAGCTCTTGGGTATATGCATCCTGGTCGAGTAGATGTCATCGGAGCAGGTTCATTGGTGCTCTCGGAAATCGTGAAAGCCGTGGGTGCTAAAGAATTTATCGCCTGCGAATCTGACATTTTGGATGGCATTGCTTTTAGTCTTGGCCAATAACCGCTATTCTCTCTAAATAATTCAGCAGATAGGTAAGTTCTTGGCCAAATTAGTTGCAGGTGTTGATTCATCAACTCAATCGGTAAAAGTTCTGCTCTGTGATTATGAAACAGGCGAAATCAAGAAAACTATTACCCGGCCACACCCTGATGGAACCGAAGTAGATCCAGCACATTGGTTGGCCGCACTTAATGATGCGCTAGCTGAAGCTTTTGCCTTCGGAGAGATTGCTGCAATCGCAATTGGAGGCCAACAGCATGGCATGGTGCTTTTAGATTCAGCTGGTAAAGTAATTCGTCCGGCACTTCTTTGGAATGACACCCGATCTGATCAAACTGCAGCTAAATTAAATGAAGAATTCCCAGATATCGCAAAGCTGACAGGTTCACAGTTGGTTGCTTCCTTTACCGCGGCAAAAGTGCTTTGGGTGGCTGAGCACGAACCAGAGCACATCGCAAAAGTAGCTGCCATCTGCCTGCCACATGACTGGCTTTCATGGAAGCTCACTGGCTCTACAGATTTAGCTGATTTATTTACAGATAGATCCGATGCGTCAGGAACTGGCTATTTCAATCCTTCAACTAATGAGTATATTCCAGAGATCCTTAAATCGATTTTGAAATCGGATATTTCAGTTCAATTACCCAAGATTATTGAACCGAATAAATTTGGTGGAAAGACTGGCTCTGGAATTCCTATTGCGGCAGGTTGTGGAGATAACGCTGGTGCCGCACTAGGAATTAATTCACAAATTGGCGATATGGTAATTTCACTTGGCACCAGTGGGACCGCATTCATCTCAACTCAGACATCAACCCATGATCAAAGTGGAGAAGTTGCTGGATTTGCAGATGCGACTGGAAATTTTTTACCACTTGCATGTACTTTAAATGCCGCAAAAATTTTTGCCACAGTTTCTAAGACACTTGGAATGTCTTTTGATGAATTTAGTAGCGCGGCGCTATCTGCACCAATTGGCGCAAATGGGCTTAGGTTGATAACTCATTTTGATGGAGAAAGAACACCTAATAAACCAAATGCCACTGGTTCTTTTTACGGAATCACTCATGACAATTTCACTCCAGCAAATATTGCCCGTGCATCTATCGAAGGCGTAATTGCAGGTATGCGTTATGCAGCCGAAGCGATTGCAAAATTAAATGTTCCAATCAACAGAGTGATACTGGTTGGTGGCGCAGCCAGAAATGAAGCAGTTCAAGAAGTTGCGGCTACATTCTTTGATTATGAAATTGCAGTTCCAGAGCCAGGTGAATATGTCGCATTAGGTGCGGCGAGACAGGCGGCCTGGGCGCTAGCCGGAAGTGAAACGCCACCAAAATGGAGCGGATCGCAAATTAAGATCATTGAGAAAAAGCCCAAGTCACAGGATTTATTCGCGGAATATAAGCGGTTAATTCAAGGCAATTCCAACTAGTAGACTCTCGCCCGCAGTAAGCGCCCTCGTAGCCCAATGGCAGAGGCAGAGGACTTAAAATCCTTCCAGTGTGGGTTCGACCCCCACCGAGGGCACGCTAGTAATTTAAGGTAATTAATCAGGAATAACGCGCCTACCAAGTGCGTTTTTTCCGATAACGGCATAGAGCCCAATTCCAATTGGAGGAATAAATGGAGAGTAGTAACCCGGTACTAAATCGCTATAACCGTCGCGGTTATGCATCAATGGGAAATCCCAATGTTGGCACCAGAGGTTTCGGAACTAGTTATGACGCACAAGAAGGCGGACAGCTAGAAGATCTTTATAACTCACCGGCTGCATCATCAATGCGCACTGGTCGAATGACAATGGATGACGTTGTTACTCGCACCTCAATGCTCTTTGCAATTTTGGCAGTTACCGGTTTTGTAGCTTGGAATTCAAATCTAAGCGGCGGTGTATTAATCGGAAGTTTGCTTGCGGCGACCGTGCTTGGTTTTGTAATTGCATTTAGCCGAAAAGTTCGCCCAGCGCTAATCATGATTTATGCAGCTCTTGAAGGTATTGTGCTTGGCACAATCTCAGCAGTTTATGAATCTGCATATCCTGGAATCGTAAGCCAAGCGTTAATTGCAACTGCAGTTGCTTTCGTCGGTGTACTTGCAGCGTATAAGAGTGGCAAGATTTCCATTAGCGCTCGCGCAACTCGAATCGCATTCGGTGCAATCATCGGTTATATGGTGCTTGGAGTAATCAACCTAATCGGTGGCAACTTTATTTTTAACGGAACCTTCGGACCATTGGTTGCAATCTTTGGTGTTGGGCTTGCAACATTCTTCTTAGCGATGGATTTTGATCAAGCAGCTAAAGCAGTTGCAATGGGCGTGCCACAGGAAGAGTCATGGCGCGTTGGTTTCGGAATGATGGTTTCAGTAGTTTGGCTATACCTAGAGGTATTGCGACTACTTTCAATCCTTCGCCGCGACTAAAGTTTCTGGCATCCGCCACGCTAGCAATACCGTTAATGAGTAAATGGCTAGCGTGGCGGCAAATGCCGTTTGAAAGCTATATAAATCCGCTAATAACCCAATTAATACCGGCCCCACAATCATTCCTGCATCTCCGGCCATTTGAAAAAAGCCAATAACTTTGCCGCTCTTACCAGTAATTACATCTGCCACAATGGCTGACGGGGTAGTTGAAATAAATGCCGTACCGAATCCAATAATCATCATCGCTATTACAAATATCGATTTGTGGCCCGCAATTAAAAACATCGCCATTCCGGCAAAAGTAATAGTGGATCCCATTTTTAACATTAATCTGCGCCCGCGAACATCTGATAATTGTCCGGCTCGCATTAGAAATGCGCCTTGAATCAGCGCTGTTGCCGTGTAGACGTAACCGACAAATGAGTTACTACCATTTAAATCTTCTACGA
>JBJOFF010000002.1:0-147731 GCA_046048895.1 Actinomycetota bacterium
AAGGCCGTCCGCAAGATCACCCGCTCATCGTTCATATTGGCGATTGGCAGTTAATGGGCGAGTGGGCCGAAGAGATTCCAGATTACGCAATTGATTTAGCCCGTGCATTTTGGCCAGGGCCAATGACTTTGATTTTAAAGCGCTCTGATTTAGCAAAAGATTTCGTAACTGGAAATCAAAATACTGTTGGCATTCGCGTACCTAATCAAACTCTTGCGCTTCAACTATTAAATGAATTTGCAAAGATCGGCGGCAAAGGAATTGCAGCTCCTTCTGCCAATCGCTTTGGCCAAGTTTCACCAACTACTGCAGAAGCAGTTCGCGAAGAGATCGGCGCTTATTTAGATGAATCCGATTCCATCCTCGATGGCGGCCCGTGTTCAGTTGGCGTTGAATCCACCATCATCGATTGCACCGGTCCAACTCCAAAAATCCTCCGCCCAGGTGCAATTACTGAAGTAGATATAAAAGGTGTAACTGGGTTAGATGTTGAACTTCCAGAGAATTCAGATATCCGAGTCTCGGGCTCACTGGAAAATCACTACGCCCCAGCTGCCCAAGTACATCTTGATGTAACCGCTCAACCGGGGGACGGCTTTATCGCCCTTGCAGATATCGAAACCCCAAAAGGTGCCATCCGCTTAGCTGCCCCAACATCACCTGAATCTTTTGCACACCTTTTATATTCAGCACTTCGCGAAGGTGATGCCAAAGATTTAACTCGCATCGTGGTTATTCAGCCAAAGGGCGATGGCATCGCTATTGCAATTCGCGATCGCCTAAAGCGCGCTTCAAAAAAGAATCAATAAATTTAGAATTTGAAGCGAGAAGATTTAGGCGAAAAATATACGGAAAAACTTAACCTAATACTCCTAAGATGGTTTTTACTCGATTTAAAAGTATTTCAAAATCTGCTATCGTTTCAAAATCATACTTTACTAGTGGTTCTATAAGATGATTTTCCCCAAAGTAAACTTGGAGCAAGGGAACTTCGAATTCTTCTGCAATAATGTTAGCAGAAATTCCAATCATCGACACCACAAGTTTTGATTCTCTAATAAGATTATATATGTCAGTTTCCCATGGCATTTTCTTTAATACTCCATTGGCAAATAACTCTTGTCTAAAATTCAAATAATTTTCCGAATATTCTGGCAAGTCTCTTCTCTTAGGTTTGATTAGAAAATCCGGGGTGTTAAAATCATCAACTTTCAACTCTTTGTAAAGAAATTCAACCGCCTCTAGAAACTTTCTGCAAGCATTTTCTGTATACACTCCAAGTTTAGATTCAAATATTGAAGGTTCGCGGTCAAGAAACAAGATTTGGTTTTTCTGCAGAATCTGTTCATTTAGTAAAGGTTTCCTCCGAAACACTATAGATCCACATACTCTAACTTTCAACGAAGGATTCATACTTAACAAAAAATTCGCATATGTTTTGGTCCAAACACAATGTAAATCAACAATGTCATTGTTAATCCAAGTCGGATTTCCATAAAAATTAAGATCACCAGAAGTTAGAGGGACAGAATTTTCAGAATAATGAAACATTAAAGTTTTATAATGTCTGTATTTGGAATCAATATAAAATACTGAAGGTCCTTTGGTCCAGGAACTATTTGTTATAATTGCTTCATTAAAATTCTTATAAATTCGAGAATAATAGAATAAAAGTGCTAAATAGATATCAGAAATAATTCTGAAATTAAAAAAACGATTTGTAATTAAGACCTTGAATACTTTAGTAACTAAAATTAGAGCACTAAAGATATTTTCTTGATTTAGAATTAACTGTGTGAAATTTCTGGCATATATGATTTTGCCACTCCTTAAAGGATTTTTGCAAAGAGGTGAGATCACGACCACGCAATTTGAGTCATTTGACACCATGGGCCTATTAGGGTCAAAGAAGAAATCTTCCAATTCCTTAAGAGTAATTGCCGGTGGAAGATGCTGCCTTGACAAATCAAATACACATGAAAATTTTTCGCTAAAATTTAAAAGATCATGATTTTTAGAAAATAAATTTTGGAAAATTTCAAAAAATATCTTGACTAATTTTAACAACCCAAAAAGTTCATTTATTAACTTATCAAGAATTTTTGAATTCTGTGCATATGAAGGTAGCCAAGACTTAAATTTCTTATACTTCAGCGATAAATCACTGTTTAAATTCGTATCATTAATTAGCTCTTTGGTTAGTATCATCTTCACAAACAATTCACTTTTCCTATGCTTTTTCATATCCCAAATATATGCTTTTAGGCTAAGAATTGAGACTTTATGTCGTAATAGCTCCGATAATTTAAAAGTGAATGAAAATAGTTTAGGATTAGGCAATAAGGGCAGACAGAGTTAGGACTATCTGATGAAAGATGAAATTTTAGCTGGCGATAAATGGGTTTTTGATGAAAGTGTGACTCAAGCATTTGACGACATGCTCTCCCGCTCAATTCCAGGCTTCATTGATATGCGAAAACTAGTTACAGACTTGGCATGCAAGTTTGCAATACCCAAGACCACAATTGTTGATTTAGGTTGCTCCAGCGGAGGAGCACTATTACCGATTGTTCAACATTTAGGAAGCCAAAATAGGTATTTAGGGCTAGAAATCTCGGAGCCAATGAGAGAGGCCGCTAAGAATAGGTTTATAAATTTTAAAAATATTGATATTTCGATTGAAAATGTGGACCTTAGAGAAGAATACCCTAAAGAAAAATCCTCAGTAGTTTTGTCGGTGCTAACTTTACAGTTTATTCCTATTGAGTATCGTCAAAGAGTTTTAGCGAATGCCTATGCATCTATGGAAAATAATTCTGCCTTTATTCTTGTTGAAAAAATCTTAGGAAGAAACACTTTCTTGAATGAATTGTTTGTTGAATTGTATTACAATCTGAAAGGCACAAATGGTTATACGGAAGCGCAGATTAATTCAAAAAGAAAATCTTTAGAAGGGGTTCTCGTGCCCGTTACTTCAGATTGGAATGAAGATTTGTTATTAAATGCTGGATTTAAAAATGTTGAATGTTTTTGGCGAAATCTTAATTTTGCAGGTTGGGTGGGTGTAAAAATTGAGAAATAAGAAAGAAATTGACGCCCAAATCCAAAAAAAATTGGATAAATTTAGAAAAGCGTTCCCTAATGCAGATGAGATCAATTATAAAAATTTGGATAGTAAGCATGATCATATTCTTAAGCGACTCAAATTAGAAGGGGGATTAAATTCAATAAATTTAAGTAATTTAAGAAATTGGTCTATGCAAAATGATATGGGAATTTCACGGGTTTCAAAAATAAAATTACCAGCCTTTTTCGATAAAATGAATAGCATAGTAAGTTTTCTCTATTCTTCATTTTTTGAAAAATTTTTTAGAAAGTCATTTTATGACTCACTAAAAGATGATTTAGAAATTTTGAAATTAATTGAATCATACGACATTCTTACTGACAATCCAGTTGCAAAGACTCCTGGTGAAACACAATGGTTTTCGGACGGAAACACAACTTATAATTTGCGATGGCTTAGATATACATACTTTTTTGGAAGAATAAGAAAAGAGAATTTGTTAACTGAGAATTCTACTTGGGTTGACATAGGATCATTTTATGGCGGTCTTCAATCAGTAGCTTACAAGTATTTTCCAAATGTTAAATATGTCATGGTTGATTTTCATCATCAACTATTTAGATCTTATTTATTTCTCTCAGAATTGTATCCAAACGCAAATCATTTATTTGGTTTCAAAGAGACATTAGGTGCGCCAGATGGATCTTTTTGTTATATTCCTACTGACGAATTTCAGAAAATCGATTCGTTAAATTGTGAGCTTGTGAGCAATTTCTTCAGTTTTGGAGAAATGCGAAGAGAATCATTTATTGAATACCAAGGATCCAATTTAATAGCGAATGCCAAGAAAACATATAATGTAAATAGAATTGTAAGTGCACCTTTTTTTGATCCAACTTATGATACTGATTTAACTGTATATGATTATAATTTTAAGAATCAGAAAATTGTTTATTTTGATATTTTTCCAATTCATCATTTTCAATCTGTAAAAAGAGAATTATTCGGTATCAAACGGCCAAGAAATATAAGCTCTTCCTATTTTGAAATGATCACTGAAAATATAAAAAATACCAGCATTTGAATTAGAATTCTAGTAATAATTGTTCGAACTTGTTAATAGGTAGCGTTGATATTCTTATTTTCTAAAGTCGAGTGAGACTTTATCGCAGGAGTGCTAATACGAGCGGAGAGTCTAGGATTGTGTTGCTTATGATATATTTGCATTAATCTCAGTATAAGTTCTAACTCGGAATTTGCCTCTTAAAAATTGCACTTAGTCCTTTCATGCTGGCATTTGATAATAGTTTATTAGATTCAGCTTTGTAGATACACAAAAATCACCATTTACTGCTTTATTTGTAAAGTCCAAACAATTCGAGGTAATGTTTTAGATCTAATCACTGCAACTATTAAATGAATTTGCAAAGATCGGCGGCAAAGGAATTGCAGCTCCTTCTGCCAATCGCTTTGGCCAAGTTTCACCAACTACTGCAGAAGCAGTTCGCGAAGAGATCGGCGCTTATTTAGATGAATCCGATTCCATCCTCGATGGCGGCCCGTGTTCAGTTGGCGTTGAATCCACCATCATCGATTGCACCGGTCCAACTCCAAAAATCCTCCGCCCAGGTGCAATTACTGAAGTAGATATAAAAGGTGTAACTGGGTTAGATGTTGAACTTCCAGAGAATTCAGATATCCGAGTCTCGGGCTCACTGGAAAATCACTACGCCCCAGCTGCCCAAGTACATCTTGATGTAACCGCTCAACCGGGGGACGGCTTTATCGCCCTTGCAGATATCGAAACCCCAAAAGGTGCCATCCGCTTAGCTGCCCCAACATCACCTGAATCTTTTGCACACCTTTTATATTCAGCACTTCGCGAAGGTGATGCCAAAGATTTAACTCGCATCGTGGTTATTCAGCCAAAGGGCGATGGCATCGCTATTGCAATTCGCGATCGCCTAAAGCGCGCAGCAGCAGGCAGATAATTCTCTCGATTAAAGATTTCCAACATTGACCGCTAAACTTCGCAGGCAATTCAAGTAGGGGCCTTTAGCTCAGTCGGTAGAGCAACGGACTTTTAATCCGTGGGTCGCGGGTTCGATCCCCGCAGGGCCTACTCTGACTCTTTTATAAGCTGATATATCGGCAAGAAGTATTCAGTTTGTCATTGGTTACCCCTAACCTACTCCCAAGTAAGTCCCAACATCTAAGTCCATGAGGTGACATTCAATGGAGTTCATGCAAGGTTTTGTCAGTTGGCTTGCCAATCGACCGACGCCAGATGAAATTTGTCGTGCGTTGGTAACTGATTATTTAAAACAATATGGCGCTTGTTGTGTGCGCTTAGGTCGCTTAAACAAAGACGATAGTTACCACTACCTTGGACAATATGGTTTTGATACCAACGAAACTGGAAAGTTAGTTCCAGGACAAGTTTGGCGTCATAACAAAGAGTTAGAAGTCAATCAAATCGCGGCCGGACATCAACCGGGTCCATGGGCTTCTACAAATAAGCAAGTACTTATCGAATTGCGCGCTAAAGGTAGCGTCTATGGCTGGATGAATGTCATCTTCTCTCACGAAAAAGATTCAGCTCAAAAACGCGAAATTATTAATACTCTGAATATTTACGCACTCGCATTAGGTCTATTTTTGTCTTTAACTCATACCCAAGAATTCTCCAGCGAAAAAGAATTAGCGCAGGAAAAAGGTTTGCCATCAGTTGATTCATTAACTAAGCGCCAATTAAATATTTTAAAGGGCATGGTTGATGGTAAAACTAATCACGACTTAGCCACACAATTAGGTTATTCAGTCTCAACTATTCGCCACGAAACAATGCGAATTTATCAAGCGCTCGCCGTAAGCGATCGTCGCGAAGCTGCGCAACGCGCCTTGGAATACGGCTGGATTTAATCTCATATTCGCCTTTTGATTGCCAATTTAAAGGTAATTTTCCAGCCCGATAGACTGCACCTCTATGGCAAAGACGCTTCCAACGCCTGCAGCTCCCGGTCAAGATCAGACCAGGGGAGTCTTAGCCATCCCAGCCTTTCGCAGGCTCTGGCAAGCGATGGCTTTCTCATCATTGGGAGATTGGCTTGGGCTACTTGCAACGACGGCTTTAGCGCAGAAGTTATCCGAAGGAAATTACTCGACTGCTAACTTTGCTATCGCCGGTGTATTTATTGCGCGCTTGTTGCCCTCAGTTTTCTTAGGGCCAATTGCAGGTGTAATCGCCGATAAATTTGATCGCCGTAAATTGATGGTGATTTCGGATATTTTACGTGGCTCTTTATATGTATCAATTGCGGTCTACCAGAATTATTACTGGTTATACGCGGCAACAATTTTGGTCGAATGTGTAACTCTATTCTGGTCGCCTGCCAAAGAAGCTTCAGTTCCAAATTTAGTTCCTAAGACTAAATTGGAATCTGCTAATCAAGTTTCGCTACTTGCTGCTTACGGAACTGCACCAATTGCGGCAGCGCTCTTTTCGATTTTAGCTTTGATATCTGGCGCGCTGACTGCGGTATTTCCATTCTTAAATGGAAATACCACCAACATGGCGCTTTATTTAAATGCACTCTCATTTTTCTATTGCGCTTGGATTGTTTACGGATTACGCGAAATCACAAAGGGTTCTGCCGAAACCAAAGAGGGCGATAACATAATTAAATCGCTCTTCGAAGGTTGGAAATTTGTCAGCCAATCTAAGATTGTGCGTGGATTAATTGTGGGCATGGTCGGTGCCTTTATGGCGGCGGGTGCAGTTATTGGATTAGCGCGAACCTTTGTTAGCGATCTAGGCGGCGGTGATGCGGCCTATGGCGTGCTATTTGGCTCAGTCTTTACCGGATTAGCTACCGGTATTGCCTTTGGCCCACGCGTACTCTCACAATTCTCACGCCGACGCTTATTTGGCGCTGCATTAGCCATAGCTGGTTTTTTCTTGGTGGCGCTGGCGTTAATCAGCAACTTAGTTATCGCAGTTTTAGTTACCTTGATATTAGGTGCATTTAGCGGTGTCAGTTGGGTAACTGGTTTCACCATGCTTGGCATGGAGGTCGAAAACGAAGTTCGTGGTCGCACCTTTGCTTTCGTACAGTCTTTAATTCGAATTGTGTTGGTTGCAGTTCTAGCAATTGCGCCACTTATTGCCGCAGCAGTTGGTCAACATACTTACAAATTCGCTAACTCCGAAGTCACTTATAACGGCGCTTCAATTACTATTTTGATTGCTGGAATATTGGCGGGGTTAATTGGCATCGTCTCTTATCGTCAGATGCGTGATCGTCCTGGTATTTCTTTAATGAGCGATGTGCTTTCGGCGCTGCGCGGCGAATTAGGTGCGCACGAAACTGGCCATGCAAATAGTGTCTTTATCTCTTTCGAAGGCGGCGAAGGTTGCGGCAAATCAACGCAATCAAAATTACTAAAAGAGTTCCTAGAAGCTGATGGCCACACAGTGGTCTTAACTCGCGAACCTGGCGGCACCGAACTTGGCAATGAATTACGTCAGATACTTTTGCATACCCACGATCATGTTTCACCGCGCGCGGAAGCGCTCTTGTATGCTGCAGATCGCGCACACCATGTTGATACTTTGATCCGTCCAGCTCTAGAACGTGGTGAAATCGTAATTACCGATCGCTACTTAGATTCATCTATTGCTTATCAGGGTGCAGGACGAGTGCTTTCACCAGGAGAAGTTGGACGTATCTCTCGTTGGGCCACCGAAAGTTTGATTCCGACCCTAACTATCATCATTGATTTACCAGCAGAAATCGGTATCGGACGCTTAAAATCTCGCGATCGTTTAGAGAGCGAATCACTAGCTTTTCACGAAAGAGTACGTCAAGAGTTTTTATCTTTAGCGCTCTTGGACCCAGAGCGATATTTAGTAGTTGATGGACGCCAGAGCATTGAAGAGATCCATGCTGAAATCACCACCCGCGTTAGTGAACTTCGTGATTTAAACAAGATCGAGAAGAAGCCTAAAGAGAAGAAGCGTATTATCAAGAAGCCGCACCTAAGAAAGAAATCTGAGTGAGCGTCTACGACCAATTAATTGGTCAGGCTCATATTGTCGAAACTCTAACTGCTGCCGTAACTGCTGCCGCCAGCGGTGAAGAGACGCAAGAGATGACACATGCGTGGATTTTTACCGGCCCGCCAGGTAGTGGTCGCTCCTCTGCAGCAATTGCTTTTGCTCAAGCTCTAGTTTGTAAAAATAATGGTTGCGGAAAATGCAATGAATGTATAACCGCCAAATCTGGCGCACACCCAGATATTGAAATTTTAAAGAGCAAAGGCTTATCAATAAAAATTGATGAGGTCCGCGAACTTCTAACTCGAACAGCTTGGGCGCCATCTATGGGCGGTTGGCGCGTAGTGGTTATGGAAGATGCGGACCGTTTAACAGAATCTGCAGCCAATGCTTTGCTAAAAGCAATTGAAGAACCGGGTCTACGTACTGTCTGGTTGTTATGTGCGCCAACTCTGCACGATATTTTGCCAACTATCCGTTCGCGCTGTCGCCATATTCAGTTGCACACTCCTTCCAATGAAGCGGTAGCAAAATATTTAATCGAACGTGATCAAATCGCACCTAAGATGGCAGATTTTGCAGCGCGGGTTTCACAAGGGCATATCGGTAGAGCGCGTCATTTAGCTACCAACGAATCAGTTCGCAATCGCAGAAGCGCAATTTTGAGCATTCCCACGCAGTTAAATAGCGTTTCGTCTGCCTACGCTGCCGCCGCAAAATTGGTAGAAATAGCTAACACCGAAGCTGATGCAATTTCCGAAGCGCTTGATGAGAAAGAGTATGAAGAGTTATCCACTGCGCTTGGCAAAGGTAGCGGCAAAGCGCTCAAAGAACTTGAGAAAGAACAGAAATCCAGAGCCACCCGTATTACGCGCGATACTTTAGATGGTGCGCTCTTAGATTTAGCAACTTTTTATCGCGATGTGATCTTGGTGCAAGCGGGCCACGATGGCTCTTTAATCAATGCCGAATTGTCCGAGCAAATAAATAAGATGGCAGAGATTACTCAATCTCAAAGAACGTTGGCCAAAATGGATGCAATCATGAAAGCGCGCGAAAATCTTCAGCGCAACGGAGCACCCTTATTGGTCATGGAAGCATTAATGTGCGAATTAATAAAGTAACTTCTAAATATTTAGCTGTAAGTATCATCCTGGTATTGCTAGCGCTCTCGTTAGTAAATACCGCTTTTAGATCTTCGGATCCTTTCAGACCCAGCAACCAGAAAATCGATCGCACTTCAATCGATGGGTACTATAAACAGAGTTTTAATTGGCTGGAGTGTTACGGCGGCTTTGAGTGCGCAACTTTCAAAGTTCCAATCGATTATCAAAATCTTGAATTAGGTGAATTTGATATTGCGGTCATGAAACATAACGCTGAAAATCCAATCGGAAACCTGGTCGTAAACCCAGGTGGTCCTGGTGGTTCGGGTATTGATTACGCCTATTCATATGAAAGCGCATTTACCACCGCAATCAATGAGAGTTTTAATATTGTTGGTTTTGATCCACGCGGCGTCGGCCGGTCTGCGCCAATTGATTGTTTAACTGATGAAGAAACAGACGCCGCCTATGAATCTAGCGCCTACCCAGTCAATGATGCGGAATTGGCTCAATTACGCGAGGAAAGTAGAGCTTTCGCCGCGCAATGCAGCCTAGAGAATAAGTACTTAGCGTTTTATTCAACAGCAAATGCCGCCCGCGATATGGATATCTTGCGCGCACTGTTAGGTGATGAGAAATTAAATTTCCTAGGCAAGTCTTATGGCACTTACCTCGGAACTTTGTATGCAAAATTTTTCCCAAATAAAGTGGGACGTTTTGTTTTAGATGGCGCGGTAGATCCGACTCTTAATTCCCTCGAGCAGACCAAGCAACAAGCAATTGGTTTTGATTCTGCTTTCAGCGCTTTTGCCGAAGATTGTCAGAAATTGGCAACCTGTCCGCTCTCTGGTGACGCAGCGACACAGATTCAGAGTCGATTATCCGACTTAAGAAAAGAACCAATCACGGTTGGCAATCGAAAGCTAACCGAATCTTTAGCTGTGTATGGAATCGCGATGGGTCTATATGATCAAGAATTTGGATGGCCGCAACTTCGATCAGCGCTAACTGAATTATTTAATAATCAAGGCACAGAACTTTTAGAACTTGCTGATTCTTATAATCGCAGAGATGCTAATGGAAATTATTTGTCTAACGATGCTTCATCTTTATCAGTGATTGCCTGCGATGATTTTCCACCAACTGGTGGCAACCTAGAAATCATCAAAGAGGCTGCTCCGATATTTGGGAAATATGTCATGTATGCCGAAATTGATTGCGAATATCTACCAAAACCAAAATATGAATTAATTACTGGTCCTATCAATATCAATAGCCCAATTTTGGTGATTGGAACTTCTAATGATCCAGCCACGCCTTATCAATGGGCGGTTAAATTAGCTTCGATACTAAATAACTCGCTGCTAATTTCGGTCTCTGGCGAGGGCCATACCGGCTATAACCGCGACAGCCAGTGCGTGGACCAGGCGGTCGAAAAGTATCTAATTTCAGGAGAAATTCCCGCACAAGATCTGGCTTGTAGCGCGTAATTCGCATGCCAGGATGGTAATTAGCACCCCTTTTGGTGGTGCAAAATTCTCCCATGCGTTTAGACCACATCTCTTATGTGACTTCCCATGATCAAATTTCAGACACAGTGCAGCGCTTAGGTGCACAACTCGGAACCACATTCGTTGATGGTGGTGCGCACCCACGTTTTGGAACGCGTAACTTCACTGCGCCACTTAAGAATGGCCACTATGTAGAAGTTGTCTGTCCTTTGGATCATCCAGCTACAGATAAAACACCTTTTGGTCGTGCGGTTAAACAACGCGCCGAAGAAGGTGGCGGATGGCTAACTTGGGTTTTATCTGTCGATGATGTTGCTTCAATTGAAAAGCGTTTAGGTCGTCCTGCAGTTGATGGATCACGCACTAAGCCAGATGGACAGACTCTGCAATGGAAGCAGATTGGAATTCTCTCCACACTTGAAGATCGTCAACTCCCATTTTTCGTTGAGTGGGTTGAAAATCATCATCCATCTGCAGATGGCAAAGCGACTTCAAAAATTACACGTCTTGAAGTTGCTGGCGAACCAAATACCGTTCGTGAATATCTAGGTGTTGAATATAAAGATGCACTTGGCGAGGATGTTGAAATTCGTTGGCTCTCACCAACCGAAGCAGATGGCGATACCGGAATTATCGCGGTGCAGTTTGAAACACCAAACGGCACCATTCTTGTCGACTAATTTAAAAATTTTATTCACTATTCGCCTCCGTGGCTCAGTGGTAGAGCAGCTCATTCGTAACGAGCAGATCGTCGGTTCGATCCCGACCGGGGGCTCTCATGGTTAATCAAAATCAAAAAAGTAATTGGCTAATTGCATACTTGCTCTTAGGCATCACCTGGGGCATGTCTTTTCTATTTATCAAGCAAGGATTGGAATTTTTAACTCCAATCGGAGTCGCATTTGGACGTTGCTTTTTAGGCGCAATTACGCTGGTTTTAATTGCAAAAACTCGGAAAATATCACTGCCTAGAGAACCAATAATTTGGGCACATCTCTTAGTAATTGCGCTCTTATTAAATGTAATTCCAGGATTTCTATTTGCACTTGCCGAAACTCAAGTAACTTCAATCCTGGCTGGCATTGTTAATGCGGTAACACCATTGATGACGGTATTAGCAATACTTTTAATAGGCAGAGACGAAACACCAAAGCGCTCTCAATACTTTGGTCTTTTAATCGGCTTTATTGGCGTCGCAGTTGTCATGGGTATTTGGCAGGGACTTGGCGATAATCCAATTGGGTATGTGCTCTGTCTATTGCTAGCTGTAACTTGTTATGGATTCTCATTTCCGTATTCAAAGCATTTTGTACTGCCTCACAAATTAGAACCTACTCCGATGGCAACAGTGCAATTAATTTGTGCAGCAGTGGTTTTAACTCCTGGATTCTTAATCGATGGAATAGCAAGCAGTGACTTAACAATTACTCCGGTCTTATCAATGTTGGCGCTGGGAATCTTTGGAAGTGGCCTTGCATATATTTGGAATTTTCAGATTATTAAAGCTGCCGGTAGCGCGATTGCATCATCGGTAACTTATGTGACTCCGGTAGTAGCTGTGATCGCCGGAATTATCTTTTTGGACGAAGAGTTATTTTGGTACGAGCCGGTTGGCGCACTAATTGTTTTATTTGGTGCAGCTGTTGCTCAAGAGCTAATCAAATTATTTAATCGACCTTAAAGCCATCGCGAATTTCGCCCAACGTGATTCCGGCCGCTGCGTGATCAGTATTCTCGCCTCGAGCTAATTGCGCAGCATGAGCAGCATCGTGCCAGCGATCTTCAATCTTTCCGTAGCGCCAGATAATCAGTGCCAAAATCCACACCACCGCAAAGGCTGCAACAATCATGTAGCCAGCGCTATTTAAATTGATGTTATTTGACCAATCCCAATAGCCACCAGTTAGCTCAAGTTGCTTTGAAAGAACTTGTGATAGTTCGAGCGCTCCAATAAATAGCGCAGTTCCAACTGAGAGTGCAGTAATGACGATGTTGTAATAAACCTTGCGAACTGGCTTGGAAAACGCCCAACCGTAAGCAAAATTCATAAATGAACCATCGATGGTGTCCAACAGCGACATACCTGCTGCGAAAAAAAGTGGAAGTGAAATTACCGCCCACCATGGCAGACCTGCAATCACTGAAGAGCCTGCCAAGACTAAAAGACCAACTTCAGTTGCGGTGTCGAAACCCAAACCAAATAGAAGTCCAAGTGGATACATTTTCCAAGATTTATCAATACGTCTTGCAATTGGACCAAAGAAGCGCATAAAGAAGCCACGAGAATCTAAGTGTTTCTCAAGCTCGGCTTCGCTGTATTTTCCTTGGCGCATTTGCACGAAAACTTTTACAATCGAAACCATCACGATGAGATTTAGAATCGCAATTAACATCAAGAAGGTTCCGGAAACAGTTAAACCAATTAAACCGGTGTAATGCTGAAGCGTTGAATCTTCATCACGAAGTTGTGCACCAACAGCCACAATGCCAAAATTCAAAATAATCGCTAAGCCAGCTACCACTGATGAGTGGCCAAGCGAGAAGAAGAATCCAACGCCAAGCGGGCGTTGACCATCAGCCATTAATTTTCGAGTGGTGTTATCGATCGCAGAGATATGGTCGGCGTCGAAGGCATGGCGCATTCCCAAGGTGTAGGCAAGAAATGCAGTGCCCCAACCAAATGCCGCACCATCAGCTAAGTTGTAATCGCCGGTGGTAGCTGCCCACATCAAAAGCGCGCCGGCGATATGCAAGAAGGCGATAAAGCCAAACATGGCTAGAAGGCGGCGTTTCTCATCGCGGGTAAGCGATATGTGGTGCTTGATATCTCGCTTAGCAACCTGATTCATGCGAACTCCTTGTATTTGCAAATAATTTGCAACAAGGGGAATTTTATGCGCGTCCTTGTTGTTTTGTCCAACGTAGGTAAGGGTTCGGGGGCTATTGTTTAGCGCAATTCCCCTCGGTAGCGCTTATCTCAAGGAGGGCTCATCATGTCTGAAGAAGAGAACGACGAGATCATCACCGAAGAGATGCTCTGGGAAAGAATTCCAGAGACCAATGGGATGGAACGTGCAAATACTTATTACGAATTAAGTGCACGCATTTATGCGCGCGGACAATATGACGAAGCTTTAGCTTTAGCTGAAAGCGCTCGCGATATTTATTCTGAACTTGGCAACAATCATGCAAATGAAGAACTAGCGCAGGCTTACTCTGCAATTGGCTATAACTTAAATCAATTAAAACGAATGGATGAAGCAGCAACTGCCATGTCCAAAGCGGTAGATCTATTGCGAAAGAGCAAATCCCCAATCGCACTAGAACTTGCTTGCACATTAGGCGAGTGGTGGTATTCCTCAAAGAAGTACCAAGAGGTTGTCGACACCATGAATGAATGCGCACAAGAGCATCTGGTAGATGGAAATGATTTGGGTGCCGCATCTGATCTACATTTAATAGGTTGCGCTTACCGCGAACTTGGTCAATATGATGCCGCAATCTCTGCATTTGAAGAGGCGCGTGCACTTTATAAGAAGCACAAAGAGGTTATCCATGTTGCGCGTTGTGATCAAAAGATTGCTTCTTGTTACAACCATGTTGGTAACGGCGAAAAAGCTCTAGAACGAGCGAGACAAGCGCTGGATGTTTTTGAAACAGCGCATGATCATCGCAGACAAATCATTTCACTTTTCGAATATGCCAAAGCGCTAGATTTACTTGAGGATTATCAAGAAGCGCTTGATACTTTGGATCAAGTATTAACTACTGCGTCCGATGAAGAACCTCGCGATTTTGAATTTATCGTTGATATAGAAAGTCGGATTGCTTCAATTCTTCGTAAAGTTGAGCGTACTGAAGAGGCCGATGAAATTGAGCGTCGATTAGGCAATGTGAAGTCAATTTTGGCTGATGATTGATTATTTAAAAGGCCAACCTGAAGTAACTATTTCAATGGTTTGCCTGGGCAATATCTGTCGTTCTCCAATGGCTGCAGCGATATTGCACAACCGTAAATCTGAGATTTCAAAGCCTAAAATCATTGTGGATAGCTCAGGAACTGGTGCCTGGCATGTGGGCGAAGGCCCCAACCCAATGTCTAAACAGACGTGGGAGAAGCATGGTCTGCAGTACCACCACACCGCAAAGAAATTTTCTAAGAATGATTTTTACGCTTCAGATTTGATTTTGGTTATGGATTCATCTAACTATGCAAATGTTATGGCGCTAGCAAATGAGGACGTTAAACATAAAGTTTTATATCTGCGCCAATTTGATTTGGATTTACGTGGTGCAAAAATCGAAGAGTTAGAAGTACCAGATCCATATTCATTGCCAATCGGTCATTTCGAAGCAGTCTATGAAATGATCGATAAAGCAGTAACCGGTTTATTGCAAGAATTAGCGCGGTAAGTGCTGCAACGCCCAGTGATACATGGCGATTGCACCAGCTGCTGAAGCATTCATTGATCTAGTAGAACCATATTGCCCTATTTCGTAAAGCACTTCACAGGCTGCAATACCTTCTTCAGACATCCCAGCACCTTCTTGTCCAAATAAAAGTACACACTTCTCGGGCAGTGCAGCAGCTTCAAGTCTTTTGGAACCATCAACGTTATCTATTCCGATTATCGGCAGATTGTTATTGGCGCACCATACGGCAAAATCTGCAACTGTTGGATGATGATGGACTGTTAAATATCGGTCAGTAACCATCGCGCCACGTCGATTCCAATCACGTTTACCGACAATGTGTACTCCGCTGACATTAAATGCATTAGCGGTGCGGACTATGGAGCCAATATTTAAATCATGTTGCCAATTTTCAATTGCAATCTGCAATCCGTGGCGTTTAGTATCTAAATCCGCAACAATTGCTGAGACTTTCCAATATCGATAATGATCTAGAACATTTCTGCGATCGCCATTTTCTAAGAGCTCAGGGTCATATTGCTCACCTGTAGGCCATGGCTCTGGGTGCGGGCCAACTCCAACTACTGGGTAGAACTCCCCAGGGCCGATTTCCGCAGGTGTATTAGGCATAATGAGCACTCTAACTTTAAAGCAGGAGGCTTCACAAATGGAGTTCGCAAAAACTATCTTTTTATTGATCCATGTTGCCAGCGTGCTGGGCATGTTGGTCCTTTTACTGTTGCAGACCTCCAAGCCAACCAAAGTAATTCCAAAAGGTTTTATGCATGCTGCCTTAACAGCGCTAGTTGCAGGTTTTGCGCTGGTCGGAATTAATTCGTCTCTAGAAGATGATGTGAACCATCTTAAGGTTGGCGTGAAATTTCTAGTCCTCGTAGCCATAATGATTGCGGGATATCAAAATCAGCATAAGGCACAGATTTCAAAAGGTATCTGGGTCACTTTACTTGGCTTGACAGTCTTTAATGTATTTATCGCAGTATCAATTTAATGCGTTTTAGATTTTTTGCTTTAGTTTCAACTGTAGCGTTACTTATAACATCTACAGTAAATGCATCTGCAGTTTTAAAGATGGAGCGAATTCCTAGCGTCTTTGCCGAATTAACTAGCGCCAAATCTTTAGCTAATCCTTCAATGGTTTTATTGAATTTAAATACTGGCGAAACTGTTTATAGTCGAGACCCAAAAAGTTTACGTAAGCCAGCGTCAACACTTAAATTGATGAGTGCCTTTGCAGCACTTGAATTTATGCCGGCTGATCGGAAATTCACAACTGAAATATATAAAACGGACATTGAGAATACTTTTCAAATTGTTAGTGATTTTGACCCATCTATAACTCCGAGCCACAAGCTGTATAAGAACCGAAAATTTGTCTGGAGTGAAAATTTAGTTAATCAGATTAGAAGTGATGCCAAAAGCAAGAGCTTAAAGATCAGATACTACGGATTGACCTACCGAACTAAGACCAATATGGATCAATCTTTCCGACGTGCTGGTTACCGAATCACTTGGAAAAGCCTGAATCAAGCTGAATCATTAACCCACGCCACTGAACAGATCTATCGTGCGAATTCACCTGACCTGGCTAAAATCCTTAATTACACCTTACTTTTCAGTGATAACTGGGTAGCGGACTATGTTGCTAAATCAGCTGCTGCCGCAGCTGGATATGGCTACAGCCCTGCTGGAATTTCTATGGTGTTTAGTGATGTATTGGCTAGATACAACATCGAGTTTTCCAAGTTGTATGCTGTTGATGGCAGTGGACTTTCGCATGAGAATCGCATGACCACTGAAACCCTGGTTAAAGTACTTTCAGTTATGCAAAGTAATGCCAAATTTGCTAGCGCTATTGAGGGTTTGCCAGTTAGTGGCATCTCGGGAACATTACAGAATCGGTATATCAAGAGCGCTCCGCAAGCAGTGGGACTTATTCAGGCGAAGACTGGATCGTTAAATGGAGTTGTCAGTTTGGCAGGCTTTATCGATTCAGGTGAAAATAGATTTGTTTTCGCGGTAATTGCAGATCGAATTGGAATTGGTTACTACTCCGAAAACAGTGCTCGCGCAGCAATTGATAAGTTACTTAGTAAATTAGCTGAGCCGCTCAAATTACCAGATTTGGCAGCAAGTACGCCTTCGCCAACTCCGGAAGCGCCATCAGCTTAGAAGTCATCCTCTTCGAAATCATCGTCATCAAAATCATCTTCATCATGATCATTGTCGTCATGATGTGGTCGCTCTCGCCGTTCATGGCGATCTCCAAACTTTTTATGCTCATCTTCATCTGGGTTTGGCACTCCAGCGGCCATCGGGTTTTGAATTCCAGATTGAGAGTTAGAAGTTCCAGTTACATTGCTATTTGATTTATTTTGAAAATTAGCGGATTGTGCTTTAGTCGGCACATCTATGGAAGCGCTGATTGTTTGAACCATTTCAGATTTTGTCGAACTGGTTGAATTTGTCGATGTTGTTGGGGCTTTAGCCTCATTGCTTTGTGCAAAAACTACGGTAACTCCTGCAATCAAAAGAGGCGCAGAAAGCAGAGCGATTTTTGAGAAGTGGCGCTTTGGTTCCGCAGGTTTTACGTCTCCTGCAGTTAGTTCAAACCACTCTGGAATCTTCTTCATGGCGAAAAGGTAAGGCTAATCACTGGGAAAACTCTGGGAAGCGGGAGCGTATTTGCTTAGTAATCTAGCGCGGTGCGCACATATATCGATCTGATGAAGCTTCGAGTCGTTGAACTTCTAATTATTACGACAGTTCCGGCGCTAGTGCTAGCAGCAGAAGGTTGGCCTCCATTAATTCCAACGTTGGCATCATTAATTGGGGGCACTTTGGCCGCAGGTTCGGCAAATGCATTCAATATGGTCATTGAGGCAGATATAGATAAATTAATGTCACGTACTAAGCATCGTCCGATTGCAGCAGGCATTATCACAAAAAAACAAGCTTCACGCTTCGCATCTTTTTTAATGATTCTGAGTCTCTTAATTTTCTGGTTTTTCACGACGCCGCTAGCGACTCTTTTAACTTCACTTGCCATACTTTTTTATGTTTCTATTTACACCGTCGCACTTAAGCCAAATACTAATCAGAATATTGTTTGGGGTGGAATTGCAGGATGCTTACCAGTATTCATAGGGTGGGCGTCAATAACTAATTCGCTTTCTTGGACTGCATTCTGGTTCTTTATGGTGGTTTTCTTCTGGACGCCACCGCATTTCTGGGCGATAGCGATTAAGTATCACGATGATTATGCAGCAGCGAATATTCCAATGCTTCCGGTTGTAGCATCACGCAAACGCGTTTATGTTGAAACTTGGTTCCACACCATCATGATGATCATATGTTCGGTGTTAACCATCTACGCCGCAGGATTGCCAACCTGGAGTTATTACTTGACGCTTGTTTTAGCGGCAGTTTTTGCAGAGCAAGTTTTTAAATTGAGAAAAGGTGAAGCGGAATATGAGCGAGTTGCCGGAAGAATCTTCCACTTCTCAATTCTCTATTTAACGCTATTTTCAATATTGCTCGTAGTAGGGCAGTTACTTCTTTAAAGCTTGCTCAATATCTTTGATCAAATCATCAGCATGCTCAAGTCCTACTGAAAGTCGCAGAGTGCCGTCAGTAATTCCCATCTCAGCTTGAACTTCTGGCGCTAATCGGCGATGAGTAGTAGATGCGGGATGCGTAATTAGAGACTTGGAATCACCCAAGTTATTAGAAATATCAATAATTCTAAGCGCATTCATAAATCTAAATGCTGCATCTTTACCGCCAGCAAAATCGATTCCGATGGTGGTGCCACCCGCCCCATTCATCTGTTTCATAGCCAATTCATATTGTGGATGAGATTTCAGACCTGGATAGCGCACAGTTCTGATTTTCTCGCTTTTCTCCAAAGCTTCTGCGACTGCTTGCGCATTTGCATTCATTCGTTCAACTCGCATGAACATAGTTTCGAGCGATTTGACCAATACCCAAGCATTAAATGGAGAGAGCGCTGGGCCGGTATGACGAATAAATGGTTGAAACTTTTCCAAAATATATTTTTCACTGCCTAAAACTGCGCCACCCAAAACACGACCCTGGCCATCAATATGTTTGGTAGTTGAATACATAACTACATCAGCACCAAGTTCAATTGGTTTTTGATAAACAGGTGATGCCATCACATTATCAACGATTACGGTAGCGCCAACTTTGTGAGCTAATTCTGAAACCATCTTGATATCAACGAGATCCATCAAAGGATTACTTGGTGTCTCGATAAATACTGCTTTAGTTGGTTTAGCTAAAGCTGCTTCCCAATCAGCACGTGAATTACCTTTTACTAAATCGGTAGTGATGCCCCACTTAGGTAGAAATTCGGTGAGCACTACATGGCAAGAAGAGAACATAGAAGCGCTGGCAACTACGCGATCGCCTTTCTCGACCAAACAGGCCACTGCTGCAAACATGGCAGACATCCCACTGCCAGTAGCGATGCAACGTTCCGCACCTTCGAGCGCCGCTAATCGATTTTCAAACATGCTTATTGTTGGATTAGCAAAACGACCATATAAATAATGGTCTAACTCATCTTTAAATGCAGTTTCGGCCTCTTCGGCTGTTGAGTAGGAAAATCCGCTAGTTAAATAGAGCGCTTCAGAAGTTTCGCCAAAGCCAGAACGAGCAAGACCCGCGCGCACAGATTGAGTCTGTGGATTTAATTCCCAATCAGGTTCGGGGCGGTCATTGATTGGTTGATAACCCCAAGGCTTCTCACTCATTCGGCAATTCTATGGGAAGGTAGCGCTATGAACATACCGGCGATTTCGGTAAGCAATCTCAGCAAAAGATACGGCGATGTCTTAGCTGTAGATGGTGCAACCTTTGAAGTGCCAATTGGCACCATCTGTGGATTTGTGGGACCAAATGGATCTGGCAAAACCACCACAATTCGAATGTTGCTTGGATTAATTTCACCAAGCGAAGGCAGCGGTTCGATTATCGGAAATTCAATTGCGCATCCAGAGAAATATTTGAAGGAAGTTGGCGCCATGATTGAAGGCCCGGCTTTTTATCCAGCGCTCTCTGGAATTGAGAATTTAAAAGTTCTTGCAAGACTTGGAGGTATTCCCTTTGAAAGATGCCAGGAGTTGCTTGATTTAGTTGGCCTTGGAGATCGCGGGAAAGATAAATACAAAACTTATTCGCTAGGCATGAAACAGAGACTCGGAATTGCTGCAGCCTTACTTCCTAATCCAAAGTTATTAATTCTTGATGAACCAACTAATGGATTAGATCCGGCTGGAATTCAAGAGGTCCGTGATTTATTAGAGAATTTAGCAAACCAAGGCGTGACTGTTTTCGTATCCTCGCATTTGTTATCTGAATTAGAAATGATTTCAAAGTATTTGGTAATGCTTCGAAAAGGAAAGGTAATTTTTGCCGGACCAATGCAGGAGTTACTGCTTCGAAATAAGCCAACTATCGTGGCCAAACCATCTAATTTAAATGCGCTTCCTTTCTTGGCGGAAATTATAAATAAGACCGGGCATCAAGCAATTATCGAATCTGATCACGTTCGGGTAGATGCTGATGAATCATTTGCAATTCAATTAAATAAATTGGCGTTTGAGAGTGGCATTGTGTTGGCCCAACTAACTCCAGTTAGGGCTTCGCTGGAGGAAACCTTCTTTGAATTAACTGGAGGTCAATCATGAGAATTTTTCTAGCCGAATGGCGCAAACTTCGTCGTCCAATTTTTCTATTTGGAACATTGGGTTCAGTTATTTTTGTAACTGGCCTGGTTACTTCATTGCTATTTCTATTAATTGATGCGGAAACAGGCAATGCGGATCGCGGAAATCGAATAACTAGAGAGATGTTGCAATTAGCAGATGGTTTTACCATCGGATTTAATAGTGCAAACGGATTGCTTGGCCTAGTCGCGCTATCTGTTTTTGCAGCCCAAACTGCACAGGAATATACCTACGGTACGTTACGAAATTTATTGGTGCGCCAACCACGTCGAATTCGACTACTAATTGGTAAATATATTTCTATGGTTTCCTTTGCGCTATTAACGGTCATAGTCAGCGCTGCAACTGCTATTGGATTGGCAGTTGGACTATCTGAGAGAGCGAAAGTTTCTACTGAAAACTGGTTTACCAATGATGGCTACTCTGCGTTCGGACACTCATTTGCAAATGTGTTAATAGCAACCATTGGGTATGGAACCATTGGAATGTTGTTGGGTTTAATTTTCCGCTCGCCAATTAGCTCAATCTCAATTGGAACGGCTTACATATTGGTAGTAGAGAGCATCATCTCAATTGCTTGGAAACCCGCATCAAATTGGATGCCTGGAAATCTACTTTCTGTAATTGCAAGTGGCGGATCACCAATTGGGATTGAAGATGCCCCTACTTATTCTCAAGCTCTTCTAAGGATTGCCCTCTATTTAATAGGTGCAAGTTTGATAACTGCAACTCTATTTAAGCGTCGTGATGTAGCAAACTAATCGGAAATCCCAAGTTTCTTAGGGATCTTGATTTATCCTTTAGACCTTCCTCCGGAGGTATTTTGATGCGTAAAAAAACAATCGCAGTCTTTGCTGCGATTTCTCTATTTACGGGCGTGATTTCGCCAGCGCTAGCGGCAACCAAGAAACCAACCGTCGAACAGATTAATGCCGCAAAGAAAGCTGAAGCCGCAAAGAAAGCTGCAGCCGATGCACAAGCAAAGACATTAAATAAAGCCAAGGAATCTCTACGCACATTAACGGCAAAAGCAAATGAAGCGCAAGCAAAATACAACATCGCTTTAGCTGAATTAAGACGCGCTACTGAAATTGCTAATGCTGCTGCAGCACATGCGGCCGAAGCCGCTAAAGCGGTCGATGAAGCGCATCGCAAAATTGGTAAATTAGCCGCGAATGCTTACATCATGGGTGGAAGTTTTTCTGATATCCAGCCCCTGCTTAGTGCGGATGGACCACAAGAATTAATTGATCAATTATCGCTACTTGGAAAAGTTGGCGCCTCAAATGTCGAAGCGTTAAAACGATTCAAGGCTGCAGAGATTGTTGCGAAAGCTGCAAAAGCAGCCGCAGAACGCGCAAAAGCTGCACAAGTATTAGCTACTGAAAAAGTTGCCGCTGCCAAGAAAGTTGCTGACGATGCTCGCGCAGCGCAAGCACAAGAAGTGGCTAAGCTGCAAAAAGTTCAAGATAAGTTGATGGCAGATTTACTTGCAGCTCGAAAAGTTCGTACCACTCTAGAACAACAGCGCCAACTAGCTTTACTTGAAGAACAGAATGCAAATATTGCAACTACTGTCATTGATCAGAAAAAAGTTTGGCCAGATCGCGGTTTCAAAGGTCGTTCCACAATCCGTACAACTGCGGCGCAACGCGCGATGGCAGTTGAATATGCCAAGCGCCAAGTTTTAGCAAAGAAGCCATATGTTTGGGGCGCTGAGGGTCCTAATTCATTTGATTGCTCTGGATTGGTTTATGCCGCTTATAAATATGCAGGCTTAGGCTGGCCTAACTGGGATCGCTTAAATGCAGCGCTTTATTCAGTCGCCACTTATCACGTGCCACTTACCCAAATGCAACCTGGTGATCTGCTCTTCTATTCTTACAATGGATCAATTGCGGCGATTCACCATATTTCAATTTATGCAGGTGACGGCATGGTTTGGGAGGCGCGCAATAAACGCGTAGACCTCGTTAAATCAAATATGTATTCAATGCCGGGCTTGATGCCTTTCGCGGGACGCGTTTAATGGATGCGCTCGTAGCGCTAAGAAGTGCAGTACGAGCAGCGCTGGAGAAATTTTCAGCCGGTGATTTAATTTTAGTTGCAGTCTCTGGAGGCGCAGATTCTTTAGCGCTCGCAGAAGCTGCAAAATTAGAAGGCGAAAAATTGGCGCTAAAAATTGTTGGTGTAACAATTGATCATCAGTTACAAGCAAATTCCGCAGCACAAGCAGAGAAAGTTTGTTCACAACTTTCTATCCCTTGCTTAATTAAGAAAATTAAAGTTGATATCACTGATGGCCTAGAAGCTTCCGCTAGAAGAGCAAGATATGCCGCGCTAGAAAATTGCGCCAAAGAAGAAAAGGCAGTTGCGGTATTACTAGGACATACAAAAGATGATCAAGCTGAAACTGTGCTTTTGGGTTTGGCGCGCGGCAGTGGCGCCAGATCACTTTCGGCAATGGCGGCTGCAAATGGAATTTACTTAAGACCTTTCTTGGAGATTACTAGAGCGCAGACTGTTGCAGCATGTGAAGAATTAAATCTTGAGCCATGGAGCGATCCTCACAATGATGACGAGAATTTCTTAAGAGTCAAAGCTCGTAAGAAAGTGCTGCCGGTAATGGAGGCAGAGCTAGGGCCAGGAATTCGAGAAGCGCTAACTAGAAGCGCCGCGCTATTACGCGATGATGCCGATGCCCTGGATGAAATGGCGACGCAATTCTGGGCCGCAGATAAATCTTTAGAAATTGTGGCGCTACAAAAACTGCCAAAAGCGGTAAGAACCCGAGTTTTACGCTTGGCGCTCTTCGAAAAAGGCGTTCCGCAACTAACTGCTGATCAAATCGGCCAAGTTGAAGCCTTAATCTCTAACTGGAAGGGGCAGGGGGAGCTCAGCCTCCCAGCCGGTGTGAAGGTTTCCCGAATTTCGGGCAGACTAACGCTCTCATAGCAGCGAAGGGGAGAGCGTGGAGCAGGCACATGTGGCAGGCGATATCGAACGCGTAATCGCAACCAAAGATCAGATCGATACCCGAATCAAAGAACTTGCCAAGCAAGTTGTGGAAGATTATCAGGGTAAGAATTTGTTACTAGTAGGTGTGCTCAAAGGTGCAATCATGGTGATGGCTGACCTATCCCGCGCGATGGAAGATCACGTTGAGATGGATTGGATGGCAGTCTCTTCTTATGGCTCCGGAACTAAATCCAGTGGCGTAGTTCGAATTCTTAAAGATTTAGATCGCGATATTACTAATCGCAATGTATTAATTGTGGAAGATATCGTCGATACTGGATTGACCTTACATTGGCTGAAATCAAATCTGGAATCACGCGGGGCAAAGAGCGTTGAAATTCTCACCATGCTTCGTAAGCCAGAAGCAGCCAAAGTCGAAGTTGATGTGAAATATGTTGGTTTTGATATTCCAACCGATTTCGTAATTGGTTATGGACTTGATTTTGATGAGAAGTATCGAAACTTAGATTTTATTGGAGTTCTAGCAAAGCATGTATACGCATGAGTGAACGAAAGAAGAAGATGACTGAGAAGAAACCAGCGCGTAAGAACAATGCGCCTGTGCCCAATAACAATTTACGTAAACTCACCCGTGGTCCACTCTTCTGGATTGTGGTGGGAATTTTGGCGGTCACATTCTTTGGTCAAATCTCTTCAGCTCAAAATCGTTTCACTGATGTAAATACCTCTCAGATTTTGGATGCCATTGCAAAGGGCGAGGTAGTTTCAGCTTCAGTTATTGATAAAGACCAGGTAATTAAGGTCATTTTGAAAGATGGCACCACCATTAAAGGTGCGACCAAAGTTCAAGCTAAATATGTAATTCGCCAAGAACCTACGGTGATTGATGTTTTGACCAGCAATCCGCCGCCAAAAGGCTGGAATGTTGTTGTTCCCACCCAATCAATCTTGGTGACTTTCCTATTCTCAGTCGCACCATTTTTAATAATTGCGCTGCTCTTCTTCTGGATGATGAGCAATGCAAATGGTGGCGGTCGCGCAATGCAATTTGGAAAATCTCGCGCGAAGTTGCAGGACGATGAAGCGCCAAAGACCACTTTTGCAGATGTAGCAGGTGCAGATGAAGCAGTGCAAGAACTCGAAGAGATTCGCGATTTTCTTTCAGCTCCAGCTAAGTACAAAGAGCTTGGCGCAAAGATCCCTAAGGGCGTGCTCTTATATGGCCCTCCCGGAACCGGTAAGACCCTATTAGCTCGTGCAGTAGCCGGAGAAGCGAAAGTTCCTTTCTATTCAATCTCTGGTTCTGATTTCGTTGAGATGTTTGTTGGTGTTGGTGCAGCTCGAGTTCGCGATCTATTTAATCGAGCAAAAGAGAATTCACCAGCCATTGTTTTCGTAGATGAAATTGATGCGGTTGGTCGTCAACGTGGCGCTGGTCTTGGTGGCGGTCATGATGAACGCGAACAGACACTCAATCAATTACTCGTTGAGATGGATGGCTTTGACGAGCAGACTCAAGTTATTTTGATTGCCGCAACTAACCGTCCAGATGTTTTAGATCCAGCGCTGCTTCGCCCTGGCCGTTTTGATCGCCAGATTCCAGTAGAGCGTCCAGATTTAAAAGGTCGCGAAGCGATTTTAAAAGTGCACGCAAAGAACAAGCCACTAGTAAAAGATCTTGATTTACTCGCGATTGCACGCAGAACTCCTGGTTTTACTGGTGCAGATTTGGCAAATGTATTAAACGAAGCGGCGCTACTTACTGCGCGCAGCAATGAAAAATTAATCACCATGAGTGCCATCGATGAATCCATCGATCGCGTTATGGCTGGCCCGCAGAAGAAGACTCGAGTGATGAGCGATGAAGAACGTCGAGTTACTGCATATCACGAAGGTGGCCATGCACTCGTGGCGCATGCGCTGCCACATACTGATCCAGTTCATAAAATCACCATCATGCCTCGTGGTCGCGCACTTGGCTACACCATGGTCTTACCTGATGAAGATAAGTATTCAGTTACTCGCAATCAACTATTAGATCAATTGGCATACACCTTGGGTGGTCGCGCCGCAGAAGAGTTGATTTTCCATGATCCATCAACCGGTGCAAGTAATGACATCGAAAAGGCAACTGCATTAGCACGCCAAATGGTGACGCAATATGGAATGACCGAAACTATTGGTGCAGTAAAACTCGGCACCAATTCTTCGGAGCCATTCTTGGGTCGCGATCTTTCCCATCAACGTGATTACTCTGAGAATTTAGCGGCGGTAGTCGATTCTGAAATTCGTAAGTTAATCGATAATGCACATCAAGAAGCTTTTGATATTTTGGAAGTAAACCGCGCAATTTTAGATGAATTGGTGGTGGTGCTACTTGAAAAAGAAACCATCCTTAAAGACGAAATCGAAGAGGTTTTCAAGAATGTACGTGCAGTAAAACCACGTCCAGCTTGGACAGGTTCTGATTCACGCAAACCTTCTAATTTGCCACCTGTTGCAATACCTAATCCAACTGAGGCAGTGACAGATAAGCCAAAGAAGCGCGCAGTTCGTAAAAAGGCCGATTAACTTGAGCGAAAAAGTGGAATCAGTATCAATGGGTCCAGAAGGTGGCCGAGCTAAGAAACCTTACGATGCCAAGCGCGCAGAGGCTGCTGTGCGTGAACTTTTATTAGCACTTGGAGAAGATCCAGATCGTGAAGGTTTACAAGATACGCCAGCTCGCGTAGCTCGCGCATATGCAGAGAACTTCGCTGGCCTTTATCAATCACCAAGAGATGTTTTGACCACCACTTTTGATATTGGACATGAAGAGTTAGTAATTGTTCGAGATATCGAAGTATTTTCTCAATGCGAGCATCACTTAACTCCTTTTCACGGAGTGGCCCACGTTGGTTATATTCCAAAAGGAAAAATCACTGGGCTTTCAAAGATTGCTCGATTAGTAGATGTTTTTGCGCGTCGACCACAAGTTCAAGAACGTTTAACATCGCAGATTGCAGATGCTATGGTTGAAATTCTTGATTGTGCGGGTGTCATCGTGATTATTGATTGCGAACATCTATGCATGTCTATGCGCGGTGTTCGTAAAGCAGAAGCCAGAACTGTTACTTCTGCGGTTCGTGGAGAATTACGCAATCCGGCAACTCGCGCTGAAGCTATCAGCTTAATTACCAAGAGTTGATAGAAATTACCTATGACACTAGTTATGGGCATTCTTAATGTCACGCCTGATTCATTCTCTGATGGTGGAAATTTTCTAGACCCGAAGAAAGCAATTGCGCGCGGTTTAGAAATGATTGAAGAAGGCGCCACCATCATTGATGTGGGTGGAGAATCAACCAAGCCAGGTGCAGAGCGCGTAACACTTGATGAAGAGTTAACCAGAGTTATTCCAGTAATTCATGCACTGGCAAAGAGCGGTGCGAAGGTAAGCGTGGACACGATGCGTGCAGAGACAGCGGCGATGGCGGTAGCCGCAGGTGCCAGCATTATTAATGATGTCAGTGGTGGTTTAGCAGATCCTGCAATGCACACAACTGCTGCCGCACTAAAAGCGCAATACATATGCATGCATTGGCGGGGACAATCAAAAGACATGGATGCACTTGCAGTATATGAAGATGTCGTACTGGATGTAATAAATGAATTAACTAAGCAAATCGCAGCGGCGTTATTGGCTGGAATTGAACCAACAAAATTAGTAATAGATCCAGGTTTGGGATTTGCCAAGAATTCAGAACAAAATTGGGAGCTACTGCGCAATATTGATAAGTTCAAAGAATTTGGGTTTCCAATCCTGGTTGGTGGTTCTAGAAAGAGATTCTTAGGTGGTACCGACCCACTAGAGCGAGAAAGTGCATCGATTGCGCTGACTACATGGCTAGCTACTAAACATATCTGGGGAGTACGTACTCACACCGTAAAGCCTCATGTTGATGCCATCAAAGTAATGGGACAAGTCTTATGAGTGATCGCATAGAACTAAAGGGACTTGAAGCTTTTGGCTATCACGGCGTTTTTCCAGAGGAGCGACGTGATGGGCAAATTTTCTACGCAGATATCTGCGCGGAATTAGATTTAGAGGCTGCATCTAATAGCGATGATTTAAACGATACTGTCGATTACGGAGCTATTGTTGATTTAGTAGTTGAAGATATTCAATCTGATCCATGCGATTTAATCGAGCATTTAGCTGGGCGAATTGCAGATCGTATCCTTTTTGAATTTATCAAAATTAATCGGATTTCGGTAACAATTCATAAACCAAGTGCACCTGTTAAAGGCAAAGTGCTTGATATCGCTGTGACCATCGAACGTAATCGATGAAAGCAATAATTGCGCTGGGCTCCAATATCGGAGAATCAAAAGAGAATTTAGATATGGCTTTAGCTCTGCTTCGCGAAGCAACTGAAGTTACAAAAATTTCTAGTTATTACATAACTAAGCCAGTTGGGTATGAAGCGCAACCAGATTTTGTAAATGCGGTATGTATTATCGAAACAGAGCTTCCTGCATTAGAACTATTAAATATGCTGCATGGAATTGAGAAGGCCATGGGTCGTGAGCGGACCATAAAGTGGGGACCACGAATCATTGATTTAGATATCATTCAATATGGCTCGGTACTATCTAGTGCAGAAGAATTAACCTTGCCGCATCCACGTGCGCATGAACGTAAGTTTGTTTTAGAGCCTTGGCATGAAATTGAACCTGATGCAATTCTCTTAACTCATGGAAAGATTGCCGATTTACTAAGTAAGCTATAAAATTCTCACTGTACCCGGTACCCAAAGTTGGACTGGAGTTTAGAAATGAGCAAAAAGGGATTCGTCCCAACCATGGGCGCGCTGCATGCTGGGCATGCAGCGTTAATTAGCGCGGCTCGAAAGCGCAGTGAGAATGTAGTTGTAAGCGTTTTTGTAAACCCGTTGCAATTTAATGACCCTGAAGATTTAAAGAAATATCCACGTACACCAGATAAGGATCGTGAAATCGCTTTAGCTGCGGGAGCAACAGAGGTTTGGTTTCCTACCTACAAAGAGATTTATCCAGCTGATCCGGTAGAAATTGAAGCGGGTCCAGTCGGTGAACTATTTGAGGGCGCGGCCAGACCAGGGCATTTCACAGGGATGTTGACGGTAGTTAAACGATTATTTGATTTAGTACAACCAGATTTTGCAATCTTTGGCGAGAAAGATTTTCAGCAGCTATTTTTAATTAACGAGATGGTGGCTAAATATGGGATACCAATTGAGATTATTTCGCATCCAATTGTCAGAGAATTAGATGGATTAGCGATGTCATCTAGAAATGTCCGGTTATCTCCTGAAGATCGCCAGAAAGCTCTGATCATTTATAAAGCCCTAAATGCAGGTAGGGAAAATTTACGTGAGGTTTTGGATTCAGAGCCAGCTTGGAAGACTGATTATGCAACAGTGATAAATCCCGAGAATTTTAAAGAAGAGTTTTCTTCCAAACAGAGAGCAATTGTTGCGGGCTGGATTGGTGGAGTTAGATTAATAGATAACTGGGAGTACTAAATGCTACTTACAATCGATGTAGGAAATACCAATACCGTTCTCGGTACATTTCTTGGTGAAGATTTAATTCACTCCTGGCGTGTAAAAACAGATCCACGTAGTACTGCCGATGAGTTGTGGCTACAGATGCGAGCATTAGTTGAAGATATTGAAATCACTGGAATTTCGCTCTGCTCAACCGTGCCAGCGGTGTTGCGTGAAATGCGTACGATGTTTGCTACTTATTTTTCAGAGATACCAACCACCATTGTGGAACCAGGAATTAAGACTGGTGTGCCATTGCAAGTTGATAACCCAAAGGAAATAGGGGCAGATCGCATCGTTAATACTTTGGCAGCTCACACTCTCTACGGAGGACCAACTATTGTGGTTGATTTTGGAACTTCCACTAATTTAGATGTGGTCTCACCTAAAGGTGAATTTTTAGGAGGAGCGCTAGCTCCAGGAATTGAAATCTCTGTTGATGCACTTGCGCAACGAGCTGCGCAACTACGCAAGGTGGAATTAATCAAGCCAAAATCAGTGATTGGTAAGAACACAGTAGAGGCGCTGCAATCAGGCACTATTTATGGATTTGCTGGTCAGGTCGATGGCTTGGTCTCGCGGATCTCTGATGAGTTGATTGCAACATTTAATGAGCGACCAACCGTGATTGCAACGGGGGGCTTGGCACCGCTGATATTTGGCGTGGCAGATTCACTAGACGAACACGAGCCAGATTTAACTCTGATCGGCCTTCGCCTAATTCACGAGCGCAATAAGTAATTAGGTAGACTCGCGCCCACAATGAGCAGCCAAGAAAAAGATTTAGAACTTCCTGAACAGCTACGTATTCGTCGCGAGAAGCGCGAACGTATCATCGAATCAGGCAAAGAGGCGTACCCAGTATCGGTACCGCGCACTAAATCATTAGCGGCAATTCGCATTAAATATGAAGGACTAGCAATTGATGTCGCAACTGGAGATATCGAATCAGTTACTGGTCGCATTATCTTCAAGCGTGATACTGGAAAGCTAGCTTTTGCAAACCTTCGTGAAGGTGACGGCACCGAACTTCAAGTGATGTTGTCGTTAGACAAGGTCGGTCAAGAGCAACTTGATGCTTGGAAAGCGGATATTGATTTAGGTGACATTGTTTCGGTAACCGGTGAAGTTATTACTTCAAAGCGCGGAGAACTTTCAATTCTGGCATCTGAGTTTGCTCTAGCATCAAAGGCGCTGCGCCCGCTTCCAGTTGAACATAAAGAGTTAAATGAAGAGACTCGAGTTCGCCAACGTTATGTAGATTTAATTGTGCGACCACAAGCTCGCGAGATGGCCCGCATTCGTCCGCAAGTCATGAATTCACTTCGCAAAACATTTGCCAGCCAAGATTTTCTAGAAGTCGAAACTCCGATGTTGCAAGTGATGCATGGCGGAGCAGCAGCTCGACCATTTAAGACTCATTCAAATGCATATGACATTCCGCTATTTTTGCGCATCGCGCCAGAGCTTTTCTTAAAGCGCTGTGTAGTGGGTGGCATCGAAAGAGTCTTTGAAATTAATCGTAATTTCCGCAATGAAGGCGCTGATTCCAGCCACTCACCTGAGTTTGCGATGATCGAGTCGTATCAAGCTTATGGAGATTGGCGCACCATCGCCGATTTAACTCGCGATTTGGTACAGAACGCGGCAATGGATGTATTTGGCACTCATGTGGTTACCCATCACGATGGACGCCAATCAGATTTGGGCGGTCAGTGGGCAGAAGTTTCACTCTATGAAGTGATTTCTAATGGTGTTGGCCAGGAAGTAACAGCGCTAACTCCATACGCAGAGCTAAAGAAAATCGCAGAGAAATTAGGCATGAAAGTTGACCCGAAGTGGATTACCGGAAAACTTGCTGAAGAAATCTTCGAACATGTCAGTAAAGAACATTTAATTAAACCAACTTTTGTAATGGGATTCCCAGTAGATACTTCACCACTAGTGCGCCAACACCGTGATATTCCTGGCGTCGTAGAGAAGTGGGATTTATACGTTGATGGATTCGAACTTGCAACGGGCTACTCAGAATTAATTGATCCAGTTATTCAACGCGAACGTTTAGAAGAGCAGGCACGTCTTGGTGCAAAGGGCGATGAAGAAGCGATGCCGCTTGATGAAGATTTCTTACGTGCAATGGAATTTGGCATGCCTCCAATGGGTGGCATGGGTATGGGCGCTGACCGTTTACTAATGGCGCTAACTGGACTTGGTATTCGCGAAACTATTCTTTTCCCATTGGTGAAGCCAGAGCTTTCATAACATGTCTATCGTTGTTCGCGCAGCAAAAACTTCTGATGTCAAAGGCATCCGTAAATTAATTGATACCTATGCGCCGCAACGTCGCATCCTCTCTAAAGAGACTGTCACTCTCTACGAATCAGTTCAAGAATTTGTGGTTGCTGTTGATGGCGATCTTGTTGTTGGTTGCGGAGCGATGCACGTGCTCTGGGAAGATGTAGCGGAAGTTCGTACTGTTGCAGTTAACGAAGAGTTGCGCGGCAAAGGTGTAGGCCACCAAATTCTGGAAGCGCTAATAGAGCGCGCTAGAGCTGTGGGAGTGAAGAAGATTTTCTGCCTCACCTTTGAGACTGAATTCTTTGGCCGCCATGGATTCCAAGAGATTAAGGGCGCCCCAGTCGATCCTGAGGTCTATCAGCAGCTGTTGCGCTCTTACGACGAAGGTATCGCCGAACTACTCGATTTAGAGTCCTCAAAGCCGAATACCCTCGGAAATACCCGCATGATGAAGGTGCTCTAGGTATATCTAGGCTCTAGTGAGGGGCATAAATTCGCCTACTTTTTGGTTAGGCTATTTACAACCAAGGAGGTCCCATGTTTGAGCGCTTTACCGACCGAGCTCGCCGAGTCGTTGTACTGGCACAGGAAGAAGCTCGTCTGCTCAACCACAATTACATTGGCACTGAGCACATTCTGCTTGGACTTATTCATGAAGGCGAAGGCGTTGCTGCCAAAGCTTTGGAGTCAATGGGCATCTCACTTGATGCAGTGCGCGGCCAAGTCGAAGAGATTATCGGTCAAGGTCAGCAAGCACCATCGGGACATATTCCATTTACACCACGTGCAAAGAAAGTTCTGGAACTTTCATTACGAGAAGCGTTACAACTTGGACATAATTACATCGGTACCGAACACATTCTGCTTGGCCTGATTCGCGAAGGTGAAGGCGTAGCTGCACAAGTATTGGTAAAACTTGGCGCAGATTTAAATCGGGTTCGTCAACAAGTTATTCAATTACTTTCTGGATATCAAGGAAAAGAACCTGCAAATCAAGGTCCAGCTGAAGGAACTCCAGCATCCTCAACAATTCTTGATCAATTCGGTCGCAACTTAACTCAAGCCGCACGTGAAGGAAAGTTAGATCCAGTTATTGGCCGAGACACCGAAATCGAACGCGTGATGCAAGTTCTTTCACGTCGCACCAAGAACAATCCAGTTCTAATTGGTGAACCAGGTGTTGGTAAGACCGCGGTTGTTGAAGGTTTAGCACAAGCAATCGTTCGAAACGATGTGCCAGAGACTCTAAAAGATAAGCAACTTTATTCATTAGATCTTGGCGCGCTGGTTGCAGGTTCACGTTACCGCGGTGATTTCGAAGAGCGTTTAAAGAAAGTTCTAAAAGAGATCAAAACTCGCGGCGATATCATCATTTTTATCGATGAAATTCACACTTTGGTAGGCGCCGGCGCCGCGGAAGGCGCAATCGATGCCGCTTCAATTCTTAAACCAATGCTTGCTCGTGGTGAGCTCCAGACAATTGGTGCGACAACTCTTGATGAGTATCGCAAGCACCTCGAAAAGGATGCAGCGCTAGAACGTCGCTTTCAACCAATTCAAGTTAAAGAGCCATCAATTGCGCACACCATTGAAATTCTTAAAGGTCTTCGCGATCGCTACGAAACTCATCACCGAGTATCGATTACCGATGGCGCGCTCGCAGCAGCAGCAAATTACGCAGATCGCTATATCTCAGATCGATTCTTGCCAGATAAGGCCATCGACTTAATCGATGAAGCCGGTTCACGTCTACGTATCAAGCGCATGACTGTGCCACCTGAGATTCGCGAATATGACGAGAAGATCGCAAATGTTCGTCGCGAAAAGGAATCTGCCATAGATGGTCAGGATTTCGAAAAGGCAGCCGCACTTCGCGATGATGAGAAGAATTTAATCAACGAACGTGCCGAAAAAGAGAAAGCTTGGAAAGATGGCGCGCTTGATCAGGTCACCGAAGTTGATGAAGAATTAATTGCACAAGTTCTATCTGCATCAACCGGTATTCCAGTATTTAAGTTAACTGAAGAAGAGACTGCACGTCTGCTTCGCATGGAAGATGAGCTACACAAGCGCGTTATTGGTCAGGAACAAGCAATCAAGGCGCTCTCACAAGCAATTCGTCGTACTCGTGCTGGACTTAAAGATCCACGTCGTCCTGGCGGATCATTTATCTTCGCTGGACCTTCTGGCGTTGGTAAGACCGAACTTTCACGCACTCTTGCCTCATTCCTATTTGGCGATGAAGATGCCTTAATTCAGCTGGATATGTCTGAATATTCAGAGCGTCACACTGCATCACGTCTATTTGGTGCACCTCCGGGATATGTTGGTTATGACGAAGGCGGACAGCTAACTGAAAAGGTTCGCCGCCGTCCATTCTCGGTTGTGCTATTCGATGAAATCGAAAAGGCGCACCCAGATATCTTCAATTCACTGCTACAGGTACTTGAAGATGGTCGCCTAACAGATTCACAAGGCCGCACCGTTGATTTCAAGAACACCATCATCATCATGACTACTAACTTGGGTACTCGCGATATTTCAAAGAGCTTAGGTCTTGGTTTTGCTAATACCGAAGATACTTTGACCAATTACGAGCGTATGAAGGGCAAGGTAAGTGATGAACTTAAGAATCATTTCCGCCCTGAATTCTTAAACCGTATTGATGACATCGTGGTCTTCCACCAGTTGAATCAAGATCAGATTATCGAAATCGTTGATTTGATGATTACCAATCTTGATAAGCGACTACAAGCAAAAGATATGGGTATCGAACTTACCAAAGATGCGAAGATCCTTTTGGCTAAGCGTGGCTACGATCCGTTACTTGGTGCTCGTCCATTACGCCGTGAGATTCAACGCGAAATTGAAGATGCGCTATCTGAGCGAATCCTGTTCGGTGAATTGAAGTCTGGTGAGATTATCTTGGTCGGTGTTGAAGGCGAGGGAGAGAGCGCTAAGTTCACATTTACTGGTGAACCTAAGGGCGGAACTCCAGATTCTCCTGAAGCGCTCGAACCAGAAGCGATTTAAAGCAATTCATTCATAGACACTCTGCGCCTGAACACTTAACATCAGTTCATGCGCAGAGTGTCTTTATTTTTAACGTCGCTTTTCCTGCTGAATCTTCTTATTATTCCGGCTAATTCCGCAGTGAAATTTGGCGATAAATGCGCAAAAGCAGGTCAGACTGCAACAGCTTTAGGTAAAAAATTTACCTGTATTAAGTCTGGTAAGAAGTTAATTTGGAACAAGGGCGTTGCTCTCCCAAAGCCAGTTGCAACACCGACGACCATGCCTGTTGCATCCAGCACGCCAACACCTAAACCAACTCCGACACCAACGCCAACTCCGACACCAACCCAAATTTCATCAACTGAGTCATTACAGCAATTTAGAGACGCATATATGTCTAACACTAGGTGTGATGTTAAAAAAGATCTCGGAAAATCAGTTCTTGGACTTACGCTATTGGCAAAACCCACATATCTAACTTGTTTTTCTCAAGGTTTTTGGGCTCCAGATCCAAACATTCCTTTGCCAGCAAACTATCAACCAAAGGTTTCAATTTCAGAGTTTAATACTTTAACTTATCCATGGAAGAGCCCGTGTGATGCTGATCCATGGGTTCCGGCTCAATGGAGAGAGTACGAGCAATTCGCAATTAAGTTTTTTGGTTGTTCAAGACCACTTAGATTTGAAACAGTCACTTTGCCTAACTCAGCTCCAACTTCTGCTTTGACTTCAAAGTCTGAGTTGACGGCTACTTCAGTCTGTAAAATACCTGAAAAATTTGTTCGAAATGTTGCTGGTAATACTCATAATGTTGGTCATCGCAACGACTGGAAATTTAATGGAGATTTTGTCATTCAAGTTGTCCCTGTTCAGTTTAACGATTTCAAAGGTGCAAAATCTCCGCTTGAAGAATATGGAAAGTATTTTGAATATTTCAAAGAAATGTTTTCCAGAATGAGTGATGGAAATACTCGACTTAATATCAAGGTGCCTAGTAACTATATTCAAGTAAATGCAAATTTAGCATCCTATGACACCGGACAAACCTGGCAGAAAAATCAAAAATTTAGCTGGAAAAAGCTAGAAATGCCTAGATATCAGAATGATATTTTTGCAGCCGCAGATTCTTCAATAGATTTCACTGGAGTGAAATTAACAATCCAAATTGTTCCATTATCAGTGCCTGACAATTACATTGGTCATGGCGGTGGTTTCAGAATGGATAATGTGAGGACAAATGAAGGTGTAGTTCCATCTACCTACATTATGCCTCCAGCAAACACCAACAGTGATAATGATTGGTATGGTGTTGAACCATACATGCATTTACATGAAATCTTTCATGCTACGGGAATGCTTTCAGATCATCTAGGTGACTGGGAACAGGGTGGATCTTTTTATGGAACTGGTTTCTGGGGTCACATGTCTGGAATGTTAACCGATCATTTGGTTTGGGATAAGTGGTTGACTGGAATGCTTTCAGATAGTCAAGTAATTTGCGGCAAAGGTACGGGGAACGGCATATATTGGATAAAACCTGCAACCTACTTTGGCCAATTTGAAAAGTTATTGGTAATTCCAATTTCAGAGACTAAAGTAATTGCAATAGAGTCACAGAGAGCGGCGGGAATAAATTTTAAATTAACAAAGGAATCCCAAGGCGCACTTGTGTACACCCTTGATGTAATGGATACTCGATATGACGGTGGATTTGAAGTTATTAAACCTAAAAATAGAACCAGCGCGACTGTAGAGGGTCCGTTTATTTTCTGGGATGCGCCTTTGAAGCTAAACGAGACTGTTGAAGTTTGGGGTTATCGAATCTCAGTAGTTGAAGCAGGTGATTTTGGCGATGTGGTGAAGGTGGAGAAGCTTTAAATCTTTACTTTGCTGATTGCTTGATCGATTCGAGAAACTTCGACAATCTCCATTCCTGCAATCTTTACTTCGCTGCCGGCTGGAATAAATGCGCGTTTGAAACCTAAGCGCATCGCTTCTTCGAGTCTGCGTTGTACGCCAGAAACTTTGCGAATTTCGCCAGCTAAACCGACCTCTCCGATGGCGACTAAATCTGCAGGTAGCGCTAAACCTTTTGCAGCAGATGCGATTGCAAGCGCTGCAGCTAAATCTGCGGCAGGTTCGGACATTTTCATGCCACCAACTGTGGCGACATAAACATCGCGACCGGAAAGTCGAATATTTGCGCGTAATTCGAGTACTGCCAGAGTCATTGATGTACGTGAAGAATCCATACCACTAGTTACGCGGCGCGCATTTCCATAATCATTCTCGCGTCCTGCGCTAACTAATGCTTGAATTTCAGCAAGTAATGGACGGCGACCTTCTAAAGTAACAGTAACGCAGGTGCCTGGAACTGGTTCGGTATGGCGTGAAGTGAATAGCCCGGTTGGATCAGCTACTCCGTGAATTCCGGAATCATTCATATCGAAGCAACCAACTTCATCGGATGCACCGAATCGATTTTTAATGGCACGAATTAAACGTAATCGAGAGTGGCGTTCGCCTTCGAAATTTAAAACCACATCCACGATATGTTCGAGTAATCGTGGACCGGCGATCGATCCATCTTTAGTTACATGTCCAACTAAGAGCAGCGCGATATCGCGTTCTTTGCAGATACGAATAAGCGCGGCCGCAACTTCGCGGACTTGGGTAACGCCACCAGGTGCGCCTTCAACAGTAGTTGAACCGATAGTTTGAATAGAATCGATAATTAAGAGTTCTGGTTGCACTGAATCAATATGTGCAATCACTGCAGATAAATCTGTTTCGGCAGCCAACCATAAATTTGGATTAACTGCACCGATACGTTCGGCGCGAAGACGAACTTGCGAAGCGCTCTCTTCGCCAGAGATATAAAGTGTATGCACGCCGTTGTTAGCGACTTGTGCTGCAACTGTTAAAAGCAGAGTGGATTTACCAACGCCTGGCTCTCCGGCTAAAAGAATTGCAGCGCCAGGAACGATACCGCCGCCTAATACGCGATCTAATTCGTCGATTTTTGTGGGACGCACTTTTGCCGAAGATAAATCAACTTCACCGATTGGTGTTGCCGGTTGAGTTACGTGGCCTGCAACTAAAGATAATTTCTTTGGAGCGCCAACTTCTTCAACGGAGCCCCAAGCCTGGCATTCGCCGCAGCGACCAACCCATTTGGTGGTGGTCCATCCACATTCGCCGCAACGAAATGGATCCTGCTTAACTTTTGCCATGGCCCAAGATTAGTCCGTACCGGCGACGCTCTATAGACTCGCGCAATGTCTAGAGCCGCATTAGAAAAGTTCCCGAAGGTAAATCTCCTATTCGGAAAGTCGCCAATCCACAGATTAGATCGCTTAACTGATTATTTAGGCGGAGATGTTGAGATTTGGGCCAAGCGTGAAGATGTTAACTCTGGCCTCGCATATGGCGGCAATAAAACACGTAAGCTCGAATACTTAGCGGCAGATGCGCTCGCTAAAGGTTGCGACACCTTAGTTTCAATCGGTGGCGTGCAATCAAATCACACACGTCAGGTTGCTGCGACTGCTGCACACTTAGGAATGAAAGCAGTGCTAGTTCAAGAGCATTGGGTTGATTGGGACGAAGTTAATTATGAAAAGACCGGCAATATTTTATTGTCGCGCGTAATGGGAGCGGAAGTTCGTTTAGATCCAGCTGGTTTTGATATTGGATTCCGTGCATCCTGGGAAAAGGCAATTCAAGATGTGATTGATCGTGGCGGTAAGCCATATCCAATTCCGGCGGGCGCAAGTGATCACGAATTAGGTGGACATGGTTTTGCAGGTTGGGCTTTTGAAGTTGAAGATCAAGAGAAGGAACTTGGTTTTAAATTCGATAAGACCATCGTCTGTTCAGTTACCGGTTCTAGCCAAGGCGGAATGATTGCTGGTTTTGCGCATTCAAATCGTGCACACGATGTAATCGGAATTGATGCCTCAGCAACTGTTCAGCAGACCTGGGATCAAATCAAGCGCATTGCATCTCGAACTGCAAAGTTAATTGAATTAGGCCGCGAACTTGATGATTCTGAGATTGTGCTACTTGATCGCTGGCACGATGGTATTTATGGTGTTGCAAGCGATCACACCATCGAAGCAATTCGATTAACCGCCAGCTTAGAAGGCATGATTACTGATCCGGTTTATGAAGGTAAATCAATTGCCGCGTTAATTGACTTGGTAAAAGAGGGTTATTTCCCTAAAGGTTCGCGCGTGCTTTACTGCCACTTAGGTGGTCAGCCAGCAATTAACGGTTATACAACGGCGTTTGATGTCCGAGCCTAATTACTTCAGTTATTAGGCAGGGGTTCCTCGCTAATATGCGAGAACAATAATCTGTGTTAGATGGAAGCTGGATGCTGGATTACAAATAGCGGAAGGTTTTTCTTCTTAGCTTCTTGCATCCCGGCATAGCGCTTATCGCAGATCTCTTTGAGGATGTCGTAGTTACGTTGACCCATGAGCGCAATTAGCTCACCTTGATTAGAGAGATAAACCGGTTGCTTACCAACGTGAGCATCGGTATCGCTAGTGCAATACCAATCAAAATCTTCGCCGCCATCGCCCCAAACTAAACGCTCATACTCACCAATCACTGTAACTTGATATTCGCGCTCGCCATGTTCACGTACTTCAAAAGAACGTCGAAGTGGCAACTGCCAGCAGACATCCGGTTTTACATCTAGAAAATGCGAACCTTCTTTTTCTGCTAAATGATGAAGTACACATCCAAAGGTAGGGAATTCACCTTTGCGATTTAGAAAAATACAAGAATTATTTACGGTTCGAGTCTTACGTTCGTTATCTTCATCAACTTCTGAAATATCTAAACGACCTTTGCTATCTCGAGCCACATCATAAAATTGCCACATTTCAGGGGTCAGTCTTTTGGCAGCTTCGAGCACTCGCGCCTCATCTGCTTCATCGGTATACATCGCACCTTCAGTGCAGCAACCCGAATTTGGTTGATCAGCGAAAACACCTTTGCAACCATCGCCGTATACGCAGCTCCAATTTGAGGTTAGCCAAGTCAAATCACATTTGAAAATTTGTTCATTATCTTCAGGGTCAAAGAATTCGACCCAATCACGTGCGAAACCCGCTGAAATCTCAGACATAGTGCAAGAGCCTATCGGTAATTGTCGCTAAATTAAGACCATGCAAATTTCAGTTATCGGAGCCGGTGTGATGGGCGAAGCGCTAATTGCTGCGCTCTTGAAAGCTGGTCACTCAGCTGATCACATTCAGGTAATCGAGAAGCGCGCCGAACGCGCGGCTGAATTAGTCGCAAAATATTCAATCAAGATTGGTGCAGATTTAAGCAACTCTGATGTCCTGCTTCTGGTTACTAAACCGCAGGATCTTGATTCAGTGTTGACGGAAATTAATGGTCAAGTTAAACCTGGCGCGCTGGTTATCTCTTTCGCGGCTGGCAAAAAGATTTCAACAATTACTACCGGACTTTCTGGCGTTTGCCCAGTAGTACGAGTGATGCCTAATACTCCAACTTTGGTTGGTAAAGGCGCTGCTGGATATTCCTTAGGTAGTGGCGTGAGCGAACATCAAAAGAAATTTGTAGTTGATTTCTTAAGTGCTGCTGGAGTCGCAGTTGAAGTCAAAGAAGAGTTGCAAGATGCAGTTACTGCAACTAGCGGTTCAGGACCTGCGTACTTCTTTGCCTTTGTTGAGGCAATGGTTAATGGCGCAGTAGAGCTAGGTTTATCGCCAGAGGTAGCAACGGAGTTGACGGTGCAGACATTAATTGGAGCCGCAGAGCTACTTGCTACATCTGGCAAGAGCGCAAGTACGCTTCGTGAAAATGTAACTAGCCCAAACGGAACCACGTTCGCAGCGTTGCAATCATTTACCAGTAGTGAGCTAGAGCAAGTAGTAGCTAAGGCCATGAAAGCAGCCCGCGATCGTTCGATTGAGTTAAGTTGAAACGTTTAGCTTTAGCTTTATTTCTGCTCTTTAGCGCGTTACCAAATGCAAATGCCGCGGTTACCGCGAAAGCAATGGTGCAGCTTGCACAAGTAGATTCGATGGCAACGACAGTCGTGTCCAACAATTCACAAATCGCAGTAATCGGAAATCGAGAGAAAAACGGCTTTATTCAGATAATTAATGGCCCAACTCTCGAATTAACCGCAGGCGTGGAATCTTTTGTTAGCGCAGCGACAACAGATGCGGCAGGCAATTTCTATATTGTGGGTGCAAGTGCGAATCCAATTGTCGGAACTTTGCCTCCTGTAGCTGGAGTTTTAAATCCCGATAATGTGGTTTCAGATCCGGTTAGTAGTAATAAGAGCGATCCAGTCAATTTAATATATTGGAAAATTGATAGCACTGGCAAATTAATTGATACTCAAACTATGACTTTACCAACTGCGATAATTCCAAATGCAATTATTGTGGATGCTAAATCGATTACAGTTGCCGGAACCGCACATGCAAATCCTGGCGCGAAAGGTTTTGTTTTAAACTGGAACGCGGCACCAACTTATATTGGAAAGCTGAATACCCAAATACATGCAATCACCAGAACTAGTAATGGTGGAGTAATTGCAGTAGGGCAGAGTTCAGATAAATTATTGACTACTACGTTACGCGGCAAAGTGGATGGGTTCTTGGCCAAAATCGTAAACGGTAAGTTAACTTCCGTTCAACGTAGTACAGAAAGCGGCGCAGCTCGTGCTTGGCGAAGCAGTTCCAACGCTTTACTGCTTGGCGGAAATGTAAATACACTGGCAGCAGTAACGAAATTCAATACCAATTTCGTGCCTACTTGGACTGATAGATACCCATCAACTGGTAGCGCGCTAACTGCTACCGCGGGCAAAATTCATTACAGCGCTTTTGTTTCAACTGGCGCAATCAAGGCGATACCTACCTGGAAGAAGAAAAATGCAATCCTGGTTTTGACCTACGATGCCAAAGGCGTAATTACAGCTGCCAGCTACGTAAATTCCACACAATTAAATGGCTTTTTAGCCAATAGCGCGCTGGGGCCGATCGTGCTTTCGGGCGGTTTTTTATATCGCGCCTAAACGCGCTAATCTTTCGCCACTAATGTAAGGACTCTCTAAGGAGATATATGGGTTCCGTTATCAAGAAGCGTCGCAAGCGTATGGCTAAGAAGAAGCACAAGAAGCTTCTTAAGAAGACCCGCATTCAGCGTCGCAACGCTAAATAATTCCTAACTTTTAAGGTTTTAGCGAAACTAGTTGTCCATTAATACCGGCAACTAAATAACGAACACCATTCAAAGTAATCCAACTATTTTGAATCGGCTCTTCGCCCTGCCATCCGCTGATTAAGGCAACTTTCTTAGTAATTGCATCGATTGCACAGAGACGTTTTTGGCAAGAGATAACCACGGTCGAACCATTTAAATTTATCGGCGCACTTGGCGTACCAAATTTTGCGGTGCTGTAAGTGGTAGTGCTTCCCTCAATAACTTGAGTACGCACCTGACTTGGATTTGGAAGAGAGGCGCCAGTTGCAGCAAACCAAGCTCCAGTTAATTTACCACCTACTTTATTAATAGCCACGTCATAGCCGAGTACGGATGCGCTGGTACTTGGTGAATCTATAGTCTGATAGATCCAAGAGTTAGCGGCGCTGCCATCACGTGATGCCAATCTGATTTCACCTGAAGTTGCGTCTTTGCGTTGGTTTACAACTAAAACAGAATCATAAATTAAATAAGTTGTGGCACCACTTGTAATTGCATCTAAATGAAAAGCTACATCTCCAGTGGTGCGACCATCACTCTTGCGATCACCATCAATTAATTCATAGCTCCAGCGATTAGCCTTTTTAACTGCACCTAATAGCACGCCTTGGCTTTCATCGCGATAGAAAACTTGCAGCGTGGTAGTGCTAGCAACGCAAGCACTGGAGTATGAAACATCGCTTCCAGTTCGGACTCGAGCGCTCTGTTCATACGGTTGAATCGAAGGTGCATTTCCATCTACAACTTCGAAGCTAAGTGCGGTGTTTGTGATGGTTGCATGTCTTAAATCGTTATCAACTACATCACCATAGAAGAGGTGCACCTCTTGGCGGGCGCCAGTTCCGGAGGTGCAAAGTGAGATATGGCCACCTAAGCGATGGCTCGTACGTCCAGCGCTACCACCCATGCCATCTATTACGACTTTCTTCCAAACTCCGTTTACATAGGTAGCGGTGCGTAAAGTTCCGGTTTTACTACTGATGTATGCGATAAATGGACGATTATTAAAGGTAGTTGAAGCTAAGTATTTAGCATCGCTAGCGCTGTCAATTACTGAACTCTTCCAGGTAGCAATCGGTGTGACTGGATCAGAAGTTACAGGTTCGGAAGTGCCGTTACTATTAATTGCAGTAACATTAAAAGTATAAGTAGTGCCATTCTTCAGCCCAGAAATTTTAAATGGACTGGTATTGGCAAAAGTCGTCTGACCAGTTTTGGTATTTTTTATTGAATAACTAGAAACTTGCGCGCTACGAACATTTACCGGTGGTTCGAAAGTGACAATAGCGCTGGAGTCACCAACTAAAACCTGCAAATTTCGCACTGGACTTGGAATACCAATAGCAATACCTGCCGGCGGTTTAATGCGCATATCTTCCATCATTGCTAACAACAAAGTCCCCGGTTGACGGAAAGTTTCGCCCGCATCGAGACTGGGCGACATAAGTGAATTTTCTCCGGAGCTTGCAAATGTAGCTTCATCTACATGTGATACTGAAGAACCATTTTCATATCTATTTGGTGTATAAATTTTTGGTTTTACTCCGCCGTTAGCAGCAATTCCTTTTGCGCCTGACCAAAGTAAAGTTCCTGTCAATGCTTTGCCCAATTCAATGCTTGGCGAAGGAAGATCACTTAGACGTCGGCCATCTTCAAGTTGCAAATATGCATCAAACGGAGTTGGTTGTTCAATTGAACCGTATCCAAAGAATGGATCGTAAGAGTCGGTGGATAAAAAACCTAAACCATGTCCCATTTCGTGGATAAAGACAGATTGCAAGTCATACTCAGAGCCTGATGGTTTTCCATCGCCGCGAGTATTCCAAGGCGCTGCCGAATTGACTTGAATTACCATCTCGGGATTGTTTTTATCCAAATCTCGCCCGGCTAGCGCATTTGCCAACGCTGATGGATACCAAAGCGTTACATCGGGAGTATTAGCAAAATTATTAAAGTAACTTCCTGGACGAGCGCTGCCAAGTAATCCATAAACTTGTGAACGGCCCCAAGTTGCTTCTACTTTAATTGGCACGCTAGATTGAAAATTCGCTGACCAAACATCAACTGCTGCTTGGATCTCACTTTGCGCCCAGGCTGGAAAGTTGTTGTAGGTAACTTCAAACTTCGATTTAGCTTCAAGTTTTGCGCCGCCAAATGTGGTGGCGTTATAAGTTTTAACTGTTGTGGTGCCAGCGAAAATGTGGCCCCAGACTTTGGAATCTCTTTGATTAACCAGCGCACTGGCAGGAGGCGCAAAAAGGGGAGCCAGCAAAATTGCGGCTAATAATGCGACAAATCCCCGGCGCTTCATACCTAAAACCTACCAAATAGACTTAACTCCATGAAGCGCTCAGCGGTGACTATCTATGGTCGAACCGGCTGCCATTTATGTGAAATCGTTGTGAATCAGCTGGCTCCGATAAAAGACCAGTTAAATATCGAAGTTAATGAGATTTTGATTGACAATAACAAAGAATTGGAAGATTTGTACGGCCAATTAATTCCGGTAATACATGTTGACGGAAAATATTTTTCACATTTCCGAATGGATTTAGCTGAGTTTAAATCTTTCCTTGAAAAACATCGTCAGCATCAATAATTTTGTAGCTATAACCTTGTTCAGCTAAAAAGCGTTGACGATTCTGCGCAAAATCCTGATCAACTGTGTCTCGACTTACTACCGAATAAAAACGTGCGCCACGGCCATCAGATTTAGGTCGCAAGATTCTTCCTAAACGTTGCGCTTCTTCCTGCCTACTTCCAAAGGCGCCACTAACTTGGATTGCAATGGTGGCATCTGGCAAATCAACCGAGAAGTTTGCAACTTTAGAAACAACTAAACATTTCAATGCTCCGGTTCGGAAAGCTGCGAATAGCTCCTCGCGTTCCTTAATTGGAGTCTCGCCTTTAATTACCGGCACTCCCAATTTCTCACTCAAATCATCTAATTGCGTGATGTATTGGCCAATTACTAAAACTTGATCGTCTGCATGCTTTTCAACCAAAGCTTGGACAACTTTTGTTTTGGTAGCAGTTGTCGCACACATTCGATATTTCTCTTCGACCTCAGCGGTGGCATATGACAAACGTTCAGTTTCAGAGAGCGTGGCTCTAATTTCAATACATTCTGCTGGCGCGATATAGCCCTGAGATTCAATCTCTTTCCATGGCACATCGAATCGCTTTGGGCCTATTAAGGAGAAGACTTCTCCTTCCATGCCATCTTCGCGAACCAAAGTTGCAGTTAGACCTAAACGACGGCGTGATTGGATATCAGCGGTAAAGCGAAAAATCGGCGCAGGAAGTAGATGAACTTCGTCGTAAATGATTAGGCCCCAGTCGTATGAATCAAAGAGATCTAAATGGGCATAAACACCATTCTTCTTCTTGGTCATCACTTGGTATGTGGCAATTGTTACGGGGCGAATCTCCTTTTTGGCACCACTATATTCGCCAATTTCATCTTCATTAAGAGTAGTGCGACGAAGCAATTCATCTCGCCACTGTCGCGCAGCTACGGTATTAGTTACCAAAATTAGAGTTGTGGCTTTGGCATGAGACATTGCTGCCGCGCCAACAATTGTCTTACCTGCGCCACATGGAAGTACCACCACACCGCTACCACCATGCCAGAATCCTTCTGCTGCATGTTCTTGATATTGACGGATATTCCAACCATCTTGATTTAAATCGATTGGATGTGCCTGGCCATCTACATAGCCTGCGAAATCTTCTGCAGGCCAACCCAGTCTTAACAAATGTTGTTTGATTGAACCGCGCTGTGATGGATGTACCGCCACTGTCTCTTTATCAATTCGAGCGCCAAGTAGCGGTGCAATTTTCTTTGCGCGAATAACTTCTTCTAGTACTGCGCTATCAGTTGTAACTAGCACCAAACCATGAATTGGATTTGATTCCAGTCTCAATCTGCCATATCGAGACATGGTCTCGGCAACATCTAATAACAATGAATGTGGAACGGCATAACGAGAATATTTAATTAAAGTATCAATTACATTCTCGGCATCATGGCCCGCAGCGCGTGCATTCCACAGCCCTAGATTTGTTAAGCGATAAGTATGAATATGTTCCGGTGAGCGTTCCAATTCAGCGAAAGGAGCAATCGCGCGACGACATTCTGTCGAATTTGGATGATCAACATCAAGTAATAGCGTCTTATCGCTTTGAACAATCAGCGGCCCATCACTCACTTTAAGAGCTCCTTGATAAATGCATTTAGGAAATGGGTGCGCTCTGCAATTGCTTTTACGCTTGCCCATTCGTGAGTTGCATGCGCTCCGCCGCCAACGGCACCCAGCCCATCTAATACTCGAGCCCCAGCTGCCGCAGCAAAATTGCCATCGCTAGCGCCACCTACCAGTGCGCTACCCAGTGGGGGAATACCAATCTCTTTAGCTACTTGCTCTGCGATTTCATATAACTCTTTGCATGAAGCAGGTTCTAGAACTGGCCGATTTAATCCGCCAGTGATTTCAATTTTGGCGCCTGCGGTTTCAGGTGTCAAAGATTTAATCGCTCTATCCACTCGCTCTAAATCGCTCTGGCTAAAGGATCGCGCATCGATTTCGATTGTAGCTTCAGCAGGAACGGTATTTGAAGTAGTGCCACCTTTTAGCAATGTCGGAACCACTGTAGTTCCGTGCTGACTATTTTCTAAACTCTTTAATTTAAGAATCTGTGCAGCAATCTCTACCGTCGCATTGATTCCTTTCTCTGGTTCGAGACCGGCATGCGCTGCTAAACCAATTGCTTTGACTACATACATTGCAGTGCCTTTGCGACCAGTTTTTACTTTGCCATCAAGGGAAGCCTCTAAAACTAAAACTGCGCTAGCGCCTTTTGAAACCTCTTTAATTAAATCACGTGAAGCATGACTTCCAATTTCTTCATCAGTGGTGGCAATTAGCGCAACTGATCCTTGAATATCTTTAAGTGCAAAAAGCGCTTGCACGAAACCAACTTTCATATCGAAAGTTCCTGGCCCACGAAGTACATCGCCATCAATCTGCCAGATTGGATTAAACGAACCAATTGGCCAAACTGTATCTAGGTGACAGAGCAGTACAACTTTCGGGTTTTTATCGCCCCACCAAAAAACTGGACGACCATTTACCTCTTTAATTTCGGCAGCGCTGCCAAGCTCTTTGGTGGCAATCTCATTTGCCAGTTCTAGAACTTTTCGACAAGCAGTTAAATCTTCAGAAGGTGATTCGCAACGAACCAAAGATTCCAACGCCTGCAACATGGGGGTAATTCTGCCAGTAAGGTTGCTCATAGCGGGGCCACCCCTGTAATACGTATGATTTTGAAGCTTTGTAGCTCGCCAGTACCGTGATCACGCGCTAGCAAGATTCCGTTTGATATTTGCTGCGGATCAATAATTCGATGCGACACCCCGCCATTGTTGTCGGCATAACCAATTGAAAGTGTGCGATTTAAATGTTTATTTAAAATATCAAGAGTCTCATTGGCAGTGGTGCGTGGAATTGCGCCACTATTTCGTAATTGTGTTTGTTTGGCTGTTGATTGTTCACCAACTTTAATGGCTCTAATTGCTGCCGTAATAGCTTCATTAGTTGGCGCTTCAATTTCACCAACTATGCGTGGTGGCTTCGGTCGATTCTTAACGCGTTTATTGTGTGGTGCAGATAAAAGAATTCCTTGCGCGCTTTCTGCTGCTGGCAAGTAACCATTATTTCTAAGCAAAGTTAAAACTTCATCTATATCAAAATCAGATACCAACACTGTGGGAGCAATTTGGCGCAGCGCTACATCAATTCTTTTGTCAGACATGATTTCAGTTAAGACCGATGGATCTTCACAACGTAAATAGCAGTGAATTGCACCAACGCGAAGTTGGCCATGTTTGCGAGCCGTATCTGAAATTAAATATTCCAAAGGTTGCGGTAGTGCAGTTTTTGAAATCTTGCTCAAGAATTTAATGATTTCTGCGCTAGATTTCCCATGATCTAATCCACGACGAATAGAACTTTCAGTAAAGCGGTAAACGGTTGCGGCGCCGCGGCTTTCGATATCTGCCATCTGGCTAAGTTCGACCGCTAATTCGTGTTGTAGTGGACCAGGGGCAATTGCAGTTTGATCACTTTGAATGGTGATGAAATCTATTGGAGTAGGTAGCGCAGCATTAACACCTAAATCTTCATCGCCTTCCAGAAGCCCCGCACCAAATGTAGATAGCGCTCCAAGCCCTGTAATTCCTAGCCATTCACACTCTTCTAGTGTCCACTTCACTAAGTCATCGCGAAGATTTGAGCCTCTGCGAAGAGGAGCTAACCACTTCATTCGTTCAATAAATGAGCCTAGAGTCGGCGAAATTTCAATATTGCTACGTAGCTCTTCCAGCACTCGAGCACGAATATTTGCCGCACTAATTCGATCAAGTTCAGGACCTAAAGCAGAGAATTTCTGCTCACTTCTGCCAACTAATCCAGAGACTCTTGAAGTAATCAGCCAAAGGGAAACCAAATTTCGCCATTTTGTTTCGAAGTCTTGAGTTAGCCAGATATCAAATGAATTTGTAGGAGCGATGGTTTCATCAGCATCAATTGCAACTAATCCAGATAAGTAGCAGAGCTCTGCAACAAATGCCGCGCAACCTTCAGTTACACCCAAATGTTGGGCAACATCTTTTAGATCTCTGACACCAACGCCACCCGCACGTAATGCCGTTGGTGCGGTTTCGCCCCAGAAATTTAGTAACTCTTCACACCAGCGAAGCACATTCGAAATGTTTGCAATCGCTGCGCGATCAATATCGCTCTGGTTATATTTCTTACCTTCAAGTGCGGGAGCATTTGAAAGTATTTCCTTATGTACTTTGCCACCTCTTAGATAAATTGCAACTTCAGCCGGCATTACAACATGTCGTTGATCAAGGGGCACTACAAAATGTCGCTCTAGCAACCAAGCAATGCCAGGTCCAGGATTTTTTATATCTCCAACGCTGCCGCGAGGTGGGCCCCAACAGAGCGCCGACATAACTTTCTTAGCAGTATCTGGCGCATCAGTTAATTTCTTTAAATCTAATTTAGTCAAAGATCGTGGACCTAAACCTGCCGGTTCCGCGCCGATTGATTCGCGCACTTGCGTTGGAATTATTCCTTCATAAACAATGCCTAGTTCTTCAAATTTCTTATAACAAAATCTTGCGGCAGTATCCGTGATTTTCTCGAGCTCTTTTAACTTTATGGGCTCCTCCAAAACCATCATCGCTTCAAGAACTTGTATTTCAAAGGCATTTAGAGAGTCAATTACACGAGCAATACTTGGTCCACTATTAGCGCGTACCGCAAGCGCCGCATAGTCAGGTGGAGTCGGAGAGATTAAATCTGGTCGTAATGAAAAAAGTCGCTCGAGCGCAGCATCATCGAGTGTGCGCAGATAATCGGCGAAGGTGCGATACATAACCTGCCAATGTTACTCGCTTCTTTTATCTCCTCGCGACCTCGGAGTAAGCAGCGCTCCAAGCGCAACAAATCGGCTGACCGTAGGCCCTAGTAGGCGGTTTAACTTTCGGAATCGGCGAAAATCTACAATTTCCCATTTCTCTGCCAACGCTTTAATTCTCAATCTAGCATCCGGATTAATGGCATGTGGTGTTCCGACTGATTGCAGTAGTGGAAAATCACTCGCGCTATCAGAGTAAGCATGGCAATTATTTAGAGAGAAACCTCGTTCTGCCGCTAACTCTCTAACAGCCCTAGCTTTCTCTACCCCGTGCAAGATGTTCCCATTTAAATGGCCTAAGTACTTTCCATCTTTGATTGCAACTTTGGTTCCAAGTGCACCAGTAAATCCCAATCGATCTGCAATTAATTTGGCCATATCTTCTGGAGCTGCGGTAACTAACCAAACTTCAGCGCCTTCTTTAAGATGTCGTTTCGCAATATCTATAGTTCCTTGAATCAAAGCAGGCGAAACATATTCGTCATAAACAGATTGAGCAATTGTGTAAATTTCATTTACATCGTGACCACTGATGAAATCAGTTGCTGCTTTTTGAAAACGCGAGATCACTTCAGGTTTCTCCGTTCCTGTTAATCTAAATCTCACATTAGCAACCACAAATTTCGAAATATCGGCTTTGGTAAAAAAACCACGTTGATACATTGCACGGCCGAGGAAATATAGGGTCGAGCCACGGACCATCGTGTTATCGAGGTCAAAGAATGCAGCGCTTCTGGCGGCCATGAGTGAACCATAAACGCTTTATGCTTTCCCCATGACTTCTGTGCATGTAGTAAGGCATGGCGAGGTAGAGAATCCCAACAAAATTCTCTACGGGCGACAGAGCGGGTGGTTTCTCTCTAAGCGCGGTGAAGAGATGGCCAAAACTTTGGGTGAATGGGCGAAGCCATTAAATATTGGCGTAGTACATGCTTCGCCACTTGAACGCGCGCAACAGACTGCAAAACCAATGGCTGATGCGCATGGACTGCAAATTAAAACCGACGAACGTTTAATTGAAGCTGCAAATGTCTTTGAAGGTAAACCATTTGGAGTTGGTGATGGAGTGCTTCGCCAGCCATCTGCTTGGCCAAAACTTTGGAATCCATGGAAACCATCATGGGGCGAACCTTATGTAGATCAAGTCAATCGAATGTTGGCAGCAGTCTTTGAAGCACGTGATGCTGCAAGCGGTAAAGATGCGATTGTAGTTTCGCACCAATTACCAATTTGGATCTTAAGAAGTGCAATTGAAGGACGCAGATTCTTACACGATCCAAGAAAGCGAATCTGTACTTTGGCATCAGTTACCTCAATTCACTTTGATGACGAGGGAATGATTTCCAATTTAACTTACTCCGAACCTGCGAGACATTTACTTCCTTGAAAAAGTTAGCTCTGCTTTTGTCATTAGCGCTCACATTGACCGCCTGCGCTGGTGGAAGCCAAGTTGCCAGCAAGAGTTTTGTATCTGGCAATGGCACAGTAACTTTTATTGAAGCTAAAGATCGTAAAGAGGGCCCAACTTTTTCTGGATTAACACTCGAGGGTGAGAATTTTGAATTACCGCACGGTGGAATTGTGGTAATCAATGTTTGGGCATCTTGGTGCGCACCTTGTCGCGCAGAAGCTCCAACTCTGGTGGAATTAGCTAAGAAATATAAAGGTGTAGTTTTCTTAGGGATACTAACTAGAGACTCAGTAGTTGCAGCGCGTGCTTTCCAAGAGCGTTTCCAACTGCCTTATCCAACTTTGGTAGATGATTCGGTATTACTTAAATTTGCAGGCACTTTAAGCGCAAATGCCATCCCAAGCACGATTTTGATTGATAGCGATGGGCGTGTAGCCGCACGAATTTCCGGCGAAGCAAATTATTCAACGCTACGCGATTTGATCGAGAAGTTGCATAAAGAATGAAGAACGACTTAGTTAATTATTTGCTTTCTGGCAATCTCTTATTGGCAATGCCGATTGCGGCGATAGCGGGATTAATCTCTTTTGCCTCGCCTTGTGTAATTCCATTAGTTCCTGGATATCTTTCGTATGCAGCAGGATTCTCCAAAAATAGAGGAAGACTTTTTATTGGTTCTCTTCTATTTGTACTTGGCTTTACCGCACTATTTGTAACTTACGGTGCGCTTTTTGGAAGTCTGGGTAATCAAATAGCAGCAAGAGCGGATAGCATCACCAGAATATTAGGTGTATTTACCATCTTGATGGGTCTAATTTTTATGGGACGGATTAACCTCATGCGTTCTTATAAATTAAATAAAATTGCCGATAGCGGGTTAATTAGTGCGCCAGTTTTAGGTTTTCTCTTTGGACTTGGTTGGACACCATGTATTGGGCCAGCTTTAGCGGCCGTACAAACACTGGCTATTGAGAGTGCAAGCGCCGAACGAGGTTCAGTTTTAGCGATTGCCTATTGCTTTGGACTTGGAGCTCCGTTTATTTTGAGCGGATTATTTATTGATAAGTCGAATGCAGTTCGTAAATTTCTGGCAAAGAATGGCGAACGCATCTCCTTTATCGGCGGCCTCTTTCTGATTTTTATTGGCTTGTTACAGATTTCCGGAAGTTGGGATGCCCTAATGAATTCTCTTAGAGGTTTTATCTCTGGATTTGAGCCACTTTTATGATGAGCGAAATTCAACTCGGGTTAACTGGCAGTTTTAGATATCTATGGCGCCAACTAACCAGCATGCGAACTGCACTAATACTCCTGCTATTAACTGCCTTGGCAGCTATTCCAGGATCATTACTTCCGCAGCGCACCATAAGCCCAATTTCGGTCCAAGATTTTTATCAAAATAATCCAGGTCTAGCCCGCTTTTTAGATCAACTATGGATGTTTGATGTTTATGGCTCTCCTTGGTTTAGCGCGATTTATATTCTGCTATTTATCTCACTCATTGGCTGCGTAATTCCTAGAGTCATCGAACACTCAAAAACATTATTTAAAGAACCTCCCGCCGCTCCAAGCAGATTAGAGAAGATGGAGCATTATCAAGTCTTTACGGGTGACATTACATTTGCTGAGAATTATCTAAAACGGAAACGTTTCAGAGTAAGACAAGAGGCCGATTGGATTAGCGCTGAGAAAGGTTATTTAAGAGAGTTTGGCAATGTGCTCTTTCATCTATCTCTAATCTTAATTTTGATTGGTGTAAGTCTAGGTTCGCTCTTTGGAATGCGTGGCGATTCGATTGTAAATATTGGAGAACGTTTTACCAATATTCCTACAAACTACGACTCAATTAATTATGGAAAATTGTTCTCTGATAAATCGCTTCCACCATTTATAATCAAAGCTGAGAACTTTGAAGCAAAATATAATCCGGTAACCAATGCACCAGAGGATTACACTCTTTATGTCACTGTTGCTGACGGATTAGATGGTAAGCCCGTCAAGAAAACTATAAAAGTTAATGCGCCATTAGATTTTGGTTCTACCTCTGTGTACTTACAAGCTAATGGTTATTCACCATTAGTTACTGTTAGGGATAATTATGGGAGAGTGGTTTTTCAAGGAGCAGTTCCACTCTTGCCACAAGATGCAAATTTAACTTCAACAGGTGCAATTAAAGTTCCAGATACTTCACCGCAAATTGGGTTTGTGGCAACATTTTTTCCAACTGCAGAGCAGAGCGAAGGGATGCCGGCTAGAAGCAGCTTTCCCGAGGCTCTGGCACCTATGCTGTATTTAGGCGTTTACATTGGTGATTTACAAGTTGATGATGGAATTCCGCAGTCAGTTTATAAATTAAATACGGAAAAGATGGAACAAGTAGGTCTCAAAGCGCTCAGAGTGGGAGAAAACTACGATTTTGAAGTTGGCTCAATCACTTTTGAAGGATATGTGCCTTGGGTTAACTTGAATATCGTTCGAGATCCAGGAAAACAGATTGCGCTAATTGGTGGAATTCTGGCGATTCTAGGATTATTAGCCTCGTTATTTACCCGTCATCGTCGAATCTGGATTCGACGAAAGGGAGAGTCTTTAGAAATTGCAGGCTTAGCAAAGAATGCAGCGCCTGGTTTGGATAAAGAGATTGCAGAAATTGTAAAGGAGTTAAATTGAACGCCAAGAATTGGGCTTACCTTTCAAATTATCTGGTCTATTCAAGCATGGTGGTTTACACATTAGCCTTCTTGGCTCACGCATATGAGACTGCAATGTCTGTTCGTAGCCCTGAAGTTTCGGAAAAGGCTGAAGGTAATTTATTAACAAAGACTTTGGATTATGCGAAGACTGAAAAAATTGCACGTATCGCAACAGCATTTATGATCCTGGCAACACTACTTTTATTTGGTGGAGTTGTTGCTCGTGGCATCTCTGCGAGTCGAGTGCCTTGGAGCAATATGTATGAATTCTCCATTACTGGTGCATTTGCATTTAGCGCAGCTTATTTGTTGACACTTCGTAAATACGATCTGCGTTGGCTGGGTTTGCCAATCTCCATTTTTATTTTGTTGGTACTAGGTACTGCGGTCACAATTCTTTATCGTCCAAGCGCACCGTTGGTCCCTGCACTTAAATCAACTTGGTTAGTAATTCACGTTTCAGCTGCAATTATCTCTGGCGGTGTATTCTTCTTAGCTAACGTAATTTCTGGAATGTACCTATGGTTAGATTCAATTGAAAAGCGCGGTGGTCGCAATCCTTGGGCGAAGCGCTTGCCTGATTTAGAAACTTTGGATCAACTTGCTTATCGCCTAGTGGCCTTTGTATTTCCACTTTGGACTTTCTCGGTAATCGCAGGTGCGATCTGGGCAGAGCATGCCTGGGGTCGTTACTGGGGCTGGGATCCAAAAGAGACTTGGGCTTTTATTACTTGGGTTGCCTATGCCGCTTATCTGCACGCCCGCGTAACTGTTGGGTGGCGTGGCCGTAAAGCAGCTTGGCTCTGCCTAATTGCAGGTTCAACCTTTATCTTCAATTATGTTTATGTAAATATTTGGGGAACCGGTAAGCACACCTACTCCGGTTTATAAACCGCGCAAGAAATCGGGATCATCGTCTGGACCTTTTGGTCCTCTGCCTTTTGGCGGTTTACGATATCTATTTTTACCGGCAATAATCCAAGCAATTGGACCAACGTAGGTAACTAATAGCGAAACCAGGATCCATCCCCATTTAGGCATCAATTTAATATTGGACTCATCGGTACGTGAAATATCTGCAATGGCATAAATTGCTAGCGCGATAGGCAAGATGTAAATAAAAATAAATCTAAGCATTAGATATTCACCAAAGTTCCGATTGAAATTAGCGCGCAAAGTGTTAATTGAAATTTGCCAGTTTTACCTAACACCTCAATTAACTCCTTGCCGTTTCTAAACTTTATCTCATTAAGCAATTTCATTGCCGTAAATATTCCCAAAGCCGCCAATATTGTGACGGTAAAAGCAGTGAAGATAGCGATAAAGATTAAGAACATAAAGAAGCGACGGGCGCGTAGATCGCCCAGGCGTACCGCCATGGTCTCTTTGCCTGCTTTTCGGTCGCCTTCGATGTCGCGAATATTATTGACAGCCAGCAATGCACATGCCACAGCGCCATTTGAGATCGCAACCATGATGGCCTCAATTGTGATTTGGCCAGTCTGGCTGTAAAAAGTACCCAGCGTCGCAACTAGCCCGAAGAAGATAAAAACATAAATCTCACCTTGTCCGCGATATCCATATGGATTTTTACCCCCGGTATATCGCCAGGCAGAGATAATTGCTGCTAACCCAATTGCGATGAACCAATAAGAAGTTCGAGTTGCTAGATAAAGTCCAGCAATCGCACCAATACCGAATGCTACGAAAGCGGCTTGTTTAACTTCAGCTGCACTTGCTAAACCACTAGCTACTAATCGAGTTGGGCCAATTCGCTCTTCATCGGTGCCTTTAACACCATCGGAGTAATCATTTGCATAATTAACTGCAATTTGAAGCGCCAATCCAACAGTTAGCGCAAGGAGTGCATTTACTAAATTGAATTCAGGATATGCAATAGCTACGGCTACTAGAACTGGCGCGATTGCTGCAGGAAGGGTTTTGGTTCTTGCTCCAATAATCCATCTATTTCCAGGCTGATTCATTTGGCTAACTTACCAAGCGCTTGGCGATCTATCTTCTCTAATGCCGTCCTTGGTATTTCTGAGACTCTATAAATGTTGGCTGCTTTGACTCCAAATTTAACTGAGAGCACTAATTGAATTTCATCATCACTAGCTTGGCTGGTGGTTGCAATGTTTAATGAGGCGCCCCACTCGGAATTCTCAATTCCAAACGCAGCGAAATCTTCACCTAGCGCCATTTCAACTTTGCTTAGTGAGACTTTTTTGCCACCGCTATTAATTACATCATCTGCGCGTCCGAGCACAATCAATTTTCCATTTTCAATTTTGCCTAAATCACTTGTGACAAAAAATCCATCTTTTAGTTCGACGCGCGCCAATATTGGGCCTTTAATTTCAATGGTTTCACCAATTCGAATTTCTACACCAGGTAATGGAGTGCCGTCGTAAACGCATCCACCAGAAGTTTCGGTCATTCCATAAGTGGTAATGCAATTAATTCCTTTAGCTTTGGCATCGCTTAACAGGGTTGCATCTGCGTGGGCACCACCGACTAAAACTGCTTTGCAACCTTGTAAATGTTTAAGCAATTGCGAATCACCATTTAGCGCGCGAAACAATTGTGTAGGAACAATTGCGGTGAAATCAGCTTGTTCATTCTGAGTAACAGGAGTTGTTCCAAGTTCAATAGATCTGATCAATACATTTAATCCTGCAGTATGTTCTGGGGATAGTAATAAAGACCATCGATCACCAGGTTTTGCACCCAGATATTCATTAGCGTTACGAGCGCTATAAATCATGGCGCTAGCTGGCAGAAAAATCTCTTTCGGCGCTCCAGTTGAGCCACTAGTAGATATAGAAATATCCCAACTATTGCGCAGCGCATCGACCAAATTTTCTAAAGTTTGTGCAGTCGACCACGAATGCTGGTATTTGAATACGCCTGACTTTGCCTTGTTTTCCATGACCCCCGTAGGCTAAGGCGCATGAGCAAGCCAATCAAGCGTGAGTTCCCGAGTCGCGATATTCCTAAGTGGGTAAATGTAGGTACTTCGCATAATTTCGAAGATATCGTTTATGAAACTGCCGAAGGCATCGCCAAAATCACGATCAATCGTCCTCAAGTGCGCAATGCATTTCGCCCGCAGACCATTATTGAATTAAAGGAAGCTTTTGATTTAGCTCGTGATGATGAGCAAATTGGCGTGGTGATCTTTACTGGTGCTGGTGACGAAGCATTCTGTTCTGGTGGCGATATCAGTGTTCGCGGCGATGACGGCTACATCGGTGACGATGCAGTTGGCTCTAAAGGTATTGGCCGACTAAATGTTTTAGATTTACAGATCCAGATTCGCAGAATGCCAAAGCCAGTAATTGCAATGGTTGCTGGTTGGGCTATCGGTGGCGGACATGTTTTGCATGTGGTCTGCGATTTAACAATCGCAGCAGAGAATGCAAAGTTTGGGCAGACCGGACCAATGGTTGGATCTTTTGATGGCGGGTATGGCGCAGGTTTACTTGCACGTCATGTTGGCCAGAAGAAGGCGCGTGAAATTTGGTTCTTAACTCGTTCTTATGATGCTAAAGAAGCTTTGGATATGGGACTAGTAAACACAGTGGTGCCAGTTAAGGAACTAGAAGCAGAGACAGTGCAATGGGCGCGTGAGATGCTACAAAATTCTCCACTAGCACTTCGTTTACTTAAAGCTGGTTTAAATGCAGCTGATGACGGCCTAGCAGGCGTTCAGCAATTGGCTGGCGATGCAACGCTGCTCTTTTATATGACCGAAGAGGGCCAAGAAGGTCGCGATGCATATAAAGAGAAGCGCAAGCCTGACTTCGGTAAGTACCCAAAGCGTCCGTAATGCTCAACGAAATACTTGCAACATTGCAAGTGCTCACTCTGCCGACGCGCACAAATTTTCGATCGGTAACTAAACGCGAAGTTGCGCTATTTCAAGGCCCAAATGGCTGGGGAGAATTCTCACCTTTTTTAGAGTACGAAAAGGAAGAAGCAGCCTATTGGTTAGCTGCAGGAATTGAAGCTGCTTTTGGTGATTTACCACTTACTCATCGCAATGAAATTGAAGTCAACGCAACTTTGCCATCAGTAGATACCAAGATTGATATAGAAAATATTTTGAGTTGGTATCCCGGAGCTAAAGTTGTAAAAATAAAAGTTGGTGGAGATTTGGCTCATGACATTGCTCGAATTGAAAATGCACTTGAAGTAAATTCGAAACTAAAAATAAGACTCGATGTAAATGGTGGCTGGAGCGTCAAAGAGGCAGAGCAAGCTGTTGCACAGATAATTGATCGGATTGGAATTGAAAAGATTGAATACATCGAACAACCGGTCGCAACTATTGAAGAGCTAAAAGAATTAAATCTTCCAATTCCAGTGGTAGGGGATGAAGTAATTCGAAAAGCTGCTGATCCTTTTAAGTTAGATTTAAATGGTGCGGTAGATATCTTGATGCTTAAAGTTTCTCCGCTAGGTGGCATTAAACGCGCCAAAGAGATCGCTGCTCATCACAAATTACCAGTTGTGGTATCTAGCGCTTTGGAATCTGCGGTTGGCATTTCCCATGGGTTAAAACTTGCGGCATCATTACCTGAATTAAATTACGCCTGCGGTTTAGGAACTGGAAAGTTACTTGCTAACGATGTGGCGGACCTGCCAATAATTGAAGGACGCATGAAGCTAAGTAACGTGGTTCCAAGCGGCATGCTGAATTATCAAGCGGCTCCTGAGCGCATCACTTGGTGGCAAAGACGAATTCGCGATAGTTTTGAAGTATGGCAAGCACGGAATTAGCGCGCAAAGTAATCCGTGACTTAATAGAGCACGGAATTACTGATTTTGTGCTGAGTCCGGGATCTAGAAATGCGCCACTTTCGATTGCACTTTACGAAGCAGAAGCACGAGGCTTAATTGAGCTTCACATACGGATCGACGAACGTACTGCCGCATTCTTCGCGCTAGGAATTACTAAAGCGAGCAAACGTCCCGCAGTTGTGATCTGTACTAGCGGGACTGCGGTAGCAAATTATTATCCAGCATTTCTAGAAGCCTTTCATAGTGATTTACCTTTAATTGTGCTCAGCGCAGATCGACCTGAGAGGCTTCGTCAAACAGGTGCAAATCAGACAACTAATCAAGTTCATCTATTTAATTGTGGCCGTTTCTTTAGCGGAGAAAAATATGAATTACATAAAACCGGACCAACCCATATTAATTTAGAATTTGATGAACCACTTTTGTCGGAAGATAAAAGCGATTGGTTAATTAATTTATCTTCGAAAAAGTTAATTCAGACCAAGAGTGATGCAGAGAAATTTGAGGTGCCAAGCGGTAAGGGCATAGTAATTGCTGGACATGATGGAATTGATGTTACAGATTTTGTAAATCAACTTGGAGTTCCGCTAATTGCAGAGAATCCTCTTTCATATCCAAATGCAGTTGCTCATGCTTCGCTTTTTAGTTCAAAGCTAGAGATTGATTGGGTAGTTGTGGTTGGTCGGACCACTTTATCTAGAAGTACCAATGCTTTAATAGCTAAAGCAAGAGAAGTATTTGTAATAGATCCACGGGCTGCAAAAGTTGATCCAAAGCGCAGCGCTACCAAGATTTTTGACCAAGTTCCTCAGATAGTTGGTAACGCTGAGAAATGGCAGCTAACCAGTGAATTAATCAAGATTGATCAATGGTGCGAGCCAGCGGTAGCGCAATGCATTGCAGCAAAGTTACCTAACGGAGCTACTTTATATATCTCTTCATCAAGACCGATCCGAGATTTCGAGAGCTTTGCAGCTCCAAGAGCTGGGGTAGAAGTCTTTGCCAATCGCGGTTTAGCTGGAATTGATGGCAATTTATCTACTGCTATAGGTATCGCGGCCAAACGTGAGGCTACCTATGCAGTAGTTGGTGATTTGGCATTTCTACATGATTTAACGGCTTTAGTTAACCAAGAAGCGCTCAAATTGAAGTTGATAGTTGTAAATAACGATGGCGGCGGAATTTTTTCAACTCTGCCACAAGCTGGAGTAACTGGATTTGAGAAGATATTCGGAACTCCGCACGGCCGCAATTTGGTGAAGCTTGCTTCAGCTTTTGATATTCCGGTTACTGAAGTTAGAGATCTAAATGCGCTCTCAGATTTCATGAGCGCACCGACTCGATTTGAAATTGCAATTTTGCAGATGCCTGATCGCGAAGCAAATGCGAAATTGATAAAAGAGTTAGCGCAACGCGTTAATTATCGGTAAGAATTTTGCTTGGCTCTCTGCAACTTCACGAGCTGCATCTGAACCAGCCACAATGCCACAACCTGCAAAGGCATGTATTTCTTTTCCATCGATGAAACCACAACGAAGTGCAATTCCTTGTTCACCTTCACCTTTGGCATCTATCCAACCAATTGGACCGGCATAACGACGGCGATTAATTCCTTCGATTCTTTTAATTAAAGTCGCAGCTTGCGCAGTTGGAGTGCCGCATACAGCTGCAGACGGGTGCAATTTAGTGAGAATTGCGAAGATATCGACAACTTTATGGCTCTCTTTAATTGCGCCTGTCACATCGGTAGCTAGATGCATCACATTTGAAAGGTGCAGCACAAATGGGGAATCAGGAACATTTGTGGACGAACAAAATGGTGAAAGCGCATCCGCTACAGATCTAACTGCATATTCGTGCTCTTCAAGATCTTTTGAGGATCTAGCAAGGGAGGCAGCTAAAGCTAAATCTTTATCATCATCTCCCGTTTTACTGATAGTTCCGGCAAGGACTCGCGAAACCACCATCGCATTATTTAAGCGAATTAATAGCTCTGGAGTTGCGCCAATCAAACCGCTATTTGAATAGACCCAAGTACCTGGATATTCCTTGGCTAAATTTCGAAGTACTGATCTTGGATCAACATCACCATCAGCATCTGCCACAATTTCACGCGCCAATACGACCTTATCCAAAGAATCCTCTTGGATTTCAGTTACCGCAGTTAGAACTTTCTCTCTCCAATTATCTACATCGCTCTGGCGCCAAGATATTTTTGGAATTGGATTCGCTTCGGAACGTGTCAATAATTTTGGTTGTGCTTCATTGCCAATCCAAGTTATCCAAGTCGATTGGTTGCGCTTACCTACGACAACTTTCGGAATTACTAATTCGCTCTCCTCGTTCTCATCAAAAGAGAATGAAGTAAACAAAACTGGACCAGTGCCAGGCCCAAGCACATCATTATTGATATGAAATGAATCTAAGTGTTGATGCCACCATTTACGTGCATCTTCAAAGCGATTAGCACCCTTAACTTTTGTTGATGCGTAAATTCCCCAGCCAACTAAACCTTCACCATTTCTTACCCAGGTATAAGGATTTTGATCAGGTAGCAGTTCTAGTAGAGGAAGATGCGCACCTAATCTGGCGGTATTTACAACGGTACTAATTTGCTCGACCAACTACCTTCCATAAGGCAGGAAGAATGGCGCCAGCAATTGCAATCTTTAGCAACTCACCGAAAATAAAAGGAGTTAAGCCAGCGCTAAAGGTCCAAGCCCAATCTTTTCCTGTGTATTGCTGCAACCAGATAAGCCCAAAGGTAAAGATGATTAAATTGCCAATAAACATAGTGCCGAGGGCGCTAAATAATTTTTGATCCCATTTGCGCCCAGCTAAGAAGCCGAGCACCCAAGAAGCCAGAAGCATTCCTACTAAATATCCACCAGTTGGTCCTAGTAGGCGTTCAATTCCGTGGCCACTCTGTGCAAAAACTGGCGCACCAGCAAAACCAATTAATAAATAAAGTGCAAAGGTAGCTGCGCCCAGATTTGCACCATATGCAGTTGCGAGTAATAGAACTCCAAGTGTCTGGCCAGTTACGGGAACCGGCGAACCAGGTACTGGAATCACAACTTGTGCAAGCAGCCCCAAGAAGAGCGCACCACCTGTAATGAGGAGCGCATTGCTAATGACGGAGGTACGCGGAAGCACCTTACTGGTTAAGGTACTGGTCAAGGTCATCGAAGACATTTTCAGAGTGTATCTCGAGTGTATATCTAGCGATAAATGAGGCAGAATACGGCGTATGTCCCGCGCAAATATGGATAAAAATCCAGATGAAGTTGCAGCGATGTTTGATGGCGTTGCAAAGCGCTATGACTTAGTTAATGATCTTTTAAGTTTGGGTCAGACTAAATCTTGGCGACGTAAGACCACCGAAATTATTTCGCCAAAACCAGGTATGGAGATTTTAGATTTAGCTGCCGGCACTGGTTCATCATCTGTTCCATTAGCGCAAGCAGGAGCAAAGGTGATTCCGGCGGATTTCTCCGAAGGAATGCTAGAAGCAGGGCGCAAGCGCCATCCACACCTGCCATTTACCAAAGCAGATGCCTTAAATCTGCCATTCGACTCGAAACGCTTTGATGTAGTTACGATCTCTTTCGGACTTCGAAATACCGTTGATTTTGATAAGGCGTTAAAAGAGATGCTTAAAGTGACCAAGCCTGGTGGTCGCTTGGTGGTCTGCGAATTTAGCCAACCTACTTGGAAGCCATTTCGGACTCTTTACATGAACTACCTGATGAAGGCGCTGCCATTGATAGCTAAATGGACCAGCTCCAATCCAGATGCCTATGTCTACCTGGCCGAATCGATCCGGGCATGGCCAAATCAGAGCGCGCTCGCAGCCCGAATTGAGGCCGCCGGCTGGGTCGAGGCCCGCTGGAAGAACCTCACCTTTGGAATTGTTTCAGTTCACAGCGCCAGCGCGCCTCTTTAGTTTCGCCTATCTTCGAACCACGCTTAGACTTCCAGCGTGAATCCATACGTACCAATTCTGGTCATCGGTGCCATCGGTTTGGGCTTCGCAGTCTTCTCAGTAGCCATCGCAGCCATCACCGGACCGAAGAGATATAACCGCGCAAAGTTAGATCCATACGAGTGCGGAATTGAACCCTCACCACAAGCTGCCGAAGGTGGACGCTTCCCAGTTAAGTACTTCTTAACCGCGATGCTCTTCATCATTTTCGATATCGAAATCGTCTTCTTGTATCCATGGGCGGTCACCTTTGATCAATTAGGTCTGTTTGGACTTGTAGAAATGATTCTCTTTATTGGCACGGTCTTTGTTGCATATGCATATGTGTGGCGACGTGGCGGACTTGAGTGGGATTAAGAATGGGATTTGAAATGAGGACTCAGTGGGCTTAGAAGAAAAATTACCTTCAGGCTTTTTACTAACAACCGTTGAGAATCTTGCGGATTACATGCGCAAGTCTTCGGTCTGGCCTGCAACTTTCGGTCTTGCATGTTGTGCAATTGAAATGATGGCAGTGGGTTCCGCTGCTAAATATGACATCTCTCGTTTTGGTATGGAGCGTTTCTCGGCAACTCCTCGCCAAGCCGATTTGATGATTGTCGCTGGTCGTCTTTCAAACAAAATGGCGCCAGTACTTCGACAGATTTATGATCAAATGCCAAATCCAAAATGGGTAATCGCGATGGGCGCATGCGCTTCATCAGGCGGCATGTTTAATAATTATGCAATTGTGCAAGGCGTAGATCACGTGGTTCCAGTTGATATTTATCTACCAGGTTGCCCTCCACGCCCAGAAATGTTACTCGATGCAATTTTGAAGTTGCACGAAAAGATTTCAGAGAGCAAGTTGGGCGTTAATCGCGAACAAGTTATCCGCGAAGTTGAAGCAGCAGCGATGGCAGCTATTCCAACTCATGCGCAGAAGGGGCTTTTAGCATGAGTGAAGTTAAAGGAATGTTCGGAGTTTCGGGCACCGGAGACACCTCTGGATATAGCGGTTTAGAACGTATTCAAGTAACTCCAGGTTCTTCAGAGCGTCCATACGGCAGTTATTTTGATGAAGTAGCTGATGATTTAGAACGTGCATACCCTGAGTTTGCGGATGCGATTGAAAAAGTGGTCGTTGATCGCGGCGAATTAACACTTCACGTTAAGCGCGAAAAAATAGTTGAAGTTGCATATGTGCTTCGCGACAAATTGCTATTTGAAATGTGCATGGGAGTTAATGGAGTGCACTATCCAAACGAAACAGGTCGCGAACTTCATGCGGTCTATCCATTGCTTTCGATTACAAATAATCGACGCATTCGTCTAGAAGTTGCTTGTCCAGATTCGGATCCACACATTCCATCAGTAGTAGAAGTTTGGGCCGGAAACAATTGGCATGAGCGCGAAACTTTTGACATGTTCGGAATTATTTTTGATGGACATCCTGCGCTGACTCGCATTTTGATGCCAGATGATTGGCAAGGTTTCCCGCAGCGTAAGGATTATGCGCTGAACGGAATTAATGTTGAATATAAAGGCGCTTCAACACCGGCACCAGATAATCGAAGGGCGTACAACTAAATGACAACTTTCGACACTACTGATCCTTATGCATCATCACGCGAAACCACCGAAGGTACCGTTTACTCAGTAACTGGTGGCGACTGGAGTGAATTAACTGCTGAAATTGGTTCACAGAAAGACGAAAAGATTGTCGTCAACATGGGACCACAGCACCCATCAACTCACGGAGTGCTTCGTCTAGTTCTAGAACTAGAGGGTGAAACCGTTTCGGAAATTCGTTGCGGAATTGGTTACCTCCACACCGGTATCGAAAAGAACACCGAATTTCGTACTTGGACTCAAGCAACCACATTTGTGACTCGTATGGATTACCTGTCGCCACTATTTAATGAAGCTGCTTATTGCTTAGGTGTAGAAAAACTTCTCAACATTACCGATCAAATTCCAGAGCGCGCATCGGTGATCCGCGTGCTAATGATGGAACTAAATCGCATCTCATCTCACATGGTTGCGCTAGGCACTGGTGCACTCGAATTAGGCGCAATGGCGCCAATGTTCAATGCATTCCGTGAGCGTGAAAAGGTGCTCTCTACCTTCGAGCGCATCACTGGTCTTCGCATGAATATGGCATACATCCGTCCAGGCGGAGTTCAACAAGATCTGCCTGCTGGTACCGTGCAATATATTCGCGATTTAGTTAAAGATCTTCGTATTCATCTAAAAGATAACTCGGACTTACTTGTCGGAAATACCATCTGGATGAAGCGCACCGAAGGTATTGGCTATTTAGATTTAGCTGGTTGCACCACTCTTGGTGTTACTGGACCGATTCTTCGCTCTGCAGGTTTGCCATGGGATCTTCGTAAAACTCAACCTTATTGCGGTTATGAAAATTACGACTTCGATGTGGTTACTGCTGATACTGCAGATGTTTACGGTCGCTTCTTAGTTCGTGTAAACGAATTAGAACAATCACTTCGCATCATCGAACAAGCTTGCGATAAGTTAGACAAACTTGATGGCGCTCCAGTAATGGTTGCAGATAAAAAGATTGCCTGGCCAGCACAACTTGCACTTGGTGCAGATGGAATGGGTAATTCACTAAACCATATCCGCGAAATCATGGGCACCTCAATGGAATCTTTAATTCATCACTTTAAGTTGGTAACCGAAGGTTTCCGCGTTCCAGCAGGTCAAGCTTATGCAGCAGTCGAATCACCACGTGGCGAACTCGGCGCATATGTAGTTTCTGATGGCGGAACTCGTCCGTATCGCGTGCACTTCCGCGAACCATCTTTTAATAATTTGCAATCAACATCAGCGATGTGTGAAGGCTCAATGGTCGCAGACATCATCGGTGCAGTTGCATCAATCGATCCAGTTATGGGAGGTGTTGATCGCTAATGGCAATCGAAATGTTCTCTGATTCTGATTATTCAGTAATTGATTCAATTGTTTCTCGTTACCCACGTAAGCGCTCTGCAATCATGCCGTTACTTCACTTTGTGCAATCAAAGGCTGGTTATGTAACCAATGAGGGCATCGAAATGATTGCTGCCAAACTGGAGATTGAAAGCGCAGAAGTAACTGCGGTTTCCACCTTCTATACCCAGTATTTAAAGCACCCAGCAGGCGAATATCACGTAGGTGTCTGCATCAACACGCTTTGCGCAGTTATGGGTGGTGATGCGATTTGGGAGAGCGTTTCCGAACATCTTGGAATTGGTAACCACGAAGTTACTGCAGATGGAAAAGTTTCACTCGAACGTATTGAGTGCAATGCAGCTTGTGACTATGCGCCAGTAGTTATGGCCAACTGGGAGTTCTACGACAATATGACTCCTCAGAAAACCAAAGATTTAGTTGATGGTGCACGCAACGGAAATCCTCCAGCACCAACACGTGGCCCAAAGAAACTTCCAACATTCAAAGAGAACTCACGGGTACTTGCAGGTCTTGATGATGGATTAGCAAACGAAGGTGTATCCGCAGGTGAAGCAACTTTGCTCGGTCTGAAATTAAGCAAGGAGGGCAAATAATGTTAAAGCCAGTTTTATCTGCTCACTGGGATGAAAGCGATTCATTCACAATCGATGGTTACAAGCGTCATGGTGGTTATGAAGCTGCAAAGAAAGCTTTGGCTATGGAAGCAGATGCAGTAATTCAATTAGTAAAAGATTCTGGATTACGTGGACGCGGTGGTGCTGGTTTCCCAACTGGTATGAAGTGGGGATTTATTCCACAGAATGATGGCAAAGAACATTACTTAGTTGTAAATGCTGATGAATCAGAGCCAGGAACTTGTAAGGACATGCCACTACTTATGGCAAATCCACACGTACTTATCGAAGGAATGATTATTGCTTCTTATGCTATTCGTGCGAAGCATGCATTCGTTTATCTGCGTGGAGAAGTGGCACACGTTGCACGTCGCGTTAATGCAGCAATTGCAGATGCATACAAGGCTGGATACTTAGGTAAAAATATTTTCGGAACCGGAAATGATCTAGAACTAACTCTTCATATTGGTGCAGGTGCTTATATCTGCGGCGAGGAAACTGCACTTCTAGATTCGCTCGAAGGTTTCCGCGGCCAACCACGTCTTCGTCCGCCATTTCCAGCTATTGCTGGCCTTTATGCGCGCCCAACTGTGGTTAATAACGTGGAATCAATCTCGGCAGTTCCAGCAATTGTGGCAAATGGTGCAGATTGGTATCAGCAATTCGGAACCGAAAAATCAAAGGGCATGACTCTTTATTCACTTTCAGGCCACGTTGCAAATCCAGGGCAGTTTGAAGCGCCACTTGGAATTACTCTGCGTCAACTTCTTGATATGTCTGGCGGAATGCGTGCTGGACATAAATTGAAGTTCTGGACACCTGGTGGATCATCAACACCGATGTTCACTGACGAACACTTAGATGTGCCACTTGATTACGAAGGTGTTGGCGCAGCTGGTTCGATGCTTGGCACAAAAGCACTTCAAATTTTTGACGAGACTACTTGCGTAGTTCGCGCAGTACTTCGTTGGGTTGAGTTTTACAAACATGAATCTTGCGGAAAGTGCACACCTTGCCGCGAAGGTACTTGGTGGTTAGTCCAATCAATGAAGGACATCGAAACTGGTAAGGCAGATGTTGCAGAGCTAGATAAGTTGCTCGATCTCTGCGACAACATCATGGGTCGTTCATTCTGTGCTCTTGCAGATGGCGCAGTCAGCCCGGTTGCTTCTTCAATTAAATATTTCCGTGACGAATACGTTGCGCACATTACAAACAAGGGTTGCCCATTTGACCCTGTTGCTTCAACTCTATTTGCGGGAGAACTTGCATGACAACTCAAGCTGAAAAACCGGCAGTAGAAGCAGTAGAAATGATTTCATTAGTAATCGATGGATTCGAAGTTTCGGTTCCTAAAGGCACTTTGGTCATTCGTGCTGCAGAGAAACTTGGAATTCAAATTCCACGTTTCTGCGATCATCCTCTGCTAGATCCAGTGGGAGCTTGTCGTCAATGTTTAGTGGACATCGAAATCAATGGTCGTAAATTCCCTAAGCCACAAGCTTCTTGCACCATTCCAGTAGAGCCAGGCATGATCGTAAATACTCAATTGACTTCTGAGGTTGCTGATAAAGCACAGAAGGGCATCATGGAGTTCTTGCTGGTTAATCACCCGCTTGATTGCCCAGTTTGCGACAAGGGTGGCGAATGCCCGCTTCAAAACCAGGCTATGTCTAATGGAAATGCTGAATCAAGATTTACTGGCTATAAGCGCACCTTTGAAAAGCCAATCAATATTTCATCTCAAGTTCTTTTAGATCGCGAACGTTGCGTTCTTTGTGCGCGCTGTACTCGTTTTGCAGATCAAATTGCTGGCGATCGATTCATTACTTTGAATCAACGTGGCGCGCTGCAGCAAGTTGGTATTTACGAAGAGCAACCATTTGAATCATATTTCTCTGGAAATACAGTTCAGATCTGTCCAGTAGGTGCGCTAACAGGTGCGACATATCGTTTCCGCGCACGCCCATTTGATTTAGTATCAACACCATCTGCTTGCGAACATTGTGCATCAGGTTGCGATATGCGCACAGACGTTCGTCGTGGCAAAACTCTCCGTCGCTTAGCTGGTGAAGATCCATCTGTAAACGAAGAGTGGAATTGCGATAAAGGTCGTTGGGCGTTTAAGTATGTAACAGCGCAAGATCGCATCACCACACCGCTAATTCGTAATGCAGCAGGTGAATTAGTTCCGGCTTCTTGGCCAGAGGCGCTCGAAGCTGCAGCGGCAGGTTTAACTGCAGGTCGTGCCGCAGTCCTAGTTGGTGGCCGCGCTACCGTTGAAGATGCATATGGTTATTCCAAGTTTGCTCGTGTAACTCTTGGCACCAATGACATTGATTTCCGCTCTCGTGTTTCAAGCGACGAAGAGCGCGCATTCTTTGCAAGTTCGGTAATCGGAAACCAAACCTCTTATCGTGATATTGATAGCGCAGATCAAGTAGTACTTGTGGCCTTCGAACCAGAAGAAGAATCACCAATAGTCTTCTTACGCATCAATAAAGCAACTCGCAAGAAGGGCTTGAAAGTCCATGCAGTGGCTTCGAAATTATCTATTGGCAATGAAAAATTGAAAGCTAATTTCATCTGCGTGGCACCAGGTAATGAAGTATCTGGATTAGCCGGTCTTAACCTCACTCATAAGTCTGTAATTTTGGTAGGCGAACGAGCTGCCGAAACTGCAGGGCTATTAAGCGCAGTTGCTGGTCTTGCATCACGAAGTGGCGCAAAGCTTGCTTGGATTCCTCGTCGCGCAGGTGAACGTGGTGCCATCGAAGCTGGAGCAATTGCAAATCTACTTCCAGGTGGTCGCCCTGTTTCTGATACCGCTGCACGTGTTGATGTAGCGGCAGCTTGGGGAGTTCATGGTCTTCCTGAAGAGCGTGGATTATCAACCGATGAAATTTATGCAGCTGCAGCAAATGGCGAAATAAGCGCGCTATTAGTTGGAGGCGTTGATCCACTTGATGGCGCGAATTCAAAAGTGGCACTTGATGCATTGCAAAGCGCATTTGTGGTCTCACTTGAGATGCGACCTTCTGCAGTTACTGATCGCGCAAACGTGGTACTTCCGATTGCAGCAGTTGCAGAGAAGAGTGGAACTTTCTTAAATTGGGAAGGTCGCGGTCGTAGCTTTGAAATGGCAATCCCAGATTCATTGCAACGTAGCGATGTTCGTATTCTCTCTATTTTGGCAGATCAGATTGGTCGCAAGATTGGAATCTCAACTGTGGCACAAGCTGCTGCAGAGTTAAATTCAATCGGAATTTGGGATGGCGCAAAGGCTGAATTCGGTGGCGTTAATGCGGCAGCTGCACATTCTGTATCTGGTGATCAAGCAATTCTTACCTCTTGGCGCCGCTTGTTAGATAGCGGTTCGCTACAAGATGGAGAAGCAAATCTTGCCGGCACTGCTCGTAAGACAGTGGCAGTAATTTCACCAAAGCGCGCTGCTGCAATCGGTGTTAAAGACGGCGAATTAGTGAAGATTTCAAATAACAATGGCGCAGTAGTGCTGCCGGTGTTAATTGAAGCGATTCACGATGATGCAGTTTGGGCGCCACGTAATTCAGCTGGTTCTGAATTGCTACGCACTTTAGGAGTGGCATCTAATTCAGTAGTAACGGTGGTAAAGGCATGAACACAATGACAAATGCGCAATTAATTGCAGGAGATCCTGGTTGGTTAATTGCAATTAAAGCAGTACTGACTTTTGCAGTGCTAGTGGTCTTTACCTTGTTAGCTATCTGGTGGGAGCGTCGCTTCATTGGCTTTATGCAGGAACGTCCAGGACCTAACCGAACTGGCCCACAGGGTTTACTGCAATCTCTTGCAGACGGAATTAAATTGGCGCTTAAGGAAGACATCATTCCGAAAGCAGCCGACAAAGTTGTATTTATTCTGGCGCCGATTATCAGCGCTGCCACTTGCTTTATGTCATTTGCAGTTATGCCGATGACCGGTGAAGTAAAGATGTTTGGACAGACCACTGCGATGCAGATGACGGATCTTCCAATTGGCGTGCTTTATGTATTAGCAGTGGCATCAGTTGGTGTTTACGGAATTGTGCTCGCTGGTTGGTCTTCAGGATCAACTTATCCACTACTAGGTGGACTTCGCTCCAGCGCACAGGTCATTTCTTATGAAGTAGCAATGGGACTTTCATTAGTTGCCATCTTCATCTACTCAGGTTCTATGTCAACTGGTGACATTGTTGCAGCACAGAACAAGTGGTGGAACGTAGTTGTGCTCTTCCCATCATTTGTTATCTATTTAATTTCAATGATTGGCGAAACCAACCGTGCGCCATTCGATTTAGCTGAAGCCGAAGGCGAACTAGTTGGTGGATTCCATACAGAATATTCATCACTTAAATTTGCGCTCTTCTTCTTAGGCGAATACATCAATATTGCAACGGTATCTGCGCTAGCTACTACCTTGTTCTTCGGCGGATATAGAGCGCTACCTGGGCTTGGATTTACTGAGCAGTGGTTAGGTGGCTGGTTTGGCATGGTCTGGTTCTTTGCCAAAGTCTGTTTCTTCTTCAATATTTTCGTATGGGTTCGCGCAACCTTACCGCGCATTCGTTACGACCAATTCATGAAGTTCGGTTGGAAAATATTGATTCCATCATCACTGCTCTGGATTATCGTGGTGGCAACACTCCGTGCGCTCTCTGCAAATGGCGCTTCAAGGTTTGTCGTCGCCGGTTTTGCAGGTGGCGTAGTTCTGTTAGTTATGGCGCTTAGCTCTGCATGGGATAAATCCAAAGTGCGCTCCAAGATTCAACCTGAATTTGAAGTTAACGAACCAAGTTTCCCGGTTCCTAAGATTCCGAATAAGTCATCGAATGCGGAGGTTCTGTAAATGTCAGAGAGATCAGAGATGGAACCAAAGAAATTTGATATCGATAAAGTAACAACCGCTCCAGTCCCTCCTGCACGCGAAGGATCACTTATTGAGCAGGCAAAAGGTTTCTGGGTAACGATTCGCAACATCGGTCGCCCAAGAATCACGGTTGAGTATCCAGAAGTTAAAGCGCCAACTGAAGAACGTTTTCATGGTCGTCATCAATTAAATCGCCATCCAGATGGACTCGAGAAGTGCATCGGCTGCGAACTCTGCGCATGGGCATGCCCAGCAGATGCAATTTATGTAGAGGGCGCAGATAACACCGAAGAGGCGCGCTTCTCTCCGGGTGAGCGTTACGGCAAGGTTTATCAGATTAATTATCTTCGCTGCATTTTCTGCGGACTTTGCATTGAAGCTTGCCCTACTCGTGCGCTAACTATGACTAATGAATATGAATTAGCAGATCGCACTCGCGATAAATTGATCTTTGAAAAAGAGGATTTGTTAGCACCGCTTCGTAGCGGCATGTTGCAGCCTCCGCACCCGATGTATCCAGGTACCGATGAAGGCGATTATTACCGCGGCCAAGTTACCGAAGCGCATGCCTCCCAAGATAGAAACCAGGGGGCCAATTAATGTCTATTGCTTTAAAACTAGCGGAAAATATCGGAACTACCGGCACCCCAGAAGCGGTTCAGTTCTATGTTTTAGCTCCGTTAGCAATTGCAGCTGCACTCGGGATGCTCTTAGTTAAGAAAGCAGTGCACTCTGCAATCTTGATGGCATTCGTGATGTTGATTTTGGCATTCTTCTACATTGCGCAAGATGCGCCATTCTTGGGAATTGTGCAGATTGTGGTTTACACCGGCGCAGTCATGATGCTCTTCTTGTTCATTTTGATGTTGGTTGGTGTTGATTCGAAAGATTCTTTAGTAGAAACAATTAAAGGTATTCGCTTTATTGCAATCACTTCATCACTTGGAATTGGAACACTCTTAGTAGTGTTAATCAGCAAAGCCACTATTGGTTTTCAAGCAGTTGGTTTAGCTGGTGCAAATGCCGACGGCAACGTACAGGCAATTGCTTACAAATTATTCTCAACTTATGTCTGGGCATTCGAAGTGGTATCTGCGCTTTTAATTACTGCCGCAGTTGGTGCGATGGTTTTGGCGCATAGCCAAAGAGTTTCGCCACGACCTACACAACGAGAAATGGCGGTACGCCGTTTCCGTGGTGAAAGCCTTAGTGATGCTGCAGGCAAACCTGCCCCAGGTGTCTTTGCGCGATACAACGGCGTAGATGTACCCGCTCTACTTCCAGATGGATCGCCGGCTGTCGAATCAATTAATGACACTTTGAAGGCGCGCGGAGCAATCCGTGATCCACGCGAATATTCATTAAAAGAAATTTCCAACAATGAAGGAGAGGAGCGCTAAATGAATCCAATGAATTATCTCTACGTCGCTTCAATTCTCTTCACTATTGGCGCAGTTGGAGTTGTGGTGCGCCGCAATGCCATTGTGGTCTTTATGTGCATCGAGCTAATGCTCAATGCTGCAAATTTAGCTTTTGTAACTTTCGCTCGAATCAACGGAAATATCGAAGGGCAAGTTGTGGCCTTCTTTACGATGGTGATTGCAGCATGCGAAGTGGTAATTGGTCTGGCGATTATCGTGATGATTTATCGCTCCCGTCGATCTGCATCTGTTGATGATGCAAGTTTGTTGAGTCGATAATGATTGGATATTTAATAGGTCTTCCGCTGCTTGGTGCTGCGTTACTTCTTCTAGGCGGACGTCGTACTGATAAGTGGGGACACTTACTGGCTACCGTGCTTTCAGGTTCATCATTTGCCCTTGGCTTAAAGCTGTTCAACGATATGTTGGCGCTACCCACTGAAGATCGCGCAATGCATCAGAAGTTATTTACTTGGATTCACGTAGGTGGCTTCCATGTTGATGCCGGCTTACTTCTAGATCAGCTCTCAATCTGTTTCGTATTGTTAATTACCGGCGTCGGCACTTTGATTCACATCTATTCAATTTCATATATGTCTCATGATCTTGATCGTCGTCGCTTCTTTGCCTACCTAAATCTTTTCATCGCATCGATGTTGCTATTGGTACTAGGTGATTCATACTTAAATCTTTATGTGGGCTGGGAAGGCGTGGGCCTTGCTTCATACCTGCTTATTGGATTCTGGAATCAGAAGCCGGCATATGCAACCGCTGCCAAGAAAGCTTTCGTTATGAACCGCATTGGCGATATGGGACTCTCGTTTGCCATCATGATTGCATTCGTAACTTTCGGTGCAATCTCATTTGAAGAGGTTGAGAAGCACGCACACCATGCATCAACTGCTGCGCTAACAGCAATCGGCATCATGCTATTAATTGCCGCGATGGGTAAGTCAGCACAGTTCCCATTACAAGCTTGGCTTGGCGATGCGATGGCTGGCCCAACCCCAGTCTCCGCTTTGATTCACGCCGCGACCATGGTTACTGCTGGCGTTTATTTAATTACTCGCTCAAATTTCATCTTTGATCTGGCACCTAATGCGCAGACTGCAGTTGCAGTAGTTGGTGCAATTACGCTGCTCTTTGGTGCTTTAGTTGGTACTGCTAAAGATGATATTAAGAAAGCGCTTGCTGCTTCGACAATGTCACAGATTGGCTACATGATTTTGGGTGCGGGCCTTGGCCCAGCAGGTTATGCATTTGCAATCATGCACCTTCTTACTCATGGTTTCTTTAAAGCCGGTATGTTCCTCGGCGCAGGTTCCGTGATGCATGGCATGAACGATGAAGTAAATATGCGTAAATTCGGTGGGCTACGAAAGTTCATGCCAATTACAGCGCTGACTTTTGGTCTTGGCTATTTAGCAATTATTGGAGTACCACCATTTGCTGGTTTCTATTCAAAAGATAAGTTGATTGAAACTGCGCTAAATGCTGGTGGTATTAAAGGATATTTACTTGGTGGTGCGGCGCTACTTGGCGCTGCGATTACCGCTTTCTATATGTCACGTGTAGTAATCCTGACTTTCTTTAGCAAGCAACGTTGGGATGCAAATGCACATCCACATGAATCCCCAATTTTGATGTGGCTGCCTATGGCGATTTTGGCAATTGGTTCCGTTACCTCTGGCTATCTATTTACCAAAGGCGATGCGCTGCAAAATTGGTTAAATCCAGTAGTGGCAAAACATCATGATGTCGAACACCATCATGAATTACTGCCGCCATTAACTGTAAGTTTGCTTGCACTTGCATTGGTTGCAATTGGTGTTGCAGTAGCGATAATCAAATATCGCGCTGAAAGCAATCCGAATACTCCAGAGAATGTCTCAATCTTTACCCGAATTGCGCGTAAGGATTTGATGCAGGATGCATTTAACGAAGCGGTATTTATGCGTCCAGGACAAGCACTGACCAATTCATTAGTTGCAGTTGATGAGAAGATCATCGACGGGGCAGTAAATAGTGTTGGCGCTGGCGCAGTTGGTTCTGGTCAATTACTTCGTAAATTGCAGACCGGATTTGTCCGTAGCTATGCCGCACTGATGTTGGTCGGTATTGCACTTCTACTTCTTGCGATCTGGGTGGTTACACAATGAGTCTCTTAACAATTTTAGGTTTGCTTCCATTAGCGGGAGCAGCGCTCATTGCCACAACTGGCAAAGGTAAAGATCTCTTAGTTAAGCAGATGGCATTGGCCACAACTTTGGTGGTAGCGGTTGCCGGAATCGTTATGGCGCTCGGATTTGATCGCAGCGATGCGGGTCTGCAATTCGTAGAGAAGCGCGCGTGGATTCCAGCTTTCGGTATTAACTACGCAGTTGGAATTGATGGCATTGCGCTAGTTTTAATCTTGATGTCAGTGATTCTGGCGCCGGTGGTTGTGCTTGCTGGTTGGAATGAAGCTACTGGCGGACGTTGGTCAGTGAAGACTTTCTACATTCTGATATTGGTACTTGAGACCATGATGATCGGAGTCTTTGCCGCGACCGATGTCTTCTTGTTCTACGTCTTCTTCGAAGCCATGTTGGTTCCGGTCTATTTCTTAATTGGTGGCTACGGCACCGGCGAACGTGCTCAGGCAGCAGTTAAGTTCTTGCTCTACAGCCTTTTCGGTGGATTATTAATGTTGGCCTCAATCATCGGTCTATATGTAATTGCAGGATCTCAAGTAGGTCGCACCTTTGATATTGGCGCACTTTCAACTCTGCAAATTTCATCATCAACGCAGAATTGGTTATTCCTAGGATTCTTTATTGCCTTTGCAATCAAAGCGCCACTATGGCCATTTCACACTTGGCTACCGGATGCGGCAAATTCTGCAACCCCAGGAACTTCAGTTCTGCTACTTGGTGTATTAGATAAAGTCGGAACTTTTGGAATGATTCGTTACTGCTTAACTCTCTTCCCAGAGGCAACCAAAACTTTCACTCCAGTTATTTTGACGCTCTCAGTAATTTCGATTATTTATGGAGCGATTTTGGCAATTGGGCAGAGGGACATTAAGCGATTGATTGCATTTACATCGATCTCTCACTTTGGTTTTATCACCATGGGAATCTTCGCAATGACATCACAAGGTCATAGCGGAGCCACTCTTTATATGTTCAATCACGGCTTCTCAACGGCAGCGCTATTTCTGGTTGCAGGTTGGATGGCATCACGTCGCGGTTCATCAACTATTTCGGACTTTGGTGGGCTGCAGAGAATTACTCCAATCATGGCGTGGTCCTTCTTTATCGCAGGCATGTCTTCACTAGCGCTTCCTGGACTATCTAGCTTCGTAAGTGAATTCTTAGTACTAGTTGGCACATTTACGCGTTATCCAGTGGCGGCCATTCTTGCGACTTTCGGAATCGTTTTAGCGGCGCTTTACATTTTGATTCCAGTTCAGAAGGCGTTACATGGGCCTACTACGCCAGGAAATGAAAACCTTTCTGACTTAAACCTTCGTGAAAAAATTGCAATTGCTCCGGTGATGGCAATCATCATTGCACTTGGTTTCTTCCCAGCACCTTTATTGAACATTATTAATCCAGCAGCGCAAGCAACAATTTCTGCACTTGGATTTAGCGATCCAGCACCATCGATTGATTCGTCAGGGGAGAACAAATGAGTGGCTTCATTTCGCCAGTACTTAACTACGCAATTCTGGCACCAATCATTATTGTCTTGGCTGGTGCAATTATTGGAATTTTGGTGGAAGCTTTCGCGCCTCGTCAAAAGCGCGCAACCACTCAATTAATTAACACCTCTGCAACATTGGTTATTTCATTAGTAGCGGTAATTGCTAATCGTGGCAAAGAGTCAATAGATGCCGCAGGTGGTTCAATTGCATTTGATGGCGCAGCATTCTTAATGCAGATCTCAATTCTCTTAATTGCAATTGTGGCAACGTTATTACTTGCGGACGAGAAGAATTTCACTGCAGTGGCATCATCATTGCCTGGTTCAAAGGAAGAGGTAGAAGCATCAGCTGCGGGACTTCGCGTAACTGAGGTTTATCCATTATTCCTCTTCTCAATCGCGGGAATGTTGCTCTTTCCGGTTTCTACCGATCTCATTACGCTCTTCGTAGCGCTGGAAATGCTCTCATTGCCACTTTATTTGATGACTGGACTCTCTCGTCGTCGACGTTTGATGTCGCAAGAAGCTGCGCTTAAGTACTTCTTATTGGGTGCATTTGCATCGGCATTCTTCTTATTTGGAGCTGCTTTCCTATATGGCGCATCTGCAAGTATTACTTTGGGCGGCATTCGCCAAGCAGTAGTAGGTGCAACTGGAAATAACGTCTTCCTATTAATCGGCATCGTATTTCTATCTGCGGGTCTGTTATTCAAAGTTGGTGCGGTGCCATTTCACGCTTGGACACCAGATGTTTATCAGGGTGCTCCAACTCCAATCACTGCTTTTATGGCAGCGGCAACGAAGATTGCAGCCTTTGGTGCGATGCTTCGCATCTTCTATGTATCACTAGCTAACGCAGAGTGGTCTTGGCGCCCATTTGTAATGGTTATTTCGATTATCACCATGGCTCTAGGTTCATTAGTTGCGATTGCGCAGCGAGATGTAAAGCGCATGTTGGCCTATTCATCAATAGCACACGCTGGATTCTTATTGACTGGTGTTTATGCACTTAGCCAGAATGGTTTAAGCGCAACCATCTTCTATTTGGCGACTTACGGATTAACCACAGTTGGCGCCTTTGCAATTGTGACTTTGATTCGTGATTCAAGTGGTGAAGTAACAGATCTAAATCGCTGGGCCGGACTTGCGAAGCGCTCACCTCTCGTAGCTACGCTATTTGCTGCATATTTACTTGGCTTCGCTGGAATTCCATTAACTGCAGGTTTTATTGGAAAGTTCTCCATCTTCTCTGCAGCTTACGAAGCAGGCGGCACCTGGTTAGTTATTGCTGGCGTACTTTCATCCGCAGTTGCAGCTTTCTTCTACATTCGCGTTATCGTGTTGATGTTCTTTAAAGATGCGGCTGAAGATGGCACAACCGTGGTTATTCCAACTCTGCTTACTCGAAGCGTCGTGGTAATAAGTGGAATTACAACCATTCTCTTTGGTGTCTTCCCGCAACCGCTAATTAACTTCATCAACACTTATGCCAGCTTTATTCGATGAATTAAGCTGATTAAAAATGTCTGCCTTCGCCCTTCCAAGCTTGTCGCCAGAACTTGAGGCGACCATTGCTGCAGGTTTGGCAGAGACGGAAACGATTCTTAATCAGCGCATCGAAGGCAAGTATTTATTTGCTAATGAAACGGCAAGACATTTAGTAGTCGCTGGAGGAAAGAGATTCCGTCCACTAATTACTATTTTGGGCGCGTTAGTTGGCGAAGGAATAAATCAAAATGTCATCAAAGCAGCCGCAGTCTGCGAACTAACGCATTTAGCTACGCTCTATCACGATGATGTAATGGATGAAGCGCCACTTCGTCGCGGCGTAGAGAGCGCCAATAGTCGCTGGGGCAATTCAGTTGCCATCCTCACTGGAGATTATCTCTTCGCCAAAATGTCCCAGATTCTGGCCGAACTAGGCCCAGAAGCAGTGAAATTACAGGCAGATACCTTCGAAAGATTAGTAATCGGCCAGATTTTAGAGACGCAAGGACCAGGTTCTTCGGATCCGTTGGAACATTATCTGCAAGTAGTAGCAGATAAAACTGGGTCACTAATTGCAACATCGCTGCGCTTTGGATCTATGTTTGCAGGTTGCACTAGAGCAGAGATTGAAACTTTAACTGAATTTGGCGAGAAAATTGGCATCGCATTTCAATTAGCTGATGACATTATTGATATTGCAAGTGATTCACTTGATTCTGGAAAGACGCCGGGTACAGATTTACGAGAAGGAATCCCAACTCTAGTTACCTTAAATGCGATGAAATCAAATGATCCAAAAGATGCATCTTTGAAATTGGCGCTCTCTGGCCCAATAAAGTCAGAAGAGAAAGTGCAGTGGGTAATTCAAGAACTTCGCAATCATAAAGCGATGACTGAATCTAGATTGCAATTGCAGACAATAGCTAAGGAAGCGAGAGCTGCTCTAGGGCCATTACAAATTAGCGAGACCAGTACTGCGCTTTATTCTTTATGTGATTTAGTGATTGACCGAGTAGGGTAAAAATGAGCGAATTTCAACATAAAGTCGATGCCATTCGCAATTTAATCAGAGAACGAAAGTTAGATTCAATAGTAATCCGTAGAAATCCTAATTTGGCTTGGCTAATTTCCGGGCGCGTACATGTCCCGTTGACCTTAGATTTAGCCTGCTTTGACATGATTATTTCTTTGGAAAGAGTAGTAGCCGTAACTAATAAAATTGAAGCACCTAGATTAATTGCCGAAGAGTTGCCGGCAGAAGTTGAAGTAAATTCAGTTGATTGGTGGGAATCGCGAGATTCACAGTTGCCAATTGGAGATAAAGTTGGGTCAGATCAACCTGGAAATTCTCGAATTGATTTAGGTAGCGACATAGAGAGATTACGCCAATCTTTAAGTAAAACAGAGGTTGATCGATTTAGAGAAGTCTGCATTGACTCAGCTATCGCGCTTGGAGCAGCTGTAAAACTAACCAGGTCAAGCGATCGTGAAATTGATGTAACCAGCAGAATCGCTGAAGCGCTTTGGCAAAGTAATTTGGAATTAGTTTTTATAGGAGTCGCGGGGGAGGCCAGGGTGAAGCAATTTCGCCATCCACTTCCAACAGATTCGATAATTGGCAATCGAGTCGTAGCTTCTATCTGTGCTCGCCGTAAAGGAATGATTGCATCCGTTACCAGAATTGCATCTTTTGAAGATGAAGTTAATTCCTATTTCAATATTTTGCAGGTGGAAGCCGCTATTTTTAATGCAACCAAAGTTGGATCAAATTTCTCGGTGCCAATAAATGCGGCCATAAAGGCTTACCCAGAGTTTGGCTTTGACGAGCTAGAGTGGCAGAAACATCATCAAGGCGGCCCAACAGGTTTTGCTCCTAGGGATTGGCCTGCAAATAACCAAAGTCAGCAATTGATTTTGCAGGATCAACCTATTGCTTGGAACCCAACTGGTAACGGCTGGAAGGCGGAAGATACGATTTTGGCCACCGCAAACGGCGTAGATATTCTCTCCAAAGACCCAAGCTGGCCAACCATTGAAATTTCAGGCCGCAAGCGGCCCGATGTGTTGAAACTGCCAAAGTAACCTTTCAATAACAACTTGCCTGCGGCAAGAATTAATCATTGACTACGGCCCCCCTTAGAGGCAGACTGCGCCAAGAGGTCAAACCACTGGGGGTCTGATGAAATCTGTAGCGCTCTTGGCACTAGCTAGACCTACCTTTGACCTCGCTTATGCTGAGCGTAATTTTCAAGGCGCTCGCAAATTACTCCAAGATCTAGGTGTACAAGTGGTCGGACCAGAGCATCTAGTAATGACTCCGGAGGATGTACAAGCCGCCCAAATTCCAAGTGCAGATTTATATATTTTATTAACTGCATCTTTTAGCGATGCCTCGCCAGCGGTAGATCTGCTCTCAAATGTTCCAGGCCCAATTTTGGGTTGGTCTATGCGCGAACCTGGCGAAAACGGCGAGCGACTTAAATTAAATTCAATGTGCGGCATAAATTTAGCAGCGCATGCACTTTTAGAAAATGGCCAGACACTTCGACATCTACACGGAAATTTTGATGAGCCAGAAATTAAGCAAGCGTTGTCGACGGCGCTTGCAGGTAATTTGCCTGCGGCAAATTCACCGATTGCTAAACATGATTTAGAAATGGCGTCAACTGAAGTTGTACAACATGCACTTTCAATTTTGGCCAAGAAGAAAATTGGGGCAATTGGCGATGCGCCAAACGGTTTTACTCCTTGTAATTTTAATGCCCAGCAATTAAAAGATAATTTTGGATTAACTGTTGCTCAAATTCCAATTAAAAGTGCATTTGAGAAAATTGAGGCAGTAAGCCAAAGTGCAAAAGAAAAAGCACACGCAAATGCAGTCGCAGCTCAACCTTCGTTAGCCAATGTAAATGTTGATGAAGCAACCAAAGTAGCAGGTGTGGAAGTTGCATTAGAAAAATGGCAGGAAGATGAAGCGCTAGATGCGATAGCAGTCAGATGCTGGCCAGAATTCCCTACCGATTTAGGAGCTTGCATCTGCTCATCTTTAGGTCGAATTTCAGATCGTGGCACAGTAACAACCTGCGAACGCGACGTACTTGGTGCGGTAACCATGTTGGTTTGTGAAGCGCTAGGTTCTGATGAAAATTACTTAGTAGATATTGTCGATCTTGATGCAAGTAAAAATTTAGTTCGTTTATGGCACTGTGGCTCTGCCGCCACAAAATTAGCGGCAGATCCTCAAAATGCGACGCAATCGATTCATTGCAATCGGAAATTAGGCGTTGCCGGAGATTTCCCGCTCAAAACTGGTCCAGTAACCCTGTTCCGCATTGATCGGGATTTAGACCCAGCAAATAAAACTGGTCTAAGAATGGTTGTGAGCCGAGGGGAATCGATCCCAGCTCCCAATCGCTTTCAAGGAAATACTGCAACAGTTGTAACTGAACCTGATGCAGCACTTCTAGTGAATGGAATAGTCACCGGTGGATATCCGCACCATCTAGTCATCTCATGGGTAGATGTGCGACCAGGTATTCGTCGAATGGCGCAAATGTTAGGGATCCCCCTCATCGAATGGTAACCATCTCCAGAAAAGGAATATCAATGAAGATAAAGACAATCCGTAAAGGCGTTGTTGCAGCGTTGGTAACAACGCTTGTGATGTCGTCATTTACATTAGCAAGAGCGGCTGAAGAGCCAGCACTTGGTAAGAAGTGCTCATCAGAGGGCATTAGTACAGGTACATCTACAAATTCACTTGTATGTACTCAAGTAGGAAATCAGCTGGTATGGAAGAGAGTCCGCCTTGGTGCGAACTACGGAACTCCAGTAGCTGCGCTTTCATCTCCAAAGGGAACAATTGAATTTCATCACTGGCGCCCAGAAGACAAAGCAGTATTTGCTGACATAATTGAAAAATTTGAAGCTACACATCCTGGTACCAAAATTAATCAGGTAATCATGAGCTCTGTTGATTACACCAACTTAGCTTACGCAAAGATCAGCACCAATAAGAAAGCGGCAGTTTTTGTAACTAGCCGTGGTGGACAGTTTGATCAGTTCTATAAAGGCGGATTGCTAAAGGAATTTGTTGGACAGCGTTACATGAAGCAGAACGTAATTCAAAGCGCCCTTACACCAGCAACCGTTGGTGGAAAAGTTTATGGATTGCCATATCAATCACTGTTTAACAATCCACTTTACAACGCTGAGATGTTCGCCAAGAATGGTTGGAAGGTTCCAACAACTTGGTCACAGACTCTTGCATTCTGCAAGACCGCAAAAGCAGCCGGAATTATTCCATTTGCATGGCCAGCAGCTACCCGAGGAAATGCGGGCCAGATTATCAATGCGTTCTTAATGAACTCAGATTCTTCATACGCTTCAATGGCAGCACATGTGGCTGCAGTTGATACCGGCAAGGAAGACCTTCAGACCGAGTGGTTCAAGTCAATTGCGAACAAGTACAAGCAAATGAATGACGCAGGTTGCTTCCCAGCAAATGTTTCTGGTTATAACGACACTGCAGCTCCGGCTGATTTCGCAGCTGGCAAAGCAGCTATCTATCCAACCGGATCATTCGGTATCAGCACTGTTACTAAATTGAATCCAGCAATGTCAGGAAAGATCAAAATGTTCGGAATGATCACAACTGACAGCAAGCCTCTATATGAAGGCATTACCAATAACACCTTCATTCTGCATGTAAATGCAAAGGCTTCAACCACAGATCAGAAGATTGCAAACTCATTTATCTCATGGCTAGCAACACCAGCTATGGCACAGATTTATGCGGTTGGAACTTCACAGCATGTTTCAATCATTAACGTTGACTATTCGGACAATGTTGATCTTCTAAACGTTTCTGACATCATGGGTAAGAAGTTGTTACTTGCTCCACGCTTCTTGTTCGGCAATGTTAATGGCGTTCGTAATCCACTTGAGGACGCATTAATTGCGATTGGCGGTGGTGCAGACGTTTCAAAGACGTTAGCAGATACCTCAAAGACAATTAAGTCCAACTTGGGTGCTTAATTAGCAATCTAACTAAGGCAAGCACCGCTCTTTCCAAATTTGGCAAGAGCGGTGCTTCGCCTACCCAAAAGAAGAAAAATCGAACAAACCCAACTTTAATTATTATGTCGCTGCCAGCTTTGGCAGTTTATAGTTTTCTCTACCTCTATCCGGCAATTCAAAATTTGCTTTACTCTCTAACTCGCTGGGATGGAGTTACTGAATCTGAATTTATTGGCGCGCGAAATTTCACCTACATGTTGACCGAAGATGTACTTTTCAGAAAAATCTTTGCCAATAACATTAAATTTGCGCTATTTGTAGTCATCTTTCAGACCGGTTTTTCCTTACTTTTTGCGATTTTTCTAGCTAGAAATTCCAAATCAAATATCTTTTTCCGCACCTTATTTTTCTTCCCAACAATTCTCTCATCCGTTTCAGTTGGATTGATGTGGACCTTTTTATATAACCCAAACTATGGATTCATAAATGCAGCCCTTAAAGGCATAGGTCTAGATTCTCTAGCTGTCAATTGGTTGGGCGATACCAGATATTCTTTATTAGCGATAGCGATCACTCAAGTCTGGTTTCATACCGGTCAGATGGTCGTCATATACGTAGCTGGGTTACAGCAAATCCCGCAGGAACTTTATGAAGCAGCAGATGTTGATGGTGCAACCAAATGGCAGCAATTTAAAAATGTAACCTGGCCAATGGCGCTTCCTACAACTGCAGTCGTGGTCGCCTACACCACAATCCAATCCTTTAGAGCATTTGATTTGGTTTATTCAATGACTCAGGGTGGTCCTTTAAATTCATCAGACTTACTAGTGACAAATATTTTCAATTTGGCATTCGTAGGATATAAATTTGGATATGCAGCAGCTCAGACTATTTTCCTCGTAGTAATGATTTTGTTATTGACGTGGCTCCAGCGCCGAACTCTTAAAATAGATTATGGAGTCAAGTAATGATTTTTAGTATCTCCAGAAGAATTTTGCTGACAATATTTGCATTAGCGGTAATTGTGCCGACTTCAATCGTTGTTTTAGGCACATTCAAGACAGATTTTGAAATTTATTCAAAGCCTCTAGCTCTGCCAAAAGCTTTTACTTTGGATAATTTCAAGGCGTTGATAGACACTGGAAATGTTTCAACTCCTTTTAAAAATTCAGTCATTGTGTCGTTGAGTTCGGTCTTCTTCACACTGTTATTTGCAAGTTTGGCTGCTTATGCAATTTCTAGAATGTTCACTATTACTGGAAAGGTCCTCTTCTTCTTGTTCTCCTTGGGATTAGCAATTCCAGGTCAAGTCAATATTGTGCCTATTTACACCCTATTTGTGAAGTTAAATTTGACCAATTCCTTAATAGGACTTGTTTTAGTGAATATTGCTTTAAATTTACCGCTCTCCATTTTTATTCTCACTGCTTTCCTAAAGGATCTGCCAAAGGAGATGTTTGAAGTAGCAAGCATTGATGGTGCAGGTCATTGGCGAGTATTTCGCTCTATTGCCCTCCCTCTAGCAAGACCAGCTGTAGGCGCGACTGCTATATTTTTGTTTGTCATTTGTTGGAACGATCTCTTATATCCATTAATGCTGATAAATGAACAAAGCAAAAAAACTTTGCCACTTACCCTAATTGATTTCCGTGGAGAATTTTCTACCAGTTATTCAATGTTATTTACTGCAATTTTGGTAGCTTCAATACCAATGGTCGTTATGTATCTTTTGATGCAAAAGCAATTCCAATCAGGTTTGACAGCAGGTGCGGTTAAGGGATGAGTACTACTATAAATTCAAGAGCAGATCGCATTGCCGATCAACTTCTCGAATTAATAAGTGTTTCTAAATTAAATCCAGGTGATCGATTACCTCCGGAACGTCAATTATCTGAACTTTTAGAGGTTAGCCGTCCTTCTTTGCGTGAAGCTTTACATATTCTTCAGGCAAGAGGATTGGTCGCAATTAAACATGGACAGGGCACGTTTGTTGAAGAACCTTTGGTTGCTCAAGAATTAAGGGCTTCAGTCTTCTCAAGAGAGCATGATTTAAATGAACTTTATGATGCCCGAGAAGTGCTTGAAGTGCCAGCCGCAAAGTGGGCTGCGCAGAAGGCTTCTAAAGAAGATATTAGAACTTTACGTGCAACTCTAAATCAGATGTCGGCTATTGCTGAGAGTAATGAAGTTGATTATGAGCAATTAAAATTTCTAGACGCTAAATTTCACTTAACAATCGTAGGGATAGCGGAAAATAGATTTATCAATCAGACTTTGCACGTATTACAAGAGGTCATGGGTATGTCCATGGAAACTACACTTCGTCTACCAGGCCGTATTGAGATTTCAGCAAATGAGCATCTGGCAATATTGGATGCTTTAGAACGTGGAGATGGAGAGCTGGCGGCGAAATTGACGCATGCTCATATTGCAGGTGCGCGTAAAACGGCACTAGCTGATGCGAAAGATAAGCATTGATTGAAGTAACTTGCGTAGGCGTAATTACGATGGACACGGTTGCGTTGGTGGATAAATATCCAAGCGCAGACGAAAGAGTATTAGCTGAGAAGATTGTTAGATCTGGAGGAGGTCCGGCTTCGGTAGCTGCAGTTGCGCTTTCAAGATTAGGAATTAAATCTGCAATTGTTGGAACTATCGGAGATGATCAAGATGGTCAAACCGTTTTAGAAATATTTAAAAAAGAAGGTGTAGATACTTCTGGTATCTCAATTCAAAAAGGTGCAACTTCTGGTAGCGTCATTGTGGCATCCAAAAGCGAAAGCACCCGAGCAATTTCAACTCGCCAGCCAGTAAGCCAAGTAAAACCAAATGAAGCAGCCAAGAAATTGGCAGCTAACTCACAGTGGATTCATGTCGACCATGTAGGAATCAATTTATTGCCTGACCTAGGAATCAGCAGGGGAGGCGCAGTAAAGATTTCTTTCGATGCTGGATATGGGGTAAAAGATTTTGATGTTTCAAAGGTAGATTTATTTGCACCAAATGATAAGCAGATGCGAGAGCGCTATCCAGGTTTAGATTTAAAAGAGGCAATTAAGAGGGATGCTGAAGCTGGAAAAAATTTGGTGGTTGCCACGATGGGGGCAAATGGATCCATGGGTTACTCAACGGAGTTAGATTTTGCAGAAGCTCCAGTATTTAGAACGGAAATAATTAGCACCTTAGGCGCTGGAGATGTTTTTCATGGCGCGCTCCTTGCACAACTTATCGAAGGTCATCCACTTAAGGAAGCGTTAATGCGCGCTAATGTAGTTGCAGCTCTCTCTTGCAGAGGCCTGGATGGCCAATCTGCGATTCCCACCAAAAATGACTTAATTAAGTACCTAGAAGGGGCTAAATAATGCGTGATTTATCGAAACTGGCTCGATCATCTGGTGGTTTAGCAATGGTGGCAGTCGATCAACGCGAGGCGCTCCGAGGAATGTTTGCAGCGCATCATTCAACCGCAGTTCCAGATTCACAACTTACCCAATTCAAAGTTGATGTCGCGACAGAGTTAACGCCATTTGCATCAGCGCTACTAGTAGATCAAGAATTTGGAATTGATGCCATTGTTGATCAGAAAGCAATGGCTAGCGGTTCAGGTTTGATCGCGGCAGCTGATTTATTAATTGGTCCAGCGGGCGGTGCAGCTACTGATACTGCGGTTGATCCGGAAGTAGATCCAGTGAGAATGAAATCAATCGGCGCAGCCGGGTTAAAGTTTTTAGTACTCTGGCGAAAAGATGAAAGCCCTGAATCAAGATTGCAACTCGTAAATCAATTTAAGGCTTATTGTGACAGAGTTGATTTACCTTCAATTATTGAAATTATTGTAAAGGCTCCGAATAGTTCAGATATTCCTTTCGATAGAGAGGCGCAGATTATTGAGGCGGCTAAAGAAGCTCGCGCTTGGAAACCAGATCTCTACAAGGCCGAAGTACCTTTCCACGGTGAAGGAGATCTAAATCAGATTGAGAGAAATGCCGCGCTAATTTCTGAAGCTATCCAAGGTCCTTGGGTGGTACTTTCAAATGGAGTTAAGCAACCAAATTTTGCCGAAGCCGTGAAGGCGTGTTGCAAAGGTGGTGCTAGTGGTTTTCTTGCTGGGCGAGCGGTTTGGGCAGATATTGTTGGCGCAACAGATATTCCAAAAGCGCTTCGTGAAGTATCTATTCCTCGTCTAAAAGAGTTAACTGCAATTGTTGATGAATATGCCAAATCTTGGAGAAGTTGGTAGTTAATTCATTTCAGCGATTGTTACAGGGCGACACTCTGCGATGCTCTTATGAGCAGCTAAGCCAGTAATTACGCTGGTTGCGCCATCTTTTAATGTTACTTCTGCAGGGGTTTTATTAAGTATTGCATCCCGAAATTTAACGTGTTCGATGTATGAAGCACCGTAATGATGTCCTAGATATTTAACGGAAAGATCCATCACTTGCTTAACTTCACTGCCCCTGCCAGTTCCTTCACCTACGCCCCATCCAGAGCGTTTGCCCCAATCCTCTCTTCGGGAGTAGCGAACATTTAGCGAAGGCAAGAATGATTCCAGTTTTCCCTCATCGCCGACCACAGTGAGAATCTCTTTGTCATATGAACCTTCTGCAAACATACAGAGATCAAGCATTGCACGGATACCTCCGGCATATTCAAGAATTACATATGCGTTATCCAACATATCTGCCTGTTGGCCATCATATTTCTCATCAAGATGGTTTACATTCTGACCGCCAGATGCAAAAACTCTGATTGGTTGGCTACCAATAATTAAATCCATCAAATTAAAGTAATGACAGCATTTCTCTACCAGCGTGCCACCAGTTCGTTTTGCAAAGCGATTCCAATTGCCTACTTTTGGGTAGAAGGGTTCACGATGTTCGCGAATTGCAACTTGGTGCACTTTGCCAACAGCACCAGCTTTCGCCCGTTGAATTACTTCGTTAACTGGGGGCATAAAACGATATTCAAGGCCCATCCATGTCAATGCACTTCTCTTTGATTCCCAATCAATAATTTTCTTGCAGTCTTCTACAGTGGTTGCCAAAGGCTTTTCTACGAAAACAGATAAATTTGTAGCTAAGGCATCAGATAGAACGTCAACATGAGTGTCGTTAGGGGTTGCGATTACAACCGCATCAACCAAACCAGATTCTAAAAGTTGACGGTGATCTGTAAATTGCTTTGGGTTGCTGCCTGCCACGCTACTTGCCTGAGCGATGGAATTGGAATCAGGGTCTGCGATCGCAGTGATTGTGGCACCACCCATAATCTTGATGTTTTCAATATGTTCGCGCCCCATGCTGCCTGCGCCGATAATTCCATAACGTAGGGTCATGGCCAAAGGTTAGACCACTTGCTAAATAAATGGGAGAGAAGTCTTGAAATTAGGCGCAAGTTCCATTTAGACTGCGGCCAGAGGTCAGACCACTGGACCGAATTCTTATGAAAAGCGAGGAGCTCATATGGCTACACCTCCACAGTTCTTGCTCCATCACGATGGCGATAACGTCGCTGTTGCAATGGACGATTTAGAACCTGGAACCTTGCATGGTCTCTCAGTTAAAGAGGGCACTGCATATACTGAAATTCTTAACCATGCGATTCCGTTGGGACATAAATTTGCATTGACAGATATCCCTGAAGGCGGAGCAATTATCAAGTATGGAATCAAAGTTGGCCTTGCGTCGGCTGCAATTAAAAAAGGCGATTACATTCACACACACAACATGAGGAGTTATCGATGGGAAGCAAGCCGCGCTTAATGGGATACCGCCGACCAAACGGCACTATCGGTATCCGCAATCACGTAGTTATTTTGCCGCTTGATGATCTATCAAATGCGGCAGCTGAGGCTGTATCAAAAGTTATTCCAGGAACTCTTGCTTTGCCACATGCCTTTGGCAGATTGCAATTTGGTCAAGATTTAGAGTTGACTTTCAAAACTCTGATTGGCACTGGCATGAATGCAAATGTTGCTGCTGTTATCGTTATTGGTATTGAACCAAAATGGACTAATCGTGTAGCAGAAGGTATTGCCAAATCTGGAAAGCCAGTTGCCGCTTTTTCAATTGAGGGCAAGGGTGATTTACAAACAATCACCGAAGCATCTCGTATGGCTGCAATGTTCTTGCAAGATGCATCAGGTCTTGAGCGTGAACAAGCCGAAATTGGTGAAATGATTATGTCTATCAAGTGTGGAGAATCAGATACCACCTCTGGACTTGGTTCATGCCCAACAACTTCAGAAGCTGTAGATCGCTGGGTAGAAGCTGGTGGCACTGTTTTCTTTGGTGAAACTTCCGAGTTAACCGGTGGAGAGCATTTAATTGCAGATCGCTGTATTGATGATGCATGTCGAATCGCATTTCAAAATACTTACGATAAGTACATTGAAGTTATCGAATCTACCGGAGCAAATCTGCTTGGTTCGCAGCCTACCCAAGGCAATATCGCTGGTGGCTTGACTACCATTGAGGAGAAAGCGCTAGGAAACATCGCTAAGACAGGCTCTGTTCCAGTTGTGGGCGTTTTGGATTATGCAGAGCAGCCAGACCCGAATAAAAAAGGTCTTTACTTCATGAACTCATCTTCAGCCGCCGCCGAGTGTGTAACTCTGATGGCAGCTGGCGGAGCGGTGATTCACTTGTTCCCGACCGGACAAGGCAACGTAATCGGTAATCCAATTGTTCCGGTACTTAAGTTGACAGCAAATAAAAAGACTGCAGCTAGCATGAAAGAACATATCGATTTAGATGTTTCTGGTTTACTTCGTTATGAATACGATCTTAAAAAAGCGGGCGACATGATGATGGATGTAATTTACAAAACTGTAAATGGTCGTCTTTGTGCAGCAGAAGTTACAGGTCACCGCGAATTTACTTTCACAAAGCTTTATATCAGCGCGTGATTTTAATTTCCGAAGATGTTTGGGGTGCGCCGTTTGAAGAGTTATCTAAACGGCGCTCCATTCATCAAGATACAGACCTTTGGCAAGATGCAAGTAAATTAAAAGAGTCCGTCAAAGAAGCTCAAGTTTTAGTAGTTAGAAATAGAACCAAAGTAACTGCTGATGTAATCGCAGCTGCACCAAAGTTAAAGGTTATTGCTCGCGCAGGAGTAGGTCTAGATAATATAGATCTTGAAGCTGCGGATAGCGCTGGCGTGATAGTAGTTGCGGGTTTAGGTGCAAACGCAATTTCAGTGGCTGAGATGACTTTGGGATTAGCTTTGGCTTTGAGCAGAGATATCGCAGCTCAAGATCAAATCACAAAGTCTGGCAATTGGAATAGAACACCTGGTGTAGAAATCACCGGGAAGACTTGGGGTTTACTGGGATGTGGTGCAACCGGACGGGCTACTGCAAACCTACTTAAAGGATTTAACTGTAAGGTGCTGGGTTTTGACCCCTTTTTTCAGGGAAATGCAGAAATTCAAATGGGTACTTGGGATGAAGTTGTTAGCAAATCAGATTTTATCAGCGTTCATATGCCTGCAACTAGCCAAACCATCGGATCAATTAATCAAGAGTTCTTTACCAAAATGAAGTCAACTGCATTTTTGATAAATGTGGGAAGAGGTGAGTTGGTAAACGAGGCTGATTTAATTGAAGCGCTTAAAGCAAAAACTATAGCTGGTGCAGCACTAGATGTAAGAACAACTGAGCCGCCTTTAAAAGGAGAATTAGAGCAAATTCAAAATTTGATTTTGACTCCGCATATTGCAGGCATCACCAAAGAATCACAATTAGCAATTAATCAAATATTGGTCAATAACATCGATTTGGTTTTAGATGGTAAAAAAGCAACTCATGCGGTTGGTAAAGTCTCGTGACAAAATTAAAATTTGAAACAGCAGTTTTACAAGCTTCTGATTTACTGCAAGCTGCCGGAATGCCTAAAGAAGAAGCTGACATTTCGGCAAATTGCATTGTGGCTAGCGATGTTTGGGGAATCGGAAGCCACGGACTAATGCGCTTGCCCTTTTATTTAGAAAGACTCGTAGCTGGCGGCATTAATCCAAAGGCAAAATTAAAAGAGATTACTAATCTGCCATCGTTACGAATTTTTGATGGCGAAACCGGAATGGGCCATTGGCAATTAAAAAAGGCTGCAGAAGTTGCAGCTAATTTAGCGGATTCGCAAGGGATTGCAGCAGTTGGCGTTGGTCGATCAAATCACTGTGGCGCATTGGGACTATATGTATGGCCGATGTTGCAAAAGAATTTGGTAGGCATCGTTTTCAGTAATGGGCCTGCGGTGATGCCACCTTGGGGTGGAAATAAACCAATGCTCTCAACTTCACCAATTGCAGCAGGCATTCCTGGGAAAAATCACACGGTTATTGATTTAGCTACTAGCGCAGTAGCGCGTGGAAAAATCGCCGCTAAAGCGCAGAAAGGTGAAGCTTTAGAACCTGGCTGGGCCTTTGATCAAAATGGTCTACCAACTTTAGATGCCAAAAGCGCATTAAATGGAATGCTTGCACCACTTGGTGGAGTTAAAGGTTACGCACTAGCGGTTTTAGTTGAGTCATTAACTGGTGCATTAGTTGGACCAAATTTGGCAGCCGATGTTCCGGATATGTTTGATAATAATATGGCTAAGTTGCCGCAAGATATTTCGCATTTTGTGATTGCAATTAAAGCTGAAGCTCTAACTGTAGATGGCCATAACCGTATGGAAGAATTTTCAACGAGGGTAGATGAAGCCGGCGGTCGAATGCCAGGGAAAAATCGAGTGAATCCATTCGAAATATCAGCAGGCACAGAATTTGATATTGCAGACTCAGTCTCTGCAGAACTTTCCAATTGGAGTTCAAAATTATTATAACCAGAAATTTTCCTGGGCTAGCGCTGATTGCTGGCTTTGTTGCAATTGCATTTCAAGTAAATAGCTATCAACCTGCCGTAAGTCCATTAGCTCTCTGTGTTTTATTTGGATTCCTGGCATCAAACTTAGCAAGTTGGCCTAATTGGGCTGAGTCTGGAACAAAACTTGCAAGTAAACGAATAATGCGAATCGGCGTTGCATTGCTTGGTTTTCAACTTAGTGTTGAAGCTCTCCAGCAGATTGGCTTAAAAGGAGTTTTGACGGTACTTGCAGTAGTTATCTTTACCATTTTTGGAATTTTGTTTCTCTCCAAATTATTTGGCATGACTGGTGATTTAGGTTTACTAATCGGAGTTGGTTTCGGAGTCTGTGGTGCAACTGCAGTAGCGGCGATTCGGCCACAAACAAAGGCAACACAAGAAGAAACTTCTTATGCCATCGCATTGATTTCGCTTTGTGGCACTTTATCTATTGTGGTGCTCCCATTAATTGGGCACGTACTCAATCTATCGACACAAACTTTTGGCGCATGGGCTGGCGCTGCCGTGCATGATGTGGGTCAAGTTATTGCTACTGCATCCGTATGGGATCAAGATGCAATTGCTGCAGCGATTGTGGTCAAGTTAGCGCGAGTAAGCATGCTAGCCCCAATAGTTTTAATACTTTCAATTAGACATAGAAAGTATTTAAGAAGTATCAATAAAAGCGAAGAAAAAAGTGAAAAAGTTCCATTAATTCCATTTTTTGTAATTGGTTTTATTGCAGTAGCTGTCTTTCACAATACGGTTGATATACCAACAGGTACAACGGCAAATTTTGTTTTGTTATCCAAATGGTTGCTTGGTGCGGGCTTAGTAGCCCTTGGTGCAAATGTTAAATGGAATAACATTAAAAAAATTGGCGCTAAACCAATGTTAATGGGAATGCTCGCATGGCTAATTGTTGCTGGTGTAGCACTCTTTGCAGTTAACTTAACTGGGATTTAGTCTGCTTAACCAAGTCAGTTGCAAGCGCAAATAACGCAACCCAAATAATTAAGAATCCAACCCAACGCGCAGCTGGCATAGCTTCATGGTTAATCCAGACTCCAATTGAAAATTGCAGAGTTGGAGTTATGTATTGCAAGAGACCCAATGTGGAATATGGAAGGCGAGTAGCTGCGCCATTGAAGAGTAATAAAGGAATCGCGGTGACCGCTCCAGCTGCAGTTAAAAGCAGCGTCAAACTCAGCGAGGATCCTCCCCATTGACCTTGACCTTTGCTACCTAAGTAGAAGAGAAATCCAGCGTAAGGAATAAATGAGATCAACGTTTCGATGGTTAGCCCTTCGAGCGCCCCTAGATTTAAGCGCTTTTTAATCAACCCGTAAGAGCCCCAAGAAGTGGCAAGTACCAAAGCAATCCATGGCAATCTGCCGTAATCGTAAGTGAGGACCAATACGCCAATTGCACCCATACCAACTGCGAGCCACTGCAATTTACGAAGTTTCTCTTTCAGGAGAATTACGCCAAAAGCAATGATAAATAAGGGGTTTATGTAATACCCAAGGGCTGCTTCGACTACATGTCCATTGTTGGTTGCCCAGATGTAAACCAACCAATTGATAGAAATTAACGCAGATGCGATTGTTAATCGAATGAAAACTCTTTTAGTGAACATCAGTGAAAACATATTTCGCAGCTGTTTTTGAAATGCTAAAACTAAGATACAGAAAATTGATGTCCAAGCTGCGCGATGCGAAACGATTTCTTGGGGTGAGGCAGGTTCTAGTAGTGGCCAGTAAAGTGGGAAGAGCCCCCACAGCACATGAGCTGAGACTCCAAAAGTTAATCCAAGTTTGTATTTATTCAATTTAAACTATCTGTAGTTTACAAATTGGACAGCAAAATCAAGAGAAGCATTTTTTACGAGCGCAATAACCTCTTGCAAGTCATCTCGAGATTTACTGGATACGCGAAGTTCGTCTCCTTGAATCTGAGTCTTAACTGCTTTGGGTCCTTCATCTTTAATTAGCTTCGCAACTTTTTTGGCATTCTCTGTGGAGATACCCTCTTTGAGCGGGCAATTAATCTTGGTTAATTTTCCAGATTGCTGTGGCTCAGAAGGATCTAAGTGTTTCAGTGAAACATTACGCTTAATCATCTTCTCTTTGAGTACTTCAAGGGCTGCCTTGGCGCGTTCTTCGGTTTCGGATTCAATCTTGATAACATCGCCAGCCATCTCTAACTTGGTGCCGGTACCTTTAAAATCAAAGCGCGTATCCAGCTCGCGAGCAGCTTGGTTGACCGCATTATCTAACTCTGCGCGATCAATCTTTGAAACGATATCGAAACTACTATCAGCCATAATGGTTAAGGTAACAACCTTTCAACTAAAAGAGAAACCCGCCTCACGTATGAGACGGGTTTAACTACTTATTGCTTAACTAGTTACTGTGCCTTACCAAGAATGCGGTTTACCTTGGTGCCGCAAACTGGGCAGATGCCCTGTGCCATGCGACGACCAGAGTCAGAAACCTTTACGGTTCCTTCGAATTCACGCTTCTCTTTGCACTTCACGCAGTAAGCGTCACCTTTATATGTCTCTGCCATATGTACCATCTCCAATCGACGCACCCGGAGTCGAATCTCCTCGGCGCTCAGATAAAAGATTACCCCTGCTTGAGCCTAAATCTGCGCTCATTTACTCGAAATTTGGGTAAATGTGAGCTTTTATTGAGCGGATTTGAGCGCAAATCGACCTTCAATTACCCTACGTCTTAGCACTCGGGACCCGAGAGTGATAAATCGGGCCAAAGAGGGAAATTAATCAAGAGACTGTCAAAGGAGATAAGCAATGGCAAAGCAGATTGCCTTCAACGAAGAGGCACGCCGCGGTTTAGAACGCGGAATGAATGTATTAGCTGATGCGGTGAAAGTAACCCTTGGACCTCGCGGACGTAACGTAGTCCTCGAGAAGAAGTGGGGCGCACCAACTATCACCAACGATGGCGTTTCAATCGCTAAGGAGATCGAACTTGAAGATCCATATGAAAAAGTTGGCGCAGAACTTGTAAAAGAGGTCGCAAAGAAGACTGACGATGTTGCTGGCGATGGCACCACCACCGCAACCGTGCTTGCGCAAGCGCTAGTGCGCGAAGGTTTACGTAACGTGGCAGCCGGTTCAAATCCAATGGGAATCAAGCGCGGCATTGAAAAAGCGGTAGCTGCTGTTACCGATGAACTTTTGAAGATGGCAAAGAATGTTGAAACCAAAGAACAGATTGCAGCGACTGCATCTATCTCTGCAGCTGACACCACAATCGGCGAAATGATTGCCGAAGCGATGGATAAAGTTGGCAAAGAGGGTGTTATCACCGTTGAAGAGTCAAACACTTTCGGATTAGAACTTGAATTAACTGAAGGTATGCGCTTTGACAAGGGATATATCTCACCATATTTCGTAACTGATACCGATCGCATGGAAGCAGTTCTAGAAGATGCTTACGTGATGATTGCAAATTCAAAGATTTCAAATATCAAAGATATGTTGCCAATTCTTGAGAAAGTAATGCAGACCGGCAAGCCACTTGCAATTATCGCTGAAGATGTTGAAGCAGAGGCGCTCGCAACTTTGGTGGTTAATAAGATTCGCGGAAACTTCCGTTCCGCTGCGGTAAAGGCGCCAGGTTTTGGCGATCGTCGTAAGGCGATGCTGCAAGATATTGCAATTCTTACCGGCGCAACTGTGATCTCAGAAGAGGTCGGCCTAAAGCTAGACCAAGCTGGTATCGAACTACTTGGCCGTGCACGTAAAGTTGTGATTTCTAAGGACGAAACCACCATCGTTGAAGGCGCTGGCGATGAGGCTCAGATTAAGGGTCGCGTCACTCAGATTCGCCAAGAGATCGAGAAGTCTGATTCAGATTATGATCGCGAAAAACTACAAGAGCGTTTAGCAAAACTTGCTGGCGGTGTTGCAGTTATTAAAGCTGGCGCAGCGACTGAAGTTGAGTTAAAAGAGCGTAAGCACCGCATCGAAGATGCAGTTCGTAACGCAAAGGCCGCTGTTGAAGAGGGCATCGTGGCCGGTGGTGGCGTTGCATTAATTCAAGCTGGCGCAAAGGTTTTCCCTAACTTGAAGCTAACTGGCGAAGAGGCAGTTGGCGCCAAGATTGTTGAAGCGGCTATCGAAGCTCCGCTAAAGCAGATTGCAGCAAATGCTGGACTCGAAGGTGGAGTTATCGTCGAGAAGGTGCGTCACTTAGAACCAGGTCATGGTTTAAATGCTGCAACTGGTGAATATGTTGACATGATCAAGTCAGGAATTATCGATCCTGCAAAGGTAACTCGTTCAGCTTTACAGAATGCGGCATCAATTGCGGCGCTCTTCCTAACTACTGAAGCAGTTATTGCAGATAAGCCAGAGAAGACACCAGCAATGCCTGCCGGCGCTGGTGGAGACATGGACTTCTAAGTCTTAATTTTCTCTAATGAACAATATGAAATTTGATGCAACCGATTTAGCTCTTAGCGCCGCAATTGAAGCTGCTGGCGCGAAAGAGCTAGTCGGTGCATTTATTTCAGTTGAATTTGACGATGAAGATCGTTTAGCAAATTACCTATTTGAATCAAGACTTCCTGGATATAACGGATGGCGTTGGTCAGTAACAATTACAAAGTTAGATGCAGATTCACCTGCAACCATCTGTGATGCCGTTGCGATACCTGGACCGGATGCGTTACTTGCACCTAAATGGATTCCGTATGCAGATCGTTTACAACCTGGCGATGTTGGTGTTGGTGATATCGTGCCAAGTCAGCCAGATGATGTGCGATTAGTGCCTGGCTTTGCAGCCCTGCCGCAAGATGAAGAGCTAAACCCAACACAATTATGGGAGCTCGGTCTTGGTCGTTTGCGCGTTCTTTCTATTGAAGGTCGTGATCAGGCAGCAGCTCGTTGGTACGAAGGCGAACGTGGCCCAAATGCTCCAATTGCAAAGATGGCGCCAAAGCCTTGTGGTTCATGCGGATTTTTCTTACCGATTGCAGGCTCACTGCGTAGCGCTTTTGGTGTTTGTGCCAATGCAATCTCACCGGAAGATGCGAAAGTGGTATCTGTAGATCACGGATGCGGCGCACATTCGGAAGCGACCGTCTAACCGCTTAGGTTAGAATTTACCTCTTAAAACATCCGTTTTAGAAGTCTCAAACCAATAAGGAGCCGACTATGCCAACAGGTAAAGTGAAATGGTTTAGCCTCGAAAAGGGCTTTGGGTTCATCGAATCTGATGAGGGCGAAGATGTTTATTTAGCAGCGACTGCGCTGCCAGAAGGCGTTACCACTGTAAAGCCAGGGACCAAACTTGAATTTGGCGTTGCAGATGGTCGACGCGGTCCGCAAGCACTTTCAGTTCGAGTAATTGAAGCGCCAACATCTTTGGCAGCATCATCGCGTGCAGCGACCGATGATCTAGCTTCAATTATCGAAGATTCAATTAAGATTTTAGATCGCGTCGGCAACAATATCCGTCGCGGAAAATATCCAACTACCGTAGAAGCGCAACGCTTAGGTAAAGTGCTTCGCGGTATCGCGCAGCAAATTGAAGATAACTCTTAATTGGATTTAAATTGTTTAAATCTTTAGGTAATTACATCAAGAAAGCTTGGCGTAAGTTGCCTCATCCACTGCGTTGGTTAACCGCTGCCACGGTAGGCGCAACTTTGATCGTAGTAGGCATTATTTTTATGGTACTTCCTGGACCTGGAATTCCTTTAGTTATTGCGGGTTTAGCGATTCTTGCAACTGAATTCACCTGGGCAGAAATTTGGTTAGCCAAGACTAAGCACCATGTAAATCGTGCAGTTGATCGGGTGAGAAAAAAGAAATCTTAAAGACCGCTTCGGCGATCTCGTCTTACGGTGTAACCAATACCGACAAATCCAAGCGCCGCGCCGGTTATGCAGGTCCAGAGAAATTTGGTATCTGCATCAACTAATAAGCCGATAATTGCAGCTACTACCCAGATTGAGATTCCGGTGATGATTAGAGTCACCATGCGAGTTTTCACGGTGTCAGTGTATTCTCACCTTAATGATTTCGAAGATTTCGCCAGAAGGTAACTGGAGAGCGTTGCGCCACCGCAACTTTCGAATTCTTTATTCAGCTGCAATTCTTACCAACATTGGTACTTGGGCACAGCGAGTTGCTCAAGATTGGTTGGTGCTTGAACTTACTAATAACAATGGCACCTATCTTGGAATAGTTACAGCGTTGCAATTTCTGCCGGTCATGCTGCTTAGCATGCAAGGTGGGGTATTGGCCGACAAGGTTGATAAGCGAAAAGCGTTAATAATTACCAATTTCGGCAGCGGTATAACTGCTTTGATATTGGGGTTCTTAGTGTTGGCTGATTCTGCAACTATGGAACATGTTTACGTGTTGGCAGTACTACTTGGAATCTTTAGCGCCTTTGATGCGCCAATTCGCCAGAGTTTCAATGTGGAAGTTGTGGGTCCGAAGGATCTAACCAATGCCATGGGATTAAATAGCGCCAACTTTCACTTTGGTCGTTTAGTTGGACCGGCAGTATCTGGTTTTTTAATTGCCGCCTTCGGTACCGGACCATCATTTCTAATCAATGGCCTCTCTTTCTTTGTCGTGATGTTGGCATTTTTGGCAGTGCGCACCTCCGAATTACATATTGAAGAGAAGTCAAAGAGCGATGGCACTTTGAAAGAAGCATTTAATTACATTAAGCGGCGCCCAGATATTCAATTAATAATGTTAACCATTTTCTTTGCCTCTAATTTTGGGTTAAATATGCAAATCTTTAATGCGTTGATGGCGACCAAAGTTTTTGGTAAAGGAGCAGCTTCTTACGGCGTACTTGGTACTTTAGTCGGTTTGGGAACGTTAACTGGGGCCCTAATTGCAGCGCGCAGAGATCGGACTAAAAATACTAAATTTGTACCATTGGCGGCAGTTAACTTTGGTTTCTGGGTATCGATGTTGGCTATTGCACCTAATTTCACAATTTATTCACTAGTACTTCCAATTTCTGGCATGAGTGCCATAACCACAATGATCACTGCAAATACCTTTATTCAGACAAATAGTGATCCAGCTATTCGTGGGCGCATTATGGGAATTTATTTATTTATTTTCATGGGTGGAACTCCAATAGGTTCACCGTTGATTGGTTATTGTGCCGAGAATTTTGGAGTTCGTTGGACCATGGCGGGTTGCGGAATTATTACGCTCTCCGCAGCCATATTTTTATTCTTTAAGTATCGAAATAGTGCAGTAATTCCGCAGGATGTTAGCGTTTCTGCGGTGCTTCGGAAGGCACCCACACAATAGCGCTGATTGAAATAACAATTAGTATTGGCACCATTAAATAAGCTTTAGAAATTCCGATTCGATCACCAAAGAATCCCAATAAAAATGGTGCTAGTGCAATTGCTAAGCCAGCAGCATAAGCAGATTTACCCATAGCTAAATCTGGTTTGTTATCACTTAATTTAATAATTCGAACCATAGTCATTGGAAATTGACCACTAATTCCAATTCCCACAAATAACAACATCACCAAAGAAAAATAAAGATTGTGCGAGACCCAGAAGAGCATAAATGAAACAAACTGAATCATCAGTATCGTCTTTAATCGCACATCTAAAGTAGTCCGGCGCATCCATATTGGAATAAACCATCTTCCGATTCCAAATCCGGTACCAAGTGCTGCGACGCAAAGTGTGGCCAAAGCAGATGAAGAACCGGTGCGATCAGAGAGTAGCGCCGCCGCCCAGAAGGAGGTGGCAAATTCAGATGAGATTGTGGCGAAAAAACCAAACCAAGCAATCCAAAATTTAGCTCCTAATTTTCCACTCTGCTTTGGTGCATCTGCCTGATGATTATCAACAATTTTATCTTTGCCAAAAAAGTAGAGCGCAATTGCAGCTGGAATGCAGATCAACAATCCAGCACGCCAAGAGATTCCAAAAGATGCCAGCGTGCCTACTAATAAGGTTCCGAAAACAAATCCAATAGCGTTAATGGCGTTACTTTGGGATACCGCTTGATCTGGAGTCTCTGGATAGTGATGCGACAACAATGTGACCATATTAAGAATTACAAAATTAAAGCCTACGCAAGAGAATAGAACTGCCGGCAAGGTGTAACTAATAGTTGGACCTAATGCGAAGAACGGTAGCCCAATTGTGAAGATTGTTAACCCTAACCAAGAGGTATTCCGACGCCCATATTTATGGTTTAAATGGGGATGAATCAGCCCTGCGATTATTGCCGCTACGCCCATCATGGTGCCGTGCAGGCCTGCGATGGTTAGTGAAGTGCCTTGCTCTTCTCGTAAAAGTGGCTGGGCAGGGCCAAAGCCACCTAAGAAGAAATTAAGAATTGTGGCTTGACCCGCAACGGTCCAGAAAAGCGAATCTCTATTTAATTTACTCAATTAAATATTCTCAACCACAAATTCAATTGATTTAGTAAGCGCTTCGATGTCAGCAGGATCAATTGCAGGAAACATTCCCACGCGCAATTGATTCTTACCTAATTTTCGATATGGCTCAGTATCCACAATTCCATTTGCACGTAAAGTTGCGGCGACTTTTGCGGCATCAATTGATTCGTCAAAATTTATAGTAGCAACAACATTAGAACGCATCGATGGATTGGTGACGAAAGGAGTGGTGTATGAAGTTTTATCTGCCCAGCTGTACATAATTTCGGCTGACTTTGCAGAGCGGCCGGCGGCAAAGTTCAGCCCTCCATTTTGGTTAAACCATTCAATTTGATCTGCCAAAAGGATTAAAGTTGCCAGCGCGGGAGTGTTGTAAGTCTGATCCAACTTAGAATTCTCAATTGCAATTGTTAAATCAAAGAATGCTGGTATCCAACGACCAGATGCTTTAATTTTTGCAGCACGCTCAAGGGCAGCTGGACTCATTAAGGAGAGCCAAATTCCGCCATCTGAAGCAAAAGATTTCTGCGGAGCAAAGTAATAAGCATCAAATTCTGAAGATTCAACTATAAGTCCACCGGCAGCAGAAGTGGCATCTACCAAAACTAAAGCGCCATCTGTTCCGACTGGGCGTTTGATAGGCATCGAAACGCCGGTCGAAGTTTCGTTATGAGTTAGCGCATACACATCTATGCCAGCTTCAGCCACCGCTGTTGGATGGGTGCCAGGTTCAGATTTAATTATGGTTGGTTCTTCGATAAAAGGATTCTCTTTCGCGGCCTGCGCAAATTTAGAGGAAAACTCACCAAAATTGAGGTGTTGGGATTTCTTTTCAATCAATCCAGAAGTTGCAATATCCCAGAATGCTGTGGATCCACCATTGCCTAAAACAACTTCGTAGCCGTCAGGTAAATTAAATAAAGAATTTAATCCAGTTCGAACCCTATTAACTACCTGCTTTACCGGTTTTTGTCGGTGAGAGGTGCCAAGAATATTTTGAGATTTAATCAGCGATTCAAGAGCTTCAGGACGAATCTTTGAAGGCCCACAACCAAAACGTCCATCTTTTGGTTTTAAATTATCTGGGATTTTGATTTCGCTCATAAATTAATTTTACGGGTAGTAACGGCGCGAAACCCAATCGCCACCGGGTTCGCCCGAATTTTGAGACCGCTCGAATCTGATTCGATCATGTAAGCGCGAATATCGACCTTGCCAAAATTCGATAGAGAATGGAGTCACTAAATATCCACCCCAATGTGGAGGCGTCGGCACCTTAGAACCTTCTGGCCATTTTTCGGCAGCACCTTTATATCTAATTTCTAATTCTTCACGGTTACTTAATTCCGCAGATTGTTGTGAAGCCCATGCGCCGACTTGAGATGACCATGGTCTACTTTGAAAATATTCATCTGATTCAGCTTGGGAAACTTTGGCTGCAAATCCTTGAACAATAACTTGACGCTCCATCGGATACCAAGGAAAGAGCAATGAAACTTGAGAATTGAGCTCTATTGCTTGGGCTTTTCGTGAACTGTAGTTAGTAAAGAATGTAAAACCGGCCTCAGTAACATCTTTTAGCAGTACGGTGCGAGATTGAATTAATTCATCGCTGCCAATAGTAGATAAAACCATTGCGTTTGCTTCAACAATTGAAGGTAGTTCGGCCGCTTCTTTTAACCAGCCTCTAAAAGCGTGGATAGGGTTTTCAGACAGCATCAATTCTCGCTCGCTGTACGAGCGGCGCATTGATTGAATTTCGCTACGGTCCATGTATCAAAGGTCACTTTACTAGCGCTTTATATAAGCCTGCCATTGGTTTTTGGCGCGAAAAAATGGGGGCAGAATTGCCCTATGAGCGAAGATTTCAAGCCTGGCCTCGAAGGCGTAATTGCATTTGAATCAGAGATTGCTGAGCCGGATAAAGAAGGCAGCGCACTTAGATATCGCGGTGTTGATATCGAAGATTTGGTTGGTCGCGTCTCCTTTGGAAATGTTTGGGGACTTTTAGTAGACGATCAATTTAATCCTGGACTTCCGCGTGCAGAAAAATTCCCGCTGCCAGTTCATTCTGGTGACGTTCGCGTAGATGTGCAATCTGCAATTGCCATGTTGGCGCCAGCCTGGGGTTTCAAACCACTGCTTGATATTTCAGACGAGGAAGCACGAGATCAATTAGCGCGCGCATCAGTAATGGTGCTTTCATATGTCGCACAATCTGCTCGTGGATATGCAGCTCCTGCTGTTCCAGAATCAGAGATTGATAAAGCACATACGGTTACTGAACGAATGATGATTCGTTGGCGCGGCGAACCAGATCCAAAACATGTTCGGGCTGTTGATGCTTACTTTGTTTCTGCAGCAGAGCATGGAATGAACGCATCAACATTTACAGCTCGCGTAATTGCATCAACTGGTGCAGACGTAGCTGCTTCACTTTCAGGTGCAATTGGTGCAATGTCTGGTCCACTTCATGGTGGTGCACCATCTCGTGTACTTCATATGATTGAAGAGGTAGAGAAGCGTGGCGATGCTCGCAAATACGTCAAAGAACTTTTAGATAATAATGAACGATTGATGGGCTTTGGCCATCGCGTTTATCGTGCACAAGATCCACGTTCTCGTACTTTGCGACGCACTTGTGAAGAATTAAACGCACCGCGTTACCAAGTAGCAAAAGCGCTAGAAGAGGCGGCGCTAGCTGAGTTGCGTGAACGTCGTCCAGATCGAGTTTTGGAAACTAACGTCGAATTCTGGGCCGCGGTATTGCTTGATTTCGCAGAAGTTCCAGCACATATGTTTACACCTATGTTTACTTCAGCTCGCACAGCTGGATGGTCGGCACATATTTTGGAACAGAAGCGCACTGGCCGCTTAATTCGCCCATCTGCGCGATATATCGGAAAAGGTCCACGCAAGCCGGAAGATGTGACTGGCTGGGATGCTTCTGTAGATCAACTGCACAAGTAATTGTTCCACTTCTTATAAGTAGTATCGGCTCATGTTCTTAGAGCCTCATCATGACGGAAGTGAACTTTATCTGAGCAACTCTGCACCCAAATTAGGGCAGAAAGTAACTTTTAAAGTTCGAATACCAAATACATATAAATTTGAGCATGCAGTTATGCGTTATTACCATGATGGGGAGCCACGGACTGCGCATTTAAGAATAATGGGCAAAGGTCGCACCGAATCTTGGTGGGGCGTAACCATCGAAATCATCAATTACGAAACCAGATATCGATTTTTATTTGCTGGTAAAGGCAAGTACGACTGGCTTTCCGCAGCCGGACTTACTAATCATGACGTACATTCCAACACCGATTTTCAATTAATCGCACGCCCTGAATATCCAAAGTGGTTAAACGGTTCGGTTTTTTATCAAATATTTCCAGATCGATTTGCAAAAACATTTGAGAAAAAACTTCCGGGTTGGGCCGTCAGCCGCGAATGGAATTACTTGCCACGTGATAAAAGTAAGAATACTGGTATTGAGGTTTACGGAGGAGATTTAAAAGGCGTCGAAACTCATCTTGACCATGTGACCGAGCTAGGTGCCAATGGAATTTACTTCACGCCATTTTTCCCAGCTCAGTCAAACCACCGATACGATGCCAGTAGTTTTGATGAAGTTGATCCGATTTTAGGTGGAAATAAAGCTTGGTTTAACTTAGTTAAAGCTGCAAATAAAAAGAAGATTCGCTTGGTCGGTGACATCACTTCTAATCATTGCGGTGCGGGACATCATTGGTTAGCTAAGGCAAAGAGAAATAAGAAGAGCAAAGAAGCTGGATATTTCTATTGGAATAAGAAATTTAAATGGGGCTATGAGGGCTGGTGGGGCCTGGAATCTTTGCCTAAGTTAAATTACGGCTCCAAGGAACTTCGAAAAGTAATGTATGAAGGCCCTAATTCAATTATTCGCAAATGGCTTACCCCTAAATGGGGCATGTCTGGTTGGCGAGTAGATGTTGGCAATATGACCGGAAAATATGGTGATATCGACATTCATGATGAAGTTATGTATGGCATTCGCAAAGCGGTGGAAGAGACCAAAGCTGATGCTTGGTTAGTTGCAGAAAATGCAGACTTTGTAGCAAATGATTTAGCAGGTGCTGGATGGCATGGCACTATGAATTACCAAGGTTTTTCTAGGCCGCTCTCATCCTGGATGAATGAGAAAGCTAAGTTAAGTGGAGGTTTTCAAGGGCTACCCATTGATTCTCCGCTAATTAACGGCAAACAACTTGTAGATACGATCAAGAATTTCAACGGTTCAATTCCATGGCGCGCACTTATTGCTTCCATGATTCTTTTGGATTCTCACGATACGCCGCGATTTAGAACTATAGTAAGTGGAGATATTGCCAAACACACGGCAGCTATGACCATGCTAATGACCTATCCAGGTGTCCCTTCAATTTTCATGGGAGACGAACTTGGATTTGAAGGAAATTCTGGTGAGGATGCAAGACGTACTATCAATTGGGACGACCGCAGCAACTGGGATCTTAATTTCTTTGCTGAAGTTAAGAAATTAACCAAACTACGCCGAAGTGAAGATGCACTAATTAATGGTGGATTACGTTGGGTAGCAGCAGAAGATAATTACTTAGCCTATTTGCGTGAATCAAAGCGCAGCAAAATTCTTGTGGTAATTGTTGCGAAACCTTGTACTGTAAATATTGATTTAGCCAAACTCGGTTACAAAGTATCCAAAACTCTATATGGCCAGAAAGCCACAGGCTCTAAAGTAAAATTTAAAACTACCAGCGCAACGCAAGGAGTTTGGAAACTTTCATGAAGAAGTTGATAGCTTTGACAGTTTTGGCTTTAACTTTTTTAGGAAATACTGCGCTAGCCGAGGATTTAACTTCTTTAGCTAGACCAACTATTCGAGGTGGCGCGGCTGACTCGCAAATATATTTTGTGATGACTGATAGGTTTTTTAACGCAGACCCAAGCAATGATGAGGCTGGTTTAACTGGTTTTCCGGCCGTAACTGGATATGACCCAGCAGATATTGGCTATTTTCATGGCGGAGACTTGCAGGGGCTAACTTCGAAATTGGATTACATCCAAGGGCTTGGTTTTAATTCAATTTGGATTACCCCTCCAGTTAAGCAGCGATATGTTCAAGGTGATTCTGCGGCTTATCACGGATATTGGGGACTCGATTTCACGACTATTGATCCTCATCTTGGCACGGAAGCAGATTTTAAGAACTTTGTCGCAGAAGCCCACAAGCGCAACATGAAAGTAATCGTAGATATCGTAATAAATCATACAGGCGATGTAATCAGATACAAAGGCGATGTTTATAGCTATTCCGAAATGTCAGAGTACCCATACAAGGATTGCAGTGGCAAGAAGTTTGATTTGAATAAATATATTGGGAAGTCAAACTTTCCAAAACTTTGTGCTGAGAAATCATTTCCGGTGCCACCAACAGTAAGTGAAAAAAATAAGAACATTAAAGCTCCCGCATTCTTAAACGACATAACAAATTATCACAACAGAGGAGATTCAACTTTTAGTGGTGAATCTTCTACTTTTGGAGATTTCTTTGGCTTGGATGATACCTTTACTGAGAAGCCAGCAGTAATCGCAGGCTGGACCAAAGTTTGGCAAGACTGGATTACTAAATTTGATATTGATGGTTATCGTATAGATACTGCGAAACATGTAAATTCAGAATTTTGGAAGGTATTTTTACCAGCAGTAATAAAGACTGCTAAATCAGTTGGAAAGAGTTCATTTCCAATTTATGGTGAGGTTTGGGATACAGATCCTAATTACTTGGCAAAATATGTAACTGAATATAAATTCCCTGGCGTACTTGATTTTGCATTCCAGGCTGCCGCATCAAAATATGCAACTTATGGCAACGGCGAACGCGATTTGCTAGATATTTTCAATCAAGACGACTTATATACAACGGCAACCACTAGTGCTTATGGCTTGACAACCTTTTTGGATAATCACGATATGGGTCGCATTGGGATGTTTCTGCAAGGAAATACCGAAGCAACGCCAGCGCAACTGGTCGAGCGAGCCAACTTTGCTAATGCTCTTTTGATATTACTTCGCGGAGGTCCTGCAACTTATTATGGAGACGAGAAAGGAATGACTGGCACCGGCGGAGATAAAGCTGCACGTCAGGATATGTTCCCAACTCAAGTTCTAGATTGGCAGCAAGAGACTAGAATTGGTGGTGCACAAATTGGCACGAAGAGTGCATTTGATGAGACCAATCCAATTGAAATTAATCTCTCAGAATTGCAAAAACTAGCTGCAAAATATCCTGCACTTCGTTTGGGTACGCAGCAACTTAGGTATGCAAGCGATGGCTCATTTGCAGTAAGCCGCTATTTGAATAAAGAAGAATTCTTGGTGGCATTCAATGGCCGCGATGTCGAAGCCAAATTAAATCTAAATGTTTCTACCAGTAATTCAAAATGGAGCCAAATTTCAGGCAAAGCCAATGAAGTAAGCGTAAATGGCAAATTAGTTTCACTTAATCTTCTGCCGCGAAGCTGGGTGGTTCTCAAAGCTGAATCAGAATTTGTGCCTACATCCAAATTATCAATCAATTTAAATAAACCTATAGTAGATATTCGAACTTATGAGCAATACGTGGCTTTAACCGCAACAGTTCCAGGCACTGATTTTAACGAAGTTACTTTTGCGGTTCGCCAAAAGGGTAAGCCATGGAGCATCGTGGGCACATCAGATCGTCGAATTTTGGGAGTTACTGGATTTAAAGATGGCCAATATCGGGTTTATTTGCACCAAGATAAATATAAAAAAGGTACTCAACTTGAGATTGTTGCCATTGCAGTTAACGCAAATGGCGAGAAAATTGCATCTAATCTGCAGAATTTCTTAATCAAGTAACCAAAAGTCAAAAGCGTTCGATATCTGCTTTGCCCAGGCTCTCTCGTTGTGCCCAGCGCCACGATAAACCGTACTCTTAAAGTTGGTACTCCAACCAAACTTTCTCATTAATTGATCAGCATAATCTTGGTCATATCTATAAGTACTATCTAATTTTTGATCTCCACGGCTCATCCAAACTTTATGTTTTCCAGGCTTTGGTAAATCAATTAATACATGATCAACCAAAGGCTTACCGCCTATGACCCAATGGGGTGAAAATGCTAGAGCTGTAGCAAAAAAGTCTTTTCTAATTCCTAATGCATTTAAAGTTGCTAAGCCACCCATGCTTGATCCAACCATTGCAGTATTTTCAAAGGTGGGCTTAAAGTTTAAGAATTCCGTAATTGTGGGAACAATTTCTTCGGCGATCAATTGCTGGTATTTATTTCCTTGTAAGTCATCAACATTAAGTTCAGTTTCAACTAATGGTTTTACTGAGGATTGGAATGCGCTCTGAGGTGTTAGATCTTTTGCTCGCCCAAGTGGGTTCTCTCTTGTGCTGGAGTGAAAGACTCCAATGATTGCCGGTGGCGTTAAACCATGTTTTTCGAAGACCTTGATGGCATTTTGCGCCATGCGCCAGGTAAATCTTCTGGTAGCAGTTCTTGGGTCGAAGATATTTTGGCCATCATGAGCAATTAACAGATGGGTTGGACGCTGTGGCGCCCAAAAATCAACCAAACGACCGTCAAAGCTGACTCGGTGAACTAGTCCAGGAACATTTCTTACTTGGAAATGCGAAATCTCCTTCATGATGAAACACTAGCACTGTGAAGCGAAACATTATGTGGTTCCGTCGAGATTTACGTCTTGGCGATAATCCTGCCTTGCTGGCAGCGATTGAGAATGCAGATGAAATTGTTCCTCTTTTCATTTTGGATCCGAATCTAATTAAACAAGCGGGCAGTAAGAGATTGGCATATTTAGCCAATTCATTAAGAGCTCTTGATAAATCTTTAAATGGATGTCTGCACGTAGTAGTCGGTGATCAAGTCGAAGTCTTAAAAAGTTACCAAGCTGCAGAGGTCCATATTTCAAAAGAGTACGAACCATATGGCGCAGCAAGAGATAAGCGAGTACTTGAATCCGGAATAAATTTAATAGAAACCGGAAGCCCATATGCTGTTGCACCAGGCAGAGTTCGTAAACCCGACGATACCAACTATCGTGTTTATACACCTTTCTATAAAGGCTGGATGGCGCATGGCTGGCGGGATCCCGTATCTGCGCCACGAGAAATTAATGCCGTTAAACCAAATTCTGAACAAAGAGCATTTCCGGAATGGAAAACTGATCTTGAGATCCCACTAGCCGGTGAGGCGGTAGCGCTAGATAGATTTGAATGGTTTAAAAAGAATGCGCTAAATCAATATGATGAAATGCGAAATATGGCAGATATCGATGGAACTAGTCGTATGAGCGCGCATTTAAAGTTTGGTGAAGTACATCCGCGCACTTTGTTAAAAGGATTGAATGCGACTAAAGCTCACGACACATTCCGAAAAGAAATTGCTTGGCGTGAATTTTACGCAGATGTGCTCTTTCATAATCCGCACACAATAGATGGCTACTACACAGAGCGCTTTGAGAAGATGCGCTATGAAGAGCCTGGAGATAATTTCAAAGCTTGGTGCGAGGGTAAAACCGGATATCCATTTGTTGATGCTGCAATGCGCCAACTTCTAACAACAGGCTGGATGCACAATCGAACCCGTATGGTGGTGGCTTCTTTCTTAGTTAAAGACTTGCATATCGAATGGCAGCACGGAGCTAATTTCTTCATGGAGCATTTAGTTGATTACGACCCAGCGAGCAATTCACATGGTTGGCAGTGGACTGCCGGATGCGGCACAGATGCCTCGCCTTACTACCGAGTTTTTAATCCAATTGAGCAGGGCAAGAAGTTTGATCCAAATGGTGATTACATTAGAAAATTTATTCCAGAGCTTAAAGATGTGCCTACTGAATTAATTCACGAACCTGGGTTGGCTTATATAAATCCGATTGTGGACCATAAAGTTGAGCGGGTAGAAGCGCTGGCGCGCCTAGAAGAGATTAAAGAAATTAAAGGATTTTTACCCGAACCACAAGCCTGATAACCTACGCCTGCTTAACGGTAGATTGCCCGAGCGGCCAATGGGAGCGGACTGTAAATCCGCCGGCTCTGCCTTCGAAGGTTCAAATCCTTCATCTACCACAAGCGTTAAAAGCGCCACTGATAGTGGCGCTTTTTTCATTTGAGGCATAGTTTTCAGGCATGGCCTATGACGTTAATCGAATTAGAAAAGAATTTCCTTCTTTGGATTCAGGTATTGCATTCTTTGATGGACCCGGAGGTTCGCAAGTACCAAGATCTGTTGGTGAGGCAATGGCCAAAGCAATCACCCAGCCAACTTCGAATAGAAATACGGTAACCATTTCAGAACAGAATGCAGAAGATTGCGTTCAAGCTTATCGAAATGCGGTGGCAGATTTATTAAATTGTGATCCTAAGGGCGTTATCTATGGCCGCAGTTGGACGCAATTAACTTATGACATGTCGCGTAACTTGGCTAAAAGTTGGGGACCGGGCGATGAGATTATTGTTACTCGCATTGATCACGATTCAAATATTCGACCATGGATTCAAGCAGCTGAATCAAAAGGCGCAACTGTTAAGTGGGCGGAATTTGATGTAGAAACTGGCGAACTTCCAGTTGAAGCAATTTCTTCGCTATTAACGAATAAAACTAAGTTCGTAGCTTGCACGGGTGCTGCAAATACTTTGGGAACACGTCCAGATATTGCAGCAATTGCTAAAGCAGTACATGCTGTTGGCGCGCTATTTTTAGTAGATGCGGTGCACCTAACACCACATGCGGCGATTGATTTTAAAGCGATTGGTGCTGATTTTATCGGCTTCTCTTCCTACAAGATATTTGGACCTCACTGCGGAACCATGGTTGCTGATCCTGCGCTCTTAGAAACTATTAAAAACGATAAATTAGCTCCGTCTACTACGGTAGTTCCAGAGCGATTTGAATTCGGAACGTTGCCGTATGAAATTATGGCTGGCGTTAGCGCTTCCATAGATTTCATTGCCGGAATGGATCACGAAGCGACTGGAACTCGTAGAGAACGTATCGTTAAATCAATGGCCGCTTTAGAGCAGTACGAGCATCCACTTTTTGAGTATCTGGAAAGAGAGATCAAGGGATTGCCTGGTGTAACTACTTATGGCCACGCAAAACACCGCACTCCAACGCTCTACTTTAATTTTGCGGGTAAAGATTCAGTTGAAATCTATAAGCACCTTGCAAAGTTGAAAGTTAATGCACCAGCGCACAATTTCTATGCTTATGAAGCCTCACACAAGTTGGGATTAGGAGATAAAGGTGCGATGAGAGCTGGGCTGGCACCATATTCAACAAAAGAAGATATCGATAGGTTGGTTGACGGGCTAAAGAGCTTTTAACGCGCTAACAACTTTAGATAGTGATGCTTTAGCATCACCAAAGAGCAAAGTTGTTTTTGGATCGTAAAGCAATTCATTTTCAATTCCGGCAAAACCTGGTCGCATTGAACGTTTTAAGAAGATGATGTTTGCAGCTTGATCAACATCCAAGATTGGCATGCCATAGATTGGTGCGCCTGGAGTAGTTTTAGCTGCAGGATTTACCACGTCATTAGCACCAACGACTAACGCCACATCAGTCTGACCGAATGTTGGATTAACATCTTCCATTTCCACTAATTGCTCGTAAGGAACATTGGCTTCTGCAAGTAGCACGTTCATATGACCTGGCATGCGACCCGCAACTGGATGAATACCGTAGGCAACGTCGATTCCTTTGGCGGTCAACAAATCTGCCATTTCGCGAATTGTGTGTTGAGCCTGCGCAACTGCTAAGCCATAACCAGGAACGATTACTACTCGACGTGCATAATTAAGCAAAATTGCTACGTCATCTGGTGAACCACTTCTAACTGGGCGTGATTCTTGTTCGCCACTTCCAGCAACTGCTTTAGCAGTGAAAGCGCCAAAGAGAGTTCCCATAACAGAGCGACCCATCGCTACTGCCATTAATCGAGTCAAGATAGTTCCAGATGCGCCAACCAAGGTTCCAGCCACAATCAACAAGATATTCTCTAGTACATATCCGCTTGCAGCCACAGTTAAACCGGTAAAAGCATTTAAAAGCGAGATCACAATAGGCACATCCGCGCCGCCCACTGGTAGCACAAATAACACGCCAAAAATCAAGGAAAGCAGAGCAAGGAGTTCAAGCAAGCCATTACCGCCTTGAACGATTACTAATCCAGCGTTTACAAAAATGCCAATTAATGTTGCAGCAATAACAAATCTGCCGCCAGGGAAAACCACTGGGCGAGTAGTCATTAGCTCTTGCAACTTTAGGAAAGTGACAATTGAACCGCTAAAGGAGATGCAACCTACGACTACCGTGAAAACCGTAGCGATAACAGCCAGTGTCGATGCGGAATCACCAAGATTTAAATATTCAACAATGGCAACTAGTGCTGCCGCGCCGCCACCAACGCCATTAAATAACGCAACCATTTGTGGCATCTGAGTCATTTGAACCATACGCGCAGCAGGTACTCCAAATGCCACGCCAATTAGCAATGCACCAAGTATCCAAGGAAGATTCTTTAGCGAACCTTCGTCGCTCTTGTAAAAGAAGACTACAAATGTTGCGACACCCGCACCAATCGCGCCAATTACATTTCCGCGTCGTGCACTCTTTGGAGACGAAAGACCTTTAAGTGCGAGAATAAAAGCTACTGCCGATAACAGGCCAAGTAAGTCATAGAGGTTTCGGTTCATTACTTCTTACCTTTGAACATTTCTAGCATGCGATCTGTTACCACAAAGCCGCCCACCATATTTATAGTGGCCAGTACCACCGCAATTAATCCGAGGATAAGTTCTAGACCACCTTCAGCATGGCCAGCAACCAAGATAGCGCCAACCAAGATGATTCCGTGAATTGCATTTGCACCTGACATCAAAGGCGTATGCAATGTAGTTGATACTTTAGAAACCACCTCAAAACCAACGAAAACCGCCAATGTAAAGATGGCTAATAGCGCTAAGCCATTGCTCATGAATTTCTCCTTACGCCGTTATGAGTTAGCGCCGAAGCGTTAACAATTTCATCTTCAAAATCAATGTTTAATGCCACATTTTCGCCCTCTTTTGCTGGCGAGGTAATTAGCGTCAATAGATTTAATAGATTACGTGAATAGAGGCTAGATGCGTGAAAAGGTAGTGAGCTAGGTACATCCTTACCGCCCCAAATAATCACACCACCTTTAGTCGTAACAATCTCTCCGGCGACAGATCCTTCAACGTTGCCGCCAGTTTCTGCAGCTAAATCAACAATCACTGAACCTGGAGCCATTGCATCAACCATGCTCTTCGTCATCAAACGTGGCGCAGTTCTTCCAGGAACTGCTGCGGTAGTAATTACGACATTAGATTTTGCAATATATGGTGTAAGTAAATCCTGTTGTTGTTTTGCACGCTCTTCGGTCATCTCTCTTGCATAACCACCAGCGCCAGCTAGCGATTCAAGATTTAAATCGATAAATGCCGCACCCATAGATTTGACTTCATCGGCTGAAGAGGGCCTAACGTCATAGGCACTAACTACTGCGCCTAAGCGTCTTGCGGTTGCAATTGCTTGCAATCCCGCGACTCCCGCACCAAGCACTAGAACTTGTGCAGGAGTTACAGTTCCCGCCGCTGTCATCAGCAAGGGAAAGAATCTTGGACTTAGTTCCGCGCCTATCAATGCGGCTTTGTAACCAGCACATAGCGCTTGCGATGTTAGGGCATCCATAGATTGTGCACGTGAAATGCGAGGTACTAGCTCCATTGAAAAAGAGGTCGCACCTGCTTTTGCCAGAGCATCAATATTCTCAATGGATGTAGTCGGGGATAGGAAAGATATGGTAACTGCACCAGTTTTAAGTGCGGCTGTTTGGGCCGGCGTGAGAGGTTGAACTGAAAGGATTACATCTGCATCTTTCAATACCTCGTTCGCAATTTTCGCTCCGGCAGCTTCGTAGTCATTATCAGTAGCTTGAGCATAAATTCCAGCTCCGCTTTCAATAATTACTTCATAACCAAGCTTGGTGAATTTACTAATTACATCTGGAACGAGCGCCACGCGCTTCTCGCCAGCCTTGATTTCTTTCGGGACTGCTACACGCATGTAGCAAATGTACTCAACACAAGGGTTGGATACTAGATACGACCCTTTAACTCTCCACGTGTTAAGTGGTAGAGCAGCGCTTGAATGGTGGTGCGACGATGAAAAGCTTCGCGCCAGATTACAGATTTTGCGCCATCAATCACTTTTGCTTCGACCTCTTCACCGCGATGTGCAGGTAAACAATGCATAAAGATTGAATCTTTTGCAGTTTGTGACATTAGAAACTCGGTAACTGCAAAAGGCGCTAGCACTTTCATCTTTTCATTTCTTTCAGATTCAGGATCACCCATAGACATCCAAACATCGGTGTAAACAACTGATGCATCTTTGGCGGCAACATTGGGATCGTTTGTTAATTCGATTGATCCACCTGACTCTTTTGCAATTTCTCTTGCCTTTGAAACTACCGCAGAATCTGGTGCCCATTTTCCTTCAGGAGTAGCGGCGACTACATGCGCACCCATGATGGCGCCCATGATTAACCAAGCATGCGTCATATTGTTGCCATCACCAAAATATGAAAATTTTCGACCAGAAATATCTTTTCCAAATACTTCTCGAATTGTTACCCAGTCTGCCAGCAATTGAGTTGGGTGATCATCGTCGGTCAAAGCATTAATCACGGGAATTGAAGAATTTGCGCCAAGTTCGTCTACATCGGATTGCTTATAGGTACGAATAATAAAGGCATCGCAGAATCCGGAGATGATCTTTGCAGTATCAGCAATAGTTTCGCCGCGACCTAGTTGCAGCTCATCGCCACGAATAAAAATCGGAGTTCCGCCTAAATGTGCAGTTGCAGTCTCGGATGCCAGGCGGGTGCGGGTCGAAGGTTTGGTCATATAAATAGCCACAGTTTTATTACGCAAATGCTCGGCAGCCGAAAGTGGCGAATTTGCAAATTTGGCAGAGGTCTCTAGTAACAATTCGACATCATCACGTGACAAATCTGCGGTGCGTAGTAAGTCCTTCATCTGATAATTCTACCTGTAAAAGTAAACTCCCACTTATGTTAAAGAGAGCCCGGGTAATCGCTTCGTTAGCTGCAATAGCGCTGCTTACGACAACCCCAGCTTTTGCCGAAAATGCGCAACCACGAAAAATATATAGTGGCTGGATTCCTTACTATGCGATGAAAACATCTCTGCCAGCAGCCCTCAATAACAGCGATTTAATTAAAGAGGTAATGCCGTTTTGGTACACCTTCAAATTAACTGGCGGAAAGCCAACGGTAACGGATCTGTATTCTCCAGCAAATCCGAGTGTTCCGATTACAACACCAATCACTACCATGAAGAACGCTGGATTTACGATTATCCCTACTATCACTGATGGCATGGAAAAATTAGTGCTATCAAATCTACTCTCATCGGAAAGCGGTCGAACCGCAGCAGTTAAAGCCATAACCGAGAAAGTATTGGCAAATAATTTCGATGGGATAGATTTAGATTTTGAGGGATTCGCGTTTGTAGATGGAAATACAAGTTGGGATAAAACCAAACCAAATTGGATAGCCTTTGTGAAAGCATTAAGCGCTTCACTTCATGCAAATGGGAAATTGCTATCAATAACCACGCCATATTTATTAGATCCAGCAAGTGGTAAAAAAGGATATTACGTTTACGCATGGGCGGATATTGCTCCGGTAATTGATCGCTTAAGAATCATGACTTACGACTATTCAGTCGCAAAGCCAGGACCAATCGGACCAATATCTTGGATCGAAAGTACTCTTAAATATGCAATTTCAATCATGCCGGCATCAAAAGTTTACGTGGGATTAGCAGGTTACGGTCGCGATTGGGTTACGAAGGTAGAAGGTGTTTGCCCTGCAGATGTTTCAAAAACAGTCGTAGCTGGAGCGAAGGCTGCAACATTCATCATGAGTAATGCTGCCAATTTAGCTGCAGGTTACGGCGCCGCAATTACTTACAATGAGACTTTTCAAGAAGCAACTTTTACGTACAGGAAAACTTATAACGGTAATACCGCTACTGGTCTATCTACAAGTTGTACCGCAACCAGAGTAGCTTGGTATCAAGATGCTAGAGCTTTTGAAGCACGTACTAATTTGGTTTCAAAGTACCGCCTGGGCGGAGTAGTGGCATGGACAATCGGATTTGAGGACGCGCAAGCAATGACTAATGTCAGAAATGTTGCAGTATCTATTGCACCGGACAAAGTCATCTCCAGTATCTCGAGTGATTTGAGTGAATTTGTTTATGGACAGCCGATTAATCTAAGCGGCATCTTTACTCTGCCTGACAAGCAACCAATTGCTTCGCTACCGATAAAAGTTGAAGTAAAGAGCGCTTTAGATATCAATTGGCGAGAAATTGCTACCCTGACAACAGGCATAGATGGAAAAGTGACTTTGCCGATTTACTTAGGTGTAAATCAAAATGTGCGTTTTAGAAGCGAAGCCACTTGGGAACGTACCGAAGGAATATCAAACGAACAAACTATAAAAGTAAAGCCACAAATAAAAATTTCTGCTCCCACCAGTGTGATTTCCGGTAGCAAAATTTTGATTAATGGTTTGATTAATCCAGGCAGGGATCTACCCGTGATACTTGAGAAATTTGATGGAAAGTGGAGTCAGGTGGCAACCACAATCACTGATGCCAATGGAAATTACTCCTTTAGTTACGTAGCTAATAACGGGCCATTTTTGAAATTACGCGTAAGTGCAGCAGGCGCTCAATCAGCAGCAGTGACTGTAGTAGTTCGTTAAATAAATTAGTTAAAATTAGCTATGGTCAAAATCAATACGCAATTAGACGAAGAGCTAAAGGCAATCTTTAGCAATGACCGTCTTTGGGTCTGCGTAGTTTGGGATGATCCAGTTAATTTAATGTCATATGTGACCTATGTATTTATGGAGTTATTTGGCTACACCAAGGAACATGCCACCGAACTAATGCTCAAAGTACACAATGATGGCAAAGCAGTGGTTTCTAATGGGTCACGAGAAGAGATGGAACGCGACGTTCAGAGACTTCATGAATATGGATTATGGGCGACTATTTCTAAAGAAGAACTTTGATGAATCGCGAACCTACCGGTTTTAAACGCCACGGCGAGAATGAATATCAAGCTAAATTCTCTGATTCTGAGCGTGAAGTTTTGATTAATTTAAGCGAACAAATCATTGAATTACTCTCAGAAAGAGTGGATCATTCACAGAACGATCCACTTGCTGCCATGGTCGGAATTACCGTGCATGATTCACCGCCAGAGGATGAAGTTTTACTCCGTCTATTACCAAATGCATATGCAGATGAAGAAGCAGCATCTGAATTTAGAAGATATACCGAATCAACTTTGCGTGATAAGAAGCGAGCACATTCAATGGCAATCAGAAGTAATTTAATAAATGCTGGCTCAGATCCAATTGATTTAGACCATGAAGGAGCAAATGCTTGGTTAGGTGGCTTAAACGATATTCGTTTGGCACTTGGAGTTAGATTAAAAATTGAGGATTCTCAACAGGAAAATTTAGAGTTATTAAAACCAGATGATCCATTAAGAGCTGTTTATGCGGTGTATACATGGTTAGGTTGGCTGCAGGAGAGTCTGATTCAAGCGTTAATGGATGATGTCAACGAACGCTAAACTAGCGGTATGGCTGAACGAGATTACAACGGTGAGATTGCTGCGCTTAGCCAAACGCTCTCCGGAATCGAACAAGTACTTGATCTGCCAAAGTTAAAGATTGACGCTACAAATCTTGAAGCAGAAGCTGGCGCACCGGATCTCTGGAACGACACTGAAAATGCCCAGCGAGTAACTTCTAAATTAAGTCACACGCAATCGCAAATTAATAGGCTAGTGACGCTTAGACGAAGAATCGAGGATGTTCCAGTTCTGCTCGAACTTGCAGCAGAAGCTGGCGACAAGAGTGCATATGCAGAGGCGGATAAAGAACTCGATGCAATTACGAAGATTCTTAGTGAATTAGAAGTTCAAACTCTACTTTCAGGCGAATATGATGAAAGAGATGCCCTGGTAACAATTAGATCTGAAGCCGGAGGCGTGGAAGCTTGTGATTGGGCCGAGATGATTAGTCGTATGTATTTACGATACTGCGAGCGACATAGTTTTAAAGTTGATGTCTTGGAAACTTCTTACGGCGAAGAGGCGGGAATTAAATCCACCACTTTTAGAGTTAGCGCGCCATATGCCTATGGCACTTTATCTGTCGAACAGGGAACACATCGCTTAGTTCGAATCTCGCCATTTGATTCTCAAAGTCGACGCCACACATCTTTTTGTGGAGTTGAAGTAGTTCCAGTTGTAGATCAAAGCGATCATATTGAAATAGATGAGAAAGAAATTCGAGTAGATGTTTATCGTTCTTCTGGTCCAGGAGGACAAGGCGTGAACACCACAGATTCGGCAGTGCGCATCACTCATATACCAACTGGAATTGTGGTTTCATGTCAGAACGAACGTTCTCAAATTCAAAATAAAGCAACTGCGATGGCAGTTCTACAATCGAAATTACTCGAGCGTAGACGCCAAGAGGAGCAAGCAAAGATTGATGCGCTTAAAGGAAGTAACTCTGGATCATGGGGTAATCAGATGCGCTCTTACGTATTGCACCCTTATCAAATGGTGAAAGATTTACGTACCGACCATGAGACGGGAAATACGCAGGCAGTTCTAAATGGTGAGATTGATGATTTCATCGAATCTGGAATTCGTTGGCGCCGTACTGCGTAATAAATCACCTTTAATCTAATTTGAGCGTGAGAAATAACTGAGAAATCAGCCAAATAGCCAGAATTTTCCATTTAGTTACCTAAACTTGCCCCGTTATGATCCGATTTGAAAACGTCAGCAAGATTTATCCAGGTACCGATCGTCCGGCGCTTGAGAATGTAAATCTTGAAATTGAAAAAGGCGAATTCGTCTTCCTCGTTGGACTTTCCGGTTCTGGTAAGTCAACTTTTCTGCGATTAGTACTTCGCGAAGAGCGTCCTACTACCGGGACCATTCACGTGGCAGGGAAAGATTTAAATTCTCTCTCAAACCATAAGGTGCCAGAGCTACGTCGCCAAGTTGGCACGGTCTTTCAAGACTTTAGATTACTTCCAAATAAGACCATTACCGAGAATGTTGCTTTTGCTTTGCACGTACTTGGACATTCACAGAAAGAAATCAATCGAGAAGTTCCAGAAGTACTCGAACTGGTAGGACTCGAGGACAAAGGCGACCGCAAACCCTCTGAGATTTCTGGAGGCGAGCAACAACGTGTAGCTATTGCGCGCGCCTATGTAACCAAACCACCTATTTTGATTGCCGATGAGCCAACCGGAAATTTGGACCCTGCCACCTCTATCGGAATTATGAAATTACTCGATCGAATCAATCGAGAAGGCACAACTGTTTTAATGGCTACACATGACTCTGGAATCGTTGATCAGATGCGTAAGCGTGTAATTGAATTGGACCGCGGGCATGTAGTTAGAGATCAAGTTCGTGGCGTTTATGGATATACGGGGTAATTAGATGCGCGCAAGATTTATTGCTAGTGAAGTAGGTATTGGCCTACGCCGAAATGCCACAATGACTTTTGCGGTTATGGTGACTACTGCGATCTCATTAAGCTTGTTGGGTATTGGTTTGTTATCTAATGCTCAAGTAAAAGCCATGAAAGATTATTGGTACGACAAAATTGAAGTGTCCGTATTTCTTTGCAGCTCGCTCTCAGAATCTTCTTCTTGCGCGACTGGAATTGTGACTCCAGAACAACGACTTTCAATTCAAAAGGATCTTCAAGCGCTACCGGTGGTAGACCAGGTTTATTATGAATCTCAAGCAGAAGCATTTTCACATTTCCAAGAACGTTTTAAAGATTCTGCAATCGCGCAAAACGTTACTGCAGATCAGTTACCAGAATCATTCCGTGTGAAGCTAAAAGACCCAACACAGTATGGAGTTGTAGTCTCGGCATTCACTGGCCGACCAGGTGTAGATGTGGTGCAGGATCAACGGACAATTCTTGATAAGTTCTTCAAATTGCTTGGAGTACTCCGAAATGGTGCGCTCGCAGTTGGTTTGGCTTCAGTTCTAACTGCAGCGCTATTAATTAGTAACACTTTACGCATTGCAGCATTTAATCGTCGACGTGAAACAAATGTTATGAAATTAGTAGGAGCGACAAGTTGGTCTATCCAGCTGCCATTTCTACTAGAAGGCGTTTTCTCCGCATTTGTTGGCTGGATGCTTGCAACCGGCTTGCTCTCAGGTATCAAGACAGTTATTGATAGCAAAGTTGCACCATTACTTACTTTCACTAAATTCTTTGGTTGGGGTGAAGTATGGATTGCATCAGGCTGGCTACTTTTAACTGGATTAGCGGTATCTATCTTCGCTTCTACGCTCACACTTCGTAAGTATCTAAAGGTCTAATAGAATTCTGCGCGTGAGTAACGCACCAATCGGAATCTTTGATTCTGGCGTAGGCGGTTTGACCGTTGCCAGAGCAATAATCGATCAGTTGCCAAATGAATCTACTATTTATATTGGTGATACTGCGCGTGGACCTTACGGCCCAAGAAAAATCGCAGAGGTACGTGAATTCTCTTTAGAAATTATTGAATTCTTGGTCCAACGTGGCTGCAAAGCAATTGTTATTGCCTGCAATACCGCAAGTTCAGCTATGTTGCGTGATGCGCGAGAGAGATTTCAAGTTCCAATCATTGAAGTTATACAACCTGCTGCTCGTAGAGCGGTTGCAGCAACTCGCAGTGGAAAAGTTGGTGTAATTGGTACTAACGCCACTATTGATTCTGGATCCTATTTGGATGCATTTGCCGCAGCTCCACAACTAGAGATAACTTCAAAAGCTTGTCCTAAATTTGTGGAATACGTAGAACGTGGTGAAACCTCCGGTGCTCAAATCACACAAGTTGCCCGTGAGTACCTTGCGCCTATGATTGATGCCAAAGTAGATACGTTGGTACTTGGTTGCACTCATTACCCACTATTAACTGGCGTTATCTCTTATGTAATGGGAGAAGGCGTTACTTTGGTCTCTTCTGCCGAAGAAACTGCGAAAGATTTATATCGCGTACTTGTGGAGAAAAACTTATTGCGTGATGCAGCTACAACCCCACCAACACATGAATTTCTAGCAACTGGAGATTCAAGTCAATTCGAAATTTTGGCCCGACGATTCTTGGGTCCAGAAGCAACAAAAGTCCACCATCAGGATTTATAGGGAGTCGTAATGCCAAGAAATGACGGTCGAAGCAACAATCAACTTCGCGAAATTAAGTTCACAAGAAATTGGTTGAATAATGCCGAAGGGTCGGTAATAGTCGAATTCGGAAACACTAGAGTCTTGTGCGTAGCGTCTTTTACACCTGGCGTACCTCGCTGGCTAAAGGATTCTGGAAAAGGCTGGGTGACATCAGAATATTCAATGTTGCCGCGCGCAACACATACTCGTTCAGATCGTGAAAGTGTCAAAGGAAAGCTGGGCGGACGCACTCAAGAAATTTCTCGTTTAATTGGCAGATCGCTTCGCGCGGTAATTGATAACCATGAGTTAGGCGAAAACACCATAGTTTTGGATTGCGATGTATTGCAAGCTGATGGCGGAACCAGAACTGCTGCAATCACTGGTGCCTATGTAGCGTTAGCTGATGCCATTAATTGGGCGAAAGCTAATGGACATATCAAAGCTGACGCAAAAGTTTTGAAAGATTCAGTCAGTGCAGTTTCAGTTGGAATTATCGACGCAACCCCGATGCTTGATCTCTGCTACGAAGAGGATGTACGTGCAGAAACGGATATGAATGTAGTGATTTCAGGTTCTGGGAAATTTATTGAAGTTCAAGGAACAGCAGAAGGTGAACCATTTGATCGAGCACTTTTAGATTCATTACTCGATTTAGCAGTCGCCGGATGCAATGACTTGGCAAGTTTGCAGACCAAATCACTTTCATGAAATTAGTTCTGGCTACAAAGAACGCCGGCAAAGTCGTTGAATTTCGACGTATCCTGGATGAGTTAGGTGCCAAGAATTTAGAAGTATTTGGCTTAGATGCATTTCCAGAAATTGGTGATATCGAAGAAATCGGTGCCACTTTCGAAGAGAATTCATTATTGAAGGCGCGCACAATCTCTAAATTAACTGGGCTTCCGGCGCTGGCAGATGACAGCGGAATTTGCGTCGATGCACTAGATGGCGCACCAGGGCTTTATTCAGCTCGGTATTCCGGAAAAGGGGATACTGCAAATAATGAAAAATTATTGGCAGCAATGAAAAATATTCCGGAAGAGAACCGCGGTGCTTACTTCATCTGTGTCGCGGCTTTTGTAAGCCCAGACGGATTTGAGAAGGTTGAAGAGGGCCGCTTCTACGGAAAGATCATGCATGAGGTCAGAGGTGCGGGAGGATTTGGATACGACCCTCTTTTCCAGCCTGAAGGCTTAAATTGCTCTTCGGCAGAGCTCTCCGCTGAAGAAAAAGATGCAATTAGTCATCGAGGTAAAGCGATGCGCGCGATTGCCCCTTACATAATCGGCTAAAATTCTGACTGTTAATTCAAGCCCAGTTATTAAATTAGGAGAACTAAGTGGCTACAAAGAAAGTTGCAAAAAAGGCCGCTAAGAAAGCGCCAGCTAAGAAGGCAGCTAAGAAGGCAGTAAAGAAAGCGCCAGCAAAGAAGGTTGCCAAGAAAGCTGCAGTGAAGAAGGTTGCTAAGAAAGCTCCTGCAAAGAAAGCTGCGGTGAAGAAGGTTGCTAAGAAGGCTCCAACTAAGCGAGTATCGACTGCACCTGCAGTTGCGGTTTCCAGCGCGCCAACCACATCAGCTCCAGTTGCACCAAAAGCTCCAGCAGCAGCGCCGGCAAAGAAGCAAGGCGGTCAGAATCGTGTGATGCTTGCGGTGATTATTGGTGTACTTGCACTCGGTGCAATCGTAATTTCAAATGGATCAGATTCAGATGATGCAGCGCCTATGCCAACAGAATCTGCTTCTGCTTCTGCAACACCAACAGAGTCAGAATCATCAGCGACTGTTTCTACAACAGCAGCACCGCTTGGAATTGTTGCTAAATACACTGCAGAAGGCGCGACAATTTTCTGGGATGCCACAACTGCAGCTGAAGGCCTAAAGGGTTACAGCATTGAAGTTTCTTCAAATGGTGGAGAATTTACCGAAATAGTGATGCTTGGTGTAGATGCTACTCAACATAACATTACAAAGAGTGACACCGAAGGGTGGATGTCATTTAAGGTATCGGCAGTTTATAACGATGGACAGAAGGCAGAAGGTAAAGTCTTCGGACTTCCAGGTCAGTACACCAATTAAAAATACTCGGTAATCGCACTTACATATGCTGCGATACCGGTAGGAATCAGATGAACGCCATCCGGAGCGAAAAACTCCGGATGGTTTTCTGATTTTTGGGCCCAGTCAACAATACGGAAATTTGAATATTTAAGTGCCTCGTTAGCAATCAGCGCATTATTTTCATTGCGCCAACTTCTTGGTACTGCCGTATTAACTACTATGACTAAAGGTTGATCCTTAAGTTCAGCAAAGATGGCACTAACTTCAGCCTCACTTAAGCGGTTATTATTTCCAAGATTGATTACGGTATTCATGCCGACCATTTTTGGCTTGTCATCTTGAATAACTTTTAGCAATTCACCTGCCTGGCGACCAACTCTGGCATCTATCAAGCCAATATGTGATTTTGATTCAAGTTCATGCCTGATCCCTAGAATTACTGAATCACCAACTACCCAAAGTCCTTCTACTTTACTAATCGTTGCTACTTTTTCATCCAGATACATTTGTTTTACAACTTCATTATTTCGTTCCGCAATTGCAAGTGCGTTATTGCTTACTGCCGCGATAGTTGCAAGCAGAGCCAAAGAAACTAGCCCTGCAGTTGCTTTTTGTCTTCGTTGCACCTCTTTAGTTCGGTATTTCATTCCCCTGAACCAATTAGAAATCACTCCATGTCTAACTGGCACTTCAATCCAACGTTGTGAAATATCGGCAAGCGCAAAAACTACCAAGATTCGAAAAATGTAGAGGGCCCAAGTTGAACCTTCTAAATCTTGGGCTGGACGAGTTACTTGGAAAACAATCCAGTGCCATAAATAGATGGCATAGGAACGCTCACCAACCCAAACTAAGAAAGGATGTTGCAAAATAGGCGCGAAACGTGATGCTGGATGCACCACTGACATAATGATTGCGCTTCCAAAAATCCCGACTAATGGAAAAGCAATTCGATATGCAGTTGGATCCGCTTCTTGAATGAACAAAAATGATGATAAAAGTCCAAGCAATCCGAAGACTCCGATAAAATCAATAAAATCTTGGGCTCGCCTTTCAATATTTAATCTCAAATTTTGTGGAATCCAACTTACAGCTAACGCAGAGCCTAGGAAGAGCCCAATTGAGTGAGTGTCTGTGCCAAAATAAATATGGCTAACATCTTGATTGGCTGAGATATCTGCTCGCACAGAAGCCAAGAAGAGAGCAATGCCAGAGAAAGCTGCGATTGATAAGGCTGCAGTAGGAATAACTTTCTTACCAAATACTTTTAAAACAAAATAAAGAATCAGAGGCCAGATTAGGTAATACTGGGCTTCGACACCTAATGACCAAGTGTGTTGCAGTAGCGGTGGTCTACCAAAACTTTCGAAGTAATCTTGTTCTTTAAAGACTAACCACCAATTCATAGTTCCAGTCAGGGCAAATGGGGTATCGGTGAGAAATCTCCGCATGGAATCTGGCGCCCAAACTCCCACAAAGATTGCAGTTATCACCAACATAAATCCGAGCGGTGGTAGAAGTCTTCGAATTCGGCCGGTATAAAAACCACGTAAATCCAAGCCACCAGATCTTTGAATTGAATCAAGCAGTAATCGAGTAATGACGTAACCCGATATCACGAAGAATAGGTCTACCCCTAAAAAACCACCTGGAATCCAAGCAAAACCAAGGTGATAAAGCATCACCGCGATGACCGCAATTGCGCGCAGACCATCGATTGCGGGGATGTATCGAATCCCTTTCGGGGCAGCCATTAATTACTTTTTCTTTTTAGGTGCAGCCTTTTTCTTGGCTTTTTTAGGAGCCGCGATGGCTGGCTTGGTGCGTTCGCTCTTTACGCGAAGTGGCTCTTTAGAAATTAATTTTCCATCTTCTTTGATATTTTCAAGGACGTTGTTACGCAGTTCTGCAAGTCGACTATATGCGCTCTCTAAGCGATTACGGCTAGCATGAATTGCTTCTTGTGCTGCATCTAATGATTGAGTCTGGATTTTATATAAGCGACCGGCTTCTTCCATTACGCCGTTTAGCCAATTGCGATATTCAAGTACATCGCGGGAAGCTTCACCGACAATTAAATCACCTTCACGTTTTGCTGAATTAACGATTGCTGAACCTTCGCGCTTGCGCTGCTCAAGCAACTCTTCTGCCGAAATTTCTGCTTGCTCAATCTTCTCTGCCGCTTCGGTCTCAGCAGCTTTGAGGTACTTTCGACCACGAGCTTCTGCACCATTAAGGATTGATTGTGCTTTCTCTTGTGCGCTTTCGATGGCATCTTTAGCTTGGCGCTGAGTTTCATTAACTAGTCGATCTGAAGCTGCTTGTGCCTTAGCTTCGCGAACTTGCGCAGACTTAATCATAGTTAACGCAGTTTCAGTAGCTAGGATTTCGAACTCTTCTTTTGAAAGCGAGCGAATATCGCGACGAGATCTTAAGTCGGCTAATTGAGATTCAAGTTCGCGAATTCGATCGACAGATGACATCGATGGTTCGTTCTCTTCTTTGTAACCAACCCAGTTGAAGAAACCGCTCTTCTTTGCCACAAATAACCCCTTGCTATTACTTACTCAGGTGCGCAACTTTAATAGATGTCCAATAAAACTAATACCCCGCTATCGAGGAGCGGTAGCGGGGTATTAGCGAGGCTATTTACGCTTTAGCGGCGGCAAATCCTGCCTCAAGGTCAGCCTTGATATCGGCAATATTTTCTAAACCAAGACTTAGACGCACCAGCCCCGGAGTTACTCCCGATGCTAATTGCTCCTCTGGTGAGAGTTGGGAATGGGTCGTTGTTGCAGGATGAATCACTAATGAGCGAACATCGCCAATATTCGCGACGTGACTAAATAGCTTTAATGATTCTACAAATTTCTTACCTGCCTCAACTCCACCTTTCAATTCAAATGAGAGCACAGCACCAGAACCCTTTGGTGAATACTTCTTTGCTAATGAATTCCATTTGGATGAAGCCAGACTCGCATAGTTAACTTTTTCAACATCTGGATGCTTCTCCAACCATTCAGCAACCGCCTTAGTGTTCTCAACATGACGTTCTATACGCAACGAGAGCGTCTCGAGACCTTGAGCTAACAACCAAGCGTTGAATGGCGCAACTGCGGCACCAATATCACGAAGTAGAGTTAATCGAATCTTGAAAATATAAGAGAGATTTGCACCGAAGGCAGAACCCTCGCCGAGTGCCTGTGCGTAAACCAAGCCATGATAAGAAGGATCCGGCTGATTAAAATTCTTGAATCGATCTGGATATTTTGCGTAATTAAATTTGCCGGCATCGACAATTGCACCAACCACTGCATTTCCGTGCCCTGAAAGAAATTTGGTTGCAGAATGAACTACGATGTCTGCGCCATGATCGATTGGCTTGATTAAATATGGAGTAGCTACCGTATTATCAACGATCAAAGGCAATCCGTTATCGTGTGCAACTTTAGCAATTGCTTCAATATCTAGAATTTCATTCTTTGGATTTGCAATTGTTTCACCAAATAAGGCTTTGGTATTAGGTCTTATCGCTTTTTTCCAAGATTCAGGATTGTTTGCATCATCTACGAATGTAACTTCGACACCAAATTTAGGAAGCGTGTAATGGAAAAGATTGTAGGTGCCACCGTATAAAGAAGGTGAGGAAACAATGTGGTCTCCTGCCTCGGCTAAATTTAAAATTGCAAATGTAGTCGCAGCTGATCCGGATGCGACTAAAAGTGCAGCCACGCCACCCTCTAGTGCAGCAATTCGTTGTTCGACTGCATCCTGCGTTGGATTCATGATGCGGGTGTAAATATTGCCTAGTTCTGCTAACCCAAAAAGATTTGCAGCATGTTGTGTATCGCGAAATTGATAGGCAGTGGTTTGAAATAGTGGAAGTGCACGTGCACCTGTAGTTGGATCTGGTTGTTGACCTGCGTGAATCTGCAAGGTTTCGAATGAATAGTTAGACATGTGGCTCCTCGTTTCTTCTGTCTAAATTGAGGTCAGAAGGTAACAGGAATCCTCGGGTCTTTCTCGAGAATGCTTGGTATTTGCAAATTGCTTGCGGTTAATTCAAATAGAATATTTGCAAGTATGGAACGACGATTAATATCGAAATTAGCGTAGTTACGCTTCCATATTTAGCAAATTGCCAAAAAGATATATGAATCCCGTTCTTTTTTGCCAAACCAATTGCAACTAAATTTGCACTTGCCCCAATGATGGTTGCGTTGCCACCAAAATCAGCGCCAAAAGCCAGCGCCACCCAGAGCGCGTGTTGTGATCGCTCCGCTGCGCCAGCCACAAGTTCACCAACAACTGGAGTCATTGAAGCAACGTAAGGAATATTGTCTACAATCCCTGAAACCACAGCGGATATACCCAAGATGGAGAAAGCCGCAAGCGGAATATTGTCTCCAAAAATATCCTTCAAATAATCTGCAAAATTACCTAAAGCGCCAACATTTACAAGCGCTCCAACCATAATAAAAAGGCCAATAAAGAAAATTAAAGTAGCCCATTCGATATCTGCCACATAATCTTTTGGCTTCAGTCCACTTATTGTCACTAAAATTCCGGCTCCAAATAAAGCGATAACGGCTGGCTCTACATGAAGCACGGTGTGAAAACTAAATGCCAAAAGGACCAAAAAGAGCACAGATAGCGACTTTAATGTAAGTGATTTATCTGTAATTCTTGCAGTTGCATCCAGTTGTGCAATGGCCGTACGTGCAGACTCATCATTCTTCAATTCCTTTCGGAACATGTAGAGCCAAACTGGAATCAGTAGAAATAGAGTCAAAAATGCGACTGGTGCCATGTGTTCCAAAAACCAAATGAAACTTAAATCAGCTTTGCTAGCGATAATGATATTTGGGGGATCACCAATCAAAGTCGCTGCACCACCAATATTTGATGCAAAAACTTGAACCAGAATGAATGGAATCGGGCTCACCTTTAAGTACTTGCATACAATTAAAGTCATAGGAACTGCCAGCAAAATTGTCGTTACATTATCAAGTAGTGCTGAAGCAAATGCAGTTAAAATTGCCAAATAAGCTAGAGATGTTTTTGGATTTCCCTTTGAAAGCTGTATTGATTTGATTGCTAAATAGTCGAAAATTCCAGTCTTGTGAATAATGCTCACAATTATCATCATGCCGAGCAAAAGAAAGATTACATTCCAGTCCACGCCTGTGCTGTGATCGTAGAAAGCTTTTTCAAAATCAGTGGCTCCGATTACAAACATCGCGCCAGCGCCGGTCAAGGCAACCGCTATACGGCTTATTTTTTCAGAGGCAATTGCAATGTAGGCAATTAAAAAAACCGATACCGCTAGTTGAATTTGCATAACTTAAGTATAAATTGAAGTTTTTTAACTTGGTGCGGAAGGTGGGACTTGAACCCACACGCCGTAAGGCACAGGTTCCTAAGACCTGCGTGTCTGCCGTTTCACCACTCCCGCGAGTATTGGAACTGGAGTAGGTTAGTAATAGATTAGCGATATTCAAAATCGGAGCTTTGAGAGGGTAAACATGTCTTATACGCCAACGCCTGCAGATAAATTTACATTCGGCCTTTGGACCGTCGGCTGGCAAGCACGTGACCCATTTGGCGATCCAACTAGAGATGCGCTTGACCCAGTGCGCACAGTTAAAGAATTGGCAGAACGCGGTGCTTACGGAGTTACTTTTCATGATGATGATTTAATTCCATTTGGCGCAGATGAAAGTAATCGCCGCCAACATATTGATCGCTTCAAGAAAGCGCTGGCGGAAACTGGAATGAAAGTTCCGATGGCAACCACTAATTTATTTTCACATCCAGTATTTAAAGATGGCGCATTTACCTCTAATGACAAAGATATTCGTCGCTATGCAATTCGCAAGGTTATGAAAAATATTGAGTTAGCTGTTGAATTAGGTGCAAAGATTTATGTCTGCTGGGGTGGACGCGAAGGAGCAGAGTCCGAGAGCTCAAAGGATGCTTATGTTGCATTAGAACGATATCGTGAAGCATTTAATGTTCTAGGCCAATTTGTGCTTGATAATAAATATGACATTAAGTTTGCAATGGAACCAAAGCCAAACGAACCACGTGGCGATATCTTCCTGCCAACGATTGGACATGCGCTTGGTTTTATCAGCACGCTAGATCATCCAGAATTGGTGGGATTAAATCCAGAAGTCGGTCACGAACAGATGGCCAACTTGAACTTTGTCCACGGAATCGCACAGGCACTTTGGCAGAAGAAGTTGTTTCACATTGATTTAAATGGCCAGCGGGGACCTAAATACGATCAAGATTTCGTATTTGGTCACGGTGATTTGAAGAACGCATTCTTCTTAGTAGAGCTATTGGAACGTTACAACTATGACGGAATGCGCCACTTCGACTACAAGCCAGTACGCACTGAAAATGACAATGGCGTTTGGGCATCAGCAACTGCAAACATGCGCATGTATTTGATTCTCAAAGAGCGCGCAGCAGCATTTAGAAATGATCCGCGCGTTATCGAAGCGATGAAGAATTCCAATATCCCCGGGCTAACCGAACCAACTATGAGCCCAGGGGAAACTTGGCGAGATTTATCTAAGGATTCATTCGATGTAGAGGCAGCTGGAAAGCGCGGCTACAACTATGAAGCGCTAGATCAATTAGCGATGGAACACTTAATGGGAGTCAGCGGGAGTTAACTAGTTATCAGCTCGTTGCAGCGCCTCTGCGAGAGATCGCATCTACACCAGCTGAAATCAATAGCACCGCGCCGGTAACTATGAATTTAACGCCTGCTGCATAACCGAGTAGACCCATTCCGTTATCTATAACGGCAACTACAAGTCCACCAAGCACCGCATCACGCATCTTCCCTTTTCCACCGAAAAGGGAAGTGCCACCAATAACTGCAGCACCTACTGCATAAAGCAATGTGGAAGATCCACCAGTTGTTGGAGAGATCGAGTTTTGCCGTGACGCAAAAAGCAGTCCGGCAATTGCTGCAAATGCAGAACAAATTACGAATGCACTAGTGCGAATATTTTTTACATTAATACCAGCACGTCTGGCAGCTTCGGCATTGCCACCCACTGCATAAATATGGCGACCATAAGCAGTTCGGCTTAACACAAATGTGCCACCAACTAGTAACGCCAAAATTACTGGCACTACATACGGAGTTCCTTTAAGGCTAACTAAATCAGGGTTATTGGAGCGCTCTAGATTTAAAGCCCAAACGGCTCCTGCTCCTATTAATAGTAGTGAAGCGGTCTTCAGCGCCCATAATTTTTTGAGTTCGGATTTGAGTCCTGCCTTGCGGCGGGAATTAATGCGCGCCAAGCCAATCAATACGTAAATAACTGAGATAGCTAAGAAGAAGACCCAAGAAATAAACGGAGTTAAATTATTATTTTGAACTGCCAAGATAGTTGGATCTTCAATTCGGATAGTTCCGCCTTCTCCGGCAAGAAGAAGTAATAATCCTTGAAACATTAGGAAGGCTGCCAAAGTTACGACGAATGATGGAATACCAAGTCTTGAGACTAAGGTTCCAATGGTGTAACCAAGAATTGCGCCAACCACAATGCTTGCAGCCAAAGCGATCCACCATGGATAACCCATATCGGTAATCAGAATTACTAGAACTGCTCCGCAGACGCCTGATGCATATCCGGCAGATAGGTCAATTTCGCCGAGTAAAAGCACGAAAACAAGCCCCATTGCAATGACGGTTACTGATGCCGCCTGAGTCAAAAGATTTGCAAAATTTCCAGGGGTTAGAAATACATCGCTCATCACACCGAATACGATGCAAAGTACAACTAAGCCTAATACGCCAGGCAGCGCACCCATATCACCTGACTTAATACGTGAAATGTAATCATCTAACGCTCCGCGTAAAGATCCGGTATTTGTGCTTACTTCAGTATTCATTATTCAGTTACCCCCGAAGCTTTGCCAGTAGTTATTAATTGAACCACCTGTGCATGAGTCACATCATTCTTCTTAACCTGTGCAGCCATATTTCCAAGGTAAAGCGCCGCAATATTGTCAGCTACTTGGAAAATGTCATTCAAATTATGCGAAATCAAAATTACTGCTAATCCATTGTCAGCAAGACGACGAACTAGATTTAAAACTTGCTCAGTCTGTGCCACACCAAGTGCAGCAGTTGGTTCGTCAAGAATTACTACTTTGCTATTCCAAAGCACAGCGCGAGCAATCGCTACTGTCTGGCGTTGACCGCCTGAAAGCGAGGCCACGGTCTGACGAATTGATTTAACGGTGCGAACACTCAAACTGTCGAGAGTCTTGCGAGCCAGCGCTTCCATCTCTTCTTCGTTTAGCGTGACATTTTTCTTAACTTCGCGCCCTAAAAACATATTATGGACAATATCTAAATTGTCGCAGAGAGCGAGATCTTGATAAACAATCTCAATTCCAAGATCTGTGGCTTCGCGAGGTCCGCCAACTTGAACCTTATTTCCTTCGAAGAAGTAATCGCCACCATCAATGTTGTAAATGCCTGCGATGCATTTAATTAAAGTTGATTTACCCGCTCCATTGTCACCAACTAAAGCAGTGACTTGACCTGGGTAAGCATCAAAATTGACTCCTTTTAATACTTGCACGGGACCGAATGATTTTTCAATTCCACGTAAAGAGAGGATTGGTTGGCTCATTTATCTTCCTTAGGTTAACTTCAAATTATTTAAAGCCTTAATAGTAGTTCGGCCCGAGATTACTCCCGGGCCGAACCTATTTCTATCTATTTATTACTTGATTCCTGCTGCGGTGCAAAGCTTGGTAATGCCCTTGCAAACATCCGCCTTCTTCTGGAATCCATCAGCAATAACAACCTTTACGTTGCTCTTGGTGATTCCAACTGGAACTAGTAGTACTGAAGGAACCTTTACAGTTCCGTTGTCAGTTGTACCGTTGGTCTTAGCAGCCTTACCGTTGATCAAAGCTACAGCTAGATCTGCTGCACCCTGAGCTTCAGCCTTAATTGCCTTATAAACAGTGTTTGATAGGTCGCCAGTTAGAACTGCGCGTAGACCATCAACTGTTGCATCCTGACCAGATACGCAAACCTTGCCGTTTAGCTTGTTCTTCTTTAGAACAGCAACTGCTGCAAGACCTAGACCTTCGTTAGCTGATACAACTGCATCAAGCTTTCCGCCAGCCTTTGTTAGCATCTGCTCGAAAATTGTTCCACCCTTAACGTTATCCCAATCTGGAACAGCCTGATCAGCAACAAGTGTGCCACCAGTTGACTTTAGGTATGGACCAACAACTGATGCATAACCCTTTTTGAATAGAGTTGCATTGTTATCTGTTGGTGAACCGTTTAGATAAACGACGCGAGGCTTCTTAACACCCTTTGCCTTTAAGCAGTTAACAATTCCTTGACCTTGTAGCTTACCTACTGCAACGTTATCGAATGATACGTAGTATGAAGCTGAACCATTTAGAGTTAAACGGTCGTAGTCAATTGTTGGCACGCCTTGTGCCTTTGCCTTGTCCTGAACAGCCTTAGCTGAATCTGAATCAAGGTTAACCATGATTAGAACCTTTGCACCCTTGGTTAGCATTTGATCAGCGATAGTTGCGAATGCAGCCTTATCACCGTTTGCGTTTTGAATCTCAGCTGTAACTCCAGCCTTCTTAAACGCTGCCTCAAGGAATGGACGGTCTGCTGACTCCCAGCGAGCTGAAGAAGCAGCATCTGGAAGAATCACACCAACGAAGCCATCTGCGGCTTTCGCTGAAGTTGTGACAAGACCAGTTAGAGCAATTGCTACAGCTGAAATAGATGCAACAAGAGCTAAACGACGCTTTGACATTTAGTCACCTTTCGAAAAGTCCACACATAAGTTGATCCTCATGATCAGTGGGGCTTATGTGTTGAAGTGGGCTTAACTTAAGGGCTTTTCCGTAAAATTTGAACCCTCGTAACCAAAACTTAATAAAACTCCAATTTGGGTACTTCAAGTAGACTGCCGCAATGAATTCGCCCCATGAGCAGCTGATTTCACAGATTCGGGCTGCCATTCAAAGTGGGCTGAACCTTAAGTTTGAGGGCGAGATTCCCCTTGAGCGGCCAAAAAATAGAGAGCATGGCGACTATGCCTCTTCTATTGCACTCCAATTGGCGAAATCAGCTGGCCAGAACCCACGAGAGGTTGCGGCAGCGATTCAGAGAGAGCTTTCGGCGCTACCAAATATCTCAAAGGTTGATATCGCTGGCCCTGGATTTATTAACTTCACCTTAAATCGCGCCAGTCAGGCCGAACTAGTCAGCGCAATTAATAAGGCCGGAAATAAATATGGCCACGGAAATTCTTTAGCTGGCAAGAACTTTAACGTTGAATTTATTAGCGCCAATCCAACTGGGCCATTGCACCTCGGCCACACTCGTTGGGCAGCAGTTGGAGATGTTCTAGCTCGCATCCTCTCTGCAGCTGGCGCCAATGTAACTCGCGAGTTCTACATCAATGACCGCGGTGTGCAGATGGATCTTTTTGGCGAATCGGTTCGCGCGGCCGCTCTTGGCAAACCAGCACCTGAAGATGGCTATCAAGGCGAATACATCAAAGATATTGCAAATCATTTAATTAAAACTGACGAATCGATTTTGAAACTTTCAGAAGCAGAACAGAAAGTGGAATTTCGCGAACGTGCATATAAATGGCAACTGAGCGATCAGCAAAGAGTTCTCGAAACGTTTAATACTCATTTTGATGTTTGGTTCTCCGAGCGCTCGCTTCATGAAAGTGGTGCAGTCGAACATGGCTTGGAAGAATTAAAGAAGAAAGGTCATGTTTACGAATCTGAAGGCGCAACTTGGCTTCGTACCACTGATTTCGGTGATGATAAAGATCGGGTGCTTTTAAAAGCGGATGGCACCTACACATATTTCACTTCTGATACTGCCTATTACATTAATAAACGCGAACGCGGTTTTGATATTTGTATTTATCTTTTAGGCGCGGATCATCATGGATATGTAGGGCGCTTAAAAGCAGTTGCGCAATGCAACAACGACAACCCAGAAGTGGTAGAAGTTTTAATTGGCCAATTAGTAAAAATTATGAAGAATGGCGAAGAGGTCAAACTTTCCAAGCGCGCCGGCACCATAATCACCTTAGAAGATATTGTGGAAGAAGTAGGCGTTGATGCAGCGCGATATACCTTGCTTCGATATCCGACAGATTCACCAATGGTTATGGATGTAGAGGTTCTTAAATCACGCACTAATGAAAACCCGGTTTATTACGTGCAATACGCCCATGCTCGTATCGCGGCACTACTTCGTAACGCAGAAGAGCTTGGCATCAAAGTTGGAGCCTTTAAAACTTCACAGTTAACCCACGAACGCGAAATCGAATTAATGGGTTCACTCTCTGATTTTCCGGTAGTCGTTAATACCGCTGCTGAACTTCGCGAAGCTCATAGAATCGCACGATATTTAGAAGAATTAGCTGGCGTTTATCATCGGTTCTACGCTGATTGTCGAGTGTTGCCAATGGGCGATGAAACACTGTCTGATGTTCACGTGGCGCGCATAAATCTATGCGCAGCAACTCGCCAAGTGTTAGACAATGGGCTCTCCTTATTAGGCGTTGGCGCGCCGGAGCGGATGTAATGTCACACAACCCATGGTCATCAAACGTTAAGTTTGAAAATGGTCAATTAAATGTTGCAGGTTTAAGGGCAACTGAATTAGCGCGTGAATATGGCACTCCAGCTTTCATTCTTGATGAAGATGATTTCAAAGCTCGCGCTGCAGCTTTCACCAGCGCAATGGAAAAATCCTTCAATTCCTCAATGGTTTATTACGCATCAAAAGCTTTTATTTGCAAGCAAGTTGCTCGTTGGTGTGATGAGCTGGGCTTGGGCATAGACGTTGCAACCGGCGGCGAACTTGAAGTTGCCCTTTCAGTTAACTTTCCTCCGAACCGCATTGAAGTGCATGGCAACAACAAATCACTCTCTGAAATTGATCGCGCAGTAGAAGTCGGCGTCGGCTGTATAGTCATAGATTCCATCCAAGAAATTAGTCGAGTAGCGCAGTCGGCAAAGCGGCACGGAAAAACTCAATCAGTAATGATTCGCTTAAATCCCGGAGTAGAAGCGCACACAATTGAAGCGATTGCAACCGCACACACTGATGTGAAATTTGGATTGTCAATTGCAAGTGGTGTGGCTTGGGATGCCGTTAAAGAGATTGCTAAATATCCTGAATTAGATTTCCGCGGTGTACATGCACATATCGGTTCACAGATTTTTAACATGGATGGCCACCGTTTAACTATTGATCGCATGCTGAATTTCATGGCTCGCTATAGAGATGAATTTAATCGCGAATTGCCAGATGTTGATTTTGGTGGAGGATTTGGAATTGTTTACACTGCCGAAGATGCACCGCTTGCAATTGATGATGCAATAGCGCAAATTAAAGATGCAGTTGTCGAAGGATGCGCTGCGCGTAATTTAAAGATTCCACACGTAGCCATCGAACCTGGCCGTTCAATTGTCGGACCTTCTATGTTTACACTTTATGAAGTCGGAACCACGAAAGTTGTAAATCTTGAAGATGGCGGCAATCGCAATTACATCTCTGTAGATGGCGGTATGTCAGACAATATTCGCCCAAGCCTTTACGGCGCCGTTTATGAAGGACATCTTGCAAATAGAATTTCAAATGCATCTCCAGCGGCATCTCGCTTAGTTGGAAAGCATTGCGAAACCGGCGACATCTTAATTCGCGATATCGATCTGCCATCAGATATTGCGCCGGGAGATTTATTGGCAATTCCAGCTACTGGTGCTTACAACCGCAGCATGGCAAGCAATTACAACCATGTGCCACGTCCGCCTGTTATTGCAGTGCAAAATGGTGCCGCTAAAGTGATTGTTCGTCGCGAGAGCTACGAAGATTTATTGCGTTTAGACCAGCTTTAATATGAAAGAATAGGCTGCATGAAATCTATAAAAATCGGCATGCTTGGATGCGGCGTAGTTGGCGGGGCAGTAGCTCGCGAACTAGCTTCTAATGGTGCAGATTTAGCAGCCCGTGCTGGTGCCACACTTCAACTAACCAAAGTTGCAGTCCGAACTCTTGGCAAGCGCGAAGGCGTAGCGGATTCAATTCTCACAACTGATGCCAACTCAGTAGTTACCGATTCAGAGATTTCGTTAGTTATTGAAGTTATGGGTGGCATCGAGCCTGCACGAGAATTAATTTTAAAAGCTATCGAAAATGGCAAGTCAGTTGTGACTGCAAACAAGGCGTTGCTTGCAACGCATGGTGCAGATTTATATAGCGCTGCCGAAAAAGCTGGCGTGGACCTTTATTACGAAGCGGCAGTTGCGGGAGCAATTCCAATTATTCGTCCATTGCGCGAATCATTAATTGGTGATCGCATTAATCGTGTCATGGGAATTGTTAATGGCACCACCAACTTTATTCTTACCAAAATGGACGAAGAGGGTTTGCCTTTTGATGTGGTTTTAAAAGAGGCGCAAGCACTTGGTTACGCCGAAGCTGATCCAACTGCAGATGTCGAAGGACATGATGCGGCAGCAAAGGCTGCAATTTTGGCAGGTCTGGCATTCCATACTCGCGTAACCGCAAATGATGTAGCTTGTGAAGGAATTACTAAATTAAGTGCACAAGATGTGGCCACTGCTAAATCTATGGGCAAAGTAATTAAATTAATTGCAGAGGCTAAACGCACCGATCAAGGCATTTCAGTTCGAGTTGCACCAATGATGTTAGATCGCAGCCATCCACTGGCAGCAGTTCGGGAAGCTTTTAATGCGGTATTCGTAGAATCAGAAGGCGCTGGTCAGTTGATGTTCTACGGCCGCGGCGCAGGAGGAGCACCAACCGCATCTGCAGTACTTGGCGATGTAGTTGCGGTTTCACGGCATATCGTGGCGGGCAGTAAAGGACCGGCTGAATCTGATTACGCAGATTTAGGAATTGCGCCGAAAGGTGCCTCAATTACTAAATATGCAATCAGAATGGCAGTGCACGATAAGCCAGGCGTACTTGCTAGCGTGGCCAATACTTTTGCTTCCGAAGATGTTTCAATTCAGACAGTGCTGCAAAAAGGACGCGGCGAGGCAGCGGAAATTACCATCGTTACTCACCGTGCGACTGAAGCAAATTTATCTGCAACTGTAGAGAAATTAGCTAAATCAGATGTAGTCCGCGAAGTGGAGAGCGTGATTCGAGTTGAGGGGTCTGCATCTTGAATTTAAATATTTTCTCTAAAAATAAAGCTGGCGCACATCAATGGCGCGGAGTTATTGAAGAGTATCGCGACCGTTTACCTGTTTCAGCAAAAACTCCAGTAGTAACGCTTCGCGAAGGTGGCACTCCAGTTGTGCAAGCGAGCAATCTTTCAAAGATGCTTGGTAATGAGATTTGGTTGAAATTTGAAGGAACTAATCCAACCGGTTCTTTCAAAGATCGCGGCATGACAATGGCAATTTCAAAAGCGGCAGAAGATGGCGCCAAAGCAGTCATCTGCGCTTCCACCGGTAATACTTCAGCATCTGCCGCTGCATATGCAGCTCATGCAAATATGGTGCCAGCAGTTTTGATTCCGCAAGGAAAAATTGCCATGGGTAAATTAGCTCAAGCGGTGGTGCATGGATCAAAGATTCTCCAAGTTGATGGAAATTTTGATGATTGCCTGGAATTGGCTAAAGAGCTCTCGGAAAAATATCCAGTTGCACTTGTTAATTCTGTAAATCCATATCGCATCGAAGGACAGAAGACCGCTTCCTTTGAAGTTATTGATTTCTTAAATGATGCACCAGATTTTCATGTACTACCTGTAGGCAATGCCGGAAATATCACCGCATACTGGAAGGGTTATTTGGAGTATCGCGAAGATCGTAAATCTTCTCGTCTGCCAAAGATGTGGGGCTTTCAAGCTGAAGGCGCTGCGCCAATTGTGCGCGGCGAAGTGGTTAAGAAGCCAGAGACCATCGCAACTGCAATTCGAATTGGTAATCCTGCATCATGGCAGGGCGCAACTAATGCGCGCGATATGTCTGGCGGATTAATTGATTCAGTTACAGATGAAGAAATTCTCAATGCCTATCGCTTACTTGCAAGCAAAGAAGGAGTTTTCGTGGAACCTTCCTCAGCAGCAGGTATCGCAGGTTTAATTAAGCACCAAGCAAATGGCAATCTGCCAAAAGGTAAGCGATTTGTAGTCACCGTTACTGGCCATGGCTTAAAAGATATTCAATGGGCGCTCGAATCAGCAGCGGATCCAATTGTGGTGCCAGTTGATGCGAAAGCAGCAGCAGAGAAGTTGGGCCTTGCCTAAATGTCTCGGTTAACTTTTCGTGCCAGTGCATATGAAGTAAAAGTTCCGGCCAGTTCTGCCAATCTAGGTCCAGGCTTTGATTCATTTGCGTTAGCATTAGAAAAACGCGATCGATATATCGCGCAAGTATTAGATGAAAAAACTTTAGATATTGATGTGTTGGGTGAAGGCGCTGATGAAGTTCCGCGCGATGAGAAGAATTTAGTTGTTAAAGCAATCTACAAGGGTTGGGATTTCTTAGGTTTAGCAAAGAAGGAATATCCAGGTTTAGCTTTGCGTGCGCTTAACTCTCTGCCGCATGGACGCGGACTGGGATCATCGGCCAGTGCAATTATCGGCGGACTAATACTCTCTCGTTCTTTAGTTGTTGGTGGCGCGGATCGAATGAGCGATACCGATGTATTAACTTTGGCCAACGAAATGGAAGGCCATCCAGATAACGTTGCGGCAGCACTTTATGGCGGTGCCGTTTTGTCTTGGTCTGGCAGAGATTTTGCGGATGCAATTAAATTAGAGGTATCTCCAAGAATTAGTGCAGTTGCATTTATTCCTGCTAACAATGTGCCAACATCTAAGGCGCGCAAAATGCTGCCAGAGAGCATTCCGCATCGCGATGCGGTAAATAATTCAATTAATACCGCGCTACTTACTCAAGCGCTAACTAATCGCCCAGATTTACTTTTAATTGCAACTAAAGATTATGTGCATCAGTCATATCGCGAAGCAGCTATGCCAAAGTCATATGCGTTAATGCAGAAGTTACGCGCAGCTGGAGTAGCGGCATTTATTTCTGGCGCCGGGCCTACAGTTCTTGCGCTATTGGTGGATGCAGATCTAAATCATGAGTTGGCAGATTTAGTAAGAGCTGCAGGAAGTGGCTTTGAGGTAGAAAACCTTGATATTTCAAGCGTTGGATACCAAGTTTCCAATATTTAGCACCCTCTGCTAGGCTTCACACATCAGTTAGGCCATCTGGCCCTTTTTACTGATAAATCAAAAATCTCTTAAAAATCCAACACTTTTAGATTTTTAGGATTTAACAAAACCTATAAGGATATAAATGTCAGAAGATACAAAGGTACGTTCCGAAAGCCCTGAGCTTGCTGCGATGACACTTCCGCAGTTAAAGAAGGTTGCTACACAACTCGGAATTGATGGCGCAGCAAAGATGGCTAAAGGTTCGCTAGTTGATGCAATTGCAGATTTACAAGCTAAGAATCGCGAATCTGCGAAGGCTGAAAAAGAAGCAGCTCGCGCGGAACGCGATGCTCGTCGCGCTGAACGCAATAACGAAAAGCACGAGCAGAAATCAAATACTCAAGAGAATTCAGATTCCGATCGCAATGATCGTGAAGAGAACGAAGAGGGCGGTTCCCGCCGTAATCGCGACCGCCATCGTGGCCGTGATCGTCATCGCAATCGCGAAGACCGCGGCGAACCAACAATCTCCGAAGATGATGTACTACTTCCGGTAGGCGGACTACTAGATATTTTGGAGAACTACGCTTTCGTGCGTACCAGTGGTTATCTACCAAGTCCTAACGACGTTTATGTTTCAATGCAGCAAGTTCGTAAATTTGCGCTACGAAAAGGCGATGTAATTACTGGCGCTGTTAAGCAACCACGCGACGGAGAGCGCCGCGAAAAGTTTAATGCGCTAGTTCGTATCGACACTATTAACGGAGTTTCACCAGAAGAATCACGCAATCGTGTTGATTTCTCAAAGTTGGTTCCTCTATATCCGCAGGAACGACTACGTCTTGAAACTCAACCAAACATTCTTACTACTCGTGTAATTGATCTGATTGCACCAATTGGTAAAGGCCAGCGCGGACTAATTGTTTCACCACCAAAAGCTGGTAAGACGATGGTGTTGCAATCAATTGCAAATGCAATTACGGAGAACAATCCTGAATGTCACTTGATGGTCGTTCTAGTTGATGAGCGCCCTGAAGAAGTTACCGATATGCAGCGCTCAGTTAAGGGTGAAGTTATCGCCTCAACTTTCGATCGCCCAGCAGATGATCACACTACTGTTGCAGAGCTAGCTATCGAACGCGCAAAGCGTCTAGTTGAAATGGGACATGACGTAGTTGTACTTCTAGATTCAATCACCCGTCTTGGTCGTGCATACAACATTGCAGCTCCAGCTTCTGGTCGTATCTTGTCTGGTGGTGTTGATTCAGCAGCGCTGTATCCACCAAAGAAGTTCTTCGGTGCAGCACGAAATATTGAAGATGGCGGTTCATTAACAATTCTGGCAACCGCACTTGTCGAAACTGGATCCAAGATGGATGAAGTTATCTTCGAAGAGTTTAAGGGCACCGGAAACATGGAACTTAAACTTGATCGTAAACTTGCTGATAAGCGCATCTTCCCAGCAGTGGATGTTGATGCATCGGGTACACGTAAAGAAGAGATTCTTATGGGCACCGAAGAACTCAATATTGTCTGGAAACTTCGTCGCGTACTTCATGCACTTGATTCTCAACAAGCAATTGAATTGCTACTTGAGAAGATGAAGGGCACCAAGAGCAACGTGGAATTCTTGATGCAGGTTCAGAAGACCACCGTAGGCCCAGACGAAGGAAAATAAGGGCCAATCTACGAGATTTGTCCCTAGGGTGGCTTCGCAGTTACCCTTTACCCCTGATCCCGATGTGGTTCACGAAAGAGATTTCGACCCATGTCTAATAAGAAGGAATACATCATGAAGCCAGAGATTCACCCAGAGTACGTCGAGACCACTGTTAACTGCGGTTGCGGCGAATCATTTAAGACTCGTTCGACTGTTGCATCAGGAACAATCTACGTAGAAGTTTGCGACAAGTGCCACCCGTTCTATACAGGTAAGCAGCGCATCCTTGATACCGGTGGACGCGTGGCTAAGTTCGAAGAGCGTTTCGGTAAGAAATCAAAGTAGCTTTTTAAAAAAACCGCACCTGCCAGAATTATCTGGCGTGCGGTTTTTTTATTTTATTGAGGAGAAGAGATGACTGAGCGCTTTGCTTCAGCAATCGAGTTGGTAAGTGAATATGCCGAACTTGAAAAGCTGATGGCTGATCCTGGTATTCATGCTGATGCAGGAAATGCTCGCAAACTTGGTCGCCGCTATGCACAACTTGGTCCAGTGGTTGCTGGATACCGTAAATGGAAACAGAGCGTAGAAGATTTAGCCGCTGCAAAAGAGTTGGCCGATGTTGACCCAGATTTTGCGGCTGAGATCCCTGCGCTAGAGAAGGCTGAGTCAGAAAACGCCGAACAATTAGAAGAACTTCTACTTCCACGCGATCCAAATGATGACCGCGATGTAATTATGGAAATTAAAGCAGGAGCAGGTGGAGATGAATCAGCGCTCTTTGCCGGAGACTTATTGCGCATGTATATGCGATATGCCGAGAAGCAAGGCTGGAAGACCGAAGTTATTGATGTTACTGAATCTGATCTTGGTGGCTATAAAGATATATCCATTGCAGTTAAGTCAAAGGGCACACCGGCGCCAGGACAATCTCCATATGCAAAATTGAAGTTTGAAGGCGGCGTGCATCGAGTACAACGTGTTCCGGAAACCGAATCGCAAGGTCGAATACATACCTCTGCCGCCGGAGTTTTAGTTTTGCCAGAAGCAGAAGAAGTTGATGTTGAATTAAATATGAATGATGTGCGCGTAGATGTTTATCGTTCCTCGGGACCTGGCGGGCAGAGCGTAAATACCACCGACTCTGCAGTTCGATTGACTCACGTACCAACAGGCATCGTGGTGAGCTGCCAGAACGAAAAGTCTCAGCTGCAAAATAAAGAATCAGCGTTACGTATTCTGCGCGCACGATTACTGGCAGACGCACAAGAAAAAGCAGACGCAGCAGCAGCTGCCGAACGTAAAAGCCAAGTACGAACCGTAGATCGTTCCGAACGAATTCGCACTTATAACTTTCCAGAGAACCGCTTAAGTGATCACCGCGTGAATTACAAAGCAAATAATTTAGATGCAGTTTTAAATGGCGAATTAGATCCCGTCATTCAATCTCTTCTAGATGCTGATAAGGCCGCAAAGCTCGCTGGTAACTGATGGTTCGTGATTTAATCCGCAGCGCCAAAGAACATCTAGCTAAAGCTGGATATTCAGAAGTCGATGCCGAGATTCTCTTTGCGCATCTTCTCGGCATTAGTCGCATGGAACTACACAACCCAGTGGCACTTGAAAATGCCATGGAGAATGTCGGAGACATCGCAGAGGATTATCATCAGTTATTAAATCGCCGACTTTCGCATGAACCGTTGCAGTACATCACCGGCGAAGCTCACTTTAGAGATTTAACTCTTGAAGTCGGTCCAGGAGTTTTGGTGCCTCGGCCGGAATCAGAGTTAATGGTCTCTTATTTACTTGCGTTGATTGAACAGAAACCTGGCTTAGTTTCGGTAATTGATTTAGGCGCTGGTAGCGGTGCACTTTCAATTGCGCTTTCAACCGAATGCAATCGGGTACGGGCAATTGCAGTTGAAAATAGTTCGGCGGCGCTAGTTTGGCTTCGGAAAAATGTGGCTCGTTACGTCGAAGAGATGCGCGTAGTCGAAGGCGATGTTAAAGATGCGCTACCTGGCGTAAAGGCAGACTTCGTAATTGCCAATCCACCATATGTTCCAAACGATCAGGAGCTACCAGCGGATGTGCAACAAGAGCCTAGAGCAGCGCTATTCGGTGGCGCTACTGGCTTAGAAATACCTAAGCAATTCATTGAAGCTGCGGCGCGTTTACTGAAATCAGGTGGAGTGTTGGCTATCGAACATACCGAATTACAGGGTCAAGCAATCTCAGGATTACTTGAAGAGATGTTCAAAGATATTGAATTACATTATGATTTAAACGATAGACCAAGATGGACCAGCGCAATCAGGCGATAGCTAAGGAAACTAATGCAAGAGATTGATTTGAAAAAAGGGCAATTAGCTCGCCATGTAACCCGCGCGGTCAAAGCAATTACCGATGGTTACGTAATTGCGGTACCCATGGAAAATGCTTATGCCTACATCTGTGATGCCTTTAATCATGATGCAGTCCGTGCGATGCATGTGTTGCGTGGCGATGAGATCGGAATCAAGGCTCAAGTTTTAGTTAGCAATTTCAAAATGGCAGAGGGTATTTCTCGAAATTTAGATTCTCGAACTATCACTGCGATGAAAAAAAATTGGCCAGGTAAAGTAACTTTTCAAGTTTTGCCAAGCGCGCTTTTGAATTGGGATTTGGGCGATAACAATGAATTAGATGAAGTAGCGATCAGAGTTCCTAGCGCTCCCTTTATTAAAGCGATTCTGGCAAAAACGGGACCACTTGCTACCGCCTCCGTTGCAAAAGTTGGACAAGTTCCAATCACTGCAAGCGCTGAGGTTCCAAAAGATGGAATTGAACTCTTCTTTAACAACGGAAAGCTGAGAAAAGGATTGCCGACCACCGTTGTGCGTACCGTTGCTGGCGCTCATAAGGTTCTCAGGGCCGGCGCAGTAGACTTCGCTTCATGACTGATGCTCGCAAATATGGTCCGGATTTCGCGCTCTTAGAGAGCCAAGATCCTGAAATCGCAAGCATTTTGCTTGCAGAGGTAAAGCGCCAACAAACTGGTTTGCAATTAATTGCGTCGGAAAACTTTACTTCTGGCGCAGTATTGGCAGCTTTAGGTACGCCACTTAGCAATAAATATGCCGAAGGTTATCCGGGTAAGCGTTACTACGGTGGCTGCGAAGTTGTCGATCGCGCAGAAGAGATCGCCATCGAACGCGCAAAACAATTATTTGGGGCAGACCATGCGAATGTGCAGCCACATTCTGGCGCTTCTGCAAATATTGCCGTATATGCCGCGTTTACCAAACCTGGCGACAAAGTCATGGCGATGTCACTTCCGCACGGAGGACATCTAACTCATGGATCAAAAGTTAACTTCTCAGGTAAATGGTTCGACATCGTTTCATATGGAGTTCGCCAAGACACTGAATTAATTGATTACGACGAGATGCGCGATGTTGCCCTTCGTGAAAAACCGAAGATGATCTGTACTGGCGCTACTGCTTATCCAAGTCTGGTTGATTTTGAGAAGGTCCGACAGATTTGTGATGAGGTTGGCGCAATCATGTGGGTAGATGCTGCGCACTTCATCGGTCTAGTTGCTGGAAAAGCGATTCCATCACCAGTTCCATATGCAGATGTGGTTTCTTTTACGACTCATAAAGTTTTACGTGGACCTCGCGGCGGAATGATTCTTTCAAAGGCTGAACATGCTGCGGCGATTGATAAAGCGGTATTCCCAGGTATGCAGGGCGGACCAATCATGTCAGCAGTTGCAGCTAAAGCAGTTGCGCTTCACGAATGTCAGCAAACTTCATATCAAAAATATGCCAAGCAAGTAATTACAAATGCCAAAGCGTTAGCTGCGGGGTTAGTGGCAGAGGGAATGCGTGCAATTTCAGGCGGTACTGAAACTCATTTAGCGCTAATTGATGTAACTGGAGCAGGCGTCACAGGCAAAGTTGCAGATGAGCGTTGTGGTGCGGCAGGAATTACATTGAATAAGAATTCAATTCCATTCGATCCGAATCCGCCAGCGGTATCTAGCGGAATTCGTGTTGGTACTCCATCTACCACTACTCAAGGAATGGGCGTGGATGAGATGGCGCAGATTGCAAAGTTAATTACCAGAGCCATTAAGAGCGATGATTCAACTGAGCATGCAAAAATTAAATCTGAAGTTCAAGATTTAGTCGCTAAGTTTCCAATTTACGCTTAATCAGAAGTCGTGCGCGAATATCTTTTAACTATGCTGCTAAGTGCAGCAATTTGTTATTTGGTCACGCCGTTTGTAGAAACTTATGCACTTCGCTTCGGCGCAATTGCCCGAGTTAGATCACGCGATATTCATACTGAGACCACACCAAGATGGGGTGGAGTAGCGATGTGGTTTGCCGCTTCATTTACCTTTGCAGTCGTTTCACATCTTCCGCTTGTTGGTAAATCTTTCGGGCGAGAAGCACAAGGAATTTTTCTAGCGGGAACTTTCGTAGTTTTACTTGGAATGCTGGATGACCGATTTGAATTAGATGCTCTAACCAAATTGGCCGGGCAAGCTTTAGCCGCAGGAATCTTGCTCTCATTTGGCGTGCAATTGCTCTGGCTACCAATCAATGGGTTAATTACATTGCCACCATCTATTGGACAATTTTTAACGGTTTTAGTTATTTTAGTAGCGATAAATGCCGTTAATTTCATAGATGGCATGGATGGTTTGGCAAGTGGTGTGGTTGCAGTTGCGGCTTCCGCTTTCTTTATCTTTGCCTATGTACTTTCGGTAGTGCATGGTTTTAATCGCGCCGGCGCTCCATCAACATTTTCCGCAGTTTTAATTGGGGTTTGTTTAGGTTTTCTGCCACATAATGCTTATCCAGCCAAGATTTTCATGGGAGATTCGGGCTCGATGTTCCTAGGTTTAATGCTTGGCGCATCTGCAATTACTTTAACTGGCCAGTTTGATCCAAATGCAATCTCATCAGAATCAACCGGACCAACATTCCTACCTTTACTACTTCCATTTGCAGTACTTGCTATTCCATTAGTTGATTTTGGAATGGCGGTAATTAGACGTTTGCGTGCTGGTCGTTCACCATTTGCTCCGGATAATGAACATCTACATCACAAATTATTTAAGGCCGGAAATTCTCAGTTACGTACTGTGATCATTATGTACCTTTGGACAGCGGCAATTGCATTTCCAGTAACTACATGGGCGTTTCAACCTTGGTGGGCCGCTTTGGCGGTAGTGATTATTTTCGGAGGCACATCAGTTTTGGTAATGAAGCGAAAAAGTAAAAAGGGTGAAAAAGTTGGATAAAGATCCAAATGTAATAATGATGAAGGGCGCGTTAAAGCCATCATTAGTTATAGGGCTCCTTGGTTTAGTTATCGCAACTTGGCTGCAAGGCAGCGCTGGACTTTATGGTGCCATGCTCGCGCAATTAGTGGTCTTAGTTTTCTTCCTAGTTAATATCGGTGTGGCCTCTATGACGAAGAACGTAGACCCAATTGCAACGATGGCTTTTGCGATGTTTAGTTACTTTTCCAAAATTTTAATTCTGGGCGCAATGATGTTTGTAATCGGAAAATTCACCGATAATGCAGATATCAATCGCATGAGTTTCGGGCTGACCGCGATTGCACTTACCTTCGCTTGGCTGGGCGGAGAGATTCGCGCTTATTTAAAGCTCAAGCTCCACCTACCGCTGCCCAAAAAGTAGCCGAATTGAAAGCTCTGTAAGTAGGATGGCGGTATGAATAAGGATGAGAACGCCCTCTGGTCGATCTTTGGCTACCTACTATCTGGGCTTTTGGTCTGGGGTGGCGTCGGCTGGGCGCTCGATCGCTTCTTAGGAACCGGCTTCTTCCTCTTGGTGGGGCTAGTGGTAGGCGCCGGTGCGGCGATTACCATCATCTGGTTCCGCTTTGGCCGTGAGTAATCTCGCCATAGGCGGATTTCGTAAAAAAGCGGATATTCAATAAGGTTTCCCTGCTTCCCCGAGCTAATAGCCCCATAACACCTCAAGGAGTTTTTAAGTGCTCAACCTCCGTTTAGAAGGAGAGGGTTTCACCCCGCCAGGCACCAAAGACTTTAACCTCCCATCTTTAATTGAGGGTAATCCATATTTTACAAAGCCGATTCTGCAACTTTTCTTATCGGTAATTTTAATTTCAGTATTTTTTATTCTTGCTTCACGCAAAGCAGCGGTAGTTCCTTCTAAATTGCAATTTGCTGGTGAATCAATTTATGGCTTTGTTCGTAAGGGCTTAGGCGAAGACATCATCGGCCACGAATTTATGCGCTTCGTGCCATTTTTATTTACGCTCTTTACTTTTATTTTGGTTAATAACATTTTCGGAATCGTGCCATTGATTCAATTTCCATCTATGTCGCACGTTTCTTTCCCTTATGTTTTAGCAATTTTTGCATATGGCGTTTTCCATTACATCGGAATCAAGAAGCAGGGCTTCTTCCATTACATGAAGGGCATTATGTTCCTTCCTGGTGTTCCAAAGTGGTCCTACGTTCTATTAACACCGCTTGAAATCGCAACTTACTTTTTAATTCGTCCGCTAACACTTTCACTGCGTTTATTCGCGAATATGTTTGCGGGTCACTTACTTCTACTTGTGTTCATCCTTGGCGGCGAACACATGTTGATGTCAGATGCAATTGGCTTAAAGATCGTCTCGGTCTTCGGGTTCTCACTCGGAATCGTTATGACCTTCTTTGAGTTCATGGTCCAATGTCTACAGGCGTACATTTTTACTCTGTTGACAGCGCTTTACATCGCCGGCGCCCTTGCCGACGAGCACTAAACGGTAAAAAACAAAAGAAAACAACAGATAGGAAGAAACATGTCAGGCACACTCAACCTGGTCGGTTATGGCCTCTCAGCTATCGGTCCTGCTATTGCAACAGGTCTGATTTTCGCGGCTTATATCAATGGCGTTGCACGTCAGCCAGAAGCTCGTTCAGTTCTACAGCCACTAGCGTTCCTTGGCTTCGCTCTTGCAGAAGCTCTTGCGCTATTCGGTCTAGTTCTAGCGTTCATTCTCTAATTAGAGAAAATCCTTAAGAAAAAATTTAAGTAAATTAACTAAAAGGTAGAGACAATGTTAATTAAGGCATCAGAGGCAGCGGCTAATCCGCTGATTCCTCATACCGCCGAACTGATTGTCGGAACAATCGCATTCTCGATTTTGTTCATTGTGCTACGCAGAGCCGTAGTGCCAATGTTCGAAAAAGCTTATGCAGAACGTACCGAAGCTATTCAGGGTGGTATCGAGAAAGCTGAAAAGGCACAGCAAGAAGCGGCAGCTGCTCTCGAGCAGTACAACTCGCAACTTTCAAGTGCTCGTGATGAAGCTGCACGTCTTCGTGAAGAAGCGCGCGCTCAAGCTGCAAATATTGCAGATGAGATTCGTGCAAAAGCACAAGAGGAAGCTTCTCGCATTGTCGCAACCGCACATGCATCGATCGAAGCAGAGCGCCAACAAGCAATTACCTCTCTACGTAATGAAGTTGGAACTTTGGCTGTCGAACTCGCTTCAAAGATTGTCGGAGAAGCGCTAG
>JBJOFF010000003.1:0-131305 GCA_046048895.1 Actinomycetota bacterium
GGCTTAACTTTCCCTGACGGCACTGTGCAAACTTCAGCCCAACTAATTGGGCCAAAGGGCGAGAAAGGTGACACTGGAATGTCTGGCGGTCCGCAAGGTCTCCCAGGGCCTCCAGGAACAACCGGATTTGACCCCATGGTCGTATGTGTCGATTCAATTGATAGAAAAATGATTCTAACTTCATGCAAAGCGGCCGGAATTAAGGGTTCTGAACTAATAATTTTGGTTAAGGCTAAGAGTTGATTATTAGTACATTATGAGTTGACTCAGAATCACTCCTAATTGTAAATCCCTTCTGGGTAAATGTAGCTTACGTACCTATAAATTTACCTTTCTTTGTATTTTATGAACAAGCCAGTACTCTGTAGAATGATTGATATGGATTTACAGAAAGTCATTTTGTACTACGGCTTCGCACCGATTGCTGACCCTGATGCTGTTCGTCTTTGGCAACGCAATCTCTGTGAAACTTTGGGGCTTAAAGGACGAATTCTGATTTCAAAGCACGGAATCAACGGAACTCTCGGTGGCGATATGCAAGCGCTAAAGAAGTATGTGCGCCAAACTAAAGAGTATCCAGGCTTTAAGAAAATTGATTTCAAGTGGTCTGATGGCACCGGAAATGATTTCCCAAGATTACGAGTTAGAGTCCGAGACGAATTAGTTGCTTTTGGTGCACCTGATGAAATTGAAGTTGATATCAATGGTGTAGTTAATGGCGGAAAACATTTGAAGCCCTACGAAGTTGATAAATTGGTAGCAGAGCGTGGTTCAGATGTGGTCTTCTTTGATGGCCGCAATGCATTCGAAGCAAAAGTTGGTAAATTTAAAGATGCCGTGGTTCCTGATGTCGTGACCTCACGCGATTTCATTCAGGAAATCGAGAGCGGTAAATACGACGACTTAAAAGATAAGCCAGTGGTTACCTATTGCACGGGTGGTATCCGCTGTGAAATTTTGTCTGCAGTTATGGTCAAGCGGGGCTTTAAAGAGGTATATCAAATTGATGGCGGGATTGTGCGATACGGAAATAAGTTTGCAGATTCATCACATTGGGAAGGTTCGCTTTATACCTTTGATGATCGAATGACTATTGACTTTAGTGATGAGACTAAAGTTATTGGCAAATGCGATGTATGTCAGAGTCCTACGAAAAATTTCTACAATTGCGGAAACCCGCAATGCCATGAGCTATTTCTACTCTGCGATTCTTGCCATAAAAATGAGCTAAACCTTGCTTGCGTACATGATGTAAGTCGCAGCCATAAGCAAGAACTCATTGGCTAATGACAAATCCCTGGAAAGACGGACCTGATCCAGACTCAGTAATTTCATATGGCGATGCAATCGATCAAGTTATTGATATTTACGAAGGCAAAGGTCCACTCGTTACTTTGATTCATGGCGGATATTGGCGCCCAGCGCATTCGCGAGTGCATATGAAAGCCTTAGCTGGAAAATTGAATCAACACGGCTTTAGAGTTGCAAATATAGAATATCGCCGAGATCCAGGTGTGCCACAGAAACTCTTTGATGATGTCAATTTAGCTTTAGCCAAGTTAACGGATTCAGTCGCGATAATTGGGTTTTCAGTAGGTGGCCAATTGGCATTGGTTTCTAATAACAACATTCACAAACTTATCCTGTTGGCGCCAATAACAGATTTACAACGTAGCAAGAATGAGAATTTAGGCGAAGGCGCAGTTGCTGAATTTTTCGGCAAAGAGGAGCTTTCATCTTATGACCCGATGCTTAAAAATTATGACCAGCATTTGTACATTATTCACGGAGATGCAGATAATCGCGTTCCGCTAGAACATTCTCGGGATTTTGCGAAAGTCAAAGGTGCTTCCCTCCTGGAAATTTCAGAAGCCGACCATTTTGCAATGGTTGACCCTGACGGATTAGCTTTTCAATTAATTTTGCAGTGCCTGTTATCAAAGTGATATTAATTTTCGTGTAATTTTCAAATTGCTTTGCCTAAACTCAAGGCTGTGAGCAAGCAGGAGATATCGGCAAACCGACTAAAGTTAGCGCAGATTCTGGCTGGCGATCCAGATTTAGACTCCCTCCTTGATCGTTTTGATCGTTGGTCTCAAGATTTATGGGATGGCATAGAAGATATCTATGATGCCAAAACTTTATTGCCGCAATTAATTGAAACTATTGCCCGCATTCATAATGCACGATCTACTGCGTTGCGCCATCGTGATAATCAAAGAATCTTGCAACCAGATTGGTTCCAAGATTCCAAGGCGATTGGCTATGTTTGCTATACCGATTTATTTGCTGGAGATTTACAAGGGATTCGTAAACGTATTCCTTATTTGAAGCAACTAGGTATCACTTACTTGCACCTAATGCCGCTGCTTAAGCCCCGCCCTGGAAATAGTGATGGTGGTTATGCCGTGATGGACTACAAATCGGTGCGTCCTGATTTAGGTTCGATGAAGGATTTGGCAGAACTTGCAGCAGATCTTCATGAAGCAGGAATTTCATTGACTTTAGATCTTGTGCTCAACCATGTTGCTAAAGAGCACGAGTGGGCCGAAAAGGCAAAAGCAGGTGATCTCAAGTATTTAGATTATTTTTATACCTACGTAGATCGCAAAGTTCCAGATCAATATGAAAAATCTCTGCCGGAAATTTTCCCGACTTTTGCACCTGGAAGTTTTACTTATTACGAAGATATGAATAGATGGGTTTGGACCACATTTAACGAATTTCAATGGGACGTCAATTGGTCAAATCCAAATCTCTTTTTAGAGTATGTAGACATCATTGGTTATCTAGCTAATCAGGGAACTGACTGTGTTCGACTTGATGCTATTGCTTTTATCTGGAAACGACTCGGGACTAATTGCCAGAATCAACCTGAAGTGCACTCTATAACCCAAGCACTGCGGGCGATTTCAAAAATCGTAACGCCATCGCTCATTTATAAAGCCGAGGCGATTGTGGGGCCACAAGATGTGGTGCATTACTTGGGCCAAGGCGAACATGCTGGAAAAGTTTCAGACTTGGCCTATCACAATTCATTAATGGTTCAGATCTGGTCCGCTTTGGCTGCACGAGATAGCCGATTATTAGATACCGCACTCTCACGTTTCGCACCTGTGCCGACCTCAAGTGCATGGGCCACTTATTTACGTTGTCACGATGATATTGGTTGGGCAATTGATGACTCTGATGCCGCCGCTGCGGGTGTTGATGGATTTGGCCATCGAAATTTCTGTGCAGATTTTTATGCCAACGAATTTATCGGTTCATTCGCTCGTGGCGTGCACTTTCAATCTAATCCCCTAACTGGCGATCGCCGTACCTCAGGAAGTGCCGCTAGTTTGATAGGAATCCAAAGAGCGCTCGAGAACAATGATGCCGCTGATTTGAATACCGCAATTAATCGATTGATTTGTGCATATGCCATTGTCTTTGGTTTTGGTGGTATTCCACTGCTCTACATGGGCGATGAATTGGGAATGCTGAATGATGAGAGCTACAAAGAAGATCCAGCCAAAGCAGATGACAATCGCTGGATACATCGACCAAAGATGGATTGGGATTTAGCAACTAAGGCAGCCAATGGTGAAGGCGTTGCAGGTCGCGTTTACCAAGGTATTGAAAATTTAATTAAAGTTCGTAAGAGTTTGAACTCTTTACATGCAAGTGTGACTGCCGAAACTGAAGCTAGAAATGACGGCGCAATTCTTTTAATTCGTCGCAAGCATGCAGCAGGTTTGTTAACTGAAATTTATAACTTAACGGAGAAGACCCAGTATTTAGATTCATTTGATGTGGCCTTTGGAGATCGAGTCGAAGCGATTAGTGGTCGCAAAATGCATTTTGCTGGCCAGGTTGCAGTCCCGCCCTATGCAGCCTGGTGGATTCACGCTTAACCCTAAAGTCATTATTTAGATAACTACGATACTTAGGAGCGCCACCACATGCGCTCTTAACCGGCAATTTACGCAAAAGATATAGGGTTTTCGACATATTCCCCACCCACCCCTTACTTATGTAAAAAGGATAATTTCTTTAATGAAGAAGAAAATTTCGTTAATTGGTGCGCTAGCTCTATTTGCAAGCACATTTGCATTAGCACCAGCAGCTTCATCTGCAGAGCAATACAGCGTTCCTGCTGCTCCAACTAATGTGACTGCATCGGTTTCAGGTGCAGGCGTAATGATCAAGTGGACCGCACCAACAAATGTTCAACCAGAAATCACTACTTACGTAGTATCTGGCGGTCAAGGTTCATGCCCAATCTACATATCTCCTAATAAGGGACATCTGCAGACCATCCTGCCAATCTTGCCTGGCCAGACCACAGTTACCCCGACCGTGGTTGCGGTAAATGCTTACGGCATTAGCACAGCTGCAAAAGGTAAAGTCATCTCTGCAGATGCCTTAGCAAAGGTAAATCGTCGTAGCGATCTTCGTTTAATTCAATTAAATCAATTAAGTGATTTCCATGGCGCTATCGAAGGTACTTCCACAAATGCCGGCGCAGCTATTTTGACTACCGCATTTGCTAATGATCGCAAGGCAGTGCCTGCAACATTTACTTTGTCTGCCGGAGATAACTTTGGAGCATCTCCTGCCATCTCATCAGAATTTGAAGAGATTCCAACTGTAGAAGCAATGAACTTGATGAAGTTCGATGTATCTACATTGGGCAATCACGAGCATGATCGCGAAATGGCACATCTTGTGAAGATGATTAATCTCTCTACAAATAAGTGGGTCGTTTCTAATTACTCAACTCTTGCCCCAATGAATTCTGGAGCAAATAAAGTAAGTGATTATGTAATCATCCAACGAGGCGGCGTACGCCTTGGTGTGGTTGGCATGAATACCCCAGAGACAGTTGATGTAGTGCTTCCAAGCAACCTCTCTGGAATCTCAATCTCGCCAGATACCAAGTACGTGAATGCTGCAATTGCTAAAGCCAAAGAAGCAGGAGCTGATTTGGTTGTGGTGCTAAACCACCAAGGCTGGGCGGAGAATAAAGATGGCGTAGCCTCTGGCACGCTAAATTCTTCTGCGGCCGGAATCAAGGGTGCAGCTGTAGTTTTCGGTGGCCATAGCCACTTGCTTTATAACTCAATCACCGCAGATTCACGTAAGTCACCTGCACAAGTAGTAGCGCAAGTACCTAACTCAGGACTTTCATACAATCAGGTTTCAGTTTGTATGAATGCATCACGTGTACTTGGCTCACATGTAAACGTAGTTACCGCAGCTTCAATTTCTAAATTAACACCAGATGCAACTGCAGCGGCGTTGGTAAAGAAATACAAGGACCAGGTAAGTGCAAAGTTAGATGTGAAGATTGGTAAGGTTTCAGGGATCTTCCCTCGTGGAGGTTCTCCAGCGGTAGAGCGTTCTGGCGAAACTGAAATGGGTAACTACATGGCAGATCTCGTTCGAAATGCAACCAAGACTCAACTATCAATTATCAATGGTGGTGGTATTCGCGATACCTTCCCTGCGAAGACATACACACCTGCAGATAAGACTTTAGTGCGCCCTGGTACCGGAATTACTGGTCCGTACGATGTAACTCTTGGTGATGCGCTTACTGTCTTCCCATTCGGAAACTATGTCGCAACCACCAAGATGACTGGTGCCGATATTTGGAAGGCGATTGAAAATGGTGTTTCACAATATCCATCAGCTGGTCGCTTCCCACATGTATCCGGCTTCAAGTTCGCCTTTGATCCAACCAAACCTGCGTTTAGCCGCGTAAGTTCTATCAAGACCGCAGATGGAAAAGATATTCCAAAGGATGGTTCGGTTGAATTTACAGTATCCACTGTTGACTTCATGGTTAGCGGCGGCGATGGATATGTAGATGTATTCCATCCACAATCTGCAAAGATCGGCGGACTACTAGTAGATATCTTGGTAGCTGCCCTCAAAGCAGATATGGCAGCTGGCAAGGTAACACAATTACCTAAGCTAGAAGGCCGTATTACTAAGCCATAAGCAAAAATTAAAAAAGCCCCGGGGAATTTCCTCGGGGCTTTTTTAATTACTTTTTGGGATTTTCAATTTCACTAACTAATTTGAATTGGCCATCTCCAAGTTGTCCTTGAGATGCATAAAGTTCTAACTTAGAACGAGTATCTGCAATATCTAAATTACGCATAGTTAATTGGCCGATTCGATCTACCGGACCAAATGCAGCATCTTCCGTGCGCTCCATTGAGAGCTTCTCAGGATGATAGCTAAATGCAGGACCTTCAGTGTTAATGATTGAATAATCATCACCACGACGAAGTCGCAAAGTTACAGTTCCGGTTACGGCAGATGCCACCCAACGTGTAAGCGATTCGCGCAGCATCAGCGACTGCGGATCAAACCAGCGTCCTTCATAAAGCAAACGACCCAAACGACGGCCTTCAGCATGGTAATTCGCGATGGTATCTTCATTGTGAATAGCAGTAATCAAGCGCTCATAAGCAATAAAGAGCAAAGCCATTCCAGGAGCTTCGTAGATACCGCGGCTCTTCGCTTCGATGATGCGATTCTCAATTAAATCTGACATTCCAAGTCCATGACGACCGCCAATGGTGTTTGCCTCTTGCATTAAAGCCACTACATCTTCAAAACGCTTGCCATTGATTGCAACTGGACGACCTTGTACGTATTCGATGGTGACATCTTCCGAGTCAATCTTTACAGATGAATCCCAGAACTTAACACCCATGATTGGATTGACAATCTCCAAGCTGGAATTTAGAAATTCGAGTGATTTAGCCTCGTGGGTTGCACCCAAAATGTTTGCATCCGTTGAATAAGCCTTCTCTACTGAATCGCGATATGGAAGATTATGTTTTACTAAATATTCCGACATCTCTGTGCGGCCGCCCAATTCAGTGACAAATTTTTGATCAAGCCATGGTTTGTAAATTCTCAATGCCGGATTTGCGAGCAACCCATAACGATAGAAACGCTCGATGTCATTACCCTTGTAGGTTGAACCATCTCCCCAAATTGAAACATTATCTTCGAGCATGGCGCGAACTAACAAAGTTCCGGTTACAGCTCGGCCAATTGGTGTGGTGTTGAAGTACTGCTTGCCACCGGAACGGATATGGAATGCGCCGCATGCAATTGCAGCCAAGCCTTCTTCGACCATTGCGCTCTTGCAATCGACTAAGCGCGAACCCTCTGCGCCGTATTGTTTAGCGCGACCAGGAACTGAAGCGATATCTGGTTCGTCGTATTGGCCAAGATCTGCGGTGTAGGTGAATGGAATTGCGCCATTGTTGCGCATCCAAGCAACTGCAACTGAGGTATCCAATCCGCCTGAGAATGCGATACCAACACGCTCTCCTACTGGAAGTGAGCCAAGTACTTTAGACATAGTGCGAAGTCTAATGCCCGTTAGGTTATTCGAATAATTAATTAAAAATGAGCCGCAATTTCACGTAATTGCTGGGTGTGGCTGACGATATGTCCATCAGCTTTTTCAAATAATTCACTTAAAGTCACTGGACCAAGTTCTGGGTGATTAGAAATTTTATTCCAATCCGCATCGGTTGCGTTTGTGAGGACCTCAAGTACTAACGCTCTAATTCCAACTAACGCCGCTAAAGAGGTCTTAACTTTTCGCATCGCATAATTGACGCGCTCTGGATATGCCTCTTCATCAAATGGCTGAATATTTGGCGAAACATCACCAATGGCATGCAGGTACCGTGAAGCGAAATGTAACTCCCCATCAGCCATGTGGTGCACTACGTAAGCGGCAGACCAGCCTCCGTTCACCATCGTATATCTATGTGCTTCTGGGATTGTTGAGAGAACTTCTTGAAAATCTTTTCCATGCGCTACGAATCGCTCTAGTCTGTCCATGAAGTAAAGTTTAGCCGTGAGCATTACTGAACCAAAGTGGTGGAATGAAGCCGTTATCTATCAAATTTATCCACGCTCTTTCCAGGATAGCAATGGTGATGGCGAAGGCGATCTAAAGGGCATTATCTCTCGACTGGAATATGTACGAGATCTAGGCGTTGATGCAATTTGGCTTAGCCCTTTCTACACCTCGCCAAATAAAGATGGCGGATACGATGTTGCCGATCCTCGCAATGTTGATCCGCGTTTTGGCTCCCTTGATGATGCCAAAGAGCTTTTTGATAAAGCACACGCGCTTGGACTACGAGTAGTCGTAGATATAGTGCCAAATCACTTTTCCACCGAACATCTTTGGTTTAAAGAAGCGCTAAATTCTCCAAAGGGATCTGCGGCTCGTAATCGATTCCACTTTTATGATGGGAAAGATGCGACGACTCCACCGAATAATTGGATTTCCCTCTTTGGTGGACCCGCTTGGACGCAAATTGATGATGGACAATGGTACTTACACCTCTTTGACTCTTCGCAACCAGATTTAAATTGGGAAAATCCCGAAGTAATGGCAGATTTTGAAAAAACTATCCGTTTCTGGCTCGATTTAGGTGCAGATGGTTTCCGAATTGATGTTGCGCATGGATTAGCCAAAGAAAATATCCACCAAGATCACTATGACCCTCAAGGCCTAAGCGATGCGCTGCGTCTTGATGTTTTGATGGAGGTTGAAAAGCGAAATGCTTTTCTTGCCAATATTCCATTCTTTGACCGAGATGGTGTGCACAAAATTTATAAAGAATGGCGAAAGATTTTTGATTCATATGGATCCAGAGACATCATGGCAGTAGCTGAAGTGTGGGTACACCCGCCTAAACGAGCCACGTTATATGTCAGACCAGATGAACTTCATCAATTCTTTAACTTTGATGTTATGAATGCGCCATTTGATGCTGCATTTTTATATAAATCTATTGCAGATATGTTGAGCTTAGTAAATGAACAGAGCGCATGGCCAACTTGGTGTTTATCGAATCATGATTGCGAACGAGTAGCCTCTCGAATCGGCGAAGATGCAGCCCGCGCAATGGCATTATTTATTCTTGGATTACCCGGTTCGGCCTATATTTATAACGGCCAAGAGTTAGGACTACCTTCAGGTCAAATGGCGGATTCTGATCGCCAAGATCCAATTTATTTCCGTACAAATGGAAAGCAATTAGGTCGAGATGGTGCTCGAGTACCACTTCCATGGAGTGGCGATAAGGCACCGTTTGGCTTCACCACTGGAAAACCTTGGCTACCGTTACAAGATGCCTGGAAAAAATTCACTGTTGAGAGTGAAAGTGCAGACCCGAACTCTTCGTTGAATCTATATCGTCAAGCCCTGAAGATTCGCAGAGAAAAAATTGTCGGAAGCGGCACAATCAAATGGATTAAAACCGATGGAGTACTTTCCTATCAACGAGGTTCACTCGAGGTAAGAATCAATATCTCTGATAAACCAGTGCCAATTGATGGGCAGATTATTCTCGCCAGCCATCAAATTGAGAGCGAACTGCCTCCCAAAGCTGCAGTTTGGCTAGCTCTTTAAATTTTTAATTGATTCGCGAGAATGATCTTTACTCTTCTCATGGATCTTTCTCAACTGCAATTCAAAACTGTTGACTGCAGAATCAAATGCTGCAACATCATTAAATTCTGAAGCTTCGGCACGGACTAAAGGTCCAGCGCCTTTGGCAGTCAAAATTACGGTATGCGAATGTTTTCCTTGTTTTGGATTCTGCTCGTGAATAATTTCAACTTCAACACGATCCATTGGAACATTGAATCTTCCAAGCGCTTCTAATTTCTCAGTTGCAATGCCTTTGAAGTCTTCAGCTAAGTTTGCTTGACGTGTATGGAAAACAATTTGCATTTTAGAACCCTTCTACTTGTGAATCAGGGTGGTGATAACTGTAAGTCTAGACTTAAGCGTCTTCAAATTCATCATCATCTGCCCAAACAGATGCTGGCGAATCTTCTTGTTTCTCTACCCACGAGAGGAAAGAACCGACTGCTTTAAAAGCAAGCACAGAAAAAGTAGCTAGCGCTGCGATGCGTCGGAAGAATCTCATGTCTAAATTATATCTATATAACTTTCAGTGCTTGCTCGATATCTTCCCAGAGATCTTCCACGTTCTCTAGCCCGACGCTAAGGCGAATCAGATTCTCAGGAACCGCTTCACTCTCAGCTGCCCAACGGCGACGGCGCTCCCAGAGAGTTTCTACTCCACCGAGGCTAGTGGCATGAGTGATTAACTTTGCGGCATCGCAGACTCGTTCGGCATCTTCACCAGAACCTGCTACTTCAAAGGCGAGGACTGCACCAAAACCACGCATAAATGATTTTGCTCTTGCATGCTGTGAATCGGATGGAAGCCCTGGATACCTAACTTTTGAAACTTTAGGGTGCTTAGAAAGTCGCTCTGCCAAAACTAAAGCGCTCTCTGACCCTCTTTGCACACGAATCGCAAAGGTGCGAATCCCACGCAGCGCTAACCAAGCCTCGAAAGGCCCGACAATCCCACCACCTAATTTACGTTGCATTTCAATTCGTCCAAATAAAGCTTCGTCATTTGTAGAGATTGAACCCATAAGCACATCGCTATGGCCTGAAATAAATTTAGTAACAGAATTCATCACGATATCCGCGCCCATTGCCAACGGATTTTGATTTAACGGTGTGGCAAAGGTGTTATCTACTGCTACTCCAATGCCTGCATCTTTCGCCGCTTTTAGGACTTTAGGTAGATCTACAACTTCAAGACCAGGATTTGTTGGAGATTCCAGCCAGAGTAATTGGGTGCCAGGGATTGAATTTAAAACCTCTTCAGTGTTTGCAACATCAACAAATCTAACTTCAAGTCGGCCGCTTTCATGAAAGTTTTTCAAGATAGACATCGTCCCGCTATATCCTTGATTTGATGCGGTTACTACTGCACCAATTGGCAGGATATTTAAAACCGATGAAATTGCCGCCATTCCGGATGAAAAGATTAAAGTCTTGCCACCCTCTAATGCACCAATTGCCTCTTCAGTAGCTAACCAAGTGGTATTGCCATAACGCCCGTATGCAAGTGGACCACCTGCATGAAAAGTAGAAGTTAATTGGATATCTGGGTTTAGAGCTGCATCTGGGGTTCGATCTGGACGACCTGCGCTCACTGAAATGGTTTCAATTCTTTTCACAAAGCGAGGATATCTTTAAGCCTGCAATACCGCCATCGCTGCGTTGTGACCCGGAATTCCACTGACGCCACCGCCACGCTTAGCGCTCGCTCCACAGATAAAAACTTTGGGTAAATTAGTCTCAACTCCCCACTTGCCTACTTCGTCATCGCTCTGCGCGAAAGGCATAGTCAAATCTTTATGGAAAATATTTCCGCGCGGTAAAAATAGATCAGCTTCTAAATCAAGCGGTGATTTAGCTTCAATACAGAATTTCCCATCTTGCGAAGTTGCCAAAACCTCTTCGAGTGGTTCTGCTAGAAAATTATTCAACCCCGCGATCGCACGCTGTAAAACCTCTTTGGTGGTGGCCTTGTTGCTCTCTTCAAATGCCGTGGCCGGGGTGTGTAACCCAAACAAAGTAAGAGTATGAAATCCAGCTGATTGCAGTTCGGGGCTCAGAATTGTGGGATCAGTCAGCGTATGGCAATACATTTCCGCTGGAATTACTTCAGGAATATTTCCAATTACTGCCTGATCGTATGCGCGCTCAAGTTCAGTGAAACTTTCATTCAGATGCAGCGTTCCGGCAAATGCGAGTTTTGGATCAATGCCTGATTTGAGCGCCGGCAAACTTTTAAGCAACATGTTAATTTTGATTTGCGAGCCTTCTAAGCTGCCACGAGTCTCGATTTTGCCAGTTACAAATTCTGGTGCCGCATTTGTTAAAAAGTATTTAGCTTGGAATTTACGATTATTAATATCAGTAACTTGCACTCCAGAATCATCGGCATCAATATCTATTACCTTCGCAGAACATTCAATCTCTACCCCAAGCGAAATTGCCACCCGCTGTAATTCCGATACAAATGCCCCCATTCCACCTTGCGGGACTTTCCACTCACCACTCCCATTTCCGATTAAGTGGTACAAGAAACAAGCGTTGGCTTGCATTCCATAAGCAGAAGAGAGCGTTCCGATTAATGCATCGGTTAAGACCACGCCTCTAACTAAGTCGTTTTTGAATTTCTCAGTGATTACATGACCGATGGGATTTTCAATTAATTGATCCCAAAGTTGTGGCATTGCAATTTGAGTATTTAATTCGGCTTTTGATTTTAGTGGTTCCAACATGCTGGGCGCGATTCGCTTGGCAAAATTCTCAATTTCACCATAAAAACTTTGCCAAGCTTCTGATTCTTTTTCATCACCAGTTAGAGCTCTAAAGGAATCTGACGTTTGTTGGTCCCATTGACGAGACACTAGTAATCCGCCGTTTTTATATGGGGTGTAAGAAGATATATTTCGTGAGAGATTGGTAAATCTTAAATCTAGGTCTTTAATAATCTTATCTGGTAGCAGTGAGATTAAATATGAATAGCGTGATAATCGGGCATCGAAATCTTCAAAGGCTCTTACACTTTGAGTGGCGCCACCGATTTGTTCTTGTGCCTCAAGGATTAATACTTTCTTGCCCGCTTTTGCTAAATAATTTGCTGCGACTAAGCCATTATGGCCTGCGCCAGCAATGACTACGTCGTAGCTTTTCATAGCGATTTAACCATCCGATTAACTGCTTCAGCTAAAACGGATTCACTGGTAGCTAAATTGATTCGGATAAATTGATTTGCACTTGCGCCATAGATCTTTCCAGAGTTAAAAGCCACTCTGCCTTTCTCTAGAAAAACTTGGCCCGGATTTTCACCTAAATCAAGAGCGCTCACATCAACCCATGCCAAATATGAACATTGTGGAATTTCATATTTTGTCGAAGGAAGCTGCGAATCTAAAAGCGTCTTTAAATAATGTGCGTTGGATTCAATTGTAGAGAGCGCAGCATCTAGCCATTCATCACCTTTATTAAAAGCTTCGACTGCAGCAAAAGCTCCCAAAATTGAAGAGCGAAAGTGCACGGATACTGGCATCTTTGCTAACAACTCGTGCTTTTCGGCAGTCTGCGCCACAATCAATGCAGATTTCAAACCGGCAATATTAAAAGCTTTACTTGCACTAGTTACGCAGATTCCAACTTCGGCTGCGTTTGAGCTTACCGCCAAGAACGGAGTGAATTTTTGACCTGGAAAAGTTAATGGTGCATGAATTTCATCACTGATTACAGTGACACCGTACTTCTTTGCTAGGTCTGCAATTCTTGTTAACTCATCAACTGAGTAAATGCGTCCAAGCGGATTGTGTGGATGACAAATTGCATGCACCTTTATTCCAGCAGCATAAGCCTTTTCGATTTCATTAAAATCTAAAGACCAATTCCGTTCTTCTTGTACAAAAGGAACATCAATTAATTCAACTTTGGTCTCTTTTATCCAATTGTAAAAATTCTGGTAAATTGGAGAATTCACTAAAACTTTATCACCTGGTTCAGTTGTGACTCGCAGTACTTCAACCATGCCTACGCCAACATCAGTACAGAGTCGTACATATTCTGGTTTGACATCCCAATTCCAATGACGTTGCGCAAAGCCTGAAAAAGCCTGTCCAAGTTCAGGAATTGAACTCAGATATCCCATGTCCGAATGAGTGACCATCTCAATCAAAATATCTTGAATGGGCTTTGCGATTGGGAAATCCATCTCGGCTACGAATAGCGGCAACACGTCGGAAGGAAATCCGCGCCACTTCTCGCTTCGGTGGGTACGCATTTCGGCGAGTGAGAGCGCTTCAAGTTTCATGTTGGCAGGGTAATACAGAGCGAGCTTTTAAGCAGTAATTTTTCGGGTTGAATTTCGCACAATCAGAGAGGTTGGTAGCGTCAAATCTGGCAGATCCGAATCTGGCTTCTTCAATTTTTCCATAATTGACCATGCAGCCATCTCGCCCATCATTTGAACGGGTTGTTCAATTGTTGTTAAATCAAAATACTCTGCCATCTCATGGTTATCAAAACCAACAATCGATATATCATCCGGAACTTTTAAACCATGTTTTTTAATCGCTTGAATCGCTCCGATTGCCATTTCGTCAGATTCACAGAAAATTGCTGTAGGACGATTTCTTCGAGCCAGAAGTTCTCCCATTGCCTGCATTGCAGTTGCAGCTTGAAAATCACCGATTACTTCGTGCATAGGATCAAACTTTATTCCGCTCTCTTCTAGCACTTGCAGAAAACCAGTACGCCGATCTCTTGGTACTGGGAATTTATAAGGATCGTTGATGACGCCGCCAATAAGACCGATTCGCTTATGGCCTTGGTTTACCAAGTGTTGAGTAGCAACTCTCGCGCCAGCTACATCGTTTATTCGAATACTTGAAACTCGCTTATCGGAAGTTCCTACTAAAGCCGTTGGAATGTTGAGATCTAATATAGATTGAAATTCCTCTTCATTTAATGGTACTCCGATTGAAATTAGCGCATCAATACGGCCGCGCAAATATTCATCTTTGAAAATACGATTACGATCTTCTACGCGATTAATATTGTAAACAAGTAAATCTAAACCGGCTTCTTGTAGTACCTGTTCTGCACCTTGAATTACCTTTGCGAAATACCAACGGCTGATGTAAGGCGCAATAATTCCAACGCTATTTGCTCGTTTAGGTTCTTGGTGCTTGAGAGTATTTACGGTGTAATTTAATTTTTGAGCCGCAGCTTCAATCTTGGCTCGAGTTTCGGGATTTACATGTTGCATGGCGCGAAGAGCGCGCGAGACTGTTGCGGTTGATACCCCAGCCTCTCTCGCTACATCTTTGATACCTGCCATGACCCTCCTGGTGACTGCAAAAACCTGTAAACTCGTGGTTGCTCTTGAAAATACTATGCAAACGTTACATTGATATGAAAGTTTTCAGAAGAGCTTACAGGGAGGCAATTTGATAACTCAGGCGAAGATGCGGAAAATCGTCAGAGAGATCGCTGAAATAGATCAGCGGTTCATCAAAGTAATCGACTCCTCTGAATTCTGCGATATCGGAATCTCTAATCCAGAACGAAGCCATTTTGAATCATTAGTCTCGTCCGTCATCTCTCAGCAACTAGCAACTGCAGCCGCACGCACAATCAAGGAGAGATTTGCTTTGGAGTGCGGAAAGATCACACCGAAAAATGTAGCCGCCATGGATATATTGCAATTGCGCGCAGCGGGGCTATCTGGGGCAAAATCAAAAACCATTCAAGGCTTAGCAATTGCCGCCCTAGAACGACGTGTTGATTTTAAGAATCTTCATGAGATGAGTGATGAAGATGTTTATCAAGATCTAACTGCACTCTGGGGAATTGGGCCGTGGACGGTAGATATGTTCATGATGTTTCAATTAGGTCGCTTAGATATTTGGCCAACTGGAGATTTAGGCGTCCGCCGCGGTTGGGAAAAAATTCATAATTTGAAGAGTGAAATAACCCCAGATGAGTTATTTAAAAAGGGCGATAAATTTAAACCTCATCGCAGCATTGTTGCTTGGTATTGCTGGCGTGCACTTGATATTTAGATGATTACCTATCTTATAAATATCTTCTAAATATCTTCGAGAATCAGAGAGACGGAATTAATACACCAACGTTGATCAGTGGGTGTATCAAAACCCTCTCCTTCAAAAACATGCCCTAAATGCGAATTGCATTTAGCGCATCGAACTTCCGTACGAACTCGGGGCGCCAGCGAGCGATCTTCCAGCAAAATAACGGCATCAGCCTCTGTTGGAGCATAAAAAGAAGGCCAACCGCATCCTGAATGAAACTTCGTTTCGCTTCTAAATAGCTCCGCGTTGCAAGCCTTGCATTTGTAAATACCAAATTTGTCAGTATCGGTATATTCACCAGTAAATGGTCGCTCTGTTGCTCCTTTGCGAAGTACTTCATAGGAGAGCGGATCTAGTCTCTTCTTTAATTCAGATTCATCAATGGATGGATACGCAACTCCCGTAGAGGAATGACAGTCATAACCATTTGGATTCTTCTCTAAATACCTTTGGTGATACTCCTCAGCTAACCAATATTTGTGTGGTTTAGCATCGTTGATTTCGGTAACGATAGGGCCCATGCCATCTTTGGCTAACTCTTTTCCATAAACTTTTGCCGCATTAAATGCGAGCGCCTCTTGTTCTGGAGTGGTGTAGAAAATTGCGCTGCGATATTGAGTTCCAATATCTCCACCTTGTTGATTCAGCGAAGTTGGATCATGCATGACAAAGAACTCTTCTAAAAGACATTGATATGAGATTTGTTGTGGATCGAAAGTTACTTCCACGGTCTCAGCATGATTTGTAGTTCTGGTGCAGACCTCTTCATATGTTGGATTCTGGGTATTGCCTCCCATATAGCCAACTGAGGTTTTGATTACTCCAGGAAGTTTCCAGAAACGTCGTTCTGCACCCCAGAAACAACCAGTTGCAAAGTAAGCCCGCTCTAGTCCACTTAAGCTACTTGATCCACTTGATTCTTTAAATCCATCTATTCCGTTCATATGGCGTTAATTCTTTCATCCAATACGATAAGAGGTGAAATCCCGCCCTCGTAGCTCAGGGGATAGAGCACGGCCCTCCGGAGGCCGGAGCACAGGTTCGAATCCTGTCGAGGGCGCTTTAAATCTCTCCTATTCATAGATTTTTATAGATGATATTTAAAAATGTTGCCCAAATTTCTTAATTAAATGCCGTAGCCTCTTGTAACGAAATGATAACTATTGGAGAATACCTCGTTGGTTTAAAGACCTTACTTCCCTACCAATAAAGGATGGTTCACGCATGGATTGGCGTCATCAAAGTGCATGCCGTGACGAAGATCCAGAACTTTTCTTCCCGGTAGGTAATACCGGCCCTGCAATCACTCAAATCGAAGAGGCCAAGAAGGTCTGTATGCGATGCAGCGTTAAAGATCAATGTTTGGCCTGGGCGTTGGAATCTGGACAGGATGCCGGCGTTTGGGGCGGGTTATCTGAAGATGAACGTCGCGCTATGAAACGCCGCGCTGCGCGAAATCGTGCGCGAATGGCCGAACTGAACCGCCACGAAGATAATTAAAATTATTTAATTTCTCTTATTTCAAAACGTAACTGAGCAGTAGTTCCCTTTTCGCTGCTTGAAATTTCTAAAGTACCTTTCAATTCGCTCTCTGTTAACGTACGGACGATCTGCAGTCCTAGGTTTGCGGAATCTTTTAAAGAGAAGCCTGACGGTAATCCCACTCCATCATCTTCAATTTTAATTACGCAGCTACTGCCAGTGCGACTAAAGATGACATCTACTTTGCTGCCCTTTGTAGTCAAGCCATGCTCGATTGCGTTGGCAACTAATTCAGTAATTATCAAAGAGAGCGGCGTCGCGATTTTGGGATCCAATGAGCCTAAATTGCCAAGTCTTTTAACTTTAACATCTGCCACATGATTCGTAGCTCTTGGAGCCAAATCTACAGCGTGGCTAATTAATGAGTCGACTACCGAATCAAAATCAACTTCATCTTTGCCGCTGGTAGATAAAGTCTCATGCACCAAGGCGATTGAAGAGATGCGCCTTACTGCTTCATCAAGTGCTGCTCTGGCTTTTAAATCATCAACACGCCTAGATTGCAAGCGCAAAAGTGCAGAAACAGTCTGCAAATTGTTCTTAACGCGGTGGTGGATTTCCTTAATTGTGGCATCTTTTAGAAGCAATTCTCGTTCACGGCGCCTAATTTCAGTGACATTATGAAGCAGGACCACACTTCCCAAACGAACTCCACTAGTTATTAATGGCAGCACCGTTAATTCAATGCTTCCACCACGAGATTCCAACTTAATTTGAGTGACTTCCAACTTTTCAATTTCATTTTGTAAAGATTCGATTGATTCATTAGAAAATTCCGATGCCAATTTCGAAAGTGCAATACCTTCGAGTTCGCTCTCCCAGCCCAAACGGCTAAAAGTTGATCTGCCATTAGGGCTGGCATAAAGCACCGCGCCGCCCTTATCTAAATGTATGAAGCCATCACCTACACGCGGAGAAGGATTTAAAGAACTAATTGATGTGGCATAAGGAAAGGTGCCTTCACCTAACATATCTAAAAATATCTGTGCAATTGCTTGGTATTCGTTTTCTAAGCGGCCAGTGCCTCGAGTCGCATCCGCATTTCGATGTCGGGCAATTTTGCCAATAATCTGATTGTGCAATCGAATTGGAAAATAATCTATCCCGCCGCCGTTAAATAATTCAGGAACTTCATCTCCCACAAAATCTTGTGGGAAAACGGTAGCAGCTGTGGCTGCTCTAATTTGAGCTATTGCTAATTCATTGCCCGATTTACTTCTAACCCAGAGCGCTAAATCTGCAAAACTTAAGTCAGCAATTAATTGCCAATCAGCTGCAATTTGCTTTAAATGAGAAATCTCTTCAGAGTTTAAATCACTCTTGCTTTTTAATAATTCATCAAATTGTAACATCAAAGCCAGCTATCTATTTGATGTTCGATCTCTTCTGGTGCAAACCAAGAGAGTTCTTCGCCATCGACCGAATAAAGCAGCGCAGCCACTTGGGAAAATCTGAGTGAAAATGCAGATTCAGATAGCTGTTCTTCTTGCAAATCTGCGGCAATTACCAGGCCAGCTTTTCCTTGGTTTAATTCAATCGAATCATCTGCAGCCAACAAGCTAATCAGATGCTCTTGCTCTTCTTCTCCAACTCCAGCATCGAATTCAAATTGATCGGGAGTTAAATACTCTTCAAAAGTAACTGGCGCTGACAATAGCTGCTTTACAGCCGCTGCTGTGGTGGCCACATAAACTCGCATTAGCCAAGAGTAGCGATGGACTTTCGTGCAAGCGAATTACCCGCAACTTCAAGCAAAGCACTCTTGCGCTCTGCTGCCGATTCAAAAGATTTTAGGTCTAATGGGATATTGATGAAGTGCATTCTTGGAAAGATCTCTTGGAGCTGTGTGCGCCATCTTTGCTGCGCTTTGGTTCGCTCGGCGTAATTTAGAATAGTTGCAGTTGGAGTTATATCTAACTCTTGCAACCTAGCAGCTGTGTTGAAACCCGCCCGCGTAACTAAAAAAATCTCGTCGGCAAATGTCAAAATTGGATGAAGTAAGTTGCTGCCTAAATCAAAAACGTATTTATCGCAAGCAATTGGGTTGGGCAATCCTTGGGATGCCGCGAGATTTTTGGTAATTCTCTCAATTCGCCCTTCAATGCGATGTAATCCCAGAGCTCGTGCAATATCAGGGTTCCGGTAGTCTAGATCTGCAATTACAACATTTGAGTTTTCAGCAGATTCAAAGGCGTAATTTATGGCAATAGTTGTCGTACCCACCCCGCCAGAAAGTCCGACAAAACAGATAACTTTAGCTCCGTCGGGATTAAAAGTTATCTGCTCTGATTTTGACTGTGGTTCTAGTAACGCGGAAATATCACTCAAGGACATGGATTTATCAACAATCACTCTTTTGTACGCAAAATCAATTTGGCGCGTGCAAATTAAAGTGATGTCTGTGGATTCTTCAGCCTTTCTAACTTGTTCGATAGATACTCCCCTGATTGTAAGTTCGCCATTGATAGCTGCAATCGCTTTGATTACCAACGATTCTAAATCGGGATCGGCAATAAAAGTTACGAATTTAGCCATGATTAATTACCACGACGATTCGACCTTTTCGCGTGGCATTTAAAGCACGCTCCACAAACTCATTTGGTATTGCAACGGTAACAATGGAAGCTCCGCCTAAATTCTCGCTTTTGCGATTTAAATCGACAACATAAATACTTTCGATGATTAATTCACTTGGTATTGCCTTGCCGTCTCCGGAATCATTTACAACCTGATAGAGATTAACCAAATCACCAACTTGTACTCTAGAGGGCAGATCGGCAGCAGCTGAGGCAAATGAAAGTAATTTCATATTATTAAATTCCCCATTTTCGGTGAGTGCACTTTGGTTTAAATACTCACCTGCAGCCAAATACTTTGAAATTGCATACCCAACTGGATTTTGATTGCTCAGGATATACCCACTGACTTCATTGCTAAAGGCTCCTTTGGCTTCAATAAAGTCGCTGGAATCAACGATATGTCCAGGGGTCAATTCTTTGGCTGCCACCCAGTAGGTGGCGCGATTATTAGCGAGCAGCGCCAAGCTGATTGCTACAACAAAGGAGGCGATGATGACGATTATTGCGATTACGTTCTTAATATCAATGCGATTCTTCATGCGAGCAGAGTAAAAAACAGACTATTTGCCGTCTGCTGCGCATCAACAATGGCACTTAAGTACTAGAGAAGTTGGAGCCTTCTGTCGATGGCTTAAAGGTGCAAATATCAGAGTTTTGGCTCATGGAAACCAACTTCAAACAAGAGCCTTATCTATACAAACTATCCTCACTTTATAAAGAGGATTATGTGCCAGGTTTTGAGCCTGAACCTACTTCAGCTAGAGAGCTACCAGATATCTCAACATTTGCCGCTAGCTTTGCCAAAAGCGTTTTAGAGATCTGGGCCGGAAAGCGTTCTGCATCGCAGTTGAGCAGATACTGCCATGAATCTGTTTATCAAGAACTTGTAACCTCAATTGGTTATCAAAAAGAGGTAGGAAAATTTAGAAAACTCTATATAAACGAGCCACTTGATGGGCTTTGTGAAAGCACGGTTACAGTTCGATTTAAAGACCGCTTACGTTCAATGGCGCTTCGATTTGAAGGTGTTGATCACAAGTGGGTCTGCACCAGCTTAGATTTAATTTAAATAACTAAATTAATTTGCCGCACCGTGGCAGCGCTTGTACTTCTTGCCAGAACCGCATGGACATGGTGAATTTCTAGTCACATCACCACTTCTAGCAACTCCAGTTTCATCTGCTGAAGAATAAGAAAGCTGTTGCGGCTTTGGCGCATCCAATCCACCGCCATGAACATGTTCGGTTTCTACAGTAACTTCTACGTTAAAAATGAATCCAGCTATCTCTTCTTGGATTCCTTCCATCATGGCTGCAAATAAGTCATAACCTTCGCGCTGGTATTCAACAAGTGGATCACGTTGCGCCATAGCGCGAAGTCCAATTCCTTCTTGTAGATAATCCATTTCATAAAGATGCTCGCGCCACTTGCGATCTAGAACTGAAAGCAGAACTTTACGTTCTAATTCGCGCATCACAGTTGGAGTAAGAGTTGCTTCACGCTTCTGGTATGCCGCAATGGCATCTTCGCAGATACGAGCTACTAAATAATCAGAATCTAAGGCTGCACGGCCACCAGCCTGCTGCTCAAGATCGCCAAGAGTAAAGGAGATCGGGTAGATAGCACCCAGCGCTGCCCAGAGTGTGTCTAAATCCCACTCTTCCGCGAAACCTTCTGCAGTTGCTGCAACCACATAAGCAGAAATGGTTTCAGTTAAGAACCGCTGTACCTGTTCTGAAATATCTTTACCTTCTAAAACCGAACGACGCTCTCCATAAATTACTTCGCGTTGACGATTCATAACATCGTCATATTTAAGAACATTCTTACGGATTTCAAAGTTCTGAGCTTCAACTTGAGTTTGAGCGGACTTGATTGAGTTGGAAACCATCTTTGATTCAATTGGTTGGTCATCAGGAATTCCGGCTGCAGTTAAGAATCGCTCCACCATGGCAGAGTTAAAGCGACGCATCAAGTCATCTTGAAGCGAGAGATAGAAGCGTGATTCACCTGGATCGCCTTGGCGACCAGAGCGTCCACGTAACTGATTATCAATACGACGAGATTCGTGGCGTTCCGTTCCCAAAACATAGAGACCGCCAAGTGCGATTACCTCTTCGTGACCCGCTGCAACTGCAGCTTTTTGTTTTGCAATCTCTGCAGGCCAAGCGGCTTCATATTCAGCTGGATTATCAACTGGAGAAATTCCACGCTTCTGAATTTCAAAATCTGCCATGAACTCTGGATTGCCACCCAACATAATGTCGGTACCGCGACCTGCCATGTTTGTTGCAACAGTTACTGCACCCTTAACACCAGCTCTAGCAATGATGGCTGCTTCGCGTTGATGCTGCTTTGCATTTAAAACTTCGTGTGGAACGCCATACTTCTTAAGAGTTGCAGATAGCTCCTCTGACTTCTCTACCGAAACTGTACCAACTAGAACTGGCTGGCCCTTTCGGTAACGCTCAGTAATATCTTTTGCAACTGCTTCGAACTTTCCAGCTTCAGTCTTATAAACCAAATCTGATAAATCCAAGCGTTGCATTGGGCGGTTAGTTGGAATTGGAACTACGCCAAGTTTGTAGATCTGATGAAATTCTGCAGCTTCGGTCATCGCAGTACCGGTCATACCTGAGATTTTTTCGTATAAACGGAAGTAGTTCTGCAACGTAATAGTCGCCAAAGTCTGATTTTCAATCTGAATTTCGATGCGCTCTTTAGCTTCTAGCGCTTGGTGCATACCTTCCGAGTAGCGACGACCTGCCAAAATACGACCGGTATGTTCGTCAACAATTAATAGCTCGCCATTCATTACTACATAATCTTTATCGCGCTTAAATAACTCTTTTGCGCGAATCGCATTATTTAAATAGCTAATCAGCGGTGTGTTTGCGGATTCGTAAAGATTGCCAATCTGCAGCAATTCTTCGACTTTGGTGATACCTGCTTCGAGGATTCCTGAAGTGCGCTTCTTTTCATCTACCTCGTAATGAACATCGCGTTCGAGTTTTTGAACCAAATTTGCAAATTCAACATACCACTTTGTTGGCTTATCTGCAGGTCCAGAGATAATTAAAGGAGTACGAGCCTCGTCAATCAGAATTGAGTCAGTTTCGTCGACAATCGCAAAGTTGTGTCCGCGTTGTACGCACTCTTCGAGTGACCAAGCCATGTTATCGCGCAGGTAATCAAAACCAAATTCATTGTTTGTGCCATAAGTGATATCTGCGTTGTAAGCCTCTCGGCGTTCAGCCGGCGTCATCGAAGCGAGAATTACGCCAACATTTAAACCGAGGAAGCGATGAACACGTCCCATCCATTCCGAGTCGCGTTCTGCTAAATAATCGTTAACGGTAACAACGTGCACACCTTTACCAGTTAAAGCATTTAAATATGCAGGCAAGGTAGAAACCAGAGTCTTTCCTTCACCAGTCTTCATTTCGGCGATATTGCCTTTGTGAAGAGCGGCGCCACCCATTAACTGAACATCATAATGACGTTGACCTAAAGTGCGCTTTGCTGCTTCTCGAACAACAGCAAATGCTTCTGGAAGTAAATCATCAAGATCCTCGCCATTTGCCAGACGGTTCTTAAATTCTGGAGTCTTGGCAGCTAACTCTGAATCAGAGAGCGCAGAAATCTTAGGTTCGAAGGAGTTAACTTCTTCAGCAATCTTGGCCAGCTCTTTTACGATGCGGCCCTCGCCTGCACGAAGTATGCGATCTAGAATCGACATTTACTCCCCTTCTTGATTTTTCTATATGTCACTTGTGACCTGAGCTTTACAGGCTCATATGTTAGAGGTCTGTGCCACGCAGGCGGTAATCGCCCGATTTACTGGAATTCCCGCGTTATTTAAGGCTCGTTTAGCCTCTAAAAGCGTTGCTCCGGTTGTGACCAAATCATCAACTAAAAGTATCTCTCCGTCGATAATTTGAGCATCCGATAAATTGATATTGAAAGCTTGATGGATATTTCGCTTTCTATCAATTGCACTTAGCCCACTTTGATCCAACAATCTTCGTTGTATATACATTCCCGAAGTCATAGGAATGGCGCTTCTAATTGAGAGTTGAGTCGTAATTTCCTGAATGAAATCTCGGCCTCGTTTTCGTATGGCCCTTTTTGAACCTGGAATTGGCATTAAAATCGCTCGCCTTAGTACTGCAGTTGGCAATCTATGTAGACAATTGAGAAGTGCCTCAATAATTAACTCATCCGCGATTTTGTAAGAATTTTCTTTTGCTCCAAGCAGAATCGAACGCGCGATGAGCGAATATTTAATTGATGAATAAATTGTTAGATCATTAATCGTTTGTAAATAGAAATGTGGATTCCAGAATTTTCGGCATTTCGAACAGATCTCAATTCCAACTGCGCGACAGCCAAAACAATGAATGGGAAAAAGTAATTCCTTTAATGGAGATAACACCCCACAATTCTTGCGCTTTTATAAGATTAAAACTTTAGCGGAATTATTCGCTGTGGAATCTCGCCACCAGCCTGCTTGGGAAGCGTCAACACAAAGTTAGCGCCTTTATTTGGCTCTCCATATACTTCCAATTCTCCATTATGCAATCGGGCATCTTCCAATGCCATTGAAAGACCAAGCCCTGTTCCGCCACGAACGCGTGAACGCGATGGATCAGCTCGCCAAAAACGATCAAATACTCGTAAAGCGCTCGTTTTATCTAAACCAATTCCAAAGTCTCTAACTGCAACTGCGACTGCGTGAGCATCTTGTTTAATGGTGACTTTTATCGGTTTTGATTCAGCGTGATCAATCGCGTTAACCAATAAATTGCGAAGCACTCGTTCGATTCTTCGAATATCTCCCTTTATATAGACCGAATCTGCTGGTCTTTCGAGTTCGATATGAGTCCCTACTTCGCTAGCCACTAACCTCAAATTATCGATGGCATTAGATGTTAATAAGCAGAGATCGAATTCCACTGGTTCAATTACGGCTACTTCCGCATCAAATCGGCTAATTTCTAAGAGATCTTCTAGCAATCGCTCAAATCGATCCAGCTGCAGCATCATCAGTTCTACGCTTCTTTGCAAAGTTGGATCAAACGAATTTTTGGCGCTGTGAATCATGCCTGCTGCCATGCGCAATGTTGTTAATGGCGTGCGTAATTCGTGAGTTACATCGCCCACAAATCGCTGTTGCACGTTGGATAGATTCTCCAATCTATTAATTTGTAATTGCAGTGAGTTAGCCATTTCATTGAAAGCCATAGCTAATCGAGCAATTTCATCGTCACCAATAACATCCATTCGTTTACCGAGGTCACCTGAAGCTAGCGCTTCTGCGGTCTTGGCTGCTTCTCTTACTGGGCGCACAACTTGGCGAACTACTAGAAGCGTAACTAAAGCCACCAATAGGACCAGAGCCGAACCTGTCGCAATCAATGAATTCGAAACAATTTGCAGAGTTTGATATTGATTATCTAAATTGAAGAGTAAATAGAGTTCATAGAGTCCGGAATTAGGAATTTCAATTTGGTTTCCGACTATCAAAACTTGCGATGATAGACCGAAGGTATTGGTAATTTTCTGATATGAGCTATGAGTTGTTAAATCACTTCGAACAAGTTTACGCAGTTCTTCAGGGATCATTGAACCTGTAAGAAATGCAGATACCGTAGTGAAATTATTATTCAGAACATCCGTGCCAGGCGCTGGAATAAATACTAAATATGGTGCGGTATTAGTAGCAGTTCCAAATACTGTGCCGTTTGCAGATAAGTTATCAAGTGCCTTGCGTATGGCGCCAGAGTTTTCTCCTGCTAATAGAAATTGATACTGCAATGCATAAACTGTTGCTTTGGTATCTGAAATAGACGATTCGTACTTTACGCCTTTGATACCACTAGAAAGATTTGTATAAAGCGCTGATCCGGCAATCCATATGGCAGCCAGCGAGAGCAACGAGGTTGAAATAACAACACGGGCCGCCAAAGATTGGCGTAACCATCTAGTCAATCTCACTTGGAGCTCGTAGAACCTGCTCGATATCCAACGCCGCGAACGGTAAGGACAATCTCTGGATTATCTGGATCTAGTTCCACTTTGGAACGTAAACGCTGTACATGCACGTTTACTAGACGAGTATCGGTTGAGTGGTGATAACCCCAAACTTCTGAAAGTAGAGCTTCGCGGGTAAATACCCGGCCAGGTTCTTTGGCTAACGCCGCCAGTAATTCGAATTCGAGTCGAGTTAAGAGAATCTTCTTGGCGCCGCGAGTCACTTCGTGAGCCACCATATCTATCTTCAAATCACCAATTGATACTTGACCAGTTGATGGCAAGGTTGAACGACGTAAACGAGTGCGAATTCTTGCCACTAATTCAGATGGATGCCTAAAAGGTTTAACGATGTAATCATCTGCGCCTGCTTCTAAACCTGCGACAACATCTTGGGTGTCACCACGAGCAGTAAGCATGACAATTGGAACCATGGATTCAGCACGAATCTGTTTGCAAACTTCTACGCCATCAATTCCCGGCAACATCACATCAAGTAAAACTAAGTCCGGTTTTGTTTCACGGAAAACAGTAAGTGCTTCATCGCCACGACCAACCATCTCAACATCGATGCCGGCACCAGTTAAAACGATACCGAGCATCTCTGCGAGATCTTGATCGTCATCGACGACCAGCACTAATGTCATTAGCTACCGTGTTCCCAAGAGTTTAAATAAAGCTCTTGAGCTGGAGTAAGCACATCAACTGCGCCACCCATGCTTGCCAACTTCAATCGTGCAACTTCTTTATCGATCTCTGTTGGCACATTATGTACACCTGGTTTTAGGTTCTTTGCTTCCTTAACCAGGTATTCAGCAGTTAGCGCCTGATCTGAAAATGAAAGATCCATTACTGATGCCGGATGGCCTTCTGCTGCACCTAAGTTAACTAAGCGACCTTCAGCCAGAAGAAGTAAGCGGTTACCGCTATTTAACACATATTCATCAGTCTGATGACGCATCTTGGCATTCTTCTTTACTGCATTCTGCTCTAACCAAGCCACATCGATTTCGATATCAAAATGGCCAGAGTTAGCCAAAATAGCGCCATCCTTCATCATTACGAAGTGCTCTTCACGTAGTACATCACGGTTACCAGTAACTGTAATAAATACATCACCAATCTTTGCAGCTTCGGTCATTGGCATCACGCGGAAACCCTGCATCATCGCATCCAATGCCTTTGTTGGATCAATTTCGGTGACAATTACATCTGCACCTAAACCACGAGCGCGTTCGGCAACGCCCTTGCCGCAATAACCAAAGCCTGCTACAACAAGTACGCGACCTGCAAGCAAGAAGTTGGTTGCGCGGAAAACTGCATCAAGAGTTGATTGACCTGTTCCGTAACGATTATCGAACATGTGCTTGGTATCAGTATCGTTAACTGCAATCATTGGGAAAGTCAGTGCGCCATCTTTTGCCATCTGAGTCAGACGGATAACACCCGTTGTGGTCTCTTCGCAACCACCAGTGATGTTCGGAAGAAGTTCCTTGCGAGTTGTGTGAAGTGTATTCACAAGATCGCATCCATCATCAAATACTTGATGTGGTTCGATATCTAGAGCTGCATTGATATGTGCATAGTAGCCATCGCGATCAACTGCGTTGCGCGCGAAAACGCTAATGCCATATTCATGAACTAGCGCAGCGGCAGTGTCATCTTGAGTTGAAAGCGGGTTTGAAGCACAAAGTGCTAGTTCTGCGCCGCCAGCTTTCAGAACGCGCATCAAGTTTGCAGTTTCAGTTGTTACGTGCATACATGCGGCAATACGTACTCCAGCAAATGGTTTGGTTTTTTCAAAACGTTCGCGAATTTGAGCCAGAACTGGCATGTTGCGCTCTGCCCATTCGATGCGCTTCTTGCCTTCAGCGGCTAGCGCAGGGTTTGCTATATCGTGCTTAATTGAGGTCGTCGTAGACAATTTTTACTCCTATTAATATTAAATATTTTGAAATCTAATTCTGAACGGCGAGGCCTCGCGCTTAGCCGTAGTTTAACCTCTAATTGCAGCTAGTACCTCATCGCGGAGGGCTTCCATCTGGCCTTGAGTCTTAGCCTCAACATTAAGTCTAAGAAGCGGTTCGGTATTTGAAGCGCGCACGTTAAACCACCAGGTATCGCCATCAACAGTTAGGCCGTCCAGTTCGTCAGTGGTTACGCCTGATCTTGCGCCATAACTCTCTTTGAGCTGTGCCATGATTGCTGAACTATTGGGGACTTTGGAGTTAATTTCACCACTAGCAAAGTAACGTGCATAAGGTGCTAGTAGTGCGGATAGCGTTTTATCGGTTTCTCCAAGTGCTGCGATTGCATGAAGCGCTGCAAGCATTCCAGAATCAGCGCGCCAGAAGTCTGCAAAATAGAAATGGCCTGAATGTTCGCCGCCAAAGATGGCACCGCTCTCAGCCATCATCGCTTTAATAAAAGAGTGACCTACGCGTGAGCGCAGCGGCTTTCCGCCGTTTTCTTCAACTACTTCACGAACAGCTCGCGATGAAATTAAATTATAAATAATGGGTGAACCCGGTTTTTTCTTAAGTTCTCTATCTGCAATTAACGCAGTAAGAAGCGATGGATTAACTGCGTTTCCCTTTTCATCAACTAAGAAACATCGATCTGCATCACCATCAAATGCTAATCCAATATCTGCTTTCTTAGCTTTCACCTTTTTCTGTAAATCTCTTAAATTCTCTTCATCAATAGGATTGGCTTCGTGATTTGGAAAGGTTCCGTCTAATTCGTAATACATCTCTGTCACTTCGACGTTCATTCGCTTAAAAACTGCAGGTGCTGTGTGCCCGGCCATGCCATTACCGGCATCGACCACAATATTTAATTTACGAATTCCGGAGACATCTACCAAAGCAAGTAAATAATCAACATACTGCGTCAACATCTCTTGAGTGTTTTCTCTGCCAACTGGGCGCAAACTTACTGGTACGCCTTCTCTAACAAATTTCTCGATAGTAAGCAGTCCAGATTCTTTTCCGATTGGTCTAGCGCCACTTAAACACAATTTTATTCCGTTATATTCGGCAGGATTATGACTTGCGGTAAACATAGCCCCAGGTAGATTTAATTTGCCAGCAGCAAAATAAAGCATGTCGGTAGAGGCCAAGCCGATTCGGATTACGTCTAAACCTTGAGAGGTTACACCTGCTGAGAAAGCATCAGCCAATTCTGGTGATGATGGTCGCATATCTTCACCAATAACCACAGTGGCTGGTTCGCGCTCTAACTCGAGAAATTTCGCAAATGCTACGCCAGTTGAGAATGCAAACTGTTTTGTAAGTTCGGAACCTACAAGTCCACGAATGTCATAAGCTTTAAAGATATTTGGAATCATCACTGCCTCTTTAGTTAAGCATTAGTTAAGCATTTGGAACAGAGCGGAGATGCCCGCGACGCCCAATAGCTGATTGAACTGCATCGAGGTTTGAATTGCTATTTGGAATTTCACGACTAGCTACTTCACGAACTGCATCTGCAATTGCCATCAAATCTTCTTCGGATGGTCCACTTTCATTGGAATTAAGTTCTCTGCGAATGACCTGCCAACCATTTGGCACGGTTAATTTTGCACCATGAATTTCGCAGAGATCATAGGCATGTGGCTCAGAGTAAGTTGCCAATGGACCAAGAACTGCAATTGATTCGGCATAGACATAGGTAAGAGTCATCGCTGCCTTACGGTGGCAACCAGAGCGCGAGCAATGTCTGCCGATACGTGAACTCATACCGCAAAACTAGTCCGAATGCAGAGTGGTTTAAGGGTTTAACACGCCGATATTTGCCGTTGGCACGGTACTACGAGTTAAAACAGAACCATTAACCAAAGGCAGATATCCAATTCCGCTTTGCGAAGTCACAATCAGCGCAGCGGCGGTATTTGATGAGATGCGATCAATTCTAAGTCCAAGCGCACCTAAAGGTACTTTGTAAGTAGCGTAATCTGTGGCAACAATCTCTTTAGTAATCTGCTTATTTCCGGGTAGTAATGTAGTGACTTCTACTTTTATTTCACTTCCTACCAACTGTAAAACCGGATCTAAACCAGTGATAGCCCAAGTTCCCGTGGCCTCAGGAGTGACTGCGCTACTCCATACGAAATCCTTGCCAATGCGGCTATACACAGATGCAGTGACAGGTTGATCAGACGAAATTCGAAGACCAAAACTAGGGAGTTTGGAATCAAAATTAAATGAGATTTCAGCAACTTTTCCAGCTGCGATTTTTCGATTATCCAACCCAACTGGAATGTATCGACCATCTTTTGATAGCACCTCTACTGTAATTACAGAGCTAGCCGGACTGGAATTCAAAATTCGTAGCAAATGAGATTTATTGTTTTGGCTATTTGCAATTCCAGGAATCAGTAGCACCTTCTCTGGTCGGCTCTGCGAATTCACAATATCTCCGCCAAGCGCGCTAAGTCCTCGTCCTCGCTCATCTACAAGATAAGAGGTGACTCGTCCGGTTTTTGCTAATACCTGCATGGCAACAGATTTAGATCCCGGTGCTAACGCCACAAGATTCAAAGTTGCAACTCGGTTCTTGCTAATGTTTATGGTTTTTTTAAGCACTCCGCTATCGCTGTAAGTTAATACATCAACTATTGCCTGGCTAAGGCCTGCATTGATTAATACTAATTTTCCTTTACTTGAAACATCTGCAGTACCACCTACGAAAAATTGCACTTCTTGTGGCGCTAAACAGTTAACACCGCCTGCCCAAATTCCAGATTTAGAAATCCAAGCCATTGAACTAATACCTTGGCCATCCACAATTACCGAACTTTGATTGGTTAATAGCCGTTTAGTTTTTGCGGGCTTGAATTTATATGACTTGGCCGGGAGCAATCGAATCAAACGTTTACTGGTATTTAAGGAAACTTGAGTTTGAGCTCCTCCAATATTTGGACATACCAGTTCAGGGTAATTTTCTGAGAACTTTCTGGAATCTCCGTCAGCTTGGAGCAAATTACCGATTAGAGACGCAATCGCAAATATTGTAACCAAGTAGATCAAACGTCGTAATTTCATGGCATCTCCTGATCGCGCTTACGGCGGCCGGCAGGAGCGGCCATAACGATTGCAATTAACCAAAAAATTATTTGCAATGAAAGCAATGCGCGACGAACGGTGCCGTCATGAATTAATAAATATTCTCCTGGCTCAGGTATCACAAATTCCGGTAAGTTGTTTTCATTTGGCCGCTTCTCTAGATATTTACCATTACCAATAATTTTCCAATTTCGATCAAAGTTTTCTGCAAGTCGAACGGTTCCTGGTCTAGAAACTTTGAAAGTAGCGCTGACTTCATTTGATGGTAACTCCAGCATTGTTCCGTCATCCGCGTTATAGACAAGACGATTGGAATAACCATTTACGCGCCAAGTAATGCCATCGCTGGTAGCTGAGTTTCGAACATAACCACCTAATCCATCAATGGTTCTGATTAATGAATCAGGCGCAGGTGCTTTTACAAACAAGTACTTAATTCCGTACTCTGCCAAAGTAGGACCGGCATTTACGCCACTGCCATCTACAGTGGCGCGGATTGCTGCTGCTACTTCGGGATTAGTTGCTGGCGCTACATCTGGATCACCTAAATAAATGTCATGGCCTCGTGCGATGAAGTAATTAAGAGAACCGTCTTCCATCTTTCGAATCACAATTGTCTTAGTGCCAGGAGTTACGCCAAGAAATTCAGGAAGTACTCGAGCAGAGATCTTATGAAGTGGCGAGCTAGTTGCAACGCTCCAGAAAGCTGCACCCGCGGTATAAATAATAGAAGTGACCAAGAGTAGCGCTGCCAAAATATGACGGTAATTCACAGCGGATTTCTCTAAATGTTTCCGTAATTGATCTAAAACGATTGCACCTGCAGTTACTGCAGCAATTGTGGCAATTGCAATGAAGGTTCCGGTCCAAAGTGGATATCCAATTGAGGTGCCTCGTGCAGGAAATGAGAGACCAGAAAGCGCAATTGCGAATGCTAAAAACCCACTGCCAACGAACGCAAAGTAACGAGCATTGGTGCGAGAAAAAATTGAGACTAAAAGTAGCGCGCTAATAGGGCCCACCATCCACCACGGTGCCGAGCCAATTCCCCCTGGGTTTGAAAGCAGCGCCAAGTTAGGGCCGCCGCCTGGAAGTGCAAGGCCAGGCTCAAGAAGAAATCTTGTGGGGTGTAAGAGCGCTTCGGTGGTAAATGGTGAATTTAACAAGAATGGAATCGCAAGTAATAGTGAACGCAGTTTGGCTCTGGTGAGTAAAAGCTCTCTAGAAATATGTAGGTAATCGAAAATCGTCAACCCAGCATAGAAAATTACCAAAGCCATGAAATATGGCAATGAGAATGAGACTGTAAGCGCCAGAAAGATTCCGAGTTGGAAAATTCGGCGAATCGATAACTTCTCAATTTCTAACGTCCCGCTTAATACATGAAGTGTAAGTGGCAGAGTAATCATTACTATCAATGTGCCGAGTCGTCCAGAGTTGATCGTAGCCAAAGCTACAGGTGAAAATGCATACAACGCACCACCAAAAATTGCCAACCAAATGTGATTGGTAACTTTACGGAGCCAAATGAAGATTGCGCTAAATAAAATTAAAGGAGCAAAGAGAAAGAGCCCAGAGATAAATAATTGCGCGTTTCCAAAAGTAATAGTTCCGATTAAAGCTATAACTGCAATCCAAGTCGGGGTGGCGCTAGAGCTGCCCAGCCCTACTTGATGCCATGACTCGGCATAAAGCTTCCAAAGTTCGGAAACACCACGTGGAGATTCCGGCAAAGCACCACCTGCAATGACTCCCAAACGATCATTTGCCACTACTAAAGAGAGGATAAAAACCGCTAAAAATGAAGCTAAATCTGGGCGTTTGAAGAGAGCTCTCCATGAACGAACTTTGGTGGGAGTCAACAAATCTTCATCATCTGAAATTTCAGAATTAACTACAGATTGTGAAGGGAAAATCTGCTCTTGGATTCGATCGGTGACTACATCTATAGCGCTTCTGATCTGCAACATTCGAGATGGCATAAATCGTGTCACTACGCGTGGTGAGACTAAGCGATCTTCTTTACGCCACTTTCGCCCTGCTCTAACTAAGTCTGGGCGAGTAAATAAACGAACCAGTGCCAAAAGTTCATCTGATGCATATCCGGGAAGTTTGGCAAATAGATAGCCTATTGAGCGCGCAAGCGCAGCTCCGGTCAATTGCAAAGCTATTAAAGGCAGCATCCACCAAGTTGAATTAGTTAGCAGAACGTAAGCTGCATTTCGACGATCTAATAAATGTGGACGGTGTAAGAAAGCTTCATCGACATCCACGCTTCGACGTTCAGATGCAGCAGCCTCGGCATGATAAATCTGCGCATCGGTATTAACTAAGACTGATTGGCCGGCTGCATGTACACGCCAACCGAAATCGACATCATCGCGGAATAGATCCAGTTTTTCATCAAATCCACCGAGCTCTTCAAATACAGAGCGTCGAATCAATGCCCCAGCGGTACTTACAGATAAAACTTCAAAGATGCCATCATGTTGACCTTGGTCATATTCGTGATCTTCTAAACCAGTCCAGCGAGCGCCATTTCGAGCGATACTTATTCCGACCTCAAGTAAATGGCTGCGATCATGCCAACCCAAAATTTTTGGACCAACCATTGCGATATTTGGTCGATCTACAACTGCTGCTAATAAATTTTCGAGTGCTTTGCTATCTGGCGCGCTATCGTCGTGAAGTAACCAGATCCATTCATCTTCGGATTCAACTGGGGGCAAAGTCGCGACCGCTTCTGAGACTGCGCTACCAAAACCTTCGCCGCGATTAATATTGATGTGCTTGATGCGAGCGCCGCTTAAGAGTTTCTCGGAGGCATCGGTTGAACCGGTATTAACCGCAATAGTGCGATCCGGGGTGCGAGATTGCGATGCGATAGCTGCCACTACTTGCGGCAGCCAAATCGCACCGTCGTGCACTACCAGAATCGCGCTTACCTGAGTTTTTTGGTTAGACATCAGGTGCGTAAGTCTTTACGAATTTGGCCGTTTAGGGAAATTAGGGAAATTAGAACTGCGGGAATTTAAGCAGAACGGCGCTTTAGGCGACGGCGCTCGCGCTCTGAGAGCCCTCCCCAGATGCCAAAGCGCTCATCGTGTGCCAAGGCATATTCCAGACACTCCGAGCGGACATCGCATGAGGTGCAGACGCGCTTAGCTTCGCGGGTTGAACCGCCTTTTTCGGGGAAGAAGGCCTCTGGATCGGTCTGTGCGCATAGCGCACGCTCTTGCCATGAGAGCTCTACGACCTCGCCAGTTTCCAGCTGAATGCTTGGACCTTCTTGACGCATATATCGACTCCTGTGTCGTTTGGGCTTGTGGGTATTAACCCAGCAAGTCGCTTTTATTACTGGCTGAATTACACGCGTGTAACTCAGATAAGTCAAGTGGAGATGGGCAGAAAAAGGGTGAAAATTGAGGAATTCTCGCCCTACTAATCAGTATGGATGGTCATTTGCGAGATTTTTAAGAGAAAAGTGGTGAAATTTCACCATCAGGATCAACAAATGAATTCTCAATAACTGAATTAGGGGCAAGTCGCGCACCAATTTCAATAAACGAATTTTTAATGATGCAGCCTTCAGCCTCTACCCCATCGGAAATTATCGAACCTTCGACTTGGCAATCTTGCAATGTGCAATGAGCGCCAATTGCACTTCCGTTTGTAAATAAGCCGGAGATGTTCTCGCTTAAAGAAACATATTCACGATCGCGATGCGAAAATTTATAAATATCTAAAGCATCGCCATCTGCAGCACCCGTTACTAAATCGCGTGAACCTTTCATTAGCGCATTTGGCGTGCCTATATCTAACCAATATGCCTTTTCAATAAAACCCATCACTTTTTTATTAGCTGCAATTAGTTGCGGAAATGTTTGGCGCTCAACGCTAACTACTTCATTTTCCGGAATGGATTCAATAATTGATTTATCAAAAACATAGCAGCCTGCATTAATGGTATTCGTAACTGGATTTTCCATCTTCTCTAAAAAGGCAGTCACTTGGCCATCAGAATTTGTTGGTACGCAACCATAGGCTCGCGCATCTTCTACCGGAGTCAAATGTAAAGTTACATCAGCATTTGATTTGATGTGTAAATCCAATTGCGCATTTAAATCATGCGAACTTAAAACATCTCCATTAAAAATAACTACTTGCTGAGCACCAGATAATTCTTTGGCGGCATTTCTGATCGCGCCACCGGTGCCAAGTGGCTCTTTTTCAACGGCATATTTGATCTCCATGCCCCACTTTGAACCATCTCCAAAATATGGAATAAAAACTTCTGATAAATACGAAGTAGCCAAAACTATTCTTTTGATGCCGGCGCGACGGGCCATGGCTAATTGATGTTCGGTTACTGGAAGCGATGCGATCGGCAACATCGGCTTAGGGCGATGATTAGTTAGCGGTCTAAGCCTGGTTCCGAATCCACCAACTAAGAGAATGCCTTCAGCCAAGTCGCAAGACCAATTCTGCGATCTGAGCATCGGTCGCGGTCATTGCGATTCGAATGTGGCTGGCACCTTTAGCGCCGTAGAAATTACCTGGCGTTACCAAGATGCCGCGCTCCGCAAACCAAGCCACGCTCTGCCAATCACTTTCACCGCGAGTTGCCCATAAATAAAGCCCTGCTTCGGAGTGATCTACTTTAAATCCATGTTTTTCAATTGCGCTCTGCACTTTTACTTTGCGCGCGTTGTAACGAGCTCGTTGTTCTCCAACATGCACATTGTCGCTAAGTGCTGCCACCATCGCCTTTTGAACCGGCAGCGGCACCATCATTCCGGCATGCTTTCGAACTTCGAGAATTTTGGCAATTAAATCTTTATCGCCAATCATCATCGCAGCGCGATAACCCGCCATTGAAGAGCGCTTTGAAAGGGAGTGAATTGCCAGAATGTTCTTATTGTTACCGCCGGTAAGCGACAAGATTGATTTTGGCGTTACCGTATTTCCAAACTCTAAATAACATTCATCCGCAACTACTACGCCGCCTTTGCGCGCCCAATTAATAGCGCTTATTAATTCCGCATCGCTATGTACTCGACCGGTTGGATTTGAAGGAGTATTAACCCAAGCTAAATCAGCAGCGGGCCAAGTATTAGCATCAAAATCAACAGTTGTAGCTTTACTTTTGGCAATCATTGATCCAACTAAGTAAGTTGGATATGCAATCTCTGGATAGAGCACATGTGCACTCTCTAAAATTGTTGGTAGCCAGGCAACTAACTCTTTAGAACCGATTAGAGGTAGAACTCCGAATTCACCATTAGCGCCTAATTCGCGCTCTGCCCAATCTGTAATTGCGCCTCGAAGTTCTGCGGTTCCCATAGTTAATGGATAGCTTGGCGAATTGGCTGCAGCTTTAAATGCCTCTTGAATAAATTGCGGCGTCTCATCTACCGGTGTACCCTGCGAAAGATCTATAAAACCAGAAGGATGCGCCTTTGCCTTATCACCATAAGGCGCAAGCGCATCCCAAGGAAAATCTGGAAGCTTCAATTTATTTTAATTATTCCTTAGCAGGAAGGTTCTTCACAAAATCAGGATCGAATTCCTTCTTGCCAACTTTTGCTGCGCCACCTGGAGAACCTAGCTCTACGAAGAATAATGGCGCCTTTTCACGGAACTCATTTAAATTCTCTGGGACATCATCTTCATAGTAGATAGCTTCGACTGGGCAGACTGGTTCGCAAGCGCCGCAATCAACGCACTCATCTGGATGGATGTAAAGCATGCGTGAGCCTTCGTAGATGCAATCTACTGGGCACTCCTCGATGCAAGATTTATCTTTGACGTCTACACATGGTTCTGCGATTACGTATGTCATGGCTGGAATTCTACCCATTGGGGCAAGCTTTACTATTACCACGTGAGTAAAAATGGCGAATTCTCAAGTAGTGATATTGGAAAACGGGTCACTATCCGCTTGCACGATAAACCAGGCTACCGAGATTTAGTTGGCCATCTGCTTACCCCAACTAGCCTTAAGAATCGTCATGGCGAGATTCTGGAATTTAACCCAGCTGACATTTATATCTGGCGCGAAATTATTGAGGTGCCAAGAACCGCAACCTCTGGAGCTCCACTTTCGATGAGAGTTTATGAGATTGAGCGCGCTTCCAGTAACACTTGGTTGGCAAAAGAGAACGTTGAAGTTGGAAATTGGGTTTTCCGAGCAGATGTTGGCATCACGCGTAGAGCTAATTCTGCATTGGTCCTTGGAAATGAAAATCATATTGATGAAGTAATTACTTGGTATCGCGCCAGAGATTTACAACCAACGGTTTCGATTGTTCCCAATTTGGCTCCGGAACTGGATCAAGAACTAGAGCGACGTGGTTTTAAGACGCTTTTAGATGTTCATGTTATGGTTAAAAATAAAGTGGATGCAAAAGTTTCTGAAGAAGCCGTTTCAGACTTTGAAGTTTCAGATCAGCCAAGTGCTAAGTGGTTAGCTGTTCATGGTGATGAAAAAATTTCTGATTTGCTAAATGCTAGCCCTGCAAAATATTTATCTTTGGAAGATGCGGGATCAATCATCGCAATTGGCCGAATCTCAGAAGCGGATGGTTGGGCGATAATTTCCAGAATTTGGGTTGCGCCAGAAGTTCGTGGAAAAGGGTTGGGGCGAAAAGTTTTGAGAGCGCTAGAAAATTATGCAGCCGCCGCTAAATTGGCGCTCCAAGTTGCTTCAGATAATGAAGCTGCCATCGAACTTTATAAAACCGAAGGCTACGAAATTCATCACACCTATCGACTTAGATCTCAATCCCAGCAAATAGGTCTATCTCAAGATTGTCTTTGCTAAGCGGCGCTGACTTAACTCCTTTTACCAAGGTGTAATACTCGTCGCCAAATACTTGAACCCCCAAATTATTAGATAGCGCGAAGAATGGGCCATCTAAGGTTATTTGGGTGGCATGGGCTTTCATGGCAGCCATTTTCTTATCTACTTGATTTGGCGCATGTATTACTGCACTAACAAAGGAATCATCTTTTACAAAAGGCACCTCGTCGATATTTTCTGCCCCAAAGAAATCACTACCCTGCTCTTTCATGGCATCCATTCCTTTTTGTACCACTGATTTAGGCATGATGTTCCAATAAATTTTTTGAACTTGCCAAGTCGCTAACTCTGCCGCGCGCATTGCGACTCGATTAGTTTGAATATGATCTGGATGCCCGTAGCCACCATTTTCATCATATGTAACCATAACTTGCGGCTTTATTTCATCGATAACTTGAGCTAGTTCTTTTGCTGCGCTGTCGACATCTACTCTCCAAAAACAATTCGGATGCTCATTCTGTGGCGTACCCATCATGCCGCTATCTCTATATTTACCTGATTTACCTAAAAAGCGATGATCCTGCACTCCTAATTCACGCATCGCATTTGCTAATTCAATTTCTCGATGTGCTCCCAATTTATCTTCAGCGCTACTTGCTAAATGTGCAAGTTCAGGAACTAAAACTTCTCCCTCTTCGCCACGCGTGCAAGTAATAAGGGTTACGGCAACACCATCATCAACCATCTGCGCCATGGTTGCACCATTGTTTATAGTTTCATCATCAGGATGTGCGTGAACAAAAAGCGCTCGTCTGCTCATTTACTTCGCTCCTTCCAAGCCAGAATGCCACCTTTTAAGTGCTTTATATTCTGATAGCCAGCAGACTTCATTAAATTCAAACAATCTCCAGAACGCACACCGCTTCGGCAATGCAAAATTATCTCTCGATTTCTTGGGATTTGCGCAAATGCGCTGCCATCTTCGAACTTGCCCTTAGGGATAAGGATAGAACCAGGAATTGCGAGTTCAGCATGTTCTGCAGGTTCGCGCACATCAATTAATAAATAACCAGTTAATTTCTCAAGTTGTTCTGCAGTGATGGCATCAGATAGCCCACAAAATGCTTCGTAATCGGGCAGCAGCGCTTGCTGAGATTCGCTACAAATTGAACAATTAGGGTTCTTTTTAATTTCAACTTTTTCAAAAGTGCTATTAACTGCATCGTAAATTAATAATGTTCCAAGCAAATTTGTACCGATACCAGTAATCAGTTTAAGAGCTTCGGTAGCTTGAATAGAGCCGATGCTGCCGCAGAGCACTCCCAATACCCCGCCTTCAGCACAACTTGGTACTGAGCCGGGTGGTGGCGGAGTTGGATGCAAGCAGCGATAACAAGGACCGAATTTGCTCCAGAAGATCGTGGCTTGGCCATCAAATCTATAAATACTGCCCCAAATATAAGGTTTGCCTAAAAGAGCTGCGGCGTCATTAATTAGATAGCGAGTTGCAAAGTTATCTGTGCAATCAATTATTAAATCGTAATTACGAAAAATCTCAAGTGCATTTGTAGTATCTAAATGAAATTCATATGTATTAACTTTTAGATTTGGGTTCTGTGCTAGTACCTTTTCTTTAGCGCTCTGTGCTTTGAAGTTTCCCAAATCATTTTGTTGGTGAATTATCTGACGTTGTAAATTAGATAGATCGACGCGATCAAAATCAACTATTCCGATCTCTCCAACTCCAGCTGCGGCTAAGTACATGATTGTGGGTGAACCAAGTCCACCTGCACCAATTACCAGCACTTTTGCATTCAAAATCCGCTGTTGGCCAATCGCATCTAAATCTGGAATCAATAAGTGGCGTGAATATCTTTCATTCTCATCACCAATTAATTCGCGTCCAGGTTCGACTAACGGCTTCATATCGAGCGATTCTGCCATTAAGATTCGACCGATGAGTAACGATAAGGCCAGACTTCCACGCGATGAGCGCCGCGCTCAATTATTGGCAGCGGCCCTTGAGGTCTTCACCGCTGCTGGCTATCACTCAGCAGCGATGGATGAAATCGCCGATCGCGCTGGCGTAAGTAAGCCGGTGCTGTACCAGCACTTCCCATCCAAATTAGATCTTTACCTTGCCGTACTTGATACCCATATTGATTCTTTAGTTTTTGCGATTCAGCGGGCTATTCAATCAACCCCAGATAATGCAAAACGAGTACAAGCAACCATCGGTGCCTACTTTGATTTCATCGAAGCCGAAGGTGAAGCTTTCCGACTTTTATTTGAGAGCGACATGAATGTCGAGCCAGCAGTTAGGGAAAGATTAAATCGCATGACTTATGACTGCGCTGCCGCGGTTAGCGCAGTAATTTCGTTAGATACAGGTTTGCCACAGGAAGCAGCGATGCTCCTTGGCGTTGGTTTGATTGGTAGTGCGCAAGTCACTGCGCGCCACTGGTTAGAACGTGATTCAAAATTGAGTCGCGAACAAGCACAAACATTGGCAACAAATATTATTTGGCGAGGAATTTCAGGTTTCCCTCGCAACGAGAACTAGAAACGGATCTACCAAATGGCACATGTACGTATTGCAGTATCAGATGTAACTAGCGAAATCGCTTTTGAGTCAGCAGATAGCCCTAAAGAAATCAAAGCAGCAATTGATAAAGCAATTGCTTCAGGCGCTACCCTCTCTTTGATTGATATCAAGGGACGCGAATTCATTGTGCCAGCGACCAAGATTGGTTACGTCGAAATTGGCGAGCAATCTGAACGTCGTGTTGGATTCGGCAAATAATTTGAATAAAACTTTTGCAGATCTAGGCTTATCGCCTGAATTATTAGCATCTATCAGCAGTGCTGGTTTCGTTAATCCTTTTGCAATTCAAGAAGCGGTAATTCCCCTAGCGCTAACTGGGGCCGACATCATTGGACAAGCTAAAACTGGCACTGGCAAGACTTTAGGTTTCGGGTTACCACTTCTTAATAATGTGAAGCGCGGCAGCGGAAAACCAGTAGCTTTGGTGGTAGTTCCGACGCGTGAATTAGGTATTCAAGTGGCCGATGAATTAAATAAGTTATCTGGCGGACCGGACCTGCGCGTAACTGCAATATATGGCGGTCGCCCAATGGAGCCGCAGATTGCCGAATTGAAAAAGGGCGTCGATATTGTGGTTGGCACCCCTGGTCGACTCTTAGATTTACATCGACAGAAAGCGCTGGATCTCTCAGAAGTAAAACATTTGGTCCTAGATGAGGCCGATGAGATGTTAGATCTTGGATTCATGCCGGATGTAGAGAAGATTTTTAATCTAACTTCGCAGCGCACTCAGACCATGCTCTTCTCTGCAACGATGCCAGGCGACGTGGTGACACTGGCAAGAAAATTCTTAAATCAGCCAACACACATTCGTGCTGAAGTTGAAGATTCGGGTGCCGTTGTAAGTCGAATCAAACAATTTGTTTATCGCGCCCACGCTTTAGATAAACCAGAGATGTTAGCTCGAATTTTGCAGGCTGAAGGTCGCGGACCAACCATGATTTTCTGTCGAACCAAACGAGCCTGTCAGCAAATTGCAGATGATATGAAGGCGCGTGGTTTTAAAACTTCTGCGATTCATGGAGATCTTGGCCAAGGTGCTCGTGAAAGTGCATTGAAGGATTTCAAATCATTAAAGCGAGATATTTTGGTAGCAACGGATGTGGCCGCACGCGGTATTGATATTGATGGAATCACCCATGTAATTAATTACCAGTGCCCTGAAGATGAAAAAACTTATGTGCACAGAATCGGAAGAACTGCCCGTGCTGGCGCTTCAGGAACTGCAGTTACATTTGTAGATTGGGATGAGCTAACTCGTTGGTCTCATATCAATCAAGCTTTAGATTTGGGATTCCCAGAACCTCAAGAGACCTACTCTTCTTCCGAACATCTATATTCTGATTTGGGAATTTCTAAAAACAGCAAGAGTTCCTTGGCTCCAGTTGATAAAGAGATTAAAGAGAGCAAAGTGAGTAAGGGCTCTAAAGTTGAAAAAAGTGAAAAACCGCAACGCCCAGTCAGAGAGAAGCGAGAGCGAACCAGAACGCGTGGGGCGCTTAAAAAAGAGCGTTAATCGCGTTAGCTAGCATCTGAACCGCAATTCCAGCCAGCACCAAACCAGCGATTCTGGCTAGTAAATCAACACCAGATTTGCCAATTACTTTTAAAATAAAAGTAGAAGCCATCAAAGCCAACGCGACAAAGATATGAACTGTTACCACTGAACCTGCTAGCGCAAATCCCATCTCAACGTTTTTAACCTGCTGCGCAAAGATCATGACTGCGACGATCGCGCCAGGACCTGCTAATAACGGAGTCGCTAGTGGCACCATCGCAACATTCTTAGATCCAGAGGTAAGCTCGTTATCTTCTTTTCCAGTTAAGAGGTTTAAGGAAACTAGAAGTAGCAGTAGACCACCGGCCGCTTGCATCGCTCCAATTGAGACATCCATGTATTCAAGTAGAAAGCGACCAAAGAGCGCAAAGCCAGCAATGATTAAAAGAGAGATACCTGCAGCTTGAATCGCCAACTGACGCGCTTCTTTCGCGCTTCGCTCTCCGACTACAGAGAGAAAGATAGGCGCATTACCAGGGGGATCCAAAATCACCATCAAAGTTACAAATGCTTGCAGCGCAAAGGTAAGCGTATTTACTTCAGTCACTTTTGAATCACCCTTCTTTGGTTAGCCTGTGATTCTAGCGCTTGCCAATGCTCTGGCGAGGTGACATTTTCACCAATTAGATTCAATTTTCCAGTTCCGTGAAAATCACTTGAACCGGTCACCACTAAATCTAACTCTCTAGCTATTTCGCGTAAATTATTACGTTCTTCCGCGCCATGATCGCGATGATCTACTTCGATGCCATTTAATCCCGCCGCTTTTAGCTCTACAAAATTCGCTACTGTCATCTTGGTATCCCGCATCGATGAATATGGATGCGCAATGACTGCTACCCCGCCTGCAGCACGAATTAATTTGACCGCATCCAATGGAGTCGGTGCGATATGAGAAACATAATATTTTGAATCATTGGCTAAATACTGGGAAAATGCTTGATCACGAGTTTTTACAATATTTTTAGCTACTAACGCATCAGCTAAATGCGGCCTTCCCAAAGTGGCTCCATCTGGTTGATGTTGAAGCACTTCTTCATAGGTAATTTTGATGCCATCTGCCGCCATTAGTTCAATCATCTTCTTCATACGCGGAACACGATCATCCCGACTCATCTCAAGTGCATCTTGTAAGGGTTGATAACTTGGATCAAATAGCAATCCCAACATATGAATGCTTCGGTGGTCTTCGGTTAGACAAGAAATCTCTGCGCCCAATACCAATTGGAAATCTCCGCGCACAGCCGCTGTAGCCTCTTCCCATCCAGAAATTGTGTCGTGATCTGTTAATCCAAGCACGGTAACACCGTTAATTATGGCGTGCTGAACCAACTCGGTAGGCGACATAGTTCCATCGCTTCGAGTTGAATGTGTGTGTAAATCAATTTGCATCGGTACGACCTAAGATTACTAAAGCGCTGCCAAGTAAAATCGTAAGCACGCCAATCCAAATTCCTAAATGAGGTTTCTGGCCTAACCACCAGACTGCCAATAATGCACTAATCGGTACTTCAAAAAAGACCACCATCGAAACGATTGCTGGCGAGACTCGCTTTAAAACGCTATTGAACATGGAGTGACCTAATAGCTGGGCGCCCACAATTAAACCAAAAACAATCCACCATTCTCGAGCTGAAAAGTGGAGCAAATTACCTTGTGTTAACGCAAACGGCAGCGCTGTGAAGGCGCAGAAAAAATAACAGATGGTGGTGTAAGTCGTGGCTGGAATGCTTCTTTGCGCTTTGGCGCCTAAGTTCACATAAGTTGCAGCTAACGCAGCGCAAACAATTGCCGCTAAATCGCCTTGAAATGCGCGCCAAGAAAAATGTAAATCAACGCCAGAGATAAATAGCACTCCGATAAAACTAATTAACATGCCTATCCAGGCTTTTTTAGAAACATGGTGGCCAGTAATAACCGCAAAAATCGTGGCGAAAATCGGTTGTAAAGCTGCAAGTGCAGTTCCTGCCGCTACCGAGGTGTATCTCATCGCTAAAAAGAAGCCCATAAAGTGCGCAGCTAAAACTACTCCCGCTATTGCGGACCATTTGAAGCCTTCTCGATCTTTGATCTGTAATTTCTTGAAGTTAATCAAATAGGTAATTACTGCGCCACCTAAATTTCGCCAAAATATCAGAGCTAAAACTGGCATTGTACTTAAAGCAATCAATGGACCCGATGTACCTATGCCAAGCACTCCGATTCCTAAACGGATGGAATCTGATCGATTAGGGAAAGCTAAGTGTTTCTTCTGGTTCATCCTGCGATGGTTAACCAGAGTAAAGTTCCAACACAGGTGAAGATAATCAAAATGATGGCAACGTAAACAAATTGCATTCTTGTGCTAGCGCGATACTCACCCATTAATCGTGAATCTTTCGCGATTCCGAACATATAAAGTAAAAGTGGTAACAACAACACAGCATTTAGTATCTGAGTTAAAACCAAGATGCGGATAAGTGGTGCGCCTGGAATTAACACCAAAGTCGCAGCCACAATCGTAATTACCGCAAAGGTGGTATAGAAAAGCGGGGCTTCATTGGCTTTATCATCAAGAGCTGCTGGGCGACCAGTTAGATCTGTTACTGCATATGCAGTTGAAAGCGGCAGAATCGATGCCGCTAATAACGCGGCGCCAATCAAACCCACGGCAAATAACTCTTTAGCTAAAGTTCCAGCTAGAGGCGTTAGCGCTTGCGCAGCTTGCGCAGCATCATCAATCGATGTCTGGCCAGTTGCATTTAGTGTTGCTGCGCAAGTTACAACCACGAAAAAACCAATAATTCCGGTCAATAGCGAACCAGTCCAAACATCCACTCTCAGCAACTTTAAATCTTCTTTAGTCAAGCGTTTATCTACTGCGTAACTTTGAATAAAAGCTAGTCCCCAAGGTGCCAAAGTGGTACCTAATGTCGCAGTAGCAATAAATATCGCTTCACGAGTTAGCGGCATCGATGGGATAAATAAACCCTCAGCTGCTGCTGACCAATCAGGTTTCGCCATGAAGCCCGCAATAATGTAAGCGATAAATACTGAAGCTAGTACAAAAAATACTTTCTCAACACGTGCGAAACTGCCACGCAGCACCAAGAACGAGACCACAATGCCGGCAAGAGGAACTGTGATGTATTTAGAGATACCGAACAAATTTCCAGCCGCAGCAATGCCAGCAAACTCTGCGGTCATAGTGCCAACATTTGCGAGTACTAAAGCTAGCGCGCTTAACATTCCGGATCGCGCACCATACTTCTGACGAATTAATCCAATTAATCCTTGGCGTGTAACTACGCCAATTCGTGCACCTAAATCTTGAAATAAAATGAGTGCAATTGTGGCAAGTCCCAATGTCCAAAGTAATTGATAACCAAATTGCGCACCCAATTGAGAGTAGGTTGTGATACCGGCTGGGTCATCATCTGAAAGCCCTGCAATGATGCCTGGACCCATAACGGCAAGAAATGCGCCCAAGCGCAATTTTCTAGAATCTAATTTCTCCATTTTATTACTCATGAAAGCGCACCTGTTCCTTGCGCTAAACCAGAGCTCTCTGCCGGCACCATGGCGTCGATAATGTCATCGGCCAAAATTCTGCCGACTGGCTTTCCTTTTTCGTCAACCACAATTACTGATGAACCGCGGTTACTTGAGAACTCTTCAATAACTTCCTCTAGTGGAGTTTCTATTCCTACTGCAGTTGGAAATGGCGCTTTTACTAAGCTCTCTAATTTATCTGCAGGCTTAGCCGCGACCAATTCGACAATTTGAATGTGATCAAGCAATTTACCCTTGGAATCAACCACTGTTACGCCATCTGAAATATCACGCTCGCGATTTTCTACTAATAATTGCAAGGCTTCTGCCACGCTATCGCTCTCTTTAACGATAAGTAAGTGCGTAGTCATAATGCCGCCAGCATGTGTCTCATCAAATTCAACTAATCGACGTAGTTGCTTTGCCATGGCTGGCGCCATCTGCGCCAAAATACTTTCAGAATGTTCCTCATCTAAATCGCGAAGTACTTCGGCAGATTCATCGGGTTCCATGTGCGAAAGTAATTCCGCAGCTCGTTGATCAGAGATACCACGCAAGAGTCCTTGCAACTCATCGTCTTCCATCTCTTCGAGTGCATCTGCAGCTAAATCTGGATCAAGTAACTCAATAAGTGCGCTCTGTTCGCGACCTTCAAGATCTTCGATGATGTCTGCAATATCTGCGGGGCGCAATTTACTTAGCGCTTCACGAGTGGCAGTTGTTCGAACCACTCCACCGCTATCTGCTAATGAAGCCACGCTGGCCCAATCAATTACTTGATCGACACCTGGGGTACGACCAAAAGTACCCGGAAAAATTCGGCGAACAAAAGAGCGAAACGATACGTCAACTCCTACTAATCGAATCTCTTTATCAAGGGGCGCCAAATACAAATCAGAAGATCGCACCACTCGCAAACCATTTACATCAACAATTTGATGATCTAATACATCACCATCTAACAACTGTTCACCAGTGCGTCGTTGATACTCAGTTAAATTAACTTTGGCAGAAGATAAAGTTATTTCATCTTTAGTTAATTTTGCGATGCGGGCGCCATCAATATATGCACGACGACCTGCGACCTTCACGATTAATCCCGAAACAGGTGGATAGGTCTCGCCACCATGGCGTACTACGAAATCGACGAGCTTGCCTAAATCTTTTCCATCTTGATCTTTGACTGGGCGACCGATAATTCCGGCCACTGAAACTAATGTGCTCTGGATGCCTTTTCGGGTGAGCGCTCTAGATTGGACCGCTTTTGTTGGGGCAGCGGTCTTTGACATGCTGCGAATTCTACTTAACGATAAGCAATCAAACGTTTAATTTAAGTGGAACCCCAAGTAAAGAGCGCTTACGTTCCGTTAATTTTGCCGCTATTTCAATTATGGCCTTGGCAGATGGATCATTTGCAGCAGCGACCACAACAGGCGCACCACCATCTCCGCCACTTCGAAGCGCTTGGCTAAATGGCACATTTCCAAGGACCGGAACTTCCGCTCCTACTAATTGGCTTAGTCGCTCTGCAGTTGCTACTCCGCCACCACTTCCGAATAATTCAATTGGCTCGCCGCACTTAGGGCATGGGAAAGCTGACATATTCTCGATTACGCCCACAATCTGTTGCTTCATCTGATGCGCAATTCGACCAGATCGCTCTGCAACTTCGGCAGCTGCAATTTGAGGTGTAGTCACGACAATTAATTCAGAACCTGGAATTAATTGTCCAAGTGAGATGGCTAAATCACCAGTGCCAGGAGGCAAATCTAAAAATAGGAAATCTAAATCTCCCCAATAGGCATCTGTAAGCAACTGAGATAAAACTTTATGCAAGATTGGACCGCGGTATGCGACAGCATCAGCCCTATCTGGCTTGAACATTTCCATAGAGACACATTTAACGCCGTAATTTTCCAGCGGAATAAACATCTCATCAATTGCAGTCGGTCTCTGTCCAATCATTCCCAGCAAGCGCGGAATTGAATGTCCGTAAACGTCGGCGTCTAAAATTCCAACTCGCATCCCCATTTGTGCAACTGCAATCGCTAGATTGGTAGTTAAAGAAGATTTTCCTACGCCGCCTTTTCCAGAGGAAACTCCGATAACGCGAGTCAAGGAATCTGGACGTGCAAAAGGAATTTCTTTTGCCTTTCCACCGCGAACGATGTCGCGAACTTTTTCGCGCTGCGCTTCATTCATTACGCCATATTCAAGGGCGATTTCTTTTACACCTGAAACTTCGCCAAGCGCTTTTTGAATATCGTTGGTAAGTGTCTCTTTCATTGGACAGCCTGCAATAGTTAATAAGACTTTAATTTCTGCGCGCCCATTGGTTAACTCTGCGCGTTCGACCATGCCTAATTCGGTAATCGATCTACGAAGTTCGGGATCAATTACTTTGCTAAGCGCATCAAGTAATTGGCTCATAGCAAATCCGGATCAATTTTTACCGCATGGTTGGTTTTAATCTTCTTGCTATCGTCTTTCATAGCTTCGTTAAGCTGCTTCTTAATGAAGGTTTTTGGATGCAAATCCTGTGGTTTTAAATTCTCATAGCCAGGCCCAAGTGAATCTTTGATCTGGTCCGTGGCTGTAATTGCATACGAGCGGAATTTTTTTAACATCTTTGCCGCATCTACCGCCAAATTTGGTAGCCGATCTGGCCCGACTAAAAAGAGCGCCAGAATGGCAAGGCCGATTAACTCTCCAAAACCGATATCTCCAAACACTGGCTTAGAGTATTTAGAGTTTGGTCGCTAGTAAAACTGCGTCGCCCACTGGGTTTAGTGAGATAGACCAGACATCGCTCTGGCCCTTTAAATACTTACCCGCATCTCGTAGCGCGACAGTCTTTGGGTCTCTCTGGGCTGGATCTGGAACTTTTCCTCCACCATAAAAGTGATCAATCGCCAGAATCCCACCAACTCGCAGAATACGATGGGCTTCATCTATTACATCCATAACATCTTCAGGATCGCCGCGAAATACCACTAAGTCGTACGCGCGGTCTGCAAGTTTGCGCATTACTTCTAAATAGCCACTTGTGATTAGTCGATATCTATTTGCTGCAATATCTGCTTCCAATAAAACTTGTTTTGCAATTTGAGTGTGTTGAACTTCAGGATCAATAGTTGTAATTACACCTGAATTCATTACGCCTTTGAGTAACCATAAAGTTCCGACTCCAGATCCGGTCCCGATCTCTACTACCGATTGTGCCGAAATTAATGAGGCGATGTAACGCAAATACGCGCCAGATCCTGGAGTTGCATCTACTACCCCGAGTTCGATTCCCTTTTCGCGAGCGGAATTTTGATACGGGTCTTCTGGGATATAAGTATCTGAAAATTGAGCTAAATCAAATTTCACTTAAAGTTTCCAATCCATTCCAAAAGCAAACGAACACCAAAACCGGTACCGCCTTTTGGATTTTCGCCCGCATCAGAATCTGCCCTACCAACTCCAGCAATATCCAAATGCGCCCAATTAACTTGATCAACAAACTGCTCCAAAAATAGCGCTGCAGTAACTGAACCAGCGCTAAATTCCACAGCATCTGCAGTGTGATTGATATCAGCAATATCTGATGCCAGTGCAATTTCATAATCATCAATAAGTGGCATATGCCAAACTCGATCACCGGAAATTTCGCCGGCTGCTCGCAATTGTTTTACCCACTTTTGATCTCTGGAATAGAGCGCCGCATATTGCTTTCCAAGGCCTAAACTCGCGGCACCAGTTAAGGTAGCAAGATCAATCAAGTAATCTGGTTTTAAATGTTTTACCGCGTAAGCCAATCCATCAGCTAAAACCAAACGGCCTTCAGCATCAGTATTAAGCACTTCTACAGTTTTGCCACCATAGTGGGTAATGACATCGCCCGGACGTTGCGCAGTTGCGGAGATCGCATTTTCTGCGCACATTAGTAACGCAGTAACTTTTACATTTGCCTTTAAATCTTTAAGTGCACTCATAACAGCTAAACATGCAGCCGCACCTGCCATATCGCTCTTCATCGGAGCCATAATGTCGTAAGGACGTTTTAATGAAATGCCGCCGGTATCGTAAGTTATTCCTTTGCCAACTAAAACAATATGCTTATTATGTTTAGTCTTCACGTTTTTTGGTGAGTATGTCATTGTTATAAAACGAGGACCAGGTTTTGGAGCAGAACCACCAACTGCGCGCAAGCCACCAAAATCATTTAACGCCGCACCAGATTTCACTTCTACTTTGGAACCATTTGCAAACTTCTTTGCTTGCTTCGCCATCCATTCTGGGTTCTTGATGTTGGAAGGCGTATGAATCAGAGCTCTCGCGCGATTTACTGCATCTGAAGTTAGTTGCGCGCTTTTACATGTGGCTTCGTCAACTTGCGTTACTTCCAATACTGCCTTGGCTTCTTTTGCGCCTGACTTTAAATTCCAAGTGAAATTTCCTAAATTTGCTGAAATTAGAAAGCTCTTGGCTTGCGTTGGTTTTAATGCGAGCGCTAAATGAACTTCACCATCTTTCCCTCGCAACCTTCGGCCAACTGCTGCGCCAGCGCTACGCAAATCTGAATTACTTAATTTCCCTAGTGAGACAAAACTTAATCGATCACATTTGTATCCGGGTGCGCTAACTGGAATTTCGAAAACTTCGCCAGCTTTTAGCGGTTTATCTGCCGGCGCAAAAAAAGCTAGCTCATCCGCTAAATTCAACTCAAATACTTTGGCGATTTCGGGAGCTGAAACTTTGCCATCAATTACTGGCAGAAAGAGCTGATTAACTTTCTTGGATAGCTTTTCGGTGCGCTTGAAAGTTAGCATGCGCGCAAAACTACTACGAGTTAATCGATTTCCTGGTTAGTTTTTGCTTACTTCTTGATGAGCTGTACTGCAGCCTGAAGACAGCTACCTAAATTGGCTGCTTCCTCGGCATTTAATTCAACGACGAGACGTCCGCCGCCTTCAAGAGGGATGCGCATAACCAGGCTGCGAGCCTCCTTGGTGACTTCCATTGGACCATCACCGGTGCGCGGCTTCATTGCTGCCATTTTTAAACCCTCCAAAGTTGAGAGGGTAATTATCTAACAAGTAGGCGAAAACTCTCAAATCCACTCATAGCGCATAGCTCCACTGAGATTGCTGAGATTGCTGAGATTGCTGGAGTTAAAGTCCCAACTCCCTGGCAAGGGCGGCTTTGCCAGATTTGATGATGCGCGCCACAGATTCTTCAGGCACCCCGAGCAACTCTGCGATCTCTGCCGCGCTCTTATTGCCAAGGTAATGCGCACGGAGCACAAATTGGTACTCCTCAGGGAGCGATTGGATAACTTCAGAAATTAAACGCTCCACAGTGCAAAAGTTTACTTATCTTTACTTTGGAGCTACGTGATTGAGCGCTTCATCAACTGAGCGCGCCCAATAAATCAACTCCTGCATGCCTGGTTTTACGAAATTTTCACCCTCTAAGTGATTAATCAATTCAATTAGAGGTTTATATAAATCGAATGGATCCAAAATTACGATTGGCTTATTATGAAACTTTAAATAACGTCCCACCCAAATTTCAAATAGCTCCTCTAAAGTTCCGGCTCCACCAGGAAGCACGACAAATGCATCCGAGAGTTCCTCAATCATTCCTTTGCGTTCGCGCATATCTTTTACAACATGCAAGACATCGGAATCATGATCTGCAAATTCGATTTTCACTAGAGCTTCGGGAATTACGCCAATAGTTTTTGCACCACCGGCTCTAGCGGCTCTAGCTACAGCTCCCATGCAAGAGACGCGTCCCCCGCCTGAGACTAAATTCCAATTTCGTGACGCGATACCTGCGCCTAATTCGCTTGCGAATTGAATATGTTTTTCATCAATAGTAGGTGATGATGAGCAGAAGACGCTGATGTGCATCAGCACAGACTAATATGTACCCATGTCTATTGCATCTGGTCACGGTATTGCGACTATCACCAATGGTGGAACTATTCTCGATGTCTGGTACCCAAGCCCAGCGCTAGCACCGCTTGGCGCTGCCCCAGCCCCAGAACTTGCCGCACTTGCAGGTGGCGATGAAATACGTGGTGTTAAGCGCGAAGTGGTCTCCGTTGAAATCGATACCGAAGTAGCGCCAAAAGATGCAAAGGATGCATATCTTCGTCTCCATTTACTTTCTCATCGATTAGTAAAGCCACATGGATTATCTCTTGATGGAGTCTTTGGGTTACTTTCAAATGTGGTTTGGACTAATCACGGACCTTGTGAAGTCGAAGGTTTCGAAATGGTGCGCGCCAAATTGCGCGCCAAGTTTGGTCAAGTAACGGTTTACTCGGTTGATAAATTTCCAAGAATGGTGGATTACGTAATTCCATCTGGAGTCCGAATTGCAGATGCTGATCGTGTTCGTTTAGGTGCGTATTTGGCAAGTGGCACCACCGTTATGCATGAAGGTTTTGTGAATTTCAATGCTGGCACATTAGGTACCTCAATGGTCGAAGGAAGAATCTCTGCAGGCGTCGTTGTTGGAGATGGCAGCGATATTGGCGGCGGCGCTTCAATCATGGGAACTTTATCTGGAGGTGGCAAACAAGTAATTTCAATCGGAGAGAAATCTCTATTGGGCGCTAACTCTGGACTCGGAATTTCACTTGGTAACAACTGCGTTGTTGAAGCCGGAACTTACGTAACTGCAGCGGCGAAAGTAAAGCTGCCTGATGGTCAAATAGTTAAAGCGGCCGAACTTAGCGGTGGAGATAATCTGCTATTTCGTCGCAACTCTCAAACCGGTGCGTTGGAAGTGGTTTCCAAAACTGGTTCTTGGGGTGGTTTGAACTCTATCCTGCACTCAAATTAAAGGTTGCCGAAGGCAATGCTGCCCTAGATCTAAAAGTTTCCAATCGCAAAGATGATTTCGTTCCATTTAAACTTGTGGCTTCAATTCTTTTCCCAATAATTTCTAGCTTTTGTACATCAATCAAGCCGAAAGCCTTCGCCACAATAGATTGCGGAACGCTACGAGTCCAGCTAGCGAAATTTGGATTTCGCTTTGGATCCAAACTCACTGGATCTGCAACTGGCTGCAAATATGCGATTTCGGTACCAAAAGCATTGAAAGCACTTTCGGTACTGCCACCGCTTGATGAAGAGTAGTAAGCGCTAATTGGGTCCCCTTGATAGGTAACCGCCAATCCCGTTAGTTCATTTATATTTGTAGCATCGACTGCTGCTTTCCAGAATTGACCATATCTGGGCTCATTTAATTTCCCCATGCCAACAAAAAGTTGATCTTTGATGCTTCCGAATAATTCGCAATCACATGAAGGTCGGTAAATTCCAGCCTTGGACATGGCATAAGAACGTGCCGCTATCGCTTGTGCTCGTAACATCTCCATCGGCCACGAACTTGGAACTTCTGATATTCCATAAAGATACTCATCTTTGAGGCGAACGGTATTTGTAGCCTCAAAAGATTTACCTACAACCAATAAGTTCATATATCCAAATTGGTATCTACGGGTATTTCCTGCATAGAAAGAGACCAATGCGGTCTCTCCTTCTAAAAATCGGGTACCGCTCCAATTAATCGAAATCTCACGAGTTGTTGGCAATGTGGCAATTATATTTTTATTCTTTTTGATGGTCGTGACGATTCCAGAATTCGAATACTTGAAATAAGCAATGATGCCTTTTTCATTTATCTGGTAATCATTAATCATTAGGTAGCCAACGTCACTGATTAATTGAAGTGTTGCCGAATTTAGTTTGTTTCCGACGTTAATACGAAGGTCATACCAATCAGATACTGGAGCCACTTCGACTCCGGTGTAGTAATATTTCAAAATCTCTTCCGCGGTTTTGCCTTCAAGGGCCATGGCTTTCCCGCCAATTTGGCTCAAGCCCACTCCATGCCCAAAACCACTCCCGACAAATGTAAAAGATTCATTTGCTTGCGCCGGCGAAATTAAAGAAACCGCAAGTAGTAGTGCGATTAAGCTTTTAAACATCCTCATTAATGACAGCGCTCTTTCCGACAGCCAGGAAATCTTGGTATGCATCTACTACATCATTTGGCATACCGCGTTGTATCAATTTACCTTTATGCAACCAAGCAACATCGTTACAAACTTCGCGAATCGTACCCAGCGCATGGCTAACAAGAATCAAAGCGCGATTATCACCGCGCAGTTCTTTTAGCTTCGCCAAACTCTTCTCTTTAAATCGAGCATCACCGGTACTCAAAGCTTCATCGACAATTAAAATATCTGGCTTCACGGTAACTGCAACTGAAAATCCAAGTCGGGCGTACATTCCCGATGAATAGGTGCGCATCGGCGCATCAATTGCTTCGCCTAGTTCGGAGAAATCTGCGATCTCTTCAAAATGTGCATCAATTTCATCTCTAGATAATCCTGATGCCAAGCCACCTAAAATTACATTTTCGCGTCCAGTAAGTTGCTTGTTAAAACCAACTCCAAGCGCCAGCAATGTAGAAACTTTTCCGTAAACTTCAACACGTCCAGTAGTCGGTGGAAGAATTCCACTAACTACACGCATCATGGTTGATTTACCTGCGCCATTTGCGCCAACAACTCCCAAAACACTTCCATAATCCACATCTAAATTAACGCCATCAAGTGCATTAATGATGCGAGTCTGTTTGGTTCCACGGCCGAGATGCTTGATCCGATTTGAAAGCGAGAGTTTCTTGTCGATCGTAGTTTTGTAAATCAGCCCTAAGTTTTGAACTGATACTGCAATCTCTCCTGGTAAATGTTTGTCAGACACGGACAGCAAACTCTCTTTCACGAGAAAGGAAGAGATAGGTACCAATTAACAAGGTGCCAAATGCCCAGATTGCCGCTTTACCGACTTCACCCCAAGCCAGAGCCTCGTTATGAACCATGGTGCGAGACCAAGTATCTAAAATCGGAAAGAACGGATTGATATTTTTTAAGAATGCTAATTTGTCACTAACGCTTGATGCTTCAAAAAGTACCGGCGAGATATAAAGCAAGGTTCGATTTAAATACGGTAGAAAGTTTGAAATATCTCTTATATAAACGTTTGCAGCGGAAATTAAGATTGCCACACCTAAGCCAAATACCAAGGCGATGAATACAACCACTGTTCCCCAGAGCATATTCCAATCAAAAGATAGTCCAAGAGAAAATTTGATAATTAGGAAGACTGGGATGGTCGGCAGAAACTTGAATAATGCCACAATGGTGGTTGATAGTGGGAGTGCAATTCTTGGAAATGCAGTATTCAATATCAGGCTCTCGCTAGAAGTTACGGATTTAGTTCCGCTATTCATGGCATTGCTAACAAGATAAAAGAGGAAGAGGCTGGCAGTTAAATGCGCGTATCGAGTGCTGTCAGCGCTACCTGCGATGATATTAATAAGTACAAAGTAAATTGCTGACAGTAGTAGTGGATTGATAATTAACCAGAGTTGGCCAAATACTGAATCGAAATGGCTGGCATGAAGCTCTGATTTTGCATATTCGTTCATGAAGGAACGGCGCGCCCAGAGTGAACGCCAGTATCTACCTATTGGTGGTAGGCCAGCTTTAAAAGGTTCATATACCTCTACTGGCTTACTCATGAGGGAAAGATTACCTGACAAAGCGTCTTGTAGATGTAATAAAGCCAGTTCCCCAACTCATATGCATCGTAAATAAGATTGCCGGCAGCATCAGTCGCTCTGAAAAAGTGTTGCCGATTTTGATAGATGCCAACAATAAGAAAAGTCCATAAATCCCAGCTGGGATGAAGAGAATCGGATTAAAAAGTCCTGCGATCAAAGAGGTCAACGTGCCAATAACGGTAAATGGAGGCGCTAAATAACGTAAGTTGATAGTCCCCTTATGGGTTCGCGATACCACTCGACGCCAACGACCATATTCGAAATATTGTTTAGTTAAAGCAGTTAAGGATCTACGTGGTCTGTAAGTGACAATCAATCTTGGATCAAAGAAAATCTTTCCCCCATTCTTACGTAGTCGAAAATTTAATTCCCAATCCTGGGCTCTAGTGAAATGTTCATCAAATCCACCAATGGCATTTATCGCAGCGCGATTGAAAACTCCTAGATAAACGGTATCGGTTTCACCTGCACTGCCACCAGTGTGAAATTTAGCCGCACCTACTCCGAGTGCGCTGCGCATTGCAGCTGCAACCGCTTTTTCAAATGGAGTTTTACCTTCGGCTGCCATGACTCCGCCAACATTGACCGCACCTGTTTTATTCAAAAGTTCTACCGCGATGGAAATATAATTTTCAGGAATATTTGCATGTCCATCTACTCGCACAATAATTGGATTTTTAGAGTTCTTAATTGCGATGTTTAGTCCCGCTGCAGTTCGACCGGTTGGATTTTCTACTACTTTGATTCGAGCATCTGCGCTCGCCAATTGTTTGGCCATTTGCAAAGTACGATCTTTAGAAGGGCCTACCGCCAGCACCACTTCAATTTCACCCTTAAAATCTTGAGCCAAAATGGCAGCTACCGTTTGCTTTAAATAATTCTCTTCGTTCAAAATTGGGAGAATTACTGAGACTGCGCTTGAAGTCACCTCGGCCATAACGGGCAAACGCTATCGCGTTAAGGTCGCTCTTGTAGGCTTTCGCCCGTGAAATCACCTAAAGCGATTAAGTATCTGACATGGAGTTCCATTGGCATCGTCCTGATCTCTGCCTTCGCTTGGGTTGGTTTGAGTCGAATTAGCGGCGCCATTAATCGCGTCAGCGTCTTTGACTCTTTGATAGATAGACCTGAAAAGGCATCTAGCGCTGTCAATTACTTAGTAGTGGGTTCTGATACTCGTGAAGGCTTAAGCAAAGAAGAGCTGCGCCAATTAAGAGTCGGTTCTACCAAAACTGCAGCCGGTGCACGTTCTGACACCATGATGTTGGTTCATATTAGTAAGTCACGTGAGAACGCAGTGGTCATTTCGATTCCGCGCGACAGCTTGGTGACCGTGCCCGCACATATTGGTTTAGACGGCAAAACTGAAGTTCCTGCAACTCAAGCAAAAGTAAATGCCGCATTTGCTTGGGGTGGTGCACCTTTATTAATTCGTACTTTAGAAGCGGAAACTAATTTATTAATTGATCATTACGTCGAAGTCAACTTCGCAGGTTTTAGAGATGTGGTCGATGCACTTGGTGGTATTCAAGTCTGTTCAAAAGTTGCCATCAATGACCCTAAGAGCCACTTAGTCATGGATGCTGGTGTCCACACACTTAATGGAATCGAAGCGCTTAAATATGTTCGAACCCGAGATTTTGATGGACTCGGCGATATTGGCCGTATGCAACGCCAACAACAATTTGTTTCTGCAGTGTTCCGCAAAGCAACCAGCACTGGTGTACTGCTTAATCCATTTAAATTAAAGAATCTAGTTGATGCAGTCTTTAAAACAGTCAAAACTGATGAAACCCTGAATCAGGGCGATATTGTTAATTTGGCGAAACAAATTAAAAATCTCTCTCCAAGCAAAATGCGCACTATGACTATTCCATTACAAACCTCAAATGGATATGTATCAGGTGTTGGTTCAGTAGTGATTTGGCATGAAACGTTAGCGCCAGAACTATTTAACCGTATGCGAAATGATCAACCAGTAGTTGATAAAGCCTCACCTTCGCCAACAAGCAAGAATGCAAAGAATGGCAAGAAAGCCAGCGCGTCTCCTTCGGTAATTGATAAATTTAGAACTTCTACCGCAAGTGAAAACCTCTGCGGACAGATTAAGTATTAAACTCCCCAGCATGAAAATCTCAGTAATCGGTACGGGTTATCTTGGTGCTACGCATGCAGCCTGCATGGCCGAACTTGGGCTTGAGGTCGTTGGCGTTGATAACGATGCTGCAAAGATTGAAGCGTTATCTCGCGGTGAACTGCCTTTCTATGAACCAGAGTTGCCTGAACTTCTCTCTAAGCATGTACAAGGCGGAAAGTTAAAGTTCACTACAGATTATTCAGAGATTGCTGATTGCGACGTTCACTTCATCTGTGTTGGTACTCCGCAGATTAAAGATGGCTTGGCCGCTGATTTAACTTATGTGAAGAGCGCATTTGCTGCAGTAGCTGCTGTGGCCAAACCGGGATCACTTTTAGTTGGCAAATCAACCGTGCCGGTCGGAACTGCACAGGAACTTTCGATGAATATCCCGGCTCATGCTGAGCTAGCTTGGAATCCAGAGTTCTTACGTGAAGGTTTTGCGGTTGAAGATACGCTTCGCCCAAATCGTTTAGTAATTGGTGTTACCTCGGATCGAGCTGAAGAGATTCTCAAGCAGGTATATGCAGTTAACTTACAAGAAGGCACTCCTTGGGTCCGGGCAAATCTTCCAACTGCAGAATTGGTTAAAGTCTCTGCGAATTCATTCTTAGCAACCAAGATTTCATTTATCAATGCAATGGCAGAAATTTGCGAAACAGCTGGTGGAGATGTGACGGTTTTGGCTAAGGCGATTGGATACGATCCAAGAATCGGAAATCGCTTTTTGCAAGCAGGAATTGGTTTTGGTGGTGGATGTCTACCTAAAGATATTCGTGCATTTATGGCGCGTGCCGAAGAGCTTGGCGCTTCACAAGCTGTCGAATTCCTAAAAGATATCGATGCAATTAATTTGCGTGCGCGTCAGCGCGTAATAAATGTAGTTCAAAAAGAACTTGGCTTAGATCTAAAGTCATTTAAAATCGCGGTGCTTGGCGCAACTTTCAAGCCAGATTCAGATGATGTGCGCGACTCTCCTGCACTTGATATTGCTGCGCAGATTCATGCCACTGGTGCGCAGGTAACAATCCACGATCCAAAAGGTATTGAGCCTGCAAGAAAGCGTTTTCCAGCGCTAACTTTCGCAGAATCGATTGAAGATTGTGTTGCAGGTGCAGACTTAATTCTTCACTTGACTGAATGGAAACAATATCGCGAGTTAGATCCTGCTGCTATTAAGAAATTGGTAAAGCAGGCGAAGATTCTAGATGGTCGAAATATGTTGGATCGCGATAAGTGGCAAGCGGCTGGTTGGGACTTCCACGCTTTAGGTCGTGCATGAGTTTTACTGACGCCACAATTGACCAAGTTCTCGCATTAAAAACTTGGGCGGTGGTCGGTCTAGGAAATAATCCAGAGCGTGCCGCTTTTGGAGTAGCGAAGTTATTACAAGATAAAGGCCACAAAATTGTTCCGGTATATCCACGCGCTGAAACCGTTCACGGCGAAACTGGCTATAAGACTCTAGCGGAAATACCTTTTCCAGTAGATGTAGTTGATTGTTTTGTAAATTCAAAGCTAGTTGGACAAGTAGTAGATGAAGCGATTTCAATTGGTGCAAAAGCAGTTTGGTTACAGCTTGATGTTATTGATGAAGCTGCGGTCGCAAGAGCTGAGGCAGCTGGCTTATTAGCAATTATGGACCGCTGTCCGGCAATCGAATATAGAAAGCGTTAGAAACCAGTTTTTTGACTGCGCCGCGCCTTAAGCGCCGCGCCTTTTGCCTTAGCCTCTTCATTTAATTTTTGCATTGCGATTTCAACTTTCTCGCTCAATGAAGCATTGGCAGTTGCCAATATTCGTGCCGCCAAAATTCCGGCATTCTTGGCATTTCCGATTCCAACTGTGGCCACTGGAATTCCAGCTGGCATCTGCACAATTGAGAGTAAGGAATCCATGCCTTCGAGGTTTGCTAAAGGCACTGGCACTCCAATGACTGGCAAAGTGGTTAATGATGCAACCATGCCGGGTAAATGTGCTGCGCCGCCAGCTCCAGCAATAATTACTTTATAGCCATTTTTCGCGGCAGATTTTGCAAATTGCGCCATCTCTTCTGGCATGCGATGTGCCGAAACTACTTCCGCAGAATAAGAAATTCCGAATTCATCTAAAACCAACGCAGCTGCTTCCATGGTTGGCCAATCAGAATCTGATCCCATGATGATGGCGACATCACTCATCAATCTCTCCGCTCATATATGCAAGTGCATGTTCAACTTCTTGGCGTAATTCTACGAGGTTATCTCCAGTAATAGTTACATGGCCGATTTTGCGACCAGGCCTAACCTCTTTACGATATTGATGAAATTTGAGCGCTGGAGTGCGCGCCATCAAATGCAGATATGGTCGATACATATCTGGTTTGTCTCCACCCAAAACATTTCCCATAACTGCCCATTTTGCGGTCATGGCGGTTTCGCCGAGTGGTAAATCTAAGATTGCGCGCAAATGTTGTTCAAATTGGCTAGTGACCGATCCTTCGATTGTCCAGTGCCCAGAATTATGTGGACGAAGTGCAAGTTCGTTGATAATTAAATTATCACCTTTGACAAACATTTCTGCTGCCATTACTCCGACTAAACCAATTTCATTTGCGATAGTTAGCGCTAAATTCTGCGCAGCTTGTGATTGGGTTTCATTAAATTCGGGCACAGGAGTTACAGTTTCGACGCAAATGCCATCGCTTTGTACTGTTCGAGTTGGCGCCCAAGTTGCCGCTTGACCGTGTGCAGATCTAGCCACCATCACTGCAATTTCGTAATCAAAGTCCACGAACTCTTCCAGAATTAACTTTGGTACTTCTTTTAATAATTTCTCTAAATCGCTTTTAGCTTCAATTTTCCAAACACCGCGGCCGTCATAACCGCCTGAAATTGCTTTAGCGATTGCCGGATATTGCCAATCAATTGCTTCCGTGACTACCTGCCACTTTGGACTAGGTAGATGGGCCAGCTTCTCGCGCATTAACGCTTTATCTTGAGAGTACTGAAAAGCGTTGGCAGATGGCGCAAATTTGAAACCTTCAGATTCCAAAGTCTTGATTATTGATAAAGGAATCAATTCATGCTCGAACGTAACTAAATCACATTGTTTTGCAAAGTTTCGAACCGTATCTAAATCTCGATAATCCCCGACAACATGTGGTGAACTTTGAGCAGCCGAATCATTTTCCGAGGCCGCGAGCGAGATTAAATCGATACCGAGTGCTGCAGCTGGCGCAAGGGTCATCTGCGCCAATTGTCCGGAGCCAATTACGCCAACCCTTGGAAATGCACTCACGCAGCTATCTTAAGTGAACGATATCGCCGACACTAATTTCACGTGTTTTAAGGAGTAATGCACCGTCATTAGAAATTCCTAGCGCCTGATCTTCGATGACCTCTCCGTTTGGCAGGGTAGCTCGAACGCGCGTTCCGACTGTCTTGCATGCTTGGCGATATAGATTCTTCTGACTTTCCAAATTTTCTAAAGCAGCGCCCAATTCATTGAGAATTTCTGCTAGCAACTCGTTTCGATCAATTTTACCGACCATAGACAAGGAAATTGCATCCTTAATCGGAAGTTCTGATTGACTCTGATAAATATTGATTCCAACTCCAACAACCGCGCCGTTATTAACTTTTTCACTAAGAATGCCCGCGAGTTTTTTGCCATTGATCAACAAGTCATTAGGCCATTTAATCTCAACTAACTCTGAGCCTAAGTATTTATTTATTCCTCTGGCCACTGCCAATCCGGTAATTAATGGTATCCATCCAAAATTATCTTCAGTTGAAATACAAAATGAGAAAGTTAATCCTTTACGATAAGGAACTTCGAATTTACGATCTAGCCTGCCACGTCCAGCACTTTGATATTCCGCAACTAATACTGTGCCGCTTTCAAAATTACTTTTTAAATCGAGCTGGGTCGATTGCGTTTCTTCGGTCACGCTTACTGACCAGTACTGCGCAACTTTTGAATTTATGCGCTCAACATTTAGACCTTCGATACCCACAGCAGGTACGGTAAGCCCATGAGCAAGGATCTGAAAACCACTGCCGGCAAGATTGAAGATTTACGCGCACGTTTAGATGAAGCGGTGCATGCTGCCTCTGAAGCTGCTGTCACCAAGCAGCATGCCAAAGGCAAACTAACTGCTCGCGAGCGAGTTGCACTGCTATTGGATGAAGGTTCCTTCCAGGAAATGGATGAGTTTGCTCGCCATCGCTCAAATTCTTTCGGCATGGATAAGCACAGACCTTATGGTGATGGTGTCGTTATCGGATTTGGCACAATTGATGGACGAAGTGTTGCGGTTTATTCTCAAGATTTCACAATCTTTGGCGGTTCACTTGGTGAAGTAATGGCTGAGAAAATTCGCAAGATTATGGAATTTGCTTTAAAGAATGGCGTTCCGCTAATTGGAATTAATGATTCTGGTGGTGCGCGCATTCAAGAAGGCGTGCAAGCACTTGGTGGATACGGGCATATCTTCCGATTAAATACCCGCGCTTCTGGCGTGATTCCACAGATCACCTTAATTCTTGGTCCTTGCGCTGGTGGTGCCGCTTATTCGCCTGCGCTTACGGATTTCACGGTGATGGTGAACGAAAAGTCATACATGTTTATTACCGGTCCAGATGTAATTAAAACTGTTACCGGCGAAGAAGTTGGAATGGAAGAACTTGGCGGGGCACACACTCACGCAACTAAGACAGGCAATGCGCATTATTTGGCTGAATCCGAAGAAGATGCAATCGATTACGTCAAAGCGCTGCTCTCATATTTGCCAAGTAATAATATGGATGGTGCCCCACACCTACCGGCAACTGAAACGTTAGCTCGCAAAGCGACAGATAACGCACTTGATACCTTAATTCCTGATTCTCCAAATCAACCATATGACATGAAGACAGTTATTCATGCAATTTTGGATGAAGGTGAATTCCTAGAAATTCACGCTAACTTCGCACCAAACATAATTGTTGGTTATGGCCGAGTTGAGGGCGAAACTGTGGGAATCATCGCGAATCAACCACAGCAATTAGCAGGTACATTAGATATTGATTCATCGGAAAAAGCGGCGAGATTCTTACGCTTCTGCGATGCCTTTAATATTCCAATTATTACTTTGGTTGACGTGCCAGGTTTCTTGCCAGGCACCGAACAAGAGTGGGATGGCATTATTCGCCGCGGCGCTAAGTTGCTTTACGCATATGCAGAAGCCACCGTGCCGCTAGTAACACTCGTAACTCGTAAGGCTTATGGCGGCGCTTACATCGTTATGGGTTCAAAGCAAATTGGCGGCGACGTAGTATTTGCATGGCCTACGGCAGAGATTGCGGTTATGGGTGGCCAAGGCGCAGTTAATATTCTTTATCGCAAAGAGATTGCTGAAGCTAAAGATCCAGAAGCGATGCGAGCTCAATTAGTAGCCGAATACAACGAATCTCTAGCTAATCCATATAACGCGGCAGAGCGCGGCATTGTTGATGCAGTTATTGAACCAAATCAATCCCGTGAATACATCACTAAAGTACTTCGCACCTTAAAAACAAAACGAGATTCTCTGCCACCTCGCAAGCACGGAAATATTCCACTATGACCGTGCGCTTTACGATTATTAGCGGCAAGCCAACGAATGAAGAGCTGGCTGTCATCACCCAAGTATTGAGTCAACATAAGCGTGTAGAGAAAGACCCGATAGTTAAGCGCAGTACTTGGGCGCAGCCAATAATGCGTCCTGCAATGCCGCAATCGATCAAATTTGGCGCAGGTAGAAATATTTAATGCGTTTAATTCTCGCTTCTCAATCTCCTTCACGCAAACGATTGTTAGAAGGCGCTGGATTGCACCCTGAAATTATCATTAGCCATGTTGATGAAGAGACTGACCACTTCAATGCGATGTCACCTGTAGACATGGTGATTGCACTTGCAATCACAAAAGCGCACACCGTGCGCGAACAAGTCGATGGCGATTGCATCATTATCGCCTGTGATTCCACATTCGAATTTGAAGGTGAGTCTTTCGGAAAACCAGAAACTCCAGAAATTGCAATTGCTCGTGCCAAAAGATTAAGTGGCAAAACTGGATTACTACATACCGGACATTGCATCATTGATACCAAGCAAGGTCGTGAATTAGCTGATCGAGTAACCACTGCTGTTACTTTTGATGAATTAAATGAAGCGCTAATAAAAGATTATGTAGCCACAGGCGAACCACTAAAGGTCGCCGGAGGGTTCACATTAGATGGCTACTCCTCCCCATTCATCAGTGCCATTGATGGGGATTACACAAACGTAGTCGGAATTTCTATGGCCTATTTGCGTAAGAGTTTGGAACACTTAGGCTATTCCTGGCCAGAAGCTAAGCGGATGGGAGCGAAATGAAGCGGGTGTTGATTGCCAATCGCGGTGAGATTGCAGTCCGAGTAATTCGCGCCTGCCGAGATCACGGAATCGAATCTGTTGCTGTTTATTCAGATGAAGACCGCACTTCAATTCATGCTTCAATGGCCGATGCTGCTTATTCATTAAAAGGCGTAACTGCGGCGCAGACCTATTTAAATATTGAGAAATTAATTGCAGCCGCTAAAGAATCTGGCGCAGATGCAGTGCATCCTGGATATGGATTCCTTTCTGAGAACGCCGACTTTGCGGAAGCGGTAATTTCAGCAGGATTAACTTGGATCGGACCGCCGCCATCAGCTATTCGCGCGCTTGGAGATAAAGTCTCGGCGAGAAAAATTGCGTCAGCTGCTGGCGCCCCATTAGTTGCCGGCACCAAAGATCCAGTGAACTCTCATGAAGAGGTTGTGGCTTTTGCAAAAGAACATGGTTTACCGGTTGCAATTAAAGCTGCACATGGCGGAGGCGGTCGTGGCTTAAAAGTTGCCCGCACCATCGAAGAGATTCCAGAGCTTTATGCCTCTGCGGTTCGCGAAGCGATTGCTGGCTTTGGACGTGGAGAATGTTTCGTCGAGCGCTACCTAGATAAGCCGCGCCACGTTGAAACTCAAGTATTGGTCGATAAACATGGCAATGCGGTTGTCGTCTCTACTCGAGATTGCTCTCTACAACGTCGTCATCAAAAACTTGTCGAAGAAGCACCAGCACCATTTTTAACAGCAACTCAAAATGAAGAGTTATACCGTGCAAGTAAAGCCATCATGAAAGAAGCGGGTTATATCGGAGCCGGAACCTGTGAATTCTTGGTTGGTATTGATGGAACAATTTCATTTCTAGAAGTAAATACCCGATTACAAGTCGAACATCCAGTGTCTGAAGAAGTAACTGGTCTTGATTTAGTTCGTCAACAATTTCGCATTGCTGAAGGTGAAACTCTTGGTTTTGGAGATCCAGAAATTCGCGGACATTCCATTGAATTTCGTATTAACGGAGAAGATCCCGGTCGTGGCTTCTTGCCGGCACCTGGCCAAATTACTGAGTGGCAGTTGCCGACTGGTCCTGGCGTACGTGTAGATGCTGGTTTCAAAAAAGATGATTCCATTGGCGGTAACTTTGACTCGCTGTTGGCAAAGTTAATCGTCACTGGCAGTACTCGTGAAGAAGCAATTTCACGCTCAAGAAGAGCGCTTGCTGAATTCAAAGTTGAAGGTTTAGCTACCGCGCTGCCGTTTCACCGCGCGATCTTGGAAGATGATAATTACACCAAGAATTTCAAGGTGTATACCAGCTACATCGAAAATGAATTTGTAAATGAAATTCCACAGTACGAAGCAAGTTCACCAGTGGTACAGACTCATGCCGCACCAGAACATGTGATTACTGAAGTTAATGGACATCGATTTGAAGTGCTAGTACATGCACCAGAACCAGTTCATAAGAGACATCGGGCACGTAAAGGTGCAACTGGTGGCGCTACCGGAGATGGTTTGCTTGCTCCAATGCAAGGAACCGTCGTTAAAATTGCTGTTTCTGAGGGCGATCAAGTGGAAAAGGGCGAATTAATAATTGTCCTTGAAGCAATGAAGATGGAGCAACCACTGACCGCGCATAAATCAGGCAAAGTTTCTAAATTGGTTGTTGAGATTGGTGAAACAGTTGCCAGCGGCACCGCGCTTTGTCTTATTCTCGATTAATAACTAAATTAGGTGCATGAACCGCATCGAAATCGAAAATTGGATTACTGATGATCCTGATCCAAAGACTGCTGCCGAACTTCAAAAATTATTAGATGCAAACGATGAAGCGGCGCTCGATAAATTATTTGCTGGATTTTTAACTTTCGGTACCGCGGGACTTCGTGGCCCAATTGCTCCGGGTCCATCTGGCATGAATCGTGCAGTAGTAGGTCGTACCGCGGCTGCAATTGCGCAATACATGAAAGAACGCAATTTAACTTCTGTGGTAATTGGTAGAGATGCGCGTTATGGATCTGAAGATTTCACTAAAGAGAGCGCCGAGATTTTAAGTGGCGCAGGTATGCAGGTGAGCGTTTTACCTCGTCCGCTTCCTACACCGGTATTAGCGCATGCGGTAAAAATATTAGGTGCAAATGTTGGAATCATGGTTACTGCCAGCCATAACCCACCAATGGATAATGGCTATAAGGTCTATTTAAATGCCGAAGTTGATGGCATTAAATACCAAGGTTCTCAAATCATTACCCCTACAGATAAATTGATTTCAGCAGAGATAGATAAAATTAACTCCTTAAAGGGCCAACCTCGCGGTACTCAATGGAAGAACTTAAATGACGAAGTTTTTAATGATTATGTAGCGCGTACTGCCGAAATTGGTAAGACTCCCGGAAAATTAAAGATTGTCTATACCGCTATGCATGGCGTTGGTTTAGAAACGGTCCAAGCGGTATTTAAGAAAGCTGGTTTTAATCCACCAATTTTGGTAGAAGAGCAAGCTCATCCAGACCCAGATTTCCCAACCGTCTCTTTTCCTAATCCAGAGGAACCCGGCGCTATTGATTTAAGTTTGGCAAAAGCTAAATCGGTTGGTGCGGATCTAGTGATTGCAAATGATCCAGATGCTGATCGTTGTGCTGCTGCCATCAACGATCCCAAACATGGATGGCGCATGCTCAAAGGCGATGAGATTGGAATCTTGTTGGGCGACTGGATTGCCCGAACCAACCCAGGAAACTATGGAAATTCAATCGTTTCCTCTTCGGGTTTAAGCAAAATATGTAAGCACTACGGACGCAATTTCCGTGAGACGTTAACAGGTTTCAAATACTTGGCACAGATTCCTAATTTAGCTTTTGCGTATGAAGAAGCGATTGGATATTCAGTTGATAGCGCCTGTGTTGCAGATAAAGATGGAGTAAGTGCTGCAATCGCGCTGGCCCAACTAGCTGAAGAGCTAGCTGCAAATGGCCAGACTATCCATGATCGCTTACAAGAAATCTGGGGCTTGATCGGTTTTCATGCCACAGAGCAGATTTCTATTCGCGTAGAAAACATAAAATTAGTTAGTAAAGTTTTAGAAAAATTGCGCTCTAATCCGCCGAAAGATATCGCTGGTTTTGCAGTCACTGCTATTGATGATTTGGCAAAGCCAACTAATGAACTGCCACCGACTGATGGTTTGCGGATCTGGCTAGGCGACGTACGTGTAATAGTTCGCCCTTCCGGAACCGAGCCAAAGATGAAGTGTTACATTGAAGTGATTAGCGCAACTGAAGATGAGGCCAATGAAAAACTTGCCACATTACGTGGCCCCCTGAAAGAATTGCTCTCTTAGCGAGGAGGCTAAATTGCAATTCTTTGGGCTGGTAGATGGCTCTGAAAACTCGCTTAAGTCATTCTTAAATAACCTACCTTCGGTTGATCAAGTTGGTGCAGATGCGCGCGCGGCCACTCTGGGTACTCGAAGTATCAAAACTTCTAGCAAAGCTTGGGCAATCGACACTGCTATCTCAATGGTGGACTTAACCACTTTGGAAGGAGCAGATACTCCTGGAAAAGTTAAAGCGCTCTGCACCAAAGCGGTGCGACCAGATCCAACAGACCCAACTGTGCCAAGTGTTGGCGCAGTCTGTGTCTACAACGATATGGTTAAAGTTGCCCGCACTCATTTAGATTTAATTGGTGGCAAGGAGATTCCAGTTGCAGCGGTCTCCACTGCATTCCCTTCTGGCCGCGCATCAATGGCAGTTAAATTGCAGGATACTCAAGATGCAATCGATGCCGGTGCCACCGAAATTGATATGGTGATTGATCGCGGAGCATTTTTATCTGGCCGCTTGGGAGAAGTCTTTGATGAGATTGTAAAAATTAAAGCAATCTGCGGCGAAAAGGCGCATCTGAAAGTGATCTTCGAAACCGGAGAGCTAGTTACATATGACAATGTACGTAAAGCATCTTATCTAGCCATGCTTGCTGGTGGAGATTTCATCAAAACTTCAACGGGCAAAGTCACGCCAGCTGCTACCCCACCTGTTGTGATGATTATGTTGGAAGCGGTTCGTGATTTTCGAGAGCTAACTGGACATCAAGTTGGGGTAAAACCTGCCGGCGGAATCCGCACCACCAAAGATGCAATTAAACAATTAGTGCTGGTTAATGAGACGGCAGGTCCAGATTGGTTAAACAACAAATATTTCCGTATCGGAGCTAGCGCGTTGTTAAACGATCTCCTGCTTCAAAGAATGAAACTATCCGATGGCTACTATGAGAGCCCTAACTACGTGACTCTAGATTAAGGGGAACTAAATGAATTTCGAATACGCGCCCGCCCCTGAATCGAAGTCAATCGTTAAAATCGATAAGGAATACGGACATTTCATCAATGGAAAATTCGTAAAAGGTAAAAAGCATTTCGCCACAATTAACCCAGCAACCGAAGAGGTGCTCTCGCAGATTGCAAATGGCGATAAGAATGATATTGATAAAGCAGTTCAGGCTGCGCAACTTGCATACACAAAAGTTTGGTCAAAATTATCTGGCGCCGAACGTGGAAAATATCTTTATCGAATTGCGCGAATCATGCAGGAACGTGCTCGCGAATTTGCAGTTCTTGAGACTATGGATAATGGCAAGCCAATCCGCGAAACTAGAGATATAGATATCCCGCTAGTTGCAGCGCATTTCTTCTATCACGCAGGTTGGGCAGATAAATTAGATTATGCAGGTGTTGGCAGCTCACCCAAAGCGCATGGCGTAGTTGGCCAAATAATTCCTTGGAACTTTCCACTTTTGATGTTGGCTTGGAAGGTTGCGCCCGCTCTTGCTACCGGAAATACTGTGGTTTTAAAGCCTGCAGAGAGCACTCCGCTAACAGCACTGCTATTTGCCGAAGTTTGTCAGCAAGCAGAGCTGCCAGCGGGCGTAGTAAATATTGTTACTGGCGCCGGAGAGACTGGAGCTGCGTTGGTAAACCATCCTGGCGTAGCAAAAATTGCCTTTACCGGTTCCACTGAAGTTGGTAAATCTATTGCTAGAGCGATAGCAGATACTAAGAAAGTTGCCACTCTGGAACTTGGCGGCAAAGGCGCGAATATTATTTTTGAAGATGCGGCAATTGATCAAGCTGTTGAAGGCATCGTAAATGGGATTTTCTTTAATCAAGGCCATGTCTGCTGCGCAGGTTCTAGGCTCTTAGTTCAAGAGAATGTTGCAGATGAAGTTATCAAGAAATTGCAGCGCCGCATGGAGCAGATTCGTCTAGGAGATCCATTAGATAAGAACACCGATATTGGCGCGATTAATTCAAAAGCACAATTAGATAAAATTCAAGAGTTAGCTGCAGCCGGAAGCGCAGAAGGTGGAGAGATCTGGTCTCCTAAATGCGAAATCCCTAAAAATGGTTTCTGGTTTGCGCCAACAATTTTCACGGGAGTTACTCAAGCCCACCGCATTGCCCGCGAAGAGATTTTCGGTCCGGTGCTTTCTGTAATTACCTTCCGCACTCCACAAGAGGCGATTGAAAAAGCAAATAACACCCCTTATGGACTCTCTGCAGGCATCTGGTCTGAAAAGGGTTCCAAAGTTCTATGGGCAGCACAGCAACTTCGTGCTGGCGTAATTTGGGCTAATACCTTTAACAAATTTGATCCGGCATCTCCATTTGGAGGTTATAAAGAATCGGGTTGGGGTCGCGAAGGCGGACGTCACGGTTTAGCTGCTTACTTAAAAGCTGAAGGGCAGGTTAAGTAAATGTCACGTATAGATGTTAAAAAAACTTACAAGCTATATATAAATGGCGCATTCCCACGCTCTGAATCTGGTCGAGTTTTTGAAGTAAAGAACGCTAAGGGTCAATTTATTGCCAATCCTGCGTTGGCTTCTCGTAAAGATTTACGTGATGCCGTGGTCGCAGCTCGTGGTGCATTTGGAAAGTGGAGTGGATCTACTGCCTATTTACGCGGCCAGATTCTCTATCGGATTGCAGAGATGCTCGAAGGTAGACGCGATCAATTCGATGCAGAGTTAAAGGCAATCGGTGATAAATCAAAGATTGATGAGGTTATAGATTTAATTGTTTGGTATGCCGGATGGAGCGATAAGTTAGCCGCACTAAATGGGGTAACAAATCCAGTATCAGGTCCGTTCTATAACTTCACTACTCCGGATTCACTTGGGGTAGTTGGAGTAATTTCAAAGCCAAATTTCTTAGAATTTATTGATGCTCTGATGTCAGTAATTGTCAGTGGCAATACTGCCGTGATTGTGGCGCCTGATGCACTAGCAATTCCAGCCATGAGTTTTGCTGAAGTGTTGGCAACCAGTGATCTTCCTGCTGGCGTGGTAAATATTCTTACTGGAAAAATTGAAGAACTTGCGCCATGGATGGCTTCGCATATGGATATCGATGGATTAGATATCTCGGGTGCGAAGAAGTCAGGAGCGCTGAAAGTTGCGGCTGCCGAGAATTTAAAGCTAGTTTATTCCTTTACGAAAGTTAAGCACCCAGCCCGCATTTTGGCTTTCATGGAAGCCAAAACCATCTGGCATACCGTCGGAATTTAACTCCAGTTTGAATCTACAGTTTTAAACCAGAGCTCTCTAAACTCTTCTGCATCTAAATCTAAAATAACTTTCGTTCGCGCTGCGCCTGGAATTCGGCGTGGTTCGATCATGAGTTCTAACCGCGGCCTGCGATCGACAACTGTCATGCCGCGAACTAAACCATGCGCTACCTCTACCCCAACATCCAACATCTCGCTCTTTAATAAAGCCGGACGGATTACAGCAGCAACCGCTCCATAGTCACCCAAAGTTACGCTTTGGCCTAAACGCTTTATGCAGGATTTCAATAACTTGCCTGCGAATTGCGCAGATGAATCAGAACTTTCAGATAAGCGAACTGCTTCGGATTCGTTAACTAAAGGATGATAAAACACATCTAATCCATACATTGTGATTGGAATGCCACTTCGAAAGACGATATCGGCAGCTTCTGGATCGTGCCAAATATTAAATTCTGCCATCGCGGTGGCATTGCCAACCGAAGCTGAGCCACCCATTAAGCAGATCTCTTTTAATTTCTTTGCGCTTTCAGGGTAAGTGGTGATGAAATTTGCAATATTGGTAAGTGGTGCAACTGGCACCAAAGTAACCGGTTCAGTGCTCGCTTCAACTAAATCTCGAATTAAATCAATCGCACTTCTCGGGTCCATTTTGCGATTAGATTCCCGAAGCCCCAAATCACCCATGCCATCCTTGCCATGAATATGTTCGGCATAAAGCGGTTCTTCAACCAATGGCCTAGTCGCACCCATTGCAACCGGAATATCTGCAGCGCCAGCGGCATCCAAAACAATCATGGTGTTCTTAACTACTTGGTGCACATTGGTATTGCCATCTACGCAGGTAATTCCCAAGAGCTTCACCTCTTGATTCTTAGCGGCAAAGAGGACCGCAAATGCATCATCAAATCCAGTATCTACATCAAGAATAATTGGGTGCTGCTTCATAATTCGAAAGTCTAACCATAGAATTACTGTTATGGCTGAACCAGTAATAGCAGTTGTCGGAAGTGCAATGATGGATTTAACTGCCTACATTGATCGAATTCCCTCAGCTGGTGAGACTGCGAGAGGCACTGAATTCACTACAGGTTTTGGCGGCAAAGGTGCTAACCAAGCGGTGATGGCAGCAATAACCGGTGCTAAGACATATTTCATTGGTTGTATCGGCAACGACCTTTTTGGCGCTGAAATTATGCAGAACTTTCAAGCGCGAGGCGTAGATACCAAGTACCTGCAAGAAAGTAATCATGCTACTGGAGTTGCCCATATCTGGGTGGAAGCAAATGGTGAAAATCGCATAATCATCATTCCTGGGGCGAACTTAGAGATTGATAAGAGCGCTGCAATAAGCGCTATCCATGAAATTCCTAATCTAGATATTGTAATTGGGCAATGTGAAATTAGACAGGAAGTAACTCTTGCCGCATTTAAAGCCGCGAAATCGCGCGGCGCAACTACGATTTTAAACCCAGCGCCATTTGAAAATTTAAGCGCAGATTTAATCGCACACTCTGATTGGATCATTCCAAATGAGAGCGAATTTGCTGCACTTGGAAATATCGATGCGAACATTCTGCTTACTGAAGGGGACAAGGGAGTCCGACACTTAAATTCTGGCAAAAAAGTGGCAGCGTTAGAGGTAAAGGCAATAGATACCACTGGTGCAGGAGATAGTTTTGTAGGAAGTTTTGCCAGCAAATTAAATGAAGGTGTAGATGTAGCTATGCGATTTGGATGTATAGCTGCTGGAATTAGCGTCACCCGAAAAGGTGCGCAAAGTTCCTATCCAACTTACGAAGAGATCTCAACCTTTTCATAACCACGTAAAACAAATGTTGGTCTACGTACCGGTTCACTAGCAATCTGCATCTCTGGAAATGCTTTGATCATTTTCGGTAACGCAATTCCCATTTCAAGTCTTGCCAGCGGTCCGCCCAAACAGAAATGAATTCCTGCGCCAAAACCAATATGTGGGTTGGGATCTCTAGTGATATCCATCTGGTCAGCCGCTGCAAAATGCGCTTCGTCGCGATTTGCCGAACCAAGTAGCGAGGCAATCTTCTGACCTTGCTTGATCTCAACTCCACCGATTTCAGTATCTGCGGTTGCGGTACGTTCAAATAAATGCAATGGCGCATCAAATCTTAAAAATTCTTCTACTGCGCTAGCTGCCAATTTATCTGGATTTGCTCTTAGTAGCGCTAACTGCTCGGGACGCTCTAACAAGGCCACTGCCCCATTTCCAAAGCCATTTACGCTCGCTTCATGCCCTGCATTTAAGAGCAGAACACAGGTAGCTATGAGCTCCTGTGCATTTAATTTTTCGCCCTGTTCTTCGACTCTAACCAAATCGGTAATTAAATCATTACCGGGATTACTTTTACGCTCGTCTGCCAACTGCTGCACATAGGCAGCGAATTCACTCGCAGCTTGCTTAGCCTTATCTTGAACCTCAGCGCTTGGGTTAACTTCATACATTTTTACGATGGCTTGAGACCAAGGACGGAGCAAGTGCTCGTCAGAATCCGGGAAACCTAGCATTGCCACAATAACTTTAACTGGCAGTGGCTCCGCAAAATCTGCGATTAAATCCCAATTGCCACCTTTGGTTTTAATATCGGAAATTAGACCATCCACAATCTTGTTGATGGTCTCTCTCTGGTTTTCAATAATATTCTTATTAAATGCCTTAGAAACCAGTGCGCGCAAACGAGTATGTTTTGGCGGTTCGGAATCTAGAATCGAATCAGCATGCAGCCAATTAAAGGTAGACCATTCCGATTCAGGTTCTTTCGCTTTAAAAATCCGACCTAATGACTTGTTGCGAAGTACGGCATTAGCATCATCATATTTTGCAGCGAGAAACATATTGGTCTCTTCGTGCCAAACTGGTATTCCAGCATTACGTAATTTTGCAAGATGCGGATAAGGGTTCTTTAGGAAATCTGGATCGTTAAAATTGATCATAACCTGATCCAATCTGCTTTAACAAAGCGCTCTTGTCATCAATAAAAGCAGCGTTCATTGCGCTAACAGTGAGCTCTCTGAATTCAGCCAAACCCCAACCAAATGCTTTCTGACATTCACTAAATTCGTGGCTCATTTTGGTCCGACTCATTAAACGATTGTCGGTGTTGATTCCGATGTTGTAACCCAAATCAAATAATTTCTCAATCGGATGATGGGCGTAGGTGTCAGCTATGCCGGTCTGCAAATTACTGGTCGGACAGACCTCCAGATGTATCTGAGCTTCTAAAACTTGTTTTGCGATACGTCCGTCCGGGAGATCTTCAACGATTCTGACGCCATGGCCAATTCGCGCTGCGCCGCAGGCATTTATCGCTAAATCTATCGATTCTGGGCCATCTGCCTCTCCGGCATGGATAGTAAATGGCACATCTTGGCGCTTCAAATAATCAAATGTTTCCTTTTGTAGCGTCGGTGCAAAACCCTTTTCAGGTCCAGCAATATCAAAACCAACTACGCCTTGATCTCGATATTTAACTACCAACTCTGCGACCTCTTGTGATTTATCCAGTTGTCGCATTCCACAGAGAATTGTATTTACCTTAATTCCGGTTTGCGTCTCGCCTTGGCGATAACCTTCTAGCATCGCTTCGACTACCTGCTGCATAACCATTCCATTTTTGGTGAAATGCTCGGGCGCTACGCGAATCTCCGCGTATATAACTCCATCGTTAGCCAAATCAATAACCGCTTCCTTGGCAACTCTGACTACATCTTGCTCTCGTTGCATAACGGCGATGGTGTGATCAAAAGTTTCTAAATATCTAACTAGAGATCCTGAATCACATGCATCTTGAAACCAATCAGCTAGCTCAGTTGTTTTATAAGTTGGCAATTTTTGATAGCCAATCTCCTGAGCAATTTCAATGATGGTTTCTGGTCTTAACCCACCATCTAAATGATCGTGCAGTAAGACCTTTGGTAATTTAATCAACTAATGCGCTCCAGAATGAGAGGTAGGCGTTGATAATCTGAATCATATTCGACTGCGCCTTGTAGTGATTCCTCTGCGCGCGCAAAAAGCTCAGTTTTATCTGTGTGTAAAGTAAATAATGGTTGGCCTTTACTAATTTGATCCCCGGGCTTGGCATGTATCTCAATACCTGCGCCAAGTTGAAGCGCTTCACCTTGCTTTGCGCGACCAGCGCCTAAGCGCCATGCAGCTACACCAACTTTAAGCGCATCCATGCGCGTTAATTTTCCACTTTGCTCAGCGTTAATTACCAACTTCTCTTTTGCGGTAGGCAGCGCACCATCTGGATCACCATTTTGCGCTTTTATCATTCGTCGCCAATGATCCATGGCTTTGCCATTCTTTAAATTATCTGCCGGGTCTATCCCCGAAATCCCCGCTAAATCCAGCATTTCTCGCGCTAAAAGTACGGTTAATTCGACTACATCAGCTGGGCCACCACCTGCAAGCACCTCAACAGATTCACGAACTTCAAGTGCATTTCCTGCTGTTAAACCTAGCGGCACATCCATAGCAGTAATCAAAGCGCGAATATTTACTCCAGCGCTCTTGCCAATTTCTACCATCACTGTGGCTAGTTCGCGTGCTTTAACTGGATCACTCATAAATGCACCGCTACCAGTTTTCACATCAAGCACTAAAGAGCCCGTTCCTTCTGCAATCTTCTTGCTCATAATTGAAGAGGCAATTAGTGGAATTGCTTCAACTGTCGCAGTTACATCTCGCAGCGCATAAAGTTTCTTATCAGCTGGCGCTAACCCACTACCAGCTGCACAGATAACTCCACCAGTTTCTTGAATTACTTTCAACATCTCTTCGTTAGATAGCGCCGCTTTCCAACCAGGAATTGATTCCAATTTATCTAAAGTGCCACCGGTGTGGCCAAGTCCGCGACCAGATAGTTGTGGCACTGCCGCACCACATGAAGCGACTAATGGCACTAAGGGCAGAGTAATTTTGTCGCCTACTCCGCCAGTTGAATGCTTATCAACTGTTGGGCGATCTAACATCGACCAACTCATACGTTCGCCACTTCGAATCATGGCATCGGTCCAACGGCTAATTTCATGGCGTTCCATGCCATTTAAGAGAATAGCCATTGCAAGAGCAGACATCTGTTCGTCTGCCACCACGCCACGAGTGTAGGCATCTACAACCCAATCTATTTGGTCGTCATTTAAGACTTTATGATCACGTTTAAGCGCAATAATTTCAGGCGCGGTATATCGCTCGCTCATTTCAGATCATCAGGGCCAAATGCCCATGGCAGCATCTCAGACATCTTCTGTGGACCATCTGGTGTCATTAGTAGCGCATCTGGTCCACCATGTTCGAATAACAATTGGCGACAACGCCCACAAGGTGCCAGATACTTTGTATCTCCACCTACGCAGACAATCGCTACTAATTTCCCGCCACCTGTGGTCGCTAAATTAGAAACTAGGCCACATTCTGCGCATAAACCAACGCCATATGAGGCATTTTCGACATTACAACCTTCGACAATGCGCCCATCATTTACTAACGCTGCTACACCAACCGGGAAATTTGAATAAGGCGCATAAGCCTTCTTCATTGCCGAGATAGCTTTTTGGTGAATCTCATCCCAGTTGATTTGCATTATTTTCCGCCACCTCTGCGATATGGAATTCCATCTGCAGCTGGCATTCGCAAACGTTGCGTGCCAAGTCCAAGGACCAGCAAGGTAACAATGTATGGAGTCATAGTTACAAATTGACCTGGTAATTCTGTGAAAGTTTGATATAGCCATATCGAGATTAGCGCAACTGCGATTGCGATTGCTGCAGTACCAAATTTCTTCTTCTTCAAATTATTGAAAGCAAAGAGCGCCATTGCTACTGCTAATAACATCAAGAGCGCATGGATAGCGGTTGCATCTCTTAATTGCAGCGCATCTGCAAATCCAAAGAGACCTGCGCCTGTCATTAATCCACCAGGTCTCCAGTTGCCAAAAATCAGCGCTGCCAGACCAATGTAACCGCGTCCGCCAGTTTGATTCTCTTGATAGTGATTAGCGGCAACAATTGCTAAGAATGCTCCGCCAAGTCCTGCAAAACCTCCAGAGATGATTACGCCTGCATACTTCATCTTGTAAACATTTACACCAAGTGATTCCGCAGCTGTTGGTGCTTCGCCCGCGCTACGTAACCTTAATCCAAATGCGGTGTGCCAGAGGAACCAATATGAAAGTGGTACCAACGAAATTGCAATTACCGTTACATACGAAACTTCACCGGTGAATCCGCGCAAAATTGAAAATACATCTGAGATAAAGAACCAGTTCTTCTCGCCGATTGCACCAAATAAATCTGGACTCTTCCAACCAAAATAAGTTCCGCCTGAGAGAATTGGTAGGCCATTGGTTCCAATCGCTTCAATATCTGGCGATTGCGAAGGCCCCACCCAGGTGCCATTTTTATAGAGAATTGTTGAGATATATCGAACTAAACCAGCTGCAATGATATTAATTGCTACACCAGAGACCACATGATCTACGCCGAATCCAACTGTGGCAATTGCATGCAGTAGCGCGCCAAGTGCACCCATAAAGATACCCGCCACAAGTCCGGCCCATGGTCCATGTTTAGAACCGATATAGCCACCGCCCCATGCACCCATAATCATCATGCCTTCAAGGCCAATATTTACTACTCCTGAGCGTTCTGAGAAGAGACCACCAAGTGCAGCCATTGCAATTGGAACTGACAACAAGAGCGCTGCAGATGCGGTTCCGGCGCTAGTTAAATCATTGGCGCCAGTAATTAATTTGATTGTAGATAAAGAGAAGACGATGGCAAATGCATAAAGCGATAGTCTGGAGATTTTACTTAGATTACGCATTTGCGGCCGCCTTTGCTAACTCGTTAGAGACCACTTTGACGCGATACCTGCTTACCACTTCAAAGGCAATTACTGAACTTAAAAGAATCGCACCTTGCATAATGAAATAAGTCTCTGGCGCGATATCAATTAGCTCTAGAGATCTAGATGAAACTTCTAGGAATGAGAATAGCAAGCTTGAGAAAGCCATTCCGATGGCGCCATTTCGACCAAGCAGTGCAACTGCAATTGCAGAGAAACCTAAGCCAGCGCGGAAACCTAAATTATAGGAATGTGTTTCCGCAAGCACGGTTGGTAGACCTGATAAACCAGCGATTGCGCCAGATGAAATCATGGCAACCACAATCATCTTCTTGGAATTAACACCACTTACTCGAGCTGCAATTGGATTAATACCAGATGCGCGTAATTCAAAACCAAATCGGGTGCGATTTACGACCCACCAGAAGGCAACACCAATCACAATTGCAACCGCCAACATGCCATAAATACCGCGGCCTTGGGTGACGCTCTGCTCCATATTCTTGGTAATAAAGGAGAGATTTGGCATCTGTCCTGATGCTGGCAACTCTTTAGTAGCTAAATTATTAGAACCTTCAATTTTTACCGTGAAATGCTTAGATAACAAATACGCGCTTAATCCACCTGCGATGCTATTGAGCATAATCGTAGAGATAACTTCATTTACTCCACGCTTTACTTTAAGCACTCCCGCAATAGCTGCCCACAATCCACCAACAGTCATGGCAATCAGGAAGATTGCTAAAACATGCAGGATTGGTGGCAAGGTAAACATCGCGCCCAAGTAGCACGCAAAGAGTGCAGCTAGACGTAGTTGTCCCTCGACACCGATATTAAAGAGACCAGCACGGAAAGTGATCGCAATTGCGATAGCGGCGATGTAATAAGAGGTGGCGCTGTTTAGAGTTTCAATTACTGAACTCGTAGTTGCCCCAAACTCCCACATCATCTTAAAAGCATCAATCGGAGATTTCTTGGTAGCTAAAAGCGCCAAACTTGAAATCAGAATGGATGCGATAGCGGCAGATACCGGAGCTAAAAGTGCAAGGTAGATCTTCTTTGGTGAAAGTTTCATCACTTTGCTCCTGTCATCGCGGCGCCTAATTTTTCAGGAGTGGTATGAGCTGGGTCTAGTTCTGCGGTAACTTCTCCACGTAACATCACTAGCAGTCGATCTGACATACCAATTAACTCTTCCAGGTCCGCTGAAATTAAAACAATAGCCATACCCTTTTCACGAGCCTTGCGTAGCTCTTCCCAAATTGCTCCTTGCGCGCCAACATCCACACCACGAGTTGGATGTGATGCCACCAATAACTTTGGTGCATGGACCATTTCGCGACCCACAATAAATTTCTGCTGATTTCCACCCGACAGTGCTGTGGCCAATGTATTTGGACCCGGTGCGCGAACATCGAATTCCTGCATAATCAATTGGGTATCTTGCACGGTCGCTTTCTTATCCAGGATAAAGCCATTAAAGATTGGTTTACTGCGCTGATAACCCAAAATTCGATTCTCCCACAGTGGCGAACCGAGCATTAAAGCTTGGCGATGGCGATCTTCCGGGATAAAACCAATACCTAAATCTCGACGTGCAGCTACTGGTAATTGATCAATTGAATTATTATCAAAAGTAATACTGCCTTCGTAATCTAAAAGCCCCAGAATCGCTTCGGTTAATTCAGACTGACCATTGCCTTCAACTCCGGCAATACCAATCACCTCTCCGGCATGTAATTTAAATGAAATATCAGTCAATAAGTTACGCGCACCTTTTGAGGGAATGCTGACTCCGGTTAACTCCAGAACCACATTCTCACGCTTGGTATCACCTTTAGTCTCAGGTTTAGGTAGCTCTGAGCCCACCATTAACTCTGCTAGTTTCTTGGAAGTTACCTCTTTAGCCATTACTTCGGCAACTGTGGCACCGGCTCTGACTACAGTAACTTCATCGGCAACGCGGAGCACTTCATCTAATTTATGCGAAATAAAGATGACTGACATTCCTTTTTCGCGCAGCCCATGTAGCGCACCAAAGAGATCATCTACTTCTTGGGGAACCAAAACTGCAGTTGGTTCATCAAAAATTAAAATATTTGCGCCGCGATATAGCACTTTTAAAATTTCTACACGTTGACGTTGACCAACGCCTAAATTCTCAACTAATTCATCTGGATTGATCTCTAGGCCATAAGTACTAGCCATCTCTGAGATTTTTTTTCGAGCTGCTCCAAAATCAATTTGCGCGCTCTTCTTTGGTTCGGAACCTAATATGATATTTTCAAGAACAGTAAAATTATCTGCCAACATAAAGTGCTGATGAACCATACCGATACCAGCTTCGATAGCTTCATTTGGATTTTTAAAATTTACTTGTTGGCCATTTACAAAAATTTCGCCGCCATCTGGGCGCTGCATTCCGTAAAGAATCTTCATTACGGTTGATTTACCAGCGCCGTTCTCTCCTACCAGTGCGTGAACTGAGCCGCTCTGCACCTTAAGCGAGACATCTTTATTTGCAATAACGCCAGGAAATCGTTTTGAAATATGTCGAAGTTCAACCGAAACTGACATTTAGCGCTCCTTTGCGGCTCTTATTACCTGGGCTATCCGTGCCTATACTAAAGAAAGTAGCCCGATTAGGTAAACCTAATCGGGCTACTTTGGTCACACTCAATTAAAGGAAATTACTTTCCTGGAACTGCTGGAACCTTGATCTTGCCGCTCTTGATTGCTGCAGCTGCTGCATCAATCTGAGCCTTGTACTTGTTGATGTAACCGCCAGAGTATGAAACGCCAACGCCACCATTGGTTAGGTCGTAACGACGTCCATAAATACCAGCCTTAGCATCAAGAATGTCGTTAACTGTACGACCTTCTACCGCGTTCTGGATAACGTCATAAACAGCCACGTCTACACGCTTAATCATTGAGGTAAGCATGTTCTTCTTCTCTTTTGCTGAAGCAGATAGGTATTGATCTGAGTCCACACCAATTGTCCAAATCTTCTTTGAAGATTCTGCTGCTGCTGCAAAGTTACCTGCACCTGAACCACCAGCTGCTGAGTAAACCACGTCGATACCATTATCAATCATGCCCTTAACAATGACTTTCATCTTTGCAGGATCATTGAAACCACCGAAATCAGGTGGCTCAGAAACATACTTGACACTTACTGTTGCTGACTTCTTAGTTGCCTTAACACCAGCAACGAAACCTGCTTCGAACTTCTGAAGTAATGGAATACGAACTCCACCTACATAGCCAATCTTTCCTGACTTAGATGAAAGAGCTGCGGCTACACCTGCAAGGTATGAACCTTGCTCTTCAGCGAAAATCATTGATGTAACGTTTAGCGCTGCAACTGATGCATCATCAACAATTCCAAACTGTGTGTTTGGGAATTCCTGTGAAACAGTTGTAATTGGGCCTGCATACAAGAAACCAATTGCAATGATTGGGTTGTATCCAGCCTTCGCTAGCAAACGAAGCTTGTCTGTGCGCTCTGAGTCAGTTCCCTGTGTAACTGTGATTTCCTTAGAAGCAAGACCCCACTTCTTCTTTGCGCGATCTAGACCTGCAGCTGCAGAGTCGTTAAATGACTTATCGCCACGGCCGCCGATGTCATACGCAATACCAACTTTTACCTTTGATGCTGCGTTTGATGGAGCTGCGATAAAGCCAACGGTTGCCATTGTTGCTGCTGCAGCAACTGCGACAATACGTGTGAACTTCTTCAATTTTCCTCCCATGGGTTAACTACCAAGACTTTGGTAGCTCTTAATCGGGAGCCTAGTAGGAGCCGAGAGAAATTTCTAACAAAATGAGGTCTAAATAAGATTTCTTTGGTTACTTTTTGATGAACCCTAAAGTGCGAGTTGAAAGTTAACCGAGAATTCCCAGCGCTTGATAGGCATCTTTAAGGGTTTTCCCCGCCAAAATGCGCGCTTTCTCTGCGCCGTTATTGAGAATCTTAATTAATTCACTCTCATCTTTTAATAGTTCTAGAGCTTTTTCACGCATCGGACGAAGATATTCAACTGTCGCCTCTGCGACTGCGCCTTTGAAATCTCCGTAACCTTTGCCGGCAAATTCGGTTTCGATATCGGCAATACTCTTGCTGGTTACCACTGAAAGAATTGTCATCAAATTACTAATGCCAGGTTTATTTTCAAAATCAAAAATTACTTCTCGACCAGTATCAGTAACCGCACTCTTAATTTTTTTCGCATTTACCTCAGGCGCATCCATTAGCTCAATTACGCCACTTGCTGAGCTAGCGGACTTAGACATCTTATTTGTTGGCTCTTGTAGATCGTAAATCTTTGCACCCTCTTTGAGAATGTATGCATCTGGCAGAGTAAAGACTTGGCCGTAACGAGTATTAAATCGATTTGCTAAATCTCGAGTGATTTCAATGTGTTGACGTTGATCTTCGCCAACCGGAACTAAATCTGCTTGGTATAACAAGATATCTGCAGCTTGCAACATTGGGTAGGTAAATAATCCAACGCGAGCGCCATCTGCTCCACCCTTTGATGACTTATCTTTAAATTGAGTCATACGACTTGCTTCGCCAAATGAAGCAACGCATTCCATAACCCAACCCAATTGATTGTGTTCTGGTAAGTGAGATTGGACAAATAATGCAGATTTATCAGTATCAATACCAACTGCAATTAATTGTGCTGCTGAAGCTAACGTACGAGCGCGAAGAAGCTTTGGATCAACATCTCCAGTCAAAGCATGTAAATCAACAATCGAGTAGTAAGTTTCATGGCCATTTTGTAAATCCACCCACTGCTTTACCGCACCCAAATAATTACCCAAGTGGAAGGACTCTGAAGTCGGCTGAATTCCTGAAAGTACTCGTTTCACCGCGCTATTCTCCCATTCGAGAAATTAATACTTGGCCAACTCGGTGGCCTTCTAATGTGAGAACTACCAACTTCACTCCATTAATGCTGATGGCATCGCGCTCTTTGGGCATACGGCCGAGAAAATGCATGATGTAACCGCTGAGCGTCTTATATGGACCTTCAGGAAGCGAGATTCCGCTCTCGTTCTCTAGGTCATCTAGAGAAATTAAGCCATCTATTTCAAAATCGCCGGTGTGGGATTCATTGCTGATTTCGCTCTCGTCTTGGTCATATTCATCTTGAATATCGCCAATTAAACATTCAACTAAGTTCTCTAAAGTGATGATGCCATCAGTGCCACCGTATTCATCCAGCACAATTGCTAGGTGTTGGCGCTGATTGCGCATCTCAGTAAGAGATGGCAAAACACCTTTGGTGCCTGGTAGAAACATGATTGGACGCACCAAATCCTGAATCTTGGAATTCGGATTGGCATTAGATCTATCTAATAAGTCACGAACGTGTATAAAACCAATTACTTCATCGCTAGAACCACGTACTACTGGATAACGTGAATGTGCTAGCTCGATTGCCATTTCAATAGCCTTGCCAACTGTTAATGAGCCATCCATAAAATCAACTTCGGTACGAGGCACCATAACTTCGTTAACTAATTTTTCTGAAGTATTAAAAACTTCCTCAACGATTTCGCGCTCTTCCTCTGTTAGCGCTTTATGTCCAGAGACCAGTTCCATTAACTCTTCTTCTGAGATTTGGCTGCGCTCCTCTTTTGGATCAATACCCAAAATTCGCAGTACGAAATCGGTAGATCTAGATAGCAGCCAGATGATTGGACGGAAGAAGCGCGCCATTGCTTCGATAATGAATGAAGAATTAAGAGCGATGGTCTCAGCTTTGAAAAGCGCTACACGCTTTGGCACTAATTCGCCAAGTACTAGCGAGAAGTAGGCAATGATCAAAGTGACCGCCACTACCGCTAAATTGGTCGCAAAATTCTCGCTTAAGCCAAGCTCTTCTAAAGCAGGCTGTAAAAAAACACTTAATTGCTGAGCGCCAATCGCAGCAGATAGAAAACCAGTCACGGTCACTCCAACTTGAACCGCCGCTAAAAACCGATTTGGGTTGGCGCTTAATTTGGATAGCCGTGCGCCACGTTTACCTCTATCCGAAAGCTGCTTGACCTGCCCTTCGCGCAGTGAAATTAGCGCGATTTCGGCAGCCACAAAGAATGAGCCAAGCAAAATCAATAGCAAAACTAGCGCGATGGCCTTTAGAAGTTCCATGAGAGGTAAAAGGCTATCGGAAATTCCAGCAATCTCTTCCAAAGTGCTGCTTCTATGCGTAATCTTCGCCTTGCAACACTTCCAACGGATCGTCGGGCACGTACCTGCCCGGAAGGAGAGCTAGCAATGGCTTCAGTAACATTTGATAAAGCATCACGTATCTATCCAGGCAACCCAGTTCCAGCTGTAGATAAATTAGATCTCGTAGTAAATGACGGAGAGTTTCTAGTTCTAGTTGGTCCATCAGGTTGCGGTAAGTCCACTTCACTACGTATGTTGGCCGGACTTGAAGAGATTGATACCGGACGCATTTTGATTGGTGATCGCGACGTTACAAACGTTGCACCAAAGGATCGCGATATTGCGATGGTCTTCCAGTCATACGCGTTATATCCACATATGACAGTCGCAGAGAACATGGGCTTTGCTCTTAAGATTGCTGGCGTTTCAAAAGAGGATCGCGATAAGCGAGTTCGCGAAGCTGCAAAACTGCTTGACCTCGAACCATATTTAGAGCGTAAGCCAAAGGCGCTATCTGGTGGTCAGCGTCAGCGCGTTGCAATGGGACGTGCGATTGTTCGCGAACCACAAGTTTTCTTGATGGACGAACCGCTATCTAACCTTGATGCAAAGCTACGTGTTTCAACACGTACCCAGATCGCAGCACTTCAGCGTCGTCTAGGAATTACCACAGTTTATGTAACACACGATCAGATCGAAGCGATGACCATGGGTGATCGCGTTGCAGTTCTTAAGGATGGTTTACTACAGCAAGTAGATAGCCCACGTAATCTTTACGACAAGCCAGGCAATGCATTCGTTGCTGGATTTATCGGTTCACCTGCGATGAATCTTCTAGAAGTTCCAGTTTCTGACGGCAAAGCACATGTTGGCCACTTAGATATTGCAGTTCCGGCATCAGCTGGAAATTCTGTAATTGTTGGCGTTCGTCCAGAAGGATGGGAACCAGCATCAGAAGGCTTTGAAGTTAACGTTGAAGTTGTTGAAGAACTTGGTTCTGATGCATTCGTGTACGGAAAGCCTGCTGATAGCAAGGTTAAGTTTGCGAATTCTTCTGATGAAGGTGCACAGGTAATTGTTCGTTGGGATCCAAAGAATCCACCTAAGGCTGGCGATCAGATTAAGGTGAAAGCAATTCCAACTGCGATTCACCTATTCCATGCTCAAACTGGTCTACGCCTAAATTAACCATTAATAACGAGAAAAAGCCCCTCTCTAATCAGAGGGGCTTTTTATTTAAATTGCGATTTCTAACTTGCCGCGCAACAGATGAACTCTTCCAGCGCCAGTGACTCGCCATCTTTCTTCAGGGCCACCCTTTACTAACGCGGTATTTTCATCTATTCCAAGTAAGTTGGTGTCAGCTCCAGCTCGCGCGATAAAAGATGCCACGCGATCCGGTAGCCAGCCCAACATTTTGTCGTAATGTGGAATTACTTCAATATCTGGCAGAAGATTTAAGCCGTTACTGTGCTCTGATTTTCTAATGGCCATGATTGTGCCGCCAAAAGCCATTGCGCCCGCCGAACATCCTGCGAGAGAAGTGCCACTCTCCCATTGCTCGAGAATTCGTTGCCATAATGGAGTACCTCTGAATACTTCAACAATTCGATGTGGATCGCCGCCAGAGAAATAAATTAAACCCGCGCCATCAATTTATCTTATAAATTCATCTTTAAATGCATCTTCACGTTCGTGTATCGGCAAATAAATACCTTGACACCCAATTCGCGCAGCTTGTGCTAACCCTCGGTTCTTCCAAAATTCTCTCCTGGATAATCCTTCAGCAGAAGAGGCCGTAGGTATTTGAATAAAGGTATTTTCTTTTCCGCGCTTTAATGCAGAATGCAGGAGTTCAGTCTCGAACTCCTGCATTTCTGGTAAATACTCACCCGAACCAACAAGCGCTAAAACGCCCTGATTCGAATTCATTTGATAACTGCCTAGGCCATTGCCTTCTTAAGATTCTCATCAATTGAAGATAAGAATTCTTCAGTTGTCTGCCATGGTGCATCGTTGCTGATTAGCAGAGCTAGGTCCTTAGTCATCTTGCCCTGTTCTACAGTTTCGATACATACGCGCTCTAGCGTTGCACAGAACTTTGCTAGTTCGGGATTGTTATCCAGCTTCGCGCGGTGTGCAAGACCTTGTGTCCAAGCAAAGATAGATGCAATTGGATTTGTCGAAGTCTTCTTACCTGCTTGGTGATCACGATAGTGACGGGTAACAGTTCCGTGCGCAGCTTCTGCTTCACAGACCTTTCCATCTGGTGTCATCAATACAGATGTCATCAAACCTAATGAACCATAACCTTGAGCCACGGTATCTGATTGCACGTCGCCGTCGTAGTTCTTACATGCCCAGACATATCCGCCTTCCATGCGAAGTGACATCGCAACCATGTCATCGATCAAACGGTGTTCGTACCAAATACCTGCAGCATCGAATTGAGTCTTGAACTCTGCATCAAAGATCTCTTGGAAGATATCCTTGAAGCGACCATCGTATGCTTTAAGAATGGTGTTCTTGGTTGATAGATAAACCGGGAACTTACGAAGTAATCCGTAATTAAGAGATGCACGTGCAAAGTCGCGAATTGAATCATCAACGTTGTACATCGCCATTGCAACGCCTGAAGATTTGAAATCAAAAACTTCAAGATTCATTGGCTCTCCGCCACCTTCTGGAACATATGACAAAGTCAGCTTGCCTGCACCAGGTACTTTGATATCGGTTGCACGGTACTGATCACCGAATGCGTGACGACCGATAACGATTGGCTTGGTCCAGTGTGGAACTAAACGTGGCACGTTAGAGATGATGATTGGTTCGCGGAAAATTACGCCGCCAAGAATGTTACGGATAGTTCCGTTTGGAGACTTCCACATTTTCTTAAGACCAAACTCTTCAACGCGTGCCTCATCAGGAGTGATAGTTGCGCACTTAATACCTACGCCATGCTTCTGGATTGCCTTAGCTGCATCGATGGTTACCTGATCATCTGTTGCATCGCGATGTTCCATGCCTAAGTCGTAATACTCAAGATTTACATCTAAATAAGGCAGAATTAAAGAATCTTTGATGAACTGCCACATGATGCGAGTCATTTCATCGCCATCAAGCTCTACAACTGTTCCTTCTACTTTGATTTTGCTCATATAGCTATTCCTTTACATCCCTTTAACATCGGCTTGCTTAGCGCGAACCGCTTCAGCTGCTTCTTTAAGAAGTGCAAGCTCTGAATCAGTTAGCTTAGTTTCTACAATCTTCTTTACGCCGGTGCGGCCAATCTCTGCTTCAACGCCTAGATAAACTCCAGCAATTCCGTATTCGCCATCAACCCATGCGCAAACTGGCATTACTGCGCCAGAATCTTCAATAACTGCCTTTGCCATGCGAGCTGCTGCTGCAGATGGTGCATAGTAAGCAGAACCGGTCTTAAGTAGTGCGACGACCTCTGCTCCACCGTTACGGGTGCGAACCACAAGTTCTTCAATCTCTGCTGCAGATAGTTTGTCGGTAAGTGGTGCGCCATTTACTTTACAACGTGATGGAACTGGAACCATGGTGTCACCGTGTGAACCAAGAGTTAAAGTTTCCACGCTTGATACTGGAACACCCAACTTTTCTGCCACAAAGTTGGTAAAGCGCGCGGTATCCAACATGCCTGCTTGTCCCATCACGCGATTGTGTGGGAAAGCTGATGCGATCTGAGTTAGCGCAGTCATTTCATCAAGTGGATTTGAAACCACGATGATTACTGCATTTGGTGAATGCTTTGCGATGTTCTCAGCAACGCCACGAACGATTCCGGCATTAACGCCAATTAAATCCATGCGGCTCATGCCCGGCTTACGTGGCAATCCTGCAGTAATTACAACGACATCTGAATTTGCAGTCGCTTCGTAGCCAGCGCCATCAGCAGTTGTAGTTGCGCCAATAACTTTTGTTTCAAAACCTTCAATTGATCTCGATTGATTCATATCAAGTGCAAGACCTTCAGGCTTGCCTTCGAGAATATCTGTTAACACAACGGTGTCGAAGATGTTGTATTCCGCTAATCGCATTGCAGTGGTTGAGCCATAAAAACCAGCTCCAACGACAGTTACTTTTCCAGCCATGATTAAGTCCTTTTAGAAAACTATCTTGATATCGAGATAATCCTATCGCCCGTGCGGAAGCACTATTGCCACGATTATTAGCGCAATACCTAGGAAAATCGGCAGATATCGCTCAATTCTGCGCTCTTGGCGTAGACCAGTAATGGCAAGCGCAGCCCCCACAATTATTGAGCCCGAACGGACAAAACCAATCGCGCCAAGCAGGACGCCCACCGCTGCGATCAAGGTTAGTAGGCGTTGGCTGCTCATATTTTAATTAGCTCTTTAAATTATTTTTTCGATGCAGCATCGACGACATTTTTAACTAACATCGCACGAGTTAGTGGACCAACGCCACCTGGATTTGGAGAAATCCAACCAGCAACATTTGCAACATCTGGATGCACATCCCCTTGGATGCCATTCTCATTTCTAGAGACACCGACATCGATTACCACTGAACCTGGTTTGACCATATCTGGAGTTAAGAAATGCCCTACTCCGACTGCGACTACCGTGATATCTGCCGTCAAAGTGTGATCTTTAATAACTTTGGTTCCGGTATGAACTAAATTCACAGTCGCATTCTCTTCGCGACGATTTAGTAACAAACTTAGTGGGCGACCTACTGTTAAACCGCGACCGACAATTGTTACCTCTGCACCTTTGACCGGAATTTTGTAATGATGAAGGAGCTCCACAATTCCTCGTGGCGTGCATGGAAGTGTTCCATCAAATCCAGCAGTCAGACGTCCTAAATTCATCGGGTGCAAACCATCTGCATCCTTATCAGGATCAATAGCTTCTAAAATAACTTGAGTATTTACCTCTTTAGGGAGAGGCAATTGCACAATGTAACCAGTGCAATCTGGATTGTTATTCATATCTTTAACCGCTGCCAAAACATCAGCCTGGGTTGCAGTTGCTGGCAGATCAATACGAATTGAATTAACTCCAACTTCGGCGCAATCTTTATGTTTGCCACCTACATATTGACGTGAACCAGGATCATCCCCGACTAATATCGTGCCAAGTCCTGGAGTTATTCCACGAGCTTTTAGAGCTACGACTTCCTTCGCGAGATCTTCTTTGATCTTTTTGGCGAATGCCTTACCGTCGAGAATCTGTGCAGTCATAGCTGCATATTAGTGAATTTCGCCAGAAACTTAAGCGTGGGAGAAGTGGCGGGTACCAGTGAAAAAGAGCGCAATATTCGCTGCCTTTGCTGCAGCAATCACCTCTTCATCTCGCATTGACCCACCTGGTGAAACTACTGCGGTAATTCCGGCATCAATCAGAATCTGAAGTCCATCCGCAAATGGGAAGAATGCATCGCTGGCCGCAACTGAACCTGCAGCGCGTTCGGCGGCTCTGGCTACTGAAAGATTGGCAGAGTCAACGCGATTTACCTGCCCCATTCCAACGCCGACTGACGCGCCAGATTTTGCTAAGAGAATTGCATTGCTCTTAACTGCACGAACTGCGCGCCAGGCAAATTCTAGATCTGCAATTACCTCTTCTGAAACTTTCGATCCTGAAACTTGTTTCCAATTCTTCGGATTATCGCCTTCGGCATTAATTAAATCGGCTTCTTGAACCAATAAACCGCCTGAGATTGAACGTGGCTCTAGTGGGCCATAACTCTTCATCTCAGTTGTCAGAATTCGAATATTTGCCTTCTGCTTAAGTAGCTCTAGAGCTGCAGGTTCATATTCAGGCGCAATGACAACTTCAGTAAAAACATCTGAGAGCGCACGCGCCATAGCTTCCGTGATGGTGCGATTTGCTGCTACTACTCCACCAAATGCTGAGACTGGATCGCACTCGTGAGCAGCTTTATATGCAGAAGCGATATCGCTTCCAATTGCAATTCCACAGGGATTGGCGTGTTTGATAATCGCAACTGATGGCTGAGCATGATCATATGCAGCGCGCAAAGCAGCATCAGCATCTGTGTAATTATTAAAGCTCATCTCTTTGCCATGCAATTGCTTAGCATTGACTATGCCCGGGAAGTTACTTGCATAAACCGCGCCTTGTTGATGTGGATTCTCGCCATATCTAAGCGTTGCACTTTTGCGCCAAACTCCGGCAATCCAATCAGGAAAATACCCTTGCGATTGATTGAGCCACATCGCAATCGTGGCGTCATATTCAGCCGTGGTTCTAAATACGGCAATTGCTAAATCTTTTCGTTCTTGCAGCGTATAACCACCGTTTTTAAGCGCATTTAGCAACCCGTCGTACTGACTAGGGCTTGATAAGACCGCGACCGAACCATGATTTTTGGCCGCACCTCGAAGCATGGATGGTCCGCCAATATCTATCTGTTCAATGCACTCTGCATAATCTGCACCTGAAGCAATGGTTGCAGCGAATGGATAAAGATTAATAATTACCAAATCAAATGGCGCGATATCTAACTCTGCAATCTTTGCTAAATGTTCTGGATTATTTTGATCAGCCAAGATTCCTGAATGAATTCTTGGATGAAGCGTCTTGACGCGACCTCCCATAATTTCTGGAAAACCTGTGTATTCAGATACTTCGGTGACTTTGATGCCACTTTCTCTTAGGTTTTTACAGGTTGATCCGGTAGAGAGAATTTCGACGCCGGCTTCGGCAAGTGCTTTGCCAATTTCGATTAATCTAGTTTTGTCATAAACGCTAAGTAGTGCTCTACGAATAACTTTACGATTGCTCAATCTATTTCCCCAAGCTTTCTAGATTATTTATGACTTCAACTATTAACTTGCGCTCCACAATCTTAATGCGTTCGTGCAAAGTAGTTTCATCGTCTCCAGGCATAATCACTACAGGGACTTGAGCAATTACGGCTCCGGTATCTACTCCCTCATCAACCCAGTGAACAGTGCAACCCGTCTGGCTAACGCCAGCAGCCAGAGCATCCCGGACTGCGTGCGCACCTGGGAAATTAGGCAGCAGCGCTGGATGAGAATTGATAACTTTAAATCGCTTCACAAATTTTGGTGACAATATTCGCATGAATCCAACGCTAACTACTAAGTCTGGATTTTTGGAATCAACGTATTCAAAAAGCTCTTGATCCCAATTCGCACGTGGTGATTTAAATGAAATCACTCTGCTGTCTATTCCAGCAGCAGCTGCACGTTGCAATACCTGCACATTTGGTTGATCGCTGACGACGCTGGAAACTTGGAACCCCGCATCTATAACTGCTTGTGCCAAAGACCCTGAACCAGAAGCCAATAAAAGCAGCTTCATTTACGGTTAAATCTCTGGCTAATCAGAGGGATGACGTGCACTAACCCGATTCCAATGAGAAATTCTGCCGAGATTAACAATGGAAACTTCCAAAGTGATGGACCAACTGTTCCTAATTCATAAGTTATCAAAGCGCCAGAACCTAAATAGGCAAAGATAAAAGAGCTCAGAATAAAGAGCACGATGGTTTGGCGCAGCACATTTCGGCCGCTGTTAATAGTCCAAATCGCAACCTGTGCGCCAACTGCAATCACAATAAGTGCGCCAATTAGATAGTACGGATGGCGGCCAGTAGGTAGCGCACCCAAAATAGGAAGTGCTGGAATTTCACCTAGCTTGAAATTTAATGGTGCAATTAGTGTTTCGCGTCCGATTGCAAAACCAGCACCAGAGAAATATGCAACAGTTGAAATTAAGAAATTTGGCAAATATAAAATTGTTAGCGCTAATAACAACAGGCCACCAATAAAGCCAGGTTGTAGCACTGTGGTTAAATTATGAACTGTTCTTAAATTAATTATTAATGAAAGTCCAGTTACCAAGGCGGCGAACCCGAAAATAATTGCCCAAATTTTGGCGAGATATATTAAAGAGTGAGTAAATCTAAATTGATTTATAGCAAAGAATGTAACCACAAATACAAATGGTGTGGCAAAAGCAAGTGCCCAATACCAAGATACATATACATCGTAATTTGAAGATGCTAAGGAGAGAAGTACCACTAATAACGTATAACAAGTAGCAAAGATCCAAACTGCTAAATCGCTATTCGTGCGTTCCAAAACTTTTCGAGCTCCAGCAGTTATTCCGATTGCCGGAAGCGCCATTGCGCCAAGTGGTAAGTAAGTCAACCAACCATCAATTCCACTTGGAGGTATATGTAAATGAAATGGCACCATGTGGGAGCCAAGAAATATCCAGGTTGCACCACGAAATGGATCGGTGGTGCTTGCATATGCGCTACCTGCAATTGCCCAGGCTAGAAAGGTAATGATTCCAGCTGGAATTAATGTGAAGAGTACGCTTTTTAGACTTTGCGTGATTGCAGGTACAAGCACGCTGAGAACCCTAGCGGCCCATCAATGCACGCATCAGTTTTGCAGTTTCAGACGGCGTTTTGCCGACCTTAACCCCTGCTGCTTCGAGCGCATCCTTCTTTGCCTGTGCAGTTCCGGAGCTGCCAGAGACAATTGCACCAGCATGACCCATGGTCTTGCCTTCCGGCGCGGTGAATCCAGCAACATAACCAACTACTGGCTTAGTTACATACTCTTTAATAAATGCAGCAGCACGCTCTTCAGCATCGCCACCAATTTCGCCAATCATGACAATCGCTTCGGTCTCTGAATCATCTTGGAATGCTTTTAAGCAATCGATATGAGTTGTACCGATAACTGGGTCGCCACCAATTCCAACTGCAGTGGTAAATCCAATATCGCGAAGTTCGTACATCAATTGATAGGTAAGTGTTCCTGATTTTGAAACTAAACCAATTGGACCGCGACCAGTGATATCTGCTGGAATAATTCCAACATTTGACTGACCGGGGCTGATTACACCTGGGCAGTTGGGTCCAACTAAACGTGTACTTCCCTTCTCAGCAGCATATGTGTAGAAGTAAGCCGAGTCATGAACTGGAATACCTTCAGTGATCACTACGACTAATGGCATCTTGGCATCAATCGCATCGATAACTGCACCTTTAGCAAACTTTGGTGGCACGAAAACTACCGAAACATTTGCACCGGTTGCGGCCATCGCCTCTGCAACCGTGTTGAAAACCGGAAGTTTGGTGCCATCCATATCAACGCTCTGGCCACCTTTGCCTGGTGTAACTCCACCAACTACTTGGGTGCCAGCTTTAAGCATGCGCTTGGTGTGCTTGGTTCCTTCAGAACCGGTCATGCCTTGAACAATTACTTTGCTATCTGAATTAATAAAGATTGCCATTTACTTTGCCGCCAATTCTGCTGCACGAGCAGCTGCGCCATCCATGGTGTCTAGCTGCTGCACCAATGGGTGCGCAGCTTCATTAAGAATTCGACGTCCTTCAGCGACATTATTGCCATCTAAACGAACCACAATTGGCTTAGTTGCAGCGCTACCTAGAATTTCTAGCGCTTTCACAATTCCATTTGCGACTGCATCGCAGGCGGTAATTCCGCCAAATACATTTACAAATACGCTCTTTACATCTTTATCGCCCAAGATAATGGAGAGGCCATCTGCCATAACCTCGGCAGAGGCGCCGCCGCCGATATCTAAGAAGTTTGCCGGGCGCACATTGCCAAATTTCTCGCCAGCGTAAGCAACCACATCAAGAGTCGACATCACCAAGCCGGCACCATTTCCAATAATTCCAACTTCGCCTTCGAGCTTTACATAATTTAAGCCCTTAGCTTTTGCCGCTTCTTCAAGTGCATTTGCCGCTGATTTATCAATTAAAGCTTCGTGATCTGGTTGACGGAACTCCGCATTGTCATCAAGAGTTACTTTGCCATCAAGCGCAATAATTTTTCCATCTGCAGTTTTAACAAGCGGATTAACTTCAACTAGCGTCGCATCTTCCTTGGTAAAAACCACCCAAAGTAATTCGATAACTTTTGCGACATCCGCTGCGATATCAGCTGGGAAATTTGCTTGCGCCACAATTGCGGCAGCTTTGGCAGCATCAATACCGGAAACTGCAGATACTGGAACTTTAGCTAATTTTTCCGGCGCGGTACGTGCTACCTCTTCGATATCCATTCCGCCGGCAACAGATGCCATACATAGATATTGACGATTAGAGCGATCCAACAAAATTGAAACGTAATACTCTTCAGCGATCGGCGCTGCTTCTGCGATCATCACACGATGAACTGTGTGGCCTTTGATATCCATTCCCAGAATGGCAGAAGCTTTCTCTTTAGCTTCTTCCGCATTCTCGGCAACTTTGACGCCGCCAGCTTTGCCGCGACCGCCTACCTTTACCTGCGCCTTCACTACGACTTTGCGGCCAATTTTTGCAGCCGCTGCATGCGCCTCTTCGGGGGTTGTTGCAACTGCGCCAGCTAAAACCGGAACGCCATGCTTTTCAAATAAATCTCGCGCTTGATATTCAAATAAATCCACGGCTAAATCTTAGTCGTGGAATTAGAGCTTCTCGACCGGCGCGTAGCGCAGCAGCAGACGCTTCTCTCCCAATTGTCCGAAATTAATAGTCGCTTCCGTGCGATCTCCTTCGCCGGAAATCTTGACCACGGTTCCTAATCCAAATGTGTCATGAGCCACACGATCACCAACTGTTAATGAAATTGTATTTGCACTTTTCTTACCGGTTGCTCTTGGTGGTGGAGCTGATTGCGTGAATTTTGGCTTTGGTGCAAATGTTCTTTGTCGCCAATCAATTAATTGATCTGGAATTTCAGATAAGAAACGTGAAGCTGGATTGTAATTAGGTGCGCCCCATGCACTTCGATATTCCGCGCGAGTTAAATATAAACGTTCTTGGGCTCGAGTCAGCCCGACATAAGCCAAGCGACGTTCCTCTTCTAATTCATCTCGCTCACCCAGAGTTCGATTATGCGGAAAGATTCCATCTTCCAAGCCAGTTAAAAATACCGTCGGAAATTCCAAACCTTTAGCGGTATGTAAAGTCATCAAAGTAATTACGCCACCATGATCTTCGCCTTCGGGGATTTCATCCGAATCTGCAACTAGAGCAACTCTTTCAAGGAAACCGCCTAAAGAGATGACCGCATCTTCAGGCAGATTCTCTATCGGGGTCTCTTCGTATTCGATTGATACCGCTACTAATTCTTGTAAGTTCTCTACTCTTGATTCATCTTGTGGATCTTGGCTATTTTGCAACTCTGCAAGTAAACCTGATTGCTCTAATACTGCCTCTAAAATCGTTGAAGGTTTAGTGCCTGCTTCAACTAGAACATTAAGCGCCAAAATTAACGAAACAAAGTTGGAAAGCGCAGCGGTTGCGCGACCGCCTAATTGCGCATCATTAGCGACAATATTTAGCGCTTGCCAGAATGAGATACCTCGTGAATTTGCGATACTTTCGATACTTTCAATGGCCCGATCGCCGATACCGCGCTTTGGTACATTAATGATTCGACGTAGTGAGACTTCATCTTCGAGGTTTACTAAAACCTTTAAATATGCGAGAAAATCTTTAATTTCTCTACGCTCATAGAAACGAACTCCGCCAACAACTTTGTAAGGAAGTCCTGCGCGCATAAAAACTTCTTCAAATACGCGAGATTGTGCGTTGGTGCGATAGAAAATGGCGGTATCGCCATATTTAGAGATACCTTCCTGGGAGAGTTTCTTTATTTCGCCAGAGATGAACTCCGCTTCATCATGTTCGCTCTCGGCGACATAACCAACTAGGGATGCGCCAGCTCCCGCTTCGGACCATAAATTCTTCGCTTTGCGATCGCGATTTTGTTCGATGACTGCATTGGCCGCGCTGAGAATATTCTGCGTAGAACGATAGTTCTGCTCGAGTAAAACAGTCTGCGCATCCAAATAATCCATTTCAAATTGCAGAATATTGCGAATGGTTGCACCGCGAAATCCATAGATAGATTGATCTGCATCACCAACTACGCATAATTCAGCGGCCGGTATGCCTTCTTCATCTTTGCCAACTAGCTCTTTAACTAAAATATATTGAGCATGATTGGTATCTTGATATTCATCGACCAAAATATGGCGAAAACGTGACCGTAGTCGAGCTTTCGCTTCAGGGAAGCGCTGTACCACTTCTACCGTCTTCATGATTAAATCATCAAAATCCATCGCATTGGCTTGGCCCAAACGCTTTTGATAGAGCGAGTAGACATCGGCACAGATCTGTTCGTACTGATTGCTGGTGGAATTTAAGTAATCCGCTGGCCCCAATAATTCATTTTTAGCATTTGAGATAGTTGAAGCAAATTGACGTGGCGGGTAACGCTTTGGGTCTAAATTTAAATCTTTGCAGACCAGTGCAATCAATCTTTGCGAATCTGCGCTGTCGTAAATCGAAAAATTATTTGAGTAGCCCAATCGATGAGCCTCTAGACGCAGGATACGCACACAAGCTGAGTGAAATGTTGAGACCCACATTGATTTCGCAATCGGGCCGACTAATTCGGCAACGCGCTCTTTCATCTCTCCGGCCGCTTTATTGGTGAAGGTAATCGCTAAGATTTCAAAGGGTCTAACATTTCTGCGCGCCATTAAATATGCGATTCGACGCGTTAAAACTCGAGTCTTTCCAGAACCGGCGCCAGCCACAACTAAAAGTGGTGTGCCGCTATGAACCACCGCAGCAGCTTGCTGCGGATTGAGCCCGGTTATTAGCGGATCTTCATTCATGAGGCGTGGAGTCTATTCGTCATGGGAGACTAAGCCCGTGGAACCACGTGATGATAAAGAGATTTCGCGCATACTTGTCGTAAATGCGCACCCAGATGATGCAGATTTTGGCGTAGGCGGAACCGTTGCAAAGCTTGCAGCTAAGGGAATTGAAATTACCTATGTCTGCTGCACCAATGGTGATCAAGGTGGCGAAGAGTCTGGAGTGCCGCAAGCAGAGATGGCCGCAACTAGACAGCGCGAACAGCGCGATGCCGCTCGCCTACTTGGCGTCAAAGATGTGATTTATTTAAATTACCGCGATGGACACCTCGAACCAACCATTGGTTTACGAAAAGATTTAGTTAGACAGATCAGAATTCACAAACCAGATCGCATGTTAATTCAAAGCCCCGAACGAAATTGGGATCGTATTGGCGCAAGTCATCCTGATCATTTAGCAGCGGGCGAAGCGGCAATCCAAGCGGTTTATCCAGATGCTCGAAATCCTTTTGCGTTTATGGATTTGAAGAACGAGGAAGGTCTTGAACCTTGGCGCGTTAAAGAGGTCTGGGTTTATGCCCACCACTCTCCTGATTATTGGGTTGATATCACCGATACTTTTGAAAAGAAGATGGCGGCGCTAAATGCTCACGTCTCTCAGACTGCGCACAATACTGAGTTAGAGAAAATGGTTCGCGAATGGGGCGAACGCAATGCGGGTGTAGCTGGACTTCCAATTGGTCGAGTTGCTGAAGCTTTTAAAATAGTTAACACTGACTGATTTCGGATTACTTACTTGAAATTCAAGCGCGATTATTACCTAGAGTTAATCGACGCGATTAGATTACGTCGCTATTGGATTCGCCAAGTTTTAATTGCTGGTGTGGCCTCTGCGGTCGCTTGGCAGGTAGGTAATTTAATTATCGAAAATGGCGGCTTAATTGCCGCTATTGCCTGTGCTCTTAGTATCCGAATCTCCACTTATAAGTCTTTTCGTGAAGGTTTTGGTCAGATTGTTGGCACTGCAATTGGGGCATCGGTTGCGCTTCTTGCTGTAAGCATCTTTGACTTTGGAAATATCGCAATCTTCACGACAATCGTGCTCTGCTCCGTTGCCGCACGCGCTTTACACCTTGGTGAAGTGGCATCAGTTAATGTTCCGGTGACTGCCCTAATTGTGATTGGTCCAGGAATTAGCGAAAGTAAAGCCATTACCCGTTTGGGAGAAACTTTTATCGGGGCAATCATTGCTGTGGGATTCTCTTTTTACGCGCACCCAAAAACACCAACTGGTCGAACTATTGAATTAATCGGAAGTTACACCAAGCGCGCCGCAAATTTATTATCAGATATGGCCGAAGGCGTAGCTTCAACTTTTGATACTGCGCTAGCTGGCAGATGGTTAACCCGTGGCCGAAATTTAATTGAGCAGATTCCGAATTTAAGAAGTCAAGCTCTAGAAGCGAAACGTTCTTCTAGATGGCTACCTAACGATGATTTTGCGACTGCAGAGATGCTGTACACCCGTGCCGTATCCACCGAACACATAATTGTGCAGGTGCGTTCGATATCAAGAACGCTCTTTGATCTATCAATACACGGAGCAGTACCGGAACGGATTCGACGAGAATTAGCACTTGCTTTATCAACTGCAAGCTACTCCGTAGCCGATAAACCTGAGAGTAAAGATCTGGAAGAGACCGCAAATGATTTACGAGCTTCTGCGAAAGTTTTACGAGATTCGCTAATAAAGCAGAGCAATCTGATTGATAGCGAGCTATTGGTAAAGCTGGTTTCCATTGTCTCTAATTTAGATGTGATTGCAGATTCATTAGATGAATCATCGCCAGCGATTACTGATGTGCTGACTCCAGATGAACCAGCTGAACAGAAAATCTTAAAGAAGAATTTACTTAAGAAACTTTGGCCGTTTTGATCTTCACAGATTGGATTGGGTATCCATCTGGGTTGTAATACCACTTGCCATCAGCTTCTTGTTTAACTGCTTTTTTACTAGCTACGAATTTAACAATATCTAGGCCTTTAGTAATTTTTCCCCAAATTGTGTAGTTGGGCGGAAGTTGAGTGGCTTTGTATACAAAGAAGATTTGTGAGCCGTTGGTCTTTGGTCCGGAATTGGCCATTGCCACAATGCCTTCTGGATAATTATTTGCCACATTCTTTGGCAGATTCTCATCAACATAACCCTTCCAGCCGGTTGGCGATCCACCTCCAGTAAAAGTTGGATCACCACACTGCAGTACAAATAGGCCCTCAGTTGTTAAACGATGGCAAAAAGTGCCATCAAAATATTTGCCTTTAGCTAATGCTGCAAGTGAGGTAATTGTGATTGGCGCTTTTGGATTTAAAGTTACTTCGATAGGTCCACAATTGGTATCAAAAGTGATTTTCTTTGGTAACGGCTTAGCAGCTTTTATTGGTTGAGCTAACTTTTTTGGAGTGCTCTGAACTACTTGTTCATCGGTGCATTTGACTGCTGCTTGCGCAGGTTGTGCCAAAACTACAACCGAAGTTGTTGCTAGTACGCCAACTAAGAAGATCGCTAACTTTTTCAACTTATTCCCATTCAATAGTGCCAGGCGGCTTGCTTGTGATGTCTAAAACTACACGATTAACTTCACGAACTTCATTAGTTATTCGGGTAGAAATCTTCTCAAGTAATTCATAAGGAAGTCTCGACCAATCTGCAGTCATTGCATCTTCGCTAGATACTGGGCGAAGCACAATTGGGTGGCCATATGTACGACCATCTCCCTGCACGCCGACGCTACGCACATCAGCCAAGAGCACCACTGGGCATTGCCAAATATTTCGGTCCTGCCCTGCGGCCTTCAACTCTTCGCGTGCGATCAAATCAGCCTTACGTAAAATCTCTAAATTTGCTTCATTTACTTCGCCGATAATTCGAACTCCAAGTCCAGGACCTGGGAATGGTTGGCGCCAAACTATCTCTTCTGGCAACCCCAACTGCAGGCCTACTTGGCGCACTTCATCTTTAAATAATGATCGAAGTGGTTCTACCAATTTAAACTTTAAATCATCAGGTAATCCGCCAACATTATGATGCGATTTAATATTTGCAGTTCCGGTGCCGCCGCCTGATTCAACGACATCTGGATAGAGCGTGCCCTGAACTAAGAATTCGACTTCGCCGCCAGCAGCGATATCTCGTGCCGCTTTTTCAAATGAACGAATAAATTCGCGGCCAATGATTTTCCGCTTGGCTTCAGGATCTTTTTCGCCTTTCAGCGCAGTTAAAAATTGCTCTTTGGCATCAACAATTACTAGATCAACGCCAGTTGCCGCTACGAAATCTTGCTCTACCTGTTCGGCTTCTCCGGTACGAAGTAAACCGTGATCTACGAATACGCAGGTAAGTTGATGTCCGACTGCGCGTTGAATAATGGCTGCTGCGACTGCTGAATCTACGCCGCCAGATAGACCACAAATAACTCTTTTATCACCAATCTGCGCTTTAGCCTTGGCAATCTCTGCCTCCGCAATATTTTGTGTTGTCCAGGTTGGGTTACATTTTGCGATATTAATTAACCAATTATGTAAAAGTGCTTGGCCATATTCGGAATGTAAAACTTCTGGATGGAATTGAACACCAGCAATTTGGCCGCTTTCGTTCTCAAAAGCAGCCACTGGCGTATCTTCGGTTGCGGCGCAGACTGCAAATCCAGCTGGAGCTTTGGTTACGGCATCTCCGTGGCTCATCCATACCAATTGCGATAATGGAATCTCTTTAAATAATTTCGATTCTTTGGCAGCTAACTTGGTGCGACCAAATTCCGATTTTCCAGTTTTGGTAACTTCGCCACCAAGCGCGTTAGCCATTGCTTGAAAGCCGTAACAGATGCCAAAGACTGGAATTCCTAAATTAAGAATTTCAGTATCAAATGAAGGCGCATGATCCGCATAAACAGAAGCTGGACCACCGGAAAGAATGATTGCTTCTGGATTCTTATGTTTCACTTCGGCAGCAGTTACATGCGAAGGAACGATCTCTGAGTAGATGCTAACTTCACGAACTCGACGCGCAATTAGCTGCGCATATTGAGCGCCAAAATCAACAACTAAGACACCGTTCCTCTGATTAGGCACGCGTAATCAAAACCTCAACGCGTTGGAACTCTTTTAAGTTTGAATATCCGCAAGTCGCCATTGCGCGACGTAGCGCACCAAACATATTCATAGAACCATCTGATGAATGTGATGGGCCATTGAGAATCTCTTCTAGCGAACCAACAGTTCCGACTGCTACGCGCTCTCCGCGAGGTAGTTCTTGGTGATGCGCTTCAGATCCCCAGTGCCAACCAAGTCCTGGCGCTTGTGTTGCTTTGGCAAGTGGTGAACCCATCATTACTGCATCTGCACCACAGGCAATTGCTTTAGCAATATCGCCAGAGCGTCCAACTGAACCATCTGCGATTACATGCACATAACGTCCACCAGATTCATCTAAATATTCGCGACGCGCTGCAGCAACTTCTGAGACTGCGGAGGCCATCGGAACTTGCACTCCTAAAACTTTTCGGGTGGTATGTGATGCGCCGCCGCCGAATCCAACTAAAACACCAGCAGCACCTGCGCGCATTAAATGCAACGCTGCAGTTCCGTTTGCTACTCCACCAACTATTACCGGAGTATCTAGTTCGTAAATAAATTTCTTTAGATTTAGCGCTTCGCCAGAACCGACATGTTCTGCCGAAACGGTGGTGCCGCGAATTACGAAAATATCTACCCCTGCTGCCACCACATCTTTATGAAATTCTGCAGTGCGCTGAGGTGATAGCGATGCCGCAACTGTGACTCCGGCATCACGAATCTGTTGGATTCGTTCTTTAATTAACTCAGGACGAATCGGAGCTGCATAAATCTCTTGCATACGCTTAGTAGCGTTCTTCTCTGGCATCGATGCAATTTCGCCAAGTGGTACTCGTGGATCTTCGTATCTAGTCCAAAGTCCCTCTAAATTAAGTACGCCTAATCCACCCAAACGGCCAATTTCGATCGCTGTTTCAGGAGAGACCACTGAATCCATTGGCGCCGCCAACATTGGAATATCAAATTTATATGCATCAATCTGCCACTCAGTTGAAACATCTTTTGGATCGCGAGTGCGACGACTCGGTACTACGGCAATATCATCGAATGAATAAGCGACTCGAGCACGCTTGCCAGGTGCAATTTCAATGCTATTTTGCATAATTCGGCGCATCCTTTATTTCAGAGATATCGTGTGGGTGGCTCTCTTTTAAACCTGCAGCGGTAATACGAATTAATTGGCTTTCGCGACGTAGCGTTTCGATATCTGGCGCTCCGGCATATCCCATTCCGCTTCGTAGCCCGCCAACTAATTGATGGACAACAGAGCTAACTGGACCGCGATATTTAATCTTTCCTTCAATTCCTTCTGGAACTAATTTATCTTCAGAGAGCACATCATCCTGCATGTAGCGATCTTTAGAGTATGACTTCTGTTCGCCGCGAGATTGCATTGCGCCAAGTGAGCCCATGCCGCGATATACCTTAAATTTAACGCCATCTATCTCTACCAATTCAGATGGTGATTCATCGCAACCAGCAAAGAGCGATCCAAGCATTACCGTATTTGCACCCGCCACAATGGCTTTAACAATGTCACCTGAATATTGCAGACCACCATCAGCAATTAGCGGCACACCTGCTTTACTGCAAGCTTTATTGGCTTCCATGATGGCGGTAATTTGCGGAACGCCAACACCGGCCACAACACGAGTAGTGCAAATCGATCCTGGACCAACGCCAACTTTTACACCATCTGCACCTGCGTTAATTAAAGCTTGCGCACCGGAACGCGTGGCAATATTTCCACCAATAACTTGAATTTCAGACGAGAACTTCTTAACGCGTTCGATTGCATCCAGCACTGCGCGGTGATGTCCATGCGCAGTATCAACGACGACTACATCTACGCCTGCTTCGATTAAAGCTTGAGCGCGCTTAAAACCATCTTCGCCAACACCAACTGCCGCACCCACTAGCCCAACATTCTTCGCTAGCTTTACATGCGTTACTTGATCTTCAATCGAAAGATTACGGTGGATGATTCCGATTCCGCCAGCTTTGCCAATTGCAATCGCCATCTTTGATTCGGTAACAGTATCCATGGCAGATGAAACCAATGGAATATCTAATTTGATTTTACGAGTCAGCCAAGTGCCGGTTTCGACTTCGGAGGGCACGACCTCTGATGGGCCTGGAAGTAATAAGACATCGTCATAGGTCAGGCCGAGCATCGCTACTTTCTCGAATTCGCTCATTGCCGCCCCTTCTGAATAAGCCGCAATCTTATCTGCCGCTTATATATAGAAAAAATCCGCCCCATTTTGAGGCGGATTTTCGCTAATTAATTGGATTAATTGGATTAGTGGGTGTGACCACCTGGACCATGCTTATGTCCATGACCGGCATCAGCAACTTCTTCTTCCTTGCGTTCGAATACCACTGCTTCAGTTGTAATGAACATTGCCGCGATTGATGCGGCATTTGCAAGTGCCGAACGAGTTACCTTAACAGGATCGATAACGCCATCTTTGATTAAGTCGCCATAAACTTCAGTCGCCGCGTTGTAACCTTCATTTGGCTTCATTGCGCGAACCTTTGAGACAACAACATAACCTTCAAGACCAGCATTCTCTGCAATCCAACGAAGTGGTTCGTCAGCCGCTTTGCGAACTAAGCGAACGCCAACTGCCTTATCACCGGTAAAGCCAAGATCGCCTTCTAGTGAATCAACTGCATGCACGAGCGCTGCGCCGCCACCAACCACGATTCCTTCTTCTACCGCTGCACGAGTTGCAGAGATAGCATCCTCGAGGCGATGCTTCTTCTCTTTTAGTTCAACTTCAGTATGTGCGCCAACTTTGATTACACAGACCCCGCCAGCAAGTTTCGCTAAACGCTCTTGTAGCTTGGTGCGATCCCAATCTGAATCGGTAACTTCAATCTCTTTGCGAAGTTCACTGATGCGATCTAGAACGCGCTGCTTCTCTCCTGCGCCATCAACGATGGTGGTGTTGTCTTTATCTAGAACTACACGACGAGCGCGACCCAGTACTTCAAGACCAACTTGATCCAGCTTCATTCCGATATCTGTCGTCACAACAGTAGCGCCAGTAAGAATTGCCATATCCTGCAACATCGCCTTACGACGATCGCCAAAGCCTGGCGCCTTAACTGCTGCCGAGTTAAATACTCCGCGCATCTTGTTTACAACTAGAGTTGAAAGTGCTTCGCCTTCTACATCTTCAGCAATAATTAAGAGCGGTTTTGAAGCCTGCGCCACTTTTTCCAGGATCGGCAATAACTCTGCGAGCGCTGAGATTTTATTAGCTGTTATCAGGATATATGGGTCATCCAGAACTGCTTCCATGCGATCGGTATCCGTTACGAAATAAGGCGAGATAAAGCCCTTGTCGAACTGCATACCTTCGGTGAAATCTAATTCCAACGCAGTTGTTGATGACTCTTCGACTGTGATCACGCCATCTTTGCCAACTTTTTCCATTGCTTCGGCGATTAATTCACCGATTGCACGATCTTGCGCAGAAATTGTCGCAACGTTTGCAATCTGTTCTTTACCGCTAATTGGTGTGGCATGTGAACGTAGAGTCTCGGAAACCTTTGCAACAGCAGCTTCAATGCCCTGCTTTAGATCCATTGGTTGCGCGCCTGCTGCAAGGTTACGTAAACCTTCTTTAACCATTGCTTGTGCAAGCACAGTTGCAGTTGTAGTTCCGTCGCCAGCGACATCGTTGGTCTTGGTTGCTACCTCTTTAACTAACTGCGCACCCATATTCTCGGCTGGATCAGATAGTTCGATCTCTTTTGCAATTGTCACGCCATCATTTGTAATCGTTGGTGCACCAAAAGATTTAGAGATAACTACGTTACGACCCTTAGGGCCAAGCGTTACCTTTACGGTATCCGCCAAAATGTTGACACCGCGCTCCATAGCGCGACGAGCAACCTCATCAAAATGTAATTGTTTGCCAGCCATTTTTATTCTACTTTTCTACTATTTTTCTACGATGGCTAGGATGTCGCGAGCTGAGAGAACTAGTAGGTCATCTGCGCCTACCTTAACTTCAGTTCCGCCGTACTTGCTATAAAGAACAACGTCTCCAACTTTTACATCCATTGGAACGCGAACGCCATCATCAAAGCGGCCAGGTCCAACAGCTACAACGGTGCCCTCTTGTGGCTTCTCTTTTGCAGTATCTGGAATTACTAGACCTGATGCAGTCATCTGCTCTGCGCTTGCTGGCTTAACAACAATGCGATCTTCAAGTGGCTTGATGCCCATTGATTGCTCCTTCATTTATATTTGTTGGATTCAATCCCTGTCCGAGCGCAGTTAGCACTCGCAGGGTTACAGTGCTAAATTTAATAATTCTGAGAGAATAATCAAAATCGAGCTTAAAACGCCAAAGCGGAGTCTGCCAGCGCCCCATTAGGCGCAATTCCGCCTGAGAGCATCAATGAGCCCAAGGATGCGACCATCGCGCCATTATCGGTACAGAGCCCAGGGCTTGGAATATGAAGCCGAACCCCCGCCTTTTCCGAGCGCTCCATAGCCACTGCCCTCAATCTGGAATTTGCGGCTACGCCACCTGCGATTACCAATCGATCAATTCCGGAATCTTTGCAAGCGCGCAATGATTTCTGAAGCAGCACATCGACGATTGCTTCTTGGAAAGATGCGGCTACATCGGCGCGGACATAATTTGAGGTCTGCTCTAAATATCTGGCAACTGCCGTTTTAAGTCCAGAGAATGAGAAGTTATATGGCCGAGTTCGCCAATCTTCTGCAGTAGTTAATCCACGTGGAAAATCAATATTGATCTCACCAAATGCTGATTCTTTATCAATTGCCGGTCCACCAGGAAAACCTAAATTCATAATGCGCGCAATTTTGTCGAATGCTTCTCCGGCTGCATCATCCATGGTAGCGCCAAGTTTCTTAACATCATTAGTGATGTTATTTACCTGCAATATTGATGAGTGACCACCACTTACTAATAGCGCTATGGTAGGTTCGATTGCATCTTGATGCGTTAAGTAATCAACTGCAATGTGCGATGAAAGATGATTGACACCATAAAGTGGTTTATCAAGAGCTGTTGCAAGTCCGGTCGCACCCGCTACCCCAACTAAGAGCGCGCCAATTAGCCCAGGACCTTCGGTAACTGCAATCGCATCAACATCGTCAAGTTTGACGTTGGCATCTTGTAGCGCTTGGCGAAGTACATTTAAAAATGCCTCTAAGTGAGCTCTACTAGCAATCTCTGGAACCACTCCACCAAATCGAGCATGTTCATCCATACTTGATGAAATTACATTTGCAAGTAAGGTGCGATCGCGGACGATTCCAATTGCAGTTTCATCACATGAAGTTTCAATTCCGATTACTAAACTCATAACCCTCGCCTCATTATTTGGGCATCTTGGCCGTATCCATAATAATTCTTGCGGATATTTAAAGCTTCGTAACCTAACTTTGAATAAAGCGAGATGGCTTCGGCATTATTTACATCGACTTCTAACATCATGGCAATCGCGCCACGAGCTTTAGCCCAGCTCTCTAGGCGGGAAATCAGCTCTTTGGCGATGCCTTGGCGACGAAATTCTGATTGAACTGCAATCGTCATAATGTCACCTTCACCACCTGCATTGGGCAAAAAAGCACCGGCATAAGCGATAACTTGCGAATCTTTCTCTACTATTAAAAAGAATCTGGTCGGTTTACCAATTTCGCCGCGGAATTGATCAGCCGGCCAAGCGGTAGTTGGAAAACATTTGCGATCCAGTGAAACTAAAATTGGAATATCAAGTGCGGTAGCTTCGCGATAAGTAATCATTTTCGATCTACCGTGGCCACTGCATCAGGGTGACGTAAATACATCGGCTCATTGACATGTGCCAGCCGTGGAAATGAAATTAATTTTGGATATAAATGTTCCGTATCTGAAGTTAGTGAATATTTGAGCGCACCTTCACCAAAGATAGGAAGCTCTGGAATTTCACTTGGCGCGCTTACCAATGGATCTCCCATACGTTTGCCATCTACATATTTCGCCCAATATAACTCTTTGCGTCTAGCATCAGTGGCCACGATAAATTCCGGTAACTCAATTCCATGAGCAATAGCATCGAGTGAACAGATTCCATGCACTGGTAACCCTTTTGCAAATGCAAAACTCTGCGCAAAGATGATTCCGGTACGTAAACCAGTAAATGGACCTGGCCCCATTCCTACAATTACTTGATCAATACTCTCTTTCGCAGCTAAAGCCCCAAATTTTGCCAGCACATCACCATGGGTCGTAGCGCCATCTTCTACCTCTTGCCAGAGCAGAGTTTCGCCTTTGAGAATAGCGAATTGGGTACGCGCAGTAGCGGTATCTATTGCTAAAGTGGTTTTCAAAGTGAAAATCCTTGCCAACGTTGGCCATGGCCGACAAAACTTACTTCGCGGATTTCACTATCTCGGTTGATATGAACCTCTAGAAAATCACTAGAAATATGGTCAACCAATTCGCCGCCCCACTCAATTATGGTGATGGCGTTCTCTGCATTTAAATCTAAATCTTCTAGCTCTAGTAGTGGATTTGCACCGTCTAGAAGTCGATAGGCATCCATATGTATTAGCGCTGGTTCAGATTTGTAGCTACGAGCGATCACAAAAGTCGGAGAAGTTACCTCTTCAATACCAAATTGCGCAGCAATCCCTTTGGTTAACTCCGTCTTGCCAGCTCCTAGCGGTCCAATAAGTGCAACCACATCTCCAACTTTAAGTACTGCGCCAAGTCTGCGACCAAGTGCCTGCATCTCTTCAGGTGAATTAATTTTCATAGCTACGTTTAATTCTTGGCGCCATGCGAGTAGTTATTTCATAATGAATAGTTCCGCAAGCTTTGGCCCACTCGTATGCATCGTAATTCTCTCCAATGACGGTAACCCAATCACCAGATTGCCCAATGGAATCAGGCCCCAAGTCCACTGCGATTTGATCCATTGAAACGCGCCCTATTAACGGAGCGCTCTGCCCATTAAAAGTTACGCCTGCGCTACTACCTGCGTTACGAGGAATTCCATCTGCATATCCCATGCCAACAATTCCAATTTTAGTGGCAGCTTTTGTAATTGCGGTGGCGCCATAACCAATTGGATGTCCAGCTGGCAATTCTTTAACCAATACCAACTTAGCGCGCACCTTCATAATTGGTTTTAAATTTACATCTCTGCCTAAAGGTGAAAGACCGTACATGGCAATACCAACTCGCACCATGTCATATTTGGCGCTTTGATTGGAGAGCGTCGCTGCGGTATTTGAAATGTGGCGAATTGGCCTAACGCCTTTTTCATGTAACTGCGCAACCAATTTATCAAAATTAGCAATTTGCAATTGATTCTGTGATTGTTCAGGTTCATCAGCTCGTGCAAAGTGCATCATGACGCCAACTACTTTGCTTAAATCTCTAGTTAATAACTCCGGCCATTCATTTGAGAAACCATTACGTCCCATACCGGTTTCGACTTTTAAATGAATTTTCGCACCAGGAATCTGATTGACTTCATCAAAGACGGCAAGTGATGAAACCCCGATTTCAATATTAAGCGATACCGCTTTTGCAAAATCTAGACCAGGTGGATTTAACCAAGCCAAAAGTGGAGTCTTGATACCAGCCTCACGAATGGCAATTGCCTCCTCTAAAAGCGCGGTTCCTAGATAATCAGCGCCAGCTTCGCTAGCGGCCTTTGCGCACGGAATTAGTCCATGTCCATATGCATCTGCTTTTACAATCGCCAGTACCGGAACTTCAGCTTTGGTTTTTATATATTTAAAGTTCTCTTTTAGCGCCTTTAAATCGATAATGACTTCTCTCATCGTTCGATAACCACCATTGCAGATGCAATTCCGGCATCATGTGAGAGCGTTAAGTGGACTTCGGCTCCATCAATTAAATCTGCTATTTGATTGCGAAATAAAAATACTGGGCGACCACTTTCGAGATTGACTACTTCACAATCGTGCCAATTTAACCCTGCTGGAACGTGGAGCGCTTTAGCTAAAGCTTCCTTTGCTGCAAAGCGTGCCGCTAAAGAATTGATACCCTTACTTTTTTCGCCGTCGGTAAATATGCGATCTTTAAGTCCAGGAGTGCGCTTTAGCGATTCTTGGAAGCGCGCAATATCAACTACATCTATGCCAATGCCATCGATCATATTTATTCGCTATCTGGTCTGCTTTTCAGAGGGCACATACCTATCTACGGCGATAACCATAACCAAGAGCGCGCCGCCGATGAATAATCCGCCTAATAAATCGCTTAACCAGTGGGTATTTCTGAAAGCTGAGACGATACAGACTGCTAATGAAATCGCGCCTGCTAGCGCACCCATTGCATATGGATGCCAAGCATCTGGATGTGAGTATCTGTAAAGAATGTAAGCCAATACTCCCCAGGTCAAAATGGCATTAGAGGCATGTCCGGATGGATAAGAGAGCCCACCGGCATAAACCAAATCCACATTTAGCCTTGGTTTAGTGCGGCCAATTCCTAACTTTGCTAAACCCACGACTAAATTCAAAGCCAATACGGCAAGAATTGAGAGATTAAGCGGGCGCCAAGATTTAAACCTACGCGCAATAAAAAAAGCGGTGATCAACAGAATCGTGGCAGTGACTCCACGCAAACCTAAATTATCTATACGCAGCAGAATTACTCGTTCTAGCGCAGATAAAGATGGTCGCGTGGCATTAAAAATTTTGGCATCCAGCGAAATTAGTGGACCATTTGTAATAACTTGCTGAGTCACAATTAAAAATCCAATTAAAAGTAACCCCGCCCATCTCAGGGCGCGATTGAACTGTTTGCGGCGCAGCTCCACTTATTCCACCGTTACTGATTTAGCCAAGTTACGCGGCTGATCTACATCAGTTCCACGGGCACAGGCCATTTCATATGCAAAAACTTGTAGCGGTACTGTTGCTAAAACGGGCTGCAACATCTGAGGGCAAGCTGGAATGCGAATTACATGAGCGGCGCCAGGTATCTCAATTCCTTCGGCAGCAATTGCAATTACCTTTGCGCCGCGTGCTCTAACTTCCTGAATATTAGAGAGCATTTTTTCATCTAATCCGTGTTCGTGAGTGTTTGGCACAATCGCAATTACTGGAGTGCCCTCTTCGATTAAAGCAATCGGACCGTGTTTGAGTTCGCCGCCTGCAAAACCTTCAGCATGTATGTATGCGAGTTCTTTGAGTTTTAAGGCACCTTCGAGTGCAACCGGAAATCCCACGTGGCGACCCAAGAAGAGCACCGTATTTTTCTCAGCAAATTTTCTAGTTAATTCACGAAGCGGTTCGACGGTTTCTAAAATTTGTTCTAGCTTCGCTGGCAGTTCTAGCATCTCGTTATAAATCTCAGACACTTGCGAAGTATTTAATGTGCCGCGGACTTCACCTAAATGCAAACCAATTAAGAAAGTTGCCACAATCTGAGTAAGTAAAGCTTTGGTCGAGGCCACCGCAATCTCTGGGCCCGCATGGGTGTAAATGACGGCATCTGATTCACGCGGAATTGTTGAGCTATTGGTATTGCAGACTGCCAATACTCGCGCGCCATACTCCTTTGCATGTCGTAACGCCATCAAAGTATCCATAGTTTCGCCAGATTGCGAAATGGCAATTACCAATGTGTTCTTATCAACGATGGGATCGCGATATCTAAATTCTGAAGCTAGCTCTACTTCGACCGGAATATTGGCCCACTTTTCGATGGCATATTTAGAGACCAACCCGGCGTGATACGCAGTACCGCAAGCGAGCACCACTATCTTCTGCAAACTCTTTAGCTCTGCATCACTTAAATTTAATTCATCTAAAGAGATTCGGCCATCTACGTAACGGCCAATCAAAGTATCCGCGACTGCTTTAGGCTGTTCGAAAATCTCTTTGAGCATAAAGTGCGCAAAGCCGCCCTTTTGCGCTGCCGCCGCATCCCAAGTAATTGCGTACTCACGTGGTGCAAGTGCCGTGCCTGCTAAATCAGTAATTGAAATTGAATTAGGGGTAATTGTGACCACTTCATCTTGGCCCAATTCAACAGCGCGCTTTGTATATTCAATAAAAGCGGCCACATCGGATGCCATGAAATTTTCACCATCGCCAAGCCCAACAACTAAAGGTGAATTACGACGAACTCCGACAATCAAATCTGGTTTATCTGCATGTACTGCAAGTAGCGTAAATGAACCACGTAAGCGCTTAACGGCTTCGCGCATCGCAATGGTTAAATCGCCATTATTTTCTTTACGTAAATCACTGAGTAAATGTGCGACAGATTCAGTATCAGTTTCGGATTCAAACTTATGGCCATGCTGCTCTAGTTCGGCTTTTAGCTCTGAATAATTTTCGATGATGCCATTATGGATAACGGCTAACTTTCCTTCATTATCTAAATGTGGATGTGCATTTCGATCTGTAGGACCGCCATGGGTTGCCCAACGGGTATGGCCAATGCCAGAGTGGACTTCAGGAACTTGGCTAAGCGCACCTTCTAGATTGGCTAACTTTCCAGCTTTTTTCTCTACAAATAATTTATTAGAAGTGCCGAGTGCGATTCCAGCGGAATCGTATCCGCGGTACTCCAGTCGGCGTAGGCCCTCAATTAATGGTGTGACTGCAGATTGTGGCCCTGTGTATCCCACAATTCCGCACACTTTAAGACCCCAGTTCTCGTTTAACTACCTCTGCCAATTGCGCTGCCACGCTAGAGGCAAGAGTATCAGTGGAGGCTTCAACCATCACGCGAACCAACGCTTCAGTGCCCGATGCTCGAAGCAGAACGCGTCCTGCACCATTTAACTCTGCTTCGCTCTTGGCAACTGCCTCGTTTATAGCTTCGGAAGTTGCAAGTTTCTCTTTAGCAACATCTTTCACATTAATTAATACTTGCGGGAACTTCTGCATAATTGCGGCTCCCTCTTTAAGAGATTTGCCGGAGCGTTTCAACTCTTGCAGCAACATCAGTGCGGTCAATATTCCATCGCCAGTATTAGCAAATTTACGATAAATAACATGGCCTGATTGTTCGCCACCTAAGGCTAAATCCGCTTCCAACATCTTCTCTAGAACATAGCGATCTCCAACGCTAGTTACTTCAACTTGAATTCCCGCTGCTTCCATAGCCTTAAAGAAACCTAAATTGCTCATCACTGTTGCGACTACTGTGGATTTTGGAAGTTCGCCGCGTGAATTTAAACCCGAAGCCAATATTGCAATTATTTGATCGCCATCTACTTCGTTTCCATCCGCATCAACTGCCAAGCAACGATCAGCATCGCCATCATGTGCAATTCCCAAATCTGCACCATTTGCTTTGACCGCTGCTTTTAAGAAATCTAAATGCGTCGAACCAACACCATCATTAATGTTCCAACCATCTGGAGTGTTAGCCACCGCTATTACTTCTGCACCTGCTTTACGTAAAGTCTCTGGAGCTACAAAACTTGCGGCACCATTTGCGCAATCAACCACAACTTTAAGGCCATCAAGTTTGGAATTTACTGTTGAGAGTAGATGTTGGATATATCGATTAGCTGCATCTTTATCTTCAATTACTCGACCAACGTTGCGACCAGTTGGACGCTCCCAAGGTTCGCCCATGCGCTTTAGAATTTGATCTTCAATTGCATCATCTAACTTTCCGCCACCACGTGCAAATAATTTGATTCCGTTATCTGGCATCGGGTTATGAGATGCAGAGAGCATTACTCCTAAATCAGCGCCACTTGATGCCACTAGATATGCAATCGCTGGCGTAGGTAATACTCCGACGCGATAGACATCAACGCCCGCGCTTGTTAATCCAGCAACTACTGCAGCTTCTAGAAACTCTCCAGAGGCGCGCGAATCACTACCTACTATGGCTTTAGGGCGATGGTCCTTTACCGACTCAACGAGAATATGCGCAGCTGCGACAGATACACTGAGTGCGAGTTCAGCAGTTAAATCGCGATTAGCAAGGCCACGGATTCCATCCGTACCGAATAATCGCTTCTCCATATTCTTAAGTAGGAGTAATTCCTATAAGAATTAACGCTTTGAGTACTGTGAGCGCTTACGTGCCTTCTTTAGGCCGTACTTCTTACGCTCGATAACACGTGCATCACGTGTTAAGAATCCAGCTTTCTTAAGCGCTGGACGATTTGCATCAACATCGATTGCATTTAGCGCACGAGCGATACCAAGACGTAACGCACCAGCTTGGCCAGAAACTCCGCCGCCATCAATGCGAGCAAAGATGTCGTACTGATTCTCTGCACCGACAGTGCGGAATGGTTCAGAAACTAATTGTTGGTGAACTTTATTTGGGAAATAGTCAGGAAGCGCTTTGCCATTTACAACCCAGCGACCTGAACCTGGTACTAAGCGAACGCGTGCTACAGCCTCTTTGCGACGACCGGTACCAGCACCTGGTGCCTTAACTGCTGGACGGTTAGTTGCTGCTGCCGGGGTTGATGAAGAGTAAGAAGTTGGAGTTACATCATCTTCTAGCAAATTGTTATCTGACACTTATATCTCCTATTACTTCTTTACAATCTGTGAAACTTGATCAAATACATATGGTGTTGGAGCTTGTGATGCATGTGGATGTTCTGCACCTGCATAAACCTTTAGCTTGGTAGCTTGTGCGCGACCAATTGAATTCTTTGGAAGCATTCCCTTGATTGCCTTTTCAACGGCACGTGTTGGGTGCTTCTCTAACAATTCACCGTAAACGGTTGAAGTTAAACCGCCTGGGAAGTTTGAGTGGCGGTGCGCCATCTTCTGAGTGATCTTCTTACCTGAAAGTGAGATCTTCTCTGCGTTGATAACGATTACGAAATCGCCCATATCCATGTGTGCTGCGAATGTTGGCTTGTGCTTTCCGCGTAGTAACGCAGCAGCGTGAGTTGCCAAACGTCCTAGAACAACGTCCTCTGCATCGATGATGTACCACTTACGGACAGCATCGCCAGGCTTTGGGCTATATGTGCGCACGCTTCTTACTCCTTACAACTTCTAAATATTTCTATACTTATGTATATACCTAGCGGACCTTTGGGTCCGGCAGAGGGCAAACTTTACCTTTGAGCGTGAAAAGGGTCAAAACGAGGCTTATAGGCTGAGAGTTACCCTAAATTAATGGTCGAAAACGGGCTCGTTGGACTCATATACGTGGCCATTAGCGCCAAATATCAAGAATCTTGTAAATCCACCGCAGAACCAGCGATCGTGAGTCACTGATAGCACTGTGCCCTCGTATTGATTGAGCGCATTCTCAAGTGATTCCGCGCTAGCTAAATCTAAGTTATCTGTCGGTTCATCAAGCAATAAGAGAGTATCTCCAGCTAATTCGAGTAATAAAACTTGAAAGCGAGCTTGCTGTCCGCCAGATAGTTGTGAGAATTTTTGATTAGATGCTTGATCTATCTCGTATTTACCAAGCACGGACTTTGCAGCACCTAGTTGCAGCGAATGTTCTTCCCATAAAATCTCAAGCAGAGTCTTATTTTCAAATTCGGGATGAGCGTGGGTCTGGGCAAAGTAGCCAACTTCAACTCGTGCGCCATATTTAAAATCACCAGTGTATTTAACTGTATTGTCGCCGCCAATTAATCGCAGGAAGTGCGATTTGCCGGTGCCATTCTTGCCAAGTACCGCTACGCGATCACCATAAAATACTTCAAAATTAAATGGTTCCGTTAAACCTGTTAATGCAAAGTTTTCAAAGGTAAGTGCGCGAACACCAGTACGACCACCTTTAAGTGCAACCCGTACATTCTGTTCGATTGGCGGTGCAGGTGGTGCGCCAAGTTCTTCGAATTTACGCAAACGTGTCTGCATGGCGCGATATTTAGAGGCCATATCTGGTGAAGATTTTGCTTGATTACGTAGAGTCAACACCAACTCTTTTAAACGAGTATGTTCTTGTTCCCAACGCAACAAGACTTCAGCAAATCTTTCATTTCTCGCGCGTCTTGCTTCATGCCAAGTGGAGAATTTTCCACCATGAACCCAAGCAGTATTTCCATTATGGCCTTGCTCTAACGCAACTATTTTTGTGGAAACTTCTTCGAGTAGTTCGCGATCGTGGCTCACAAAGAGCACAGTTTTTTTAGTCTCTTTGATTACTTGCTCTAGCCATCGCTTTGAAGGAACATCTAAATAGTTATCTGGTTCATCAAGTAAGAGCGTCTCCTCTGGCCCTTCCATAAGTGCGCGCACTACTAGCTTCTTCTGCTCTCCGCCAGAGAGCGTATTAACTAATCGACCTGCAACTTTGTCGAATGGTTTGCCGAGTGTTTCCGTGCAACAGGTATCCCAAATAACTTCAAAGTCATAGCCACCTGCATCGCCCCATTCGACAATTGCTTCGGCATAGGCCATCTGATCTTTCTCTTCTGCAGTCTCATACATGCGCGCTTCGGTACTTTTGATTGCAGCGGCCGCATCTCTGATGCGCTTTGGCGCAACTGAAAGTAGCAAATCACGAACCGTTGATTCATCACGCACACTTCCGATGAATTGTCGCATCACGCCAAGTCCGCCAGTAATTGCCACACTTCCCTCTTCCGGTTCTAAATCTCCCGAAATCATTTTTAGTAGCGTGGTTTTACCGGATCCATTTGGACCAATTAAGGCAACTTTATGTCCATCACCCACTCGAAAAGAGACTTCATTAAGTAGTACGCGGCCATCTGAGAGCGAATACTCCACTCCACTTACATCAATATGGCCCAATTACTCGTCCTCATTATCGGCTTCAACTGTGCGGTGTTGCAAAGTCTTTAAGATGCGCGATTTTAATTCAGAATCTGCTGGGTAATCGACACCGACAAAAGTAAGTCCTTTTGCCGGGAAAACTACTGAATCCGATGGTCTTTCGCGCTGATCTAAAATTTCTTTTGCCCAAGAAGTCGGGAATCGACCTTCTCCGATATAAACCATGGTTCCGATTAGCGCTCGAACCATGTTATATAAAAATGCATCAGCGCTAACTTTGGCAATTATTAAACCATCGCTATTTCGTTCGAATTCAAAGCGCTGTAGATCGCGAATTGTGGTGGCATTTTCGCGAAAACGCGCATAACTAAAGAAATCATTAGTACCAATAAGAGAGGCTGCTGCTTCGTTCATCCACTCAATATTTAAATCGCGATACCAAGGTGTGATATCTAAACGCGCAGTTGGTTCGATAAGTCCATTGCCATCTTTGATTTTATAAATGTAGTGGCGGCGTAACGCTCCAAAACGAGCATGAAAATCTGTTGGTGCCTGTTCCACCGATTTAATTCGAATCTCTTCTGTAAGGATTCGATTTAAGCGATAAGCAATATCGGTGTAGTCATTCTCAGGTAGATCGACATGACAAACCTGACCTGTCGCATGCACTCCGGCATCAGTGCGCCCCGCCACGACGGTATCCAGTTCTTTTTGGAAGAGTGTAAAAAGCGCGTTCTCTAATTCGCCCTGCACGGTTCGGTAATCTTTTTGCTTTCCCCAACCAAAGAAATCAGTGCCGTCGTAACTAAGCGTGATTCGGGCGCGAAAAAACCCACTCTCAGGTATGAGAGTGGGTTGATTCATGACGGATGCTAAATTTTTATTACAAAACCTCGATCACGGCCATAGGAGCGTTATCGCCCTTGCGCGGACCGATCTTTGTAATACGTGTGTAACCGCCGTTGCGATCTGCCATGCGCGGACCAATTTCAGTAAATAGTGTGTGCACTACTGACTTGTTAGAGATCTTCGCAAGAACTTCGCGACGTGCTGCAAGGTCGCCACGCTTTGCAAAGGTAATTAGCTTCTCTGCGTATGGGCGCAGACGCTTTGCCTTTGTCTCAGTTGTGGTGATCTTGCCATGCTGGAAAAGCTGTTCCGCGAGTGTTGCTAGAAGCAAACGCTCGTGAGCTGGACCGCTTCCGAGGCGTGGGCCTTTTGATGGTGTTGGCATTTTCTTTCTTCCTTCTTACTCGCTACTTATTCGGCTGACTCGTCGTCATATGCGTTGTAATTCGCATGCTGAGTTGGATCGAAACCTGCTGGGCTATCCTTCAATGAGAGACCCATTGAAATTAGCTTCGCCTTTACTTCATCAATCGACTTGCTTCCGAAGTTACGGATATCAAGTAGATCTGCTTCTGAACGATTAACTAATTCGCCAACTGTATGAATGCCTTCACGCTTCAAGCAGTTATATGAACGAACTGTTAGATCAAGATCTTCAATTGGTAGCGCCAGGTCTGCTGCTAAAGCTGCATCCATTACAGATGGACCCATATCGATACCTTCTGCATCAAGATTTAATTCGCGTGCAAGACCGAATAGCTCAACCAATGTATGGCCAGCTGATGCAACTGCATCGCGTGGCTTCATTGATGCCTTGGTCTCAACATCTACGACTAGACGATCGAAGTCGGTGCGCTGTTCAACACGTGTTGCTTCAACCTTGTAAGTCACCTTTAGAACTGGTGAATAGATTGAGTCAACTGGAATGCGACCGATCTCTGCGCCAACTGCCTTGTTCTGAACTGCAGTTACATAACCGCGTCCACGTTCGATAGTTAGTTCGATCTCTAGGTTCGCCTTGCCGTTAAGTGTTGCGATGTGAAGATCAGGGTTATGAACCTCTACACCGGCAGGGACTGCAACATCTGCACCAGTAACTGCGCCAGAGCCGGACTTACGGATGTAAGCCACTGCTGGTTCATCGTTATCTGATGAAAGAACTAGGTTCTTGATGTTTAGAACAACTTCAGTTAAATCTTCCTTTACGCCTTCAAGAGTGGTGAACTCGTGAAGTGCACCGGCAACGCGAATGCTGGTAACTGCTGCACCTGGGATAGATGAAAGCAGCGTACGACGCATTGAGTTACCAAGTGTGTAACCAAAGCCTGGCTCCAGCGGTTCGATAATGAAGCGTGAGCGGTGCTCTGATAGAACTTCTTCAGTAAGTGTTGGACGTTGTGCAATAAGCACGTTTTCTCCTCTTTCCTTTGAGGGGATCCACTATTTGATCCCCGTTCTGGGTTACTTCTTCTTACTTCTCTTAATTTAAATATTGTTACTTTGAGTAAAGTTCAACGATTAGTTGCTCTTGTACCTGAGTATCGATCACCTGACGGTTTGGTAGTCCGTGAACGATGATGCGCATCTGTGATGGAACAACTTCCATCCAAGCTGGAACTGACTTCTCGCCAAATTCTGCACTTGCAACGATGAATGGTGTTAGGTCATGTGACTTTGGAAGTACATCAATCACATCGAATTGTGAAACACGATATGAAGGAATGTTTACCTTCTTGCCATTAACCAAGAAATGTCCGTGACGAACTAGCTGACGCGCCATGTCGCGGCTCTTCGCGAAACCTGCACGATAAACCACGTTATCTAAGCGAGTCTCAAGAAGGATAAGTAGGTTCTCACCAGTCTTACCTGCGCGGCGGTTAGCCTCTTCGTAATATGAACGGAACTGCTTCTCAAGCACACCATAAATACGTGCAGTCTTCTGCTTCTCACGCATCTGTAGTAAGTACTCTGATTCCTTACCGCGACCACGACCATGCTGTCCTGGTGGGTATGGACGTGATTCGATTGGACACTTTGGTCCATCGCACTTTGATCCCTTTAGGAAAAGTTTTACCTTTTCGCGACGGCAGCGCTTGCAATCTGCACCTGTATAACGAGCCATATTCTCTGGTTACACCTTTCCTTAAACTCGACGTGGCTTGGTTGGGCGGCAGCCGTTATGTGGAGCTGGAGTCACATCTGAGATTGACCCAACTTCAAGTCCTGCTGCCTGCAATGAACGGATAGCTGTTTCGCGTCCTGAACCAGGACCCTTAACAAATACATCCACCTTCTTCAAACCATGCTCTTGTGCACGACGAGCTGCAGCTTCTGCCGCCATCTGTGCTGCGTACGGTGTTGATTTACGTGAACCTTTAAATCCAACTTGACCTGATGATGCCCATGAAATTACGGCGCCAGTTGGGTCAGTGATAGAGACGATGGTGTTGTTGAAGGTGCTCTTAATATGAGCTTGTCCTGCAGCAACGTTCTTCTTCTCTTTCTTACGAAGCTTAACTTTGCCCTTAGCAGCCTTTGTTGTGGTTGCAGCTGCGGCTTTCTTAGGAGCGGCCATTACTTAGTCACCTTCTTCTTTCCTGCAATTGCTACACGTGGACCCTTACGAGTACGCGCATTTGTATGTGTGCGCTGGCCACGTACAGGAAGTCCCTTGCGGTGACGAATACCTTGGTAGCTTTGAATTTCAACTTTACGACGGATATCGCCTGCGATTTCACGGCGAAGATCACCTTCGATTTTGTAATTAGCTTCGATATATTCACGAAGCTTTGCTAGATCTGGCTCTTGTAAATCCTTAACGCGGATATCACCTGAGATACCAGTAGCCTTTAGTGTTTCCTTTGAACGAGTTAAACCCATTCCAAAGATATAAGTTAGTGCGACTTCTAAGCGCTTTTCGCGCGGAAGATCAACACCGACAAGACGTGCCATCTATATTCCTTTTAGTTTCCGATAGGTCCTCCGCGATGCTCATAATGTTTCTCAACATTATCTCCGGCCTATCGGACCGGAGGTCTTACTAATTAGATTCACATCTAACTAATAAGTCGCATCACGCGTACTTTTTTTCGCGTTATTTACTTTTTCTTTACTGAATTAACCTTGGCGCTGCTTATGGCGAAGGTTTTCGCAAATGACCATAACGCGTCCCTTGCGGCGGATGACCTTGCACTTATCGCAGATCTTCTTAACGCTTGGTTGCACCTTCATTTGTTCTCCTTCTAAACCTATTTACCGTTAATTACAATTACTTGTAACGATAAATAATTCGACCTTTGGTAAGGTCGTACGGACTCATCTCTACAATCACACGGTCTGCAGGAAGGATGCGAATATAATTTTTTCGCATCTTGCCACTGATGTGTGCAAGAACTTTATGTCCGTTTGATAATTCAACTCGGAACATTGCATTAGGCAAAGCTTCAGCAACAACGCCTTCCATTTCGATGGCGCTACCCTCTTTAGCCAACTGCCCTGCCTGTCCCTAAATTGAACCGCCCCGATTTGAGGCGCGAAGAGTAATTCTATTTATGAGCCTGAAAACAACCAAATCGAGGTTATTCGGCAGCAGAAGCGACCAAACTCGCGCCTAAAAGCGCCGCCATAGACCAGAAAACTGCACCTACTCCAGACCCGTTTGCCAAGACTCCCGCTGCCATCGGAAGCAAAAATTGCCCCAATCGATTGCCGGTTAATCTAGCTGAGACGGCAAGCGCCCGCTCATCTGCTTTAGTCCTAAGTGAAATTAATGCCATCGTCAGCGGCTGACCGAAACCAGATGAAAGTCCGGCGATAAACACCAATCCGCCAAGCGTTATTGGATCCGAGGTGTAAACCATTCCGATACATGCAAACATAGTGATTGTCGTTGTAGTAATTAATAGCGTCTTATCTGAAATTTTCTTTGTTACATAACCAAGTGAAAATCTAGAGATCATTGAACCAACGGCGCGCAACGAAATAATCAAACCAATAATCGCCGGATCGATGGCTCGCTCTTTACCCAGCAATGGCAAGAAAATCACAATCAAATCAAGTGTCGATGAGATAGCCATAGAAATAAATACTGCCAATGAAATCTCTTTACGCGCTAACATCGATTTTGCTGCGGCCCAAGTACTACTCTGCTCTTGCGCTGCTTTAACCGTTGGTGCACTCTTTCTCCAAGAGAAGGTCGGCACTAGCGCAATTGACGCTAAAAGAATTGCAAAGATAAATGCATTGTTACTCTCTCGTGGCATGCCATTTGCCAATGAACCTGCAACTAATCCAGCAATAACTGGGCCAAAGGTGTGGCCAAGAGATGCGCTAAAGGTGTAGTAACCGAATAATCTGTTGTACTCAGATTTTGGTGCGCGCAAAGCCACCATGGTCTGTCCACCCACCATTAACGCTAAATGCGCTAATCCACTTAAAGCGGTAGCAATAGCAAGCGAATAAATATCATTTGCAAAAAGCAATGAAGTGCAAGTTGCAATTAGCGAGATGGTGCCTACAACTAAAAATTTACCTTCGCCATATTTACCTACCCAACTACCAAATTTGAGCGCAAGCAAAACGGGAAAGAGCGCATAGATGGCTCCAATCAAACCAATTGCAGTGGCGCCGGCATCAATTTCAATTGCGCGATAAGTGATGAAGGGACGCACCACATACATGGTGGCTTGAGTGAAGGTAGAGCTAATTAATAAACGTTTAGCCCAGACTTCAACTGCCATTAATTACTTCTTGCTAGTTGGCCACTTGATATCGCGCATTTTGATCGCTCGCCAGATAAATGGCGTAAATACGATTGCTGCAAGAAGCAGATAGAGCGCTTTTGAAAGCGGGGTTGTATACAGAGCTGATACTTCGCCGCCACTAATTTGCAATGCGCGACGCATTTGAAGTTCGGCCATCGGGCTGAGTATTAATCCAATAATTAGCGGGGTGATCGGTACTCCAAAACGTCGGAATACATATCCAATCAGTGCCACTCCAAGCGCAATCCATAAATCAAAGATGGCATTGTTGGCAACATATGCTCCCATGAGTGCGAAAGTGGTAATTCCCGCAAAAAGATAAGGTTTTGGAATATGAAGTAACTTCACCCAAACTTTTACAAATGGCAAGTTCAGTACCAATAACAGGGTGTTACCGACAAATAGCGCTGCAATTAAAGTCCAAACTACATCTGGATTTGTCACAAATAGCAGTGGACCAGCTTGAATGTTGTAAGTTTGAAAAGCTACCAAGATAACCGCTGCAGTTGCAGAAGTTGGTAAACCAAGTGCCAATAGCGGAACTAGCGCACCTGCCGCATTTGCATTGTTCGCTGCCTCAGGTCCAGCAACGCCTTCAATTGCACCTTTTCCGAATTCATCTTTATTTTTAGAGAGATTCTTCTCAACTGAATAACTTAAGAATGTCGGAACTTCTGAGCCACCAGCAGGAATTACACCCAATGGAAAACCAATCGCAGTACCGCGAAGCCATGGTTTCCATGATCTGCGAATATCGGCTTTAGTCATTAAAGCTTTACCTTGCATCGTAATAATTGACCAACCACTCTCCTTGGCGCGCGCTGCAATATAAAGCGCTTCACCAAGTGCGAAGATTGAGACAATTACAGTTACAGTTTCGATTCCATCAATAGCATGTAGATTTCCGAAAGTTAGACGAACGGCGCCAGATTGCAGATCAGATCCCACTAAGCCAAGTGCCAAACCAACTGATAGCGAGACCATTCCGCGAATCATTGATGAGCCAAGTAGCGAACCTACGGTCATAAAGGCGACTAACATCAGCGCGAAGTAATCCGCGGCAGTAACTTCAATCGCCCAATTAGCTAGCGAAGGAGCTGCAAAAGCCAATATCGCTGTAGCAATCGTGCCAGCTACGAAAGAACCCAGCGCCGCAGTAGCCAAAGCTGCGCCAGCTCGACCTCGTTTAGCCATCTGATGGCCCTCAAGTGCCGTAATCACCGAACCAGATTCACCCGGAGTATTCAACAAAATTGAAGTGGTTGATCCACCGTACATCGCTCCGTAATAAATTGCAGCAAACATAATTAACGCTGATGCTGGATTAATTGTGTAAGTAATCGGTAGCAGTAACGCAATTGCCAAAGCTGGACCAATTCCAGGTAGCACACCAACGAGAGTTCCTAAAATGGTGCCTAATAGCCCGAACATTAAATTGGTGAGCGTTAACGCGCTAGCAAAACCCTGTAATAAAGATTCTATGTTGCTCATAGGATTCCATCCAGAATGCCAGCCGGAAGATTTACATTTAATAATTTAGTAAACGATAAATAAACAACTAACGCGAAAATAAGTGCAATTAAAAAATTCTTTAATAACTTGCGAGCCCCGTATGCAAATCCAACTCCAAAGAAAACCACTGTGGAAGCGACTACAAAGCCAGCGCTCTCAATTAAAAATGGATAGGTCAAAATAGAACCCGATACCATTCCTAAAGTTTTCCAATCCGTCTTTGAGTGAATCTCGCCAAATTCGGTGCCTTCTGGTTGTCCATAATTTCCACGCAAAACTTCAACTGCGAGCGCAATCGATACGATGATGATGAAGCTGCCGATAATGGTTGGAAATACTTGTGGACCAACGCTGCCAGAGCCTGGCGGTACCAACATATTTTTGGTATCAATTAAAACAATAATGCCAAGCAGCAGAAGAGAGCCCGCAAACGCGAGCTCTCCCACTGCTTCTTTTTTGATCTTCAATTTAAAGGTTAACTTTTTAGGCTAACTTTTATGCCAGTCCTAGACTTACCAATAACTTGGTTACTGAGACCGTCTGTTCCTCAATGAAATCTTTGAAATCATTGCCGCGGAATTCAAGATCGGTCCAATCTTTAGCCTTCAGCGTTGCCTTCCATGCATTACCTGCACGAACTACATCCGCAACTTTGGCCATATTTAGACGCTCAGCCGCAGAAAGTCCGCCTGGGGCATCAAATCCACGCCAGTTACCAAATGTCATATCGATGCCCTGCTGAATCAGAGTCTTACCCTTCATTGAAGCAAGTGGTTTTGCTGATGAAAGCGCCAATACACGTAACTTTCCAGCCTTCACATATGAAGCAAATTCAGAGGTTCCAGAAACACCAGCAACTGTCTGCTTTGAAAGTACTGAAGTAGTAACTTCGCCGCCGCCTGCATATGGAACGTAGTTCATATCAGTTGCCTTAACGCCAACCTTCTCAACTAGTAGTCCCATGAATACATGGTCAACTGTGCCCTTTGATCCACCAGCAATTGGCATCGCCTTTGGATTTGCCTTGATGTCATCTAGTAATTGATTGATAGTGCGGTACTTAGATGATGAAGGAACCACAATCGCTTCCCATTCACGCATTAAGCCTGAAATTTGGGTGTTATCAGAGAGCTTCAACTTAGATTTTGTTGAGGCTACACCTGCAACCATTGCAAAACCATTAATGAATGCCACATCAGAACGATTCTTCTGATCTTGGAAATAACCAAGACCGACAGTTCCGGAGCCACCTGACTTATAAGAAACGGTGTAATCGCCGAGCATGCCTTCAGCCTTCATTGCATCCGCGAATGCAATTGCAGTGGTGCCATAACCGCCACCAACACCTGAAGATGAAACCCATTCAAGCTTTGAAATTGGCTTTACATCCTTGTACCACCACTTTGCTTGACCCTTCAATGTACCGGTCTGAACGATCATGCAAGTTAGATCTGATCCATCAACGCCTTTGCCTGCTGCTTTAGCGCCGCTCTTTGCTGCTGCTTCGGTGCAATCTGCGCCCACTACCGCTTTAGATGCTGGCTTTGGCGCTGCAAATGAAGTTGCAGCGCTGCTTAAAACTAACGCTGCAGTTGCGGCAACTGTAATCGCGCCTAAAAACTTCTTTGTTTTCATTAGCTCTTTCTCTCTTTCCCTTGTAAACGAGGTCGGGAATTGTGCGAACCTATAGGTTAAAACGCTCGAAATGAATGAATTTAGATAACTTTTATTTAACTTTTAGAGTAAATCTGAGATTTCTACGCCTAAGCGACCCAATTCGCTCTTACCGCCATCAAGCGATGTCAGCACAAATGGCTTGCCATCTGGGGCGATGCAATATGAATTTTCAAAGTGCGAACCACGAGATTTATCTTGGCTAACCACAGTCCAATCATCGCCCAAAACTTTGGTTTTATGTGTTCCACGAGTAATCATCGGTTCGATTGCTAAACAGATTCCTTCAACTAAATCAGGACCATTTCCTGGCTTTCCGAAATTAAGTACATGCGGTTCCATGTGCATGGCAGTGCCAATTCCATGTCCGCCATATTCACGCAAAATTCCATACTTGCCTTGGGAATTTATATACTCTTCAATTGCATGACCGATATCAGAGAGCTTGGCGCCTTTCTTGCCTGCTGCAATTCCGCGCCACATTGATTCTTCGCAAGTCTCCAACATCTTTTGATCTGCTGGATCTGCTGCACCAACAACTACTGAAAAGGCGGCATCTCCATGCCAACCATCAATAATCGCGCCACAATCAATAGAAACTACATCGCCCTCAAGAATCACGCGTTCTCCGGGAATGCCATGCACAATCTCATCATTTACTGATACACAGATAGTTGCTGGATATCCGTGATAACCAAGGAAATTAGATTTTCCACCACCGCGTTTGATATTCGCTGCTGCCACTGCATCAAGTGCAGAGGTAGTCATGCCAGGTTTGATGGTTTCGCGCAGTAACTGCAAGGTCTCGCCTACCAATAGACCCGCTTTGCGCATGGTTTTTAATTGATCAAGAGTCTTTAACTCAATCGCCATGCTTAAACTACTTACCTTTATTCATTTACTTGACGCGAGATAACGCAGCGATTGCAGAGTCCGTAATTTCATTTACTGGACCTGATGCGGAGATGGTAATCAATAAACCTTCATTGCGATAAAAAGAGATGATCGGCTCGGTCTGCTCTGCATAAACTTCTAAACGGCGCTTAATAACTTCTGCCTTGTCATCATCGCGCTGCACCAATGCACTTCCGCAGCCATCACAAACGCCTTCAACTGCAGGTTTTTCATTAACAATATGGAAAGTGCGCTGGCAATTTGGGCAGGCGCGACGACCAGAGAGACGGGAAACGATCTCTGCTTGATCAACGCTAAGTTCTAGAGCTGCATGAAGCGGAGTTCCCTTTTCGGCCAATACTGCGCGAAGTACTTCGGCTTGCGCAACATTACGTGGATAGCCATCAAGTAAGAAGCCATTATCAAGATCGCCTTGATTTAATCGATCTTTCACCATGTCATTTGTAACTGAATCCGGTACAAGTTCGCCTTTATCCATGTACTTCTTCGCTTCCAAACCAAGTGGCGTATTTCCTTTTAGGTTTGCGCGGAAGATGTCGCCAGTAGAGATATGAGGAATTGCAAAGTGCGCGGCAAGAAATTGTGCTTGGGTTCCCTTGCCTGCGCCCGGTGCTCCGACCAGGACTAGTCGCATTATTTTAAGAATCCCTCATAGCTGCGCTGTTGTAGCTGTGATTCGATCTGCTTTGCAGTATCGAGACCAACACCAACCACAATCAAAATTGCAGTTCCGCCGAATGGGAAGTTCTGAGTTGCTCCGAAGAGAATCAAAGCTCCGATTGGAATAATCGCAACTAACGCAAGATAAATAGAACCTGGCGCAGTAATACGTGAAAGTACATACTGTAGATACTCTGCAGTTGGCTTACCTGCGCGAATACCTGGAATAAATCCACCGTACTTCTTCATATTATCTGCAACCTCATCTGGATTAAATGTGATTGCTACATAGAAGTAGGTAAAGAAGATAATTAATAGCGCATATGTAGCTACATAAATTGGGTGATCGCCCTGTACAAAGTTACGTGAGATCCAAACTGCCCAACCTGCAGTGCTATTTGTGAAGTTAACAATTAGCGATGGGATATAGAGCAATGAAGATGCGAAGATCACTGGAATTACGCCAGCCTGGTTAACCTTAATCGGAATGTAGGTGCTGGTGCCGCCGTATGTTTGGCGACCGACCATGCGCTTTGCATACTGCACTGGAATACGGCGCTGTGATTGTTCGACGAAAACTACCGCTGCCACAACCAGAATTCCGACTGCAAGTACGAATAGGAATGCGAACCAACCCTTCTGTACTTGGATGCTCCAAAGGTTGCCAGGGAATCCTGCTGCAATTGAGGTAAAGATCAAGATTGACATACCGTTACCAACACCGCGATCAGTAATTAGTTCGCCTAGCCACATAATTACAGAGGTTCCGGCGGTCATTACGAAAATCATGGTGACGATACGCTGCCATGAAGTATCAGGAATGATTGGCAGAGTACATCCACTTAGTAGGCGACCTGGTGTACGGGCTACTGCGACAAGTCCGGTTGATTGCAATACTGCAAGACCGATTGTTAAGTAACGGGTGTACTGAGTTAACTTTGCAGTTCCTGATTGACCTTCATTCTTAAGAGCTTCAAAACGTGGAATAACTACAGTCAAAAGCTGAACGATGATCGAGCTGGTGATGTAAGGCATGATGCCAAGTGCGAATACTGAGAGTTGAAGTAACGCACCACCAGAGAAAAGGTTAATTAATCCAAATAATCCACCAGATTGAACTTGGTTCAAGCACTCTTGCACGTTGGTGTAAGAGACACCTGGTGTTGGCACTACTGATCCGAAACGGAAGAGCGCCATGATTGAGAGAGTAAAGAAGATCTTCTTACGAAGGTCCGGTGTTTTAAAAGCCTTACCAAATGCTGAAAGCATTAGATCTTCTCCTACTCGCTATCTGAATTTCGTATTCTAAGTTGAAACGCTTACAGAGTCTTAGTTGAACCGCCTGCAGCAGCGATCTTTTCAGCAGCTGATGCTGAGAATGCATGTGCAGTTACGTTTACCTTGACGCTGATTTCGCCATTGCCAAGCACCTTAACAGGGTAGCTATCGCGAACTGCGCCGGCCTTAATTAAATCTGCAACAGTTACATCGCCACCCTTAGGGAATAGCTCATTAATTGTTGAGACATTTACAGCCTGATATTCAACGCGTGCTGGATTCTTAAATCCACGAAGCTTTGGTAGACGCATTACTAATGGAAGCTGACCACCTTCGAAGCCGATACGGACCACGTTACGTGCACGTGTTCCCTTACCGCCGCGACCTGCAGTCTTTCCCTTAGATGCCTCACCGCGACCCTTACGAGTCTTAGCCTTCTTAGCACCAGGTGCTGGACGTAAATGATGAAGTTTTAGTGTCATTCTTATTCAACCTCCTCGACCTTGATCAAGTGGCGAACAGCATGAACCATTCCACGGATCTCTGGACGATCTTCTTTAACAACTACATCGTTGATGCGCTTTAAACCAAGTGAACGCAAAGTGTCGCGTAGCTCTGGCTTATTGCCAACCTTCGAACGAATTTGGGTAACTTTCAAACGTGGCATTACGCACCTACCTTGTCTGTAGCTTTATCAGATACCTTCTCGCTTGGTTGTTGTGATGCGCGAATAATCGCTGCAGGAGCAACATCTTCAAGTGGACGGTTACGACGAGCTGCAATTGTTGATGGAGCTTCTAATTGACGAAGCGCAACTGCGGTTGCATGCACCATATTGATTGCATTATTTGAGCCGAGTGACTTTGTAAGTACGTCGGTAATTCCTGCGCACTCAAGTACTGCACGAACTGGACCACCAGCGATAACACCGGTACCAGGAGCAGCTGGGCGAAGCAACACGATTCCGGCAGCTTTCTCACCTTGAACTGGATGAGGAATTGTTCCTTGAATACGTGGCACTTTGAAGAATGACTTCTTCGCTTCTTCAACAGCCTTTGAAATTGCTTGCGGAACTTCCTTTGACTTTCCGTAACCAACACCAACTAGACCATTGCCATCGCCAACAACTACTAGAGCTGTAAATGCGAAGCGACGTCCACCCTTAACCACCTTTGAAACGCGGTTGATAAATACCACGCGCTCGATGTATGGGCTCTTCTCACGTGGTGACTCTTCGCGACGATCGCGACCGCGACCGCCACGCTTGCCGCGTGTATCTTCCTTTGCGCCTTCTGCAGTTCCTGCAGCAACTGTTGTTGTGTTCTCAGCCATTAGAAGACCAATCCATTCTCTCGTGCGCTATCAGCAAGTGCTGCAATGCGACCGTGGTACTTATTTCCACCGCGATCAAAGACAACTTCGGTAACGCCAGCATCTTTGCCACGCTTAGCAATAAGCGCGCCAACTTCCTTTGACTTACCAGTCTTATCTGCAGATGACTTACGTAGCGCATCTTCCATGGTTGATGCGTATGCAAGAGTCTTGCCTTGTGAATCATCAACGATCTGTACGAACAAGTGACGAGCAGAGCGTGAGACAACTAAACGTGGACGTGCAGCGGTACCAGCAATCTTCTTACGAAGACGGAAGTGACGGCGAGCGCGTGCATTGGTAGCCGAACCCTTACGAACCTTTACAGAGATTCCCATTACTTCTTACCTGCCTTTCCAGCCTTACGACGTACTGGTTCACCAAGTAGACGAAGACCCTTACCCTTATATGGATCGGCCTTACGTAGCTTCTTGATCTTTGCAGCGGTCTCTCCGACTAACTGCTTATCGATACCAGTAATTGTTAATTCAGTCTGTGATGGAGCCTTGAAGGTAATTCCTTCTGGCGCTTGGAAAAGAATTGGGTGTGAGTAACCAAGCTGGAACTCAAGATCCTTACCCTTTTCAGCCACACGGTAACCAACACCAACGATGTTGATCTGTAGTGAGTATCCATTTGTTACGCCTTCAATTGCATTTGCAATCAAAGTACGTGATAGACCGTGAAGTGAACGTGAAAGACGCTCGTCATTTGGACGAACAACTGTTAATACGTCGCCTTCTTTTGAAACCTTAATTGGTTCTGTAATTGCAACAGACAATGAACCCTTTGGTCCTTTAACTGCAACATCATTTCCAGTGATTGTTACTTCAACACCTGAAGGAACAGTGATTGGCTTACGACCGATACGTGACATCTGTAATCACCATACGAAGGCGAGAACTTCTCCGCCTACGCCCTGCTTGTTGGCTTGCTTATCAGTAAGCAATCCAGATGAAGTTGAAATAATTGCGATACCTAATCCACCAAGCACCTTTGGAAGTGAGGTTGATTTTGCGTATACGCGAAGACCTGGCTTTGATACGCGGCGCAGACCTGCGATTGAACGTTCGCGATTTGGACCGAACTTCAAATCAAGTACAAGTGTCTTGCCAACGCCATTTGCATTATCTTCAACGCGGAAACCTGCGATATAGCCCTCACGCTGAAGAATTTCAGCGATACGTGCCTTTACCGATGATGACGGCATTGAAACCGAATCATGGTACGCAGCATTTGCGTTACGCAAACGTGCAAGCATGTCTGCGATTGGATCTGTCATTGTCATTGTTTTATTTATTCTTTCTCAAGATAGTTTCCAAGTAATTCTTACTTGGACTTATCAAGTAGGGGTTTACCAAGAAGCCTTTGTGATACCTGGAAGTTCGCCACGGTGCGCCATTTCGCGGAAGCAGACGCGGCAGATTCCAAATTTCTGATAAACAGCATGCGGACGACCGCAACGCTGGCAACGTGTATATCCGCGAACCTTGAACTTTGGCTTGCGGCTAGCTTTCACCTTTAGAGATGTTTTTGCCATTTCTTACGCCTCCTTGAATGGGAAGCCGAGCATCTTCAAAAGTGCGCGTCCCTCATCGTCGTTTGATGCTGTTGTAACAATTGTGATGTCCATACCGCGTGGGCGATCTACCTTGTCTTGTTCGATCTCTGGGAATACAACCTGCTCGGTTAAACCGAAGGTGTAGTTACCTTTACCATCAAACTGTTTTGGAGATAAACCGCGGAAGTCACGGATACGTGGAAGTGAGATCGAAAGTAGACGATCCATAAATTCCCACATGCGATCGTTGCGAAGTGTTACGTGAGCACCGATTGGCTGACCTTCGCGAAGCTTGAACTGCGCAATTGACTTCTTTGCACGAGTAACAAGTGGCTTCTGACCTGTGATGATTGTTAGATCGCGGATTGCGCCTTCGATTAACTTTGAATCACGAGCAGCTTCACCAACACCCATATTCACAACAATCTTAGAGAGTGTTGGAATCTGCATTACGTTTGCGAAGTTAAATTCCTTCTGCAATGCAGGTGCTACTTCTGCTTTGTAACGCGCCTTTAAGCGCACATCAACAGCGGTTGACATTAGATGTCCTTTCCGGTGCGACGTGAAACGCGCACATTCTTGCCAGCTTCATCTTTGCGTGAGCCGAGGCGAGTTGCCTTGCCATCATCTCCAACAACCATGACATTTGAAATATGGATTGGGCGCTCTACGTGAAGAATGCCGCCAACCTTTGCACCGCGATCACCTGTGGTTTCTTTGGTGTGCTTGCTGACGCGATTTACGCCTTCAATCAGAATGCGATTTGCATCAACAGATAGAACTTTGCCGGTCTGGCCCTTGTCCTTACCTGCGATTACTTGAACGGTATCGCCCTTGCGAATCTTCGCCATTACAACACCTCCGGTGCTAATGAGATGATCTTCATGAATCGCTTATCGCGAAGTTCACGTGCAACTGGTCCGAAGATACGGGTACCGCGAGGTTCGCCGTCTGCCTTCAAAATAACTGCTGCATTCTCATCAAAACGAATATATGAACCATCTGCGCGACGGCTCTCTTTTACAGTGCGGACGATTACTGCCTTAACAACTTCGCCCTTCTTAACCTGTCCGCCAGGAATTGCATCCTTAACAGAACAGACAATGATGTCTCCGATGCCGGCATAGCGACGTGAAGTACCACCAAGGACGCGGATGCAGAGAAGCTCTTTAGCTCCTGTGTTATCTGCGACTCGTAGTCGAGATTCTTGTTGAATCATTTCTTATATCTCTCTTCTTTGTCCCTATTACCTATTACTTAGCCTTCTCAAGGATTTCGACAACTCTCCAACGCTTGGTCGAAGAAATTGGTCGAGTCTCCATGATCAGCACGCGATCGCCAATGCCTGCAGCATTTGCTTCATCGTGTGCCTTTAGCTTTACTGAACGTGACATAACTTTTGAATATAAACCGTGCTTAACGCGATCATCTACGCGAACAGTTACGGTCTTATCCATCTTGTCGCTGACGACAATGCCTTCACGAGTTTTGCGGAAACCTCTATTTAACTGAGCTTCATTGCTATTAGCCATTATGCAGCACCTCCAATACCTAATTCGCGTTCACGAATCACTGTGTAGATACGTGCAATCTCTTTGCGCACTGCACCTAAACGGCCGTGTGATTCGAGCTGACCTGTTGCTGCTTGGAAACGAAGGTTGAATAGCTCTTCCTTTGATTCGCGCAACTTATTAGTTAGCTCTTCTGCTGATAACTGGCGTAGCTCTTCTGCTGTTGTTGTAGCCATTGATTACGCCTCCTCTCGACGGATAACTCGGCACTTCATTGGAAGCTTATGAATCGCAAGACGCATAGCTTCTGATGCAATATCTTCAGTAACACCTGAAATTTCAAACATAACGCGACCTGGCTTTACGTTTGCAATCCACCACTCTGGAGAACCCTTACCGGAACCCATACGAGTTTCAGCTGGCTTCTTTGTTAATGGACGATCTGGATAAATATTGATCCAAACCTTTCCACCACGCTTGATGTGGCGAGTCATTGCAATACGTGCTGCTTCGATCTGACGATTGGTTACGTATGCAGGCTCTAGAGCTTGAATTCCGTAATCACCAAATGCGCACTGTGTTCCGCCCTTTGATGCACCACTACGTGATGGGTGGTGCTGCTTGCGGTGCTTAACGCGACGTGGAACCAACA
>JBJOFF010000004.1:0-123229 GCA_046048895.1 Actinomycetota bacterium
TTAATGACCTCTGCAAAAGCGCCAGATGAATCAGTCATTGCGTGACCGCCAAATTTAATAACTATCATGTTGCGTACGCTGAATTCTCATGGACATAATCATGGGTAAGGTCATTGGTCAAAATAGTGGCACTAGCAGAGCCTGAATTGAGATTGATTTCTATCTCAACTAAACGATCTTCAAAATTTACTAAGTTTCTATCTGCTGCTGGCGAGCTTGCTTTACAAACTTGAATTCCATTTAACTTGACATCAATATTGAGAGCATCAAATTTTGCATTCGCTGTGCCGGTGGCTGCTAATACTCTGCCCCAATTCGGATCTTTTCCAAAAATCGCGCATTTTAAGAGGTTATTGCGCGCATTAGCTCGACCTACATTTACAGCATCACTTTCAGATGCTGCATTGATAACTTTAATGGCGATTGTTTTCGATGCTCCTTCGGCATCCGCAATTAATTGCTCCGCCAAAGAATTGCAGACTTCAAATAGCGCTTGAGAAAGTTCGTCGCCCATCAATTTAACTCCGCTAGCACCTGAAGCCATAAATAACACCGTGTCATTCGTTGAGGTGCAGCCATCTGAATCAATGCGATTAAATGTTAATTCGACTGTTCGCGCAAATAATTCTTTAGCTTCATCTGGATCAACTTCTGCATCTGTCATCACCACAGAGAGCATGGTGGCAAGAGCTGGTGCTAACATGCCTGCACCTTTCGCAATCGCGGCAAAAGTCGCACCACTACTTGTAGCAGTAGCCATTTTTGGCACTGAATCAGTGGTCATAATCGCACGCGCGCTATCTTCAAAACCAGATTCACTTAAATTTATTGCACTTATTCCATTAGCAATCTTCTCCATCGGAAGTAGTTCGCCAATTAGTCCCGTTGAGCAAACCACAACTTCACTGGCCGAGACGTTAAGTTTCTGGGCAATTAGCTCCGCGCTTATATGCGTGTCAGCGAATCCTTGTGGTCCAGTACATGCATTAGCACCACCTGAGTTAAGAATCACTGCACTTACCTGCCCGGCTTTGGTAACTTGGCGCGACCAGATAACTGGAGCAGCGACCACTTTATTACTCGTGTATACCGCGGTTCCAAAATTACTTGGCCCACAATTTTGAATTATCGTTAAATCAAGCGCCCCAGAACTTTTCAGTCCCGCTGCGGTTGATCCACTTAAGAATCCCTTTGGCAGATTCATGCGCCAAGACCGGTTCCAGTCAAACCTGCATATTCATGTAAGCCCATTATTAAGTTGGCATTTTGGATCGCTTGTCCAGCAGCGCCTTTTCCTAAATTATCAATCGCCGCAGAGACCACTACACGCCCAGCGTGATCATCAACTGCAACTTGCATTTGCACATAATTTGAGCCAACGACTGCACTGGTCTTTGGCATCTGCCCATCCGGCATTACCCAGACAAATTCTTCGGCTTTATACGCATCTACATAGGCGTTCTTAAGATCGCCTGGCTTCTCTATCTTTGCGGTAACTGTTGCCAAAATACCGCGTGGCATCGGCGCCAAGATCGGAGTAAATGAAATTTTTGCACCAGTAGCTTGTTCAATCTCTGGCGTATGTTGATGAACTCCGCCAATTTTGTATGAGGTCATAGAACCCATCACTTCACTACCTAGCAAATTGATCTTTGCACTTCTGCCAGCACCAGTAGTACCCGAAGCTGCAACTACGACTATGTCTTCTGAATTCACAAAAGGAATCATCGGTACTGCTGCCAAAGCAATTACTGTGGCGTAACAACCAGGATTAGCTACTCTATTGGCAGCTTTAATTGACTCGCGATGATTTGGGAGCTCTGGTAAACCATAGACCCAAGTTCCGGCATGTTCGCCGCCATAATATTTTTCCCATTGCGATGCAGACTTGAGTCTAAAGTCTGCACCAAGATCGACCACTTTTTGCTTTGGGTCCAATTGGTTAATTAATTTGGCAGATTCACCGTGCGGAAGTGCAGTGAAGACTAGATCGAGATTCTTTAACTTCGATGCATCACTACTTTCAAATTTGCGTCCAGCATAGTTACTTAACTGCGGATGAATTGAGGTGATCTCTTCACCAGCGTTGGAACCTGCCATTATCACCGCAGCTTCAAAATCTGGGTGCCCAGAAAGCAGTCTGAGTATCTCTCCACCTGCATAACCACTTGCACCAAATACTCCAATTTTCATTGTACAAGTTTAGCGCTTTAGGCTTATTTATGCAATTTTATGAATAAATATGCAACCTAAGAACGTACGGTTGCGCCACAGCGTTTAAGCGCCTCTGCAGCTGCAGCCTCACGTGCGGCTGAGACCTCTTCGCTCTTTAAGGTGCGATCAGGTGCTCGAAATACCATTGTGAAAGCGAGTGAGACTTTTCCATCGCCAATCTTGTCGTAACGATCAAAGAGCGAGATAGATTCAAGTAAATCCCCAGCACCATCGCGCAGCGCTTGAGTTAACTCAGCTGCACTTACCGATGCATCAACCACTAGCGCAATATCCTGAACCGCCGCCGGCATTACGCCAACAGGTTGTGGTGAAACCAGCGGTGAAGCTGGAAGCGCATCCAAATTCATAGCCCATGCGGCAGAACGTTCTGGTAACGCAAACTCTGCAATGACACGTGGATGAATCTCGCCGGCATGTGCAACTGGCTTTCCATCAACAATGAATTCCGCGCAACGGCCTGGATGCCAAGGTGCTAAATCTGAACGCTCAAGTGTGTAAGCGATCCCCAAAAGCTTTAAAAGGACTTCAACTGCCGCGATTGCATCGCTCCAGTCATAAGAACGTTCTTTCCCATGCCAATTCTCATTAGCAACTTGTCCAACCAATACCCCACCAACGAATGACAACTGCGTCGGAACAGAAGCAAAAATATCTGCAATCTCTTTATCGCTTGGACGTTTACCCAACTCAGGGAATATGCCATCTTTTAATTCGATTGACTTGCGGAAAATTGCACCCATTTCGAAGAGTGCAAATGATTTGAAGCCGCGACTGTAATTACGACGCGCCGCTTCAAATAGTCCAGGAAGAAGATGCGGACGTAGATAAGGCTGATCTTCTGACATTGGGTTTGCCACTTTGTAGCTCTCAGCGCGAGCACCCACGAAACCCATCTTGTCGATTAAATCTCGATTTACAAATGGGAAGTTCAAAATTTCGGTGTAACCACGGGAGACCAGAGTCTGGACTAAAACGCGTTGGCGCTTCTGGGAAGCGGTCAGCGCTGCAGCGGTCTTGCGCGGTGGCAAGATCGATGGAATCTGGTCGTAGCCGATATTTCTAGCAACCTCTTCAGATAAATCAGCTTGCGAGAAGAGCTCAGTGCGCCAAGTAGGCGGGGTTACGGTGAATGTTCCGCTTCCTTCTACCTTACAGCCGACTAGCTCCAACTTCTCTTTAACAACTGCAGGGTTTATCTCAAGTCCAATGCGCTTTGAAACATATGCAGGATCTAACTTAATTGGTTCGAGGAACTGAGGAGCACCTACAATGCTGGTGCCAACGTATGTTGCTCCGCCAAGTTCCATCAATAGCTGCGATGCACGAGCAGATGAGATTTCTGCGAGAGTTGGATCAACACCGCGTTCAAGACGACGAGATGCTTCGGATGAAAGTTTATGGCGACGAGAGTTCTTTGCGATTGCAATAGCTTCGAAACGTACCGCTTCTAGCGCAATGCGAGTGGTCTTTTCGGTGATCTCTGAATCCAAGCCACCCATAGTTCCGGCAAGTGCAAGCACGTTTTTGGAATCTGCAACGACTAGGTCATCTACGTTTAAGGATCGTTCAATTCCATCAAGTGTTTTTAGTTTCTTTGAACTTCCTGCGCGACGGATTTCTAATCCACCATTGATTTCATCTGCATCAAATGCGTGAAGCGGTTGACCGAGTTCCATCATTACATAGTTGGTAACATCGACCGCAAGAGAAATAGATCGCATGCCGCATTTTTCAATTCGACGGCGCATCCATATTGGTGTCGGCGCGGCTGGATTGAATCCTTGCATGGTGCGTAGATACATAACATGCGCACCATCTGAAATCTTTGCTTGAACAGGCGTTCCACTTTCTTTGAATTCAAAATTGAAGTTGGCAGGATCCTTAAAGGTAAGTCCAAAAGCGCCTGCAACTTCACGTGCAATACCGCGAATACTTAGGGCGTATCCACGATCTGGATTAACTGCTACATCGAAAATAGTGTCGTTGATCTGCAGCAATTCCATAGCATCTTGTCCAGGGGTCCCTTCCGGCAAAACAATGATTCCTGCATGATCATCACCAAGTCCAAGTTCCTTTGCGGAACAAATCATGCCGTTTGAAGTTTTACCGTAAGTTTCGCGAGCACTGATTGCAAAACCACCTGGGAGGACTGCGCCAGGAAGTGAGGCAACGATTAAATCCCCTACTTTGAAGTTCTGTGCACCGCAGATTACATAGCGTGACTGACCTTCGCCGCAATCAAGTTCGACATAGCGAATTGGCTTTTTGTGCTCTTTAAGTTCTTCAATAGCAAGGACCTTGCCAACTAGAAGTGGGCCGGTTAAATCCTTACCTTCAACAATAATATCTTCAACTTCAAATCCAACGCGCACTAAACCATCCGCGATCTGTTGATCGGTTAAGTTAGTTGGAAGATCTACATATTCAGCGATCCAGGATTTAGGTGCGCGCATTATGAGTCCTAAGCCAATCCAAGCCCGAAGGCACGGCTAAAGCGAATGTCGCCTTCGACAATATCGTGCATATCTTTGATTCCTTGGCGAACCATAAGTGTGCGCTCTAAGCCCATGCCAAATGCGAATCCAGAATATTCATCCGGATTAATTCCGCAGTTCTCTAGAACTTTTGGATTGACCATTCCACAACCGCCCCATTCAATCCAGCGATTATTGAACCAAACATCTACCTCAGCACTTGGTTCGGTGAATGGAAAGAATGAAGGACGTAAACGAGTAACTGCATCTGGGCCGAACATCTTTACTGCGAATGCATCTAAGGTGCCCTTTAGATGCGACATATTTATATCTTTGTCGATCACTAAGCCTTCGACCTGAGCGAACACCGGGCTATGGGTCATATCAAGTTCGTCCGCGCGATATGTGCGACCTGGAGAAATTATGTAGATAGGCGGCTCCTGTGTGAGCATGGTGCGAGCTTGTACAGGTGAAGTATGTGTACGAAGCACTAACCCAGAAGAGAGTGGTTCGATAAAGAAAGTATCTTGCATGGTGCGCGCCGGGTGATCTGCAGGAATATTCAGCGCATCGAAATTTAACCAGCCGCTTTCAAGCTCTGGACCTTCTGCTACTGAATAGCCCAGCGATAAGAAGTAATCAGAGATTTCGTTCTTGATAATTGTTAGTGGATGTAATCCGCCAAGATGTTCACGAATAGCTGGAAGCGTAATATCAACAACTTCTTCTAAAAGTACTTTCTGATCTCGCAGAACCTCTAGCTCTTTGGTGCGAGCATCTAGTGCTGCCGTGATTTCTGAACGCGCTGCACCAATAACTTTTCCAAGTTCCGCCTTTTGATCTGCTGGAACTGAGCCAAGTGCGCGACTAGCGCCAGAGATTGGCGACTTATCGCCTGCATGGGCAAGGCGTGCAGCTTTGAGTTGATCTAGATCAGAAGCGGCTGCAAATGCCACTTTGGCATCTGCTACCCATTGATTTACTTCTGCTGTATTCACGTGCGGAATTCTATATTGAAGGGGTTATCTTCCGCGGGATATTTCATGCATGACGATTGCGGCCGCAGCAGCTAAATTGAGTGATTCTGCTTTGCCGGGCATTGCGATTGAAATTCTCAGCGCTCCTAACACCTCTTCTTTTATACCCCGCGCTTCATTTCCAAATATCCAAATTGCTGGATGCTTTAAATCTATTTCAAATAGTGATTTATCTCCAGCGCCATCAAGTAGGTAAACATTGTGAGTTGGAAGTGCCCTTCGCAATTCAGAAAGTTCAACGCCAGAGTAAACCGGTATGTGCCACAAGGATCCAGCAGTTGATCGCACCACTTTTGGCGAATAGAAATCAACACTTCCTGGTGAAGTCACAACTGCTGAAATGCCCATCGCATCTGCAGTTCGCAAAATAGTGCCGGCATTTCCTGGATCTTGAATTTCGTTTAGATAAATAACATGACTTGCGGCCAAAGTTCCGATGGTCTCAGTGCCTTGAGTCATCATTCGACAGATGGCAATGATTCCTTGTGAGGTTATTGCATCCGACATCGCATCAGCAACTTTTTCGCTAACTTCAACTACATTAATGGTTGCAATATCAATTCCGGCTTTTGCAATGCGCTCTGCTCCACTCTTGCTTAGATATAAAGTCTCCACTTCGCCATCTACAAGCAGCGCTTCTCGAACCCCTTGAATTCCCTCAGCTATAAATAGCTGAGCTGAATTTCGATCCTTTTTGGACGATAAAAGAGCCTTCACTCGCACAACATGTGGCGACTGAAGGCTCTCAATCATTACATCTTCCTTTATGGAAAATTTGGAATTAGTTCTTAACGTTTGCACGAGCAACATCAACAAGTGACTTGAATGCTGCTGGATCGTTAATAGCTAAATCAGAGAGAATGCGGCGATCAACTTCGATGCCAGCTTCTTTTAGACCTTGAATAAAACGATTGTAAGTTAGACCGTTAGCGCGTGCACCAGCGTTAATACGCTGAATCCACAGCTGACGGAAGTCGCCCTTCTTATCTTTACGATCATTAAATGCATAAACCAATGAGTGGGTTACTTGTTCTTTCGCCTTTGTATAAAGACGTGAACGCTGTCCGCGATAACCTGCAGCACGTTCAAGGGTGGTACGACGCTTCTTCGCAGCATGAACGCCGCGCTTGACTCTTGCCATATCTCTTTACGCCTCCCCTTACTTCAAGCCCAACATGCGCTTTGCAGCGAATGCGACTGGTGCTTTTGCAGCTGATTCTTGATCTAAACGACGAGTAACGCGTGACGACTTGCGCTCAAGCAAGTGGCGCTTTCCTGCGCGCTCATGCATTACTTTTCCAGAGCCAGTGACTTTGAAAGTCTTCTTAGCTCCACTGTGGGACTTCATCTTTGGCATTTATGCCTCCTCTTGAACTTCTTTAACTTTCGGCTTTGCTTTTGCCGACTTGTTTGCGGACTTATTAGGCCCGAGCACCATGGTCATATTGCGCCCCTCTTGCTTTGGAGCAAACTCAATATTCGCAATCTCGGTTACATCTTCAGCTAATCGCTTTAATAAGTTGAAACCAAGCTCAGGTCTTGATTGTTCGCGGCCACGGAATTGAATTGTCACCTTCACCTTGTCACCTGCGCCGATAAATTTAATAACTTGATTACGTTTTGTTTCATAATCATGAGTTTCAATCTTCGGACGTAGTCGTATCTCCTTAACCACAATGTGGGTCTGGTTCTGACGTTGTTCGCGTGCCTTCTGCGCCATCTCGTACTTGTACTTACCAAAGTCCATGATTTTGCAGACTGGTGGATTTGCATCGGGTGCAATCTCTACGAGATCTAACCCAACTTCATCTGCCATCTGTAAAGCAGTTGCGGTCTCAACTACGCCAACTTGTTCGCCGTCGTAATTGATTAAACGAATCTGCGATACGCGAATGCGATCGTTGATACGTGGTTCTGTGCTGATGATTTCTCCTTCTTACGTGGTTATTAACAAGCAAACGCGCAAGAAAAGAGCAAAAGAAGTTTGGAAACTTCTCTGACTTTACCAGTCCACTAAGGTGCCACTTAGGCGGTTACCTCGCGGGTTAGGTGGGATTTCTCCTCTTGCGGCATATAGCCGGTCAATGCGAGAAGTTTAAGTGAGGGTGGCTAAAGCGCCAAATCCGTGCTGGTTTAACCGCCCATTGCATGGAAACCACCATCAACATGGATGATCTCTCCACTAGTGGCAGGCAACCAATCTGAGAGCAATGCAATCGCTCCCTTGGCGGCTGGGATTGGATCTGTTACATCCCAACGAAGTGGTGATCGCAAATCCCATAAATGTTCGAACTGCTGAAAATCTGGAATGGATTTTGCCGCAATAGTAGAGATTGGTCCTGCAGCAACGAGATTGAAGCGAATATTCTCTGGACCTAAAAATTTCGCCAAGTAACGATTGGTTGATTCAAGAGCTGCTTTAGCAACGCCCATCCAATCGTATTTTGGCCAAGCTACCTGTGCATCAAAATCCATTCCAACCACAGAAGCACCAGTTGCAGGAAAAAGTGACTTGCAAGCCATAGTTAAAGATTTGTAAGAATATGCAGAAACCTGAACTGCAGTTGCCACATCGGGCCATTCGGTACTTAAAAATTTTCCGCCTAGCGCTGCTTCTGGTGCGAACCCAATTGAATGAACTACTCCATCTAGATGTGGCAGGTGCTCCTTTACGCGATCAGCGAGCGTAGCTAAATGTTCGTCGTTTGTAACATCTAATTCAATTACTGGAGCTGGCTTCGGCAGACGACCTGCAATTCGAGTAGTGATACTCATTGCGCGACCAAATGAGGTTAGTACGATCTCTGCGCCCTCTTCTTGAGCAAGGCGAGCCACATGAAATGCGATTGAGGTATCCGTCAAAACTCCAGTAACCAGAATTTTTTTGCCGGCCAAGATTCCCATTTAATGTCCCATTCCCAATCCGCCATCTACAGGGATTAGCGCCCCAGAGATATAGCTCGCTGCATCAGATGCAATAAATGATACGACCTTTGCAATCTCATCTGCGCTGCAGAAACGCTGTAACGGGACCGCCTTTGCGATTTCATCGCGCCTGGTATCGCTCAACTCTGCAGTCATGTCAGTTTCGACAAATCCTGGCGCGATTACATTGGCCGTGATTCCTCTGCTACCCAATTCTCGAGCAAATGATCTAGCCATTCCCAATAAACCAGACTTGCTTGCCGAGTAATTAACTTGACCTGCAGAGCCAATACCACCAACAACTGAACCGATAAAAATCAATCGACCACGTTTTAATTTTAATAAACCCTTAGTTGCTCGACGTGCTGTTCGAAATGCGCCACCTAAATTTGCATCTATCACATCGTTGAAATCAGCATCAGACATGCGCATTACTAATCCATCCTTGGTAATTCCAGCATTACATACAATAACTTCCGGAATACCGAATTTCTCTTCACATTCAGCAAAGCCTGCATCGACACTCGCGCTATCCGTGACATCCATCCTGACTGCATTGAATCCATCTGGAGCGCTACCAGAACGATAGGTAATTACCACTTCGAAGCCTTCGACTTTAAGTGATTGGGCTATCTCTAGGCCAATGCCGCGATTTCCGCCAGTGACTAACGCTACTTTTCTATCTTCGCTCACGCGCTTAACTTACCAATTACTAGCGCGTAACCCTATTCTTTCCTTGTGAGCGAGAAGCCGATCTCTATATCTAGCGCTAAGTATGCACATAGCCAAGAGGCTCCTGGCCGCATGAAAAAATATTTAATTTCCATGATTATTCGTACCGTTTGTTTTATTGGCGCGGTTATTGCGCCAGAACCATGGCGTTGGATTTTAATAGCTGGCGCGGTGCTGCTCCCTTACTTTGCAGTGGTGATTGCGAACGCTGGTCAAGAGCAATCATTTGAACCAAGCAATGTTTATGAGAGTAAGAAGCAAATTGAGTTCTAAGGAACCAAATTCGGTATTTCGCTCGATAATCGCAATTACGTTGGTGCTTATCTGTTTATATGCAGCTAACTGGCAGTACGAACGTGGCGTCGAACGACATGCTAAGAATTTTAAAATTGAATCAAATACTCAGTTACCTAAAGTTCCATTATTAGATATCAAAAACTTAGCTCAAAATGAATGGCGCACAGTTACAGTCAGTGGGAAATTTGATAGAAGACATGAAGTGCTTCTTAGGAATCGATATAGCGAAACCGGTGTCTATGGTTTTGAGTATTTAACTCTTTTTAAAAGCAATGAAAAACAATTTCAGCAATTTTGGGTTGATCGTGGTTGGATCAAAGCTGGAGACCAAGCAATTGATAGGCCCACGCTTCCCACGACCCCTGATGGTGAAATTATTTTAACTGGCAGGTTACGTCTAAATACCTCGCTGCCTCGCGGTTCATTCTTTGCACTTCCCGCTACTGGTGGCCCAGTCACAAGTTGGAACTTAAAATCGAAGGTGCAAACTGAAGAATTCTATTTAGATTTAATTTCTGGAGAAGGTGTAACGCCAGCGGCACCCGCTGAATTACCAGAACTTAGCGATGGGCCACATATGGCATATGCACTGCAATGGTTATTTTTTGCAGGGTTAATAATTTACGGGCGAATATTAATTAGAAAGCGATAAATCTTGTCGCTGATAAAGTTCGCTATATAGACCGCCAGCTGAAACTAATTCATCGTGACGACCACGTTCTTCGATTTTTCCATCATTTAAAACCAGAATTTGGTTGGCTTCTTTAATGGTACTTAATCTATGAGCAATCACAATACTGGTGCGATTTCTGAGCGCCTCCTTCAGTGCAGCTTGCACTAAAGCTTCGTTTTCGGAATCTAAGTGCGCGGTAGCTTCATCCAAGATTACGATGCTTGGAGATTTCAATAATAAACGTGCAATTGCCAGACGTTGCTTTTCGCCACCAGACAAACGATGGCCTCGCTCGCCCACCATTGTCTCTAACCCATTAGGTAAAGATTCAATCAAATCCCAGATTTGCGCTGACTTGCATGCCGATTGCATCTCTTCGAGAGTGGCATCTACTTTGGCATATCTTAAGTTCTCAATGATGGTGTCATGGAAAAGATGTGAATCTTGCATCACCACTCCGATATTTTGGCGAAGTGATTCTCCGGTAAGTTCGCGGATATCTTTCCCATCTATTTTTATGGCTCCACCTGTAACATCATAAAGTCTTGGTAATAGCGCGCTGATAGTTGTTTTACCCGCCCCTGAAGAACCAACCAGCGCAGTCATAGTTCCAGGCGCAACCGTGAATGAGATGCCTTTTAGAATTTCACCACTTTGAATTGTCTCTGGTTTTGCAGCTCCTTCGAGAGATGCCAGTGAGATTTCAGATGATTTAGGATATGAAAAATGTACATCTTCAAATTGGATTTCTGGGTGGGATGTCTTTAGCGCAATTGCGCCAGGTAAATCCTTAACCATCGGTTCCAGATCAAGCACTTCAAATACTCGCTCAAAAGAGACCAGCGCACCCATCACATCGACTCGAACTGAAGAGAGCGCGGTAAGCGGTCCATATAGGCGCGCCAAAAGAGTCGTAATCGCAATTAATCCACCAACTGTCATATCGCCAGAGATTGCGAGATGACCACCTACGCCATAAGCAATTGCAGTTGCTACTGCGGCAACTGAAATTAATGCGATAAAGAAGAAAGTATTCAACATCGCCATGCTGATCCCGATGTCAGCGACTTTTCGAGCACGCGCTCTAAATACGTTAGCTTCCTGCTTGGGATTTCCATAGAGCTTAACTAAAAGCGCGCCAGAAACATTGAATCGCTCGGTCATAGTGCTGGACATATCCGCGTTTAATTCAAAAGATTGCTGTGTGAACTGCTGAAGTTTTCGACCTACATACTTTGTTGGCGCTAAAAACAATGGGAGCAGAAGTAATGAAAGCACCGTGATCTGCCAGCTTAAGCTAATCATGGTTGCGAGCAGCAGAATCAGAGTAATGACATTACTGATCACTCCAGAAAATGTGGCAGTGAAAGCGCGTTGCGCGCCAATAACATCAGTATTGATGCGAGTAATTAATGCACCAGTCTGAGTTCGGGTAAAGAAAGCTATTGATTGAGATTGCACATGCTCAAATACTTCCGAACGCAAATCGTAAATGAGACCTTCACCGATCCTAGACGACCACCAACGAATCACGATATTAAAGACTGCCGAGAGAATGGCAATCAAACCAACCAAGAGCGCCAATTGTGTAACCAGGGTGCCATTCTTAGGAATCACCGCATCATCAATTAATCGTTTCAAAAGCAATGGCGTGGCAATTGTTAGAGCCGCATCCACCACTAGTGCAAAGAAGAAAAGGATGAAAATTCGGCGATATGGAATCGCATATTTAGCGATACGTTTCAAAGTGCCTGGTTTTAATTTGGCATCTTTTACTGATTGATCGCTGGTAAGAGCGCGCATGGCCATCCAGCCAGCATGCATTGACACTTACTTAGTCATTTCTTCGTGATTTGGCATTAAAAGTATATTAATGGTGATTAGACAGTGAATCCGAGAGCGCGAAGTTGATCGCGACCATCATCAGAGATTTTGTCAGGACCCCAAGGCGGCATCCAGACCCAATTAATCTTTACATCATCTGTAATGCCTGCAAGGGCGGCACGAGTCTGGTCTTCAATGACGTCCTGCAATGGGCAAGCAGCAGAGGTTAAAGTCATATTTAATACAGCGGTATTGGCATCGTCGACCATTACATCGTAAATCAAACCTAAATCAACGACGTTGATACCTAATTCAGGGTCAACCACATCTTTCATCGCCTCTGTGACATCATCAACTTTTGACATCTCTTCTCCTACCTCGCTACTAATTGAGTTTTTGCATCTTTGTACGCCATCCAACCCAATAGCGCGCATTTTATACGAGCTGGATACTTCGAAACACCAGCTAGCGCAACGCCATCTTCAAGTAATTCCTCATCACCTTGGTCTTGGCCTTTGCTCTGCATCATCTCGATAAAAGAATCCATAACCGTATCTGCTTCTGCGACACTTCTATCGGTGAGCAAATCACTCATGATTGAAACACTCGCTTGTGAAATTGAACAGCCTGCGCCGTCCCAAGTGATGCTCTCTACATTATCTCCATTTAATTTCAGCGATAACGTAATCTCATCGCCACAACTTGGATTGATGTGGTGTACTTGAATGTCGCCTGTCTGCAGCCCTTTGTGATGCGGATGTTTGTAATGATCCAGAATCACCTCTTGGTAAAGTGCATTTAGCTCCATTTAGCGCTCCAAGAAGAATTTCTTAGCATCCTGGATACCTGAAAGCAGCGCATCAATATCCGAGATCTCGTTGTATAGATATAACGAAGCACGCGTGGTTGCTTGAATCTTAAATTTGCGAGCTAATGGCCACGCACAATGATGTCCGGTTCTGACTGCGACACCTTTTGAATCCAAAAACTGACCTAGATCATGCGGGTGTATTCCATCCATTGTGAATGAAACTGTACCGCCACGATTGACCATGTCCTTAGGGCCGAAGATGTTTAAACCTTTGATATCAGACAATCCTGCCAATAGTGCTTTCGTTAAATAAAGCTCATGTTCATGAATCGAATTCATTCCGACTTTAGTTAAGTACTGTAGCGCTGCTCCCAATCCGATAGCTTGAGCCATATTCGGCACGCCAGCTTCAAACTTCTTCGGTGCCGGAGCCCAAGTCGCATCTGTCATCGTCACATTCTCAATCATCGATCCGCCAAATAAGAAAGGTGGAAGCGCTTCTAAGTCTCTTCCCCAAAGTACACCTACGCCGGTTGGTCCTACCGCTTTGTGACCTGAGAAAGCTAAGTAATCAACGCCAAGCTTCTGTACATCTACCTGCATATGCGGAACTGATTGACATGCATCCAAAAGAACTTGCGCACCAACTACTTGCGCGCTTTTCACAATTTGATCCAATGGATTGATAGTGCCAAGTACATTTGATTGATGAGTGATGGCCACTATTGCAGTATTTGGCGTAATCACTGAATCAATATTCTCAAGATCTAGTCGACCATCTGCAGTGACTTCGAACCAAGCCAGTTCAGCTCCAGTTCGTTTCGCTAATTGTTGCCAAGGAATCAAATTGGCATGGTGCTCCATTTCTGAAACCACAATTCGAGATCCCGGCTTTATTTGGCTGGTTAGCGCATATGCAACCAGGTTAATAGATTCGGTTGCGCTTTTCGTGAAAACGATTTGATCACTAGTAGCACCAATAAATTCAGCGACTATAGAACGTGCATTCTCAAAGTTTTCGGTGGCTTCTTCTGCCAATTGGTGTGCGCCACGATGTACCGCCGCATTACTGGTGCGATAAAAATTGGACTCCGCATCTATAACGGAGTTTGGTTTCTGCGCAGTAGCACCACTATCTAAATAAACCAGGCGCTGGCCATCCCGGATTGTCCGATTAAAGATCGGGAAGTCCGCTTTGATTAATTGAGGGTCCAGCGACTTTTGCATTATTTAGTTACGTAAGCCTCGTAGCCCTGTTCTTCAAGGCGTTCCGCAAGTTCTGGGCCGCCCTCTTCAACAATTCGACCATTGGCAAATACATGGACAAAATCTGGCTTGATGTATCGCAAGATTCGGGTGTAGTGGGTAATCAAAAGTACGCCAAGATCATTAGATGCTTTTGCGCGATTAACGCCTTCAGAAACTACCTTTAACGCATCCACGTCTAAGCCAGAATCTGTCTCATCAAGAATCGCAATCTTTGGCTTTAATAACTCAAGTTGCATGATTTCATGACGCTTCTTTTCTCCACCAGAGAAACCCTCGTTGACGCTTCGTTCTGCGAAAGTTGGATCCATCTTTAACGCAGCCATAGCTTCTTTAACTTCGCCAACCCACTTGCGAACATTTGGCGCTTCGCCACGAAGCGCAGTTGCTGCAGTACGCAGGAAGTTCGAAACTGAAACTCCTGGAACTTCAACTGGATACTGCATTGCTAAGAAAAGTCCTGCTTTTGCGCGCTCATCAACGCTCATCTCTAAAATATCTTGTCCATCCAGGTGTACTGAACCACCAGTGATTTCATACTTTGGATGACCAGCGATTGAGTAAGCAAGAGTTGATTTTCCTGAACCGTTTGGACCCATGATCGCATGTGTCTCGCCTGAATTAACTGTTAAGTCAACGCCTTTTAAGATCTCTTTTGGACCATTCTCTGTGTTTACGACTACCTGTAAACCACGGATTTCTAGTTTGCTCATATTTATCTCCTTAGATCTCTACTACGACGTTATTACCGTCAACTAAAACTGGATAGGTCTTTACTGCTTGTGATGCTGGTGGAGTTAAAGCTGCTCCGGTGCGAAGATCGAACTCGGCAGAATGTAACCAGCATTCAATTTTGTAACCATTCTGTTCGCCTTCTGAAAGTGCCGCATCCTGATGAGAGCAGTTATCTTCGATGGCAAAGACTTCATTACCTACACGGGCAACACAGATATCTTTACCATTCTTGGAAAGTTTTACCGGCTTTCCTTCATGGATTGAATCAAGCAATAGATCTGACATTACTTGCCGACCTTTGCTAGTTCGCCATCGATATGTGCCATTAAGCGATTTTCGATCTCTTCATTCTTGATTTGACCAACAATTTCGTTGAAGAAGCCACGGACCACAAGTCGACGTGCATCATCGATATTAATACCGCGTGACATTAAGTAGAAAAGTTGTTCATCATCAAAACGGCCAGTTGTCGATGCATGGCCTGCGCCAACAATTTCGCCAGTTTCGATTTCAAGGTTGGGAACTGAATCTGCACGTGCACCATCGGTCAGGAGCAAGTTGCGGTTAAGTTCGTAGGTGTCTGTACCTTCTGCTGCTGCGCGGATAAATACATCGCCAAACCAGACTGTGCGTGCAGACTCTCCAGCTAGAACGCCTTTGTAGTTAACGCGTGACTTTGCATTTGGCACTAGGTGATCTACATGCAAACGATGTTCTAGATGCTGACCTGCAGATGCGAAGTAAACGCCCTGTAGATCAACGTCTCCACCCTGTCCAATAAATTCGACAGTTGGCAGAATGCGAACTAGAGAACCACCGATAGTTACGGTAATTGACTTAAATGTTGCATCCTTGTCAACGATTGCATGGTGGCGTCCGGCATAGACTGCTTCGTTTTCAAACTCTTGCAAAGTTACGAAAGTTAGATTTGAACTTGGCTTTAATACAAATTCAATATCTTCCGCGATAAGTGAGTTTCCGGTGTTTTCAAAGATTAGCGTTGCTTTAGAGAATTCTTTAGCAATTACTAGCACTCGAGAATATTCAGCCTTATCTAAACCTAATGAATCACGGCCAATGACGATTGGTTCTGAAACTTCACCATCAATTGTGATTTTGAAGGTGCTCTTCTCGCCTACTACGCGCTGAACAATGACATCATCGCTAACTGTGCGGTGATCATCTGTTGTCACGCGCTCAGCGGTAACGCCGCCTGGCACCTGCTTTGCCTTTAAAGAATGAGCTTCTCCGACTACTGCGCTGCCATCATGCAGACCACGAAGTTTTGCAAGAGGCGTAAAGCGCCAAGCCTCTTCACGGCCGGTTGGAGTATGAATAATGTTGGTATTTAACATTAACCAACTGCTCCTTCCATTTGAAGTTCGATTAGTCGGTTAAGTTCGAGCGCATACTCCATTGGAAGTTCGCGCGCGATTGGTTCGATAAATCCGCGAACAATCATTGCCATCGCTTCATCCTCAGTTAAACCGCGAGACATTAGATAAAAGAGCTGATCATCAGAAACTTTTGAAACTGTGGCTTCGTGGCCCATTGAAACATCGTCTTCGCGAACATCAACGTATGGATAGGTATCAGAACGCGAAATCGTGTCCACTAATAGCGCATCACACTTCACAGTGCTCTTTGAACCTGAAGCACCTTCGTTAACTTGTACAAGTCCACGATAAGAAGTGCGGCCGCCGCCACGAGCAACCGATTTAGAGATGATTGTCGATGAAGTATTTGGAGCTGCGTGCACCATCTTGGAACCAGTATCTTGATGTTGACCTTCGCCAGCAAAAGCAATTGAAAGGGTCTCACCTTTTGCATGCTCGCCCATCAAAAATACTGCTGGATACTTCATGGTGATCTTGGATCCGATATTTCCGTCAATCCACTCCATGGTTGCACCCTCTTCGCAGGTGGCGCGCTTGGTAACTAAGTTATAAACATTGTTAGACCAGTTTTGAATGGTGGTGTAACGAACACGCGCATTCTTCTTTACGATGATTTCAACAACTGCGGAGTGCAGTGAATCCGATGAATAAATTGGCGCAGTGCATCCTTCTACATAATGCACATATGAGCCTTCATCAGCGATAATCAAAGTACGTTCGAACTGACCCATATTCTCGGTGTTGATTCGGAAATATGCTTGAAGTGGTATCTCTACATGTACCCCCTTCGGAACATAGATAAATGACCCACCAGACCAAACAGAGGTATTTAAGGCTGCAAATTTATTGTCGCCAACCGGAATCACGGTTCCGAAATACTCTTTAAAGATATCTTCGTGCTCTTTGAGACCTGTATCAGTATCTAAAAAGATTACGCCTTGCGCAGCTAAATCTTCACGGATTGAGTGATAGACAACCTCTGATTCATATTGCGCTGCTACACCTGCAACTAAACGTTGCTTCTCTGCTTCAGGAATTCCCAAGCGATCGTAGGTCTTTTTAATATCTTCTGGCAGATCTTCCCAAGATTGCGCCTGCTTCTCAGATGAGCGCACGAAATATTTAATATTATCGAAGTCGATAGTAGTTAAATCCGCTGCCCACATCGGCATTGGCTTCTTATCAAATAGTGACAATCCTTTTAGACGAAGATCTAACATCCATTGTGGTTCGCTCTTCTTTGATGAGATGTCGCGAACTACATCTTCGTTTAGACCACGTTTTGCGGTAGAACCTGCGGTATCTGGATCTGACCAACCGTATTCGTATTTTCCAATACCCTCTAGTTCTGGGTGTGCAATTGTCATTACTTTCCTGCCCTTTCCTTGACGGAAACTGTCGGTATGTAAGTTGTGCAAACACCGTCTCCGTGTGCGATGGTTGCTAGTCTTTGTACGTGTGTTCCAAGTGTTTTTGAAAAAATTGCAGTTTCAGCTTCACATAAATCTGGAAACTCTGCTGCTACGTGCGCAATTGGGCAGTGGTGCTGACAGAGTTCATGCCCCATTCCAACTTTATGCACTGTAGATGAATAGCCTTCTGCAGTAAGAAAATCTGCGAGCGCCTTGACTCGTTCTTTGTCATCTTTGCTTTTGCTGAATTTCTTTTCAATTTTCTTCTCAAGCTCTTCAGCGCGATTCTCTGCAAACTCTTTAATAAAATTTGCATCTTTAGTGCTCATAAATCGAAGTGCACTTATGGCTAAATCATCATAGGAATGTTCGAATTTCGCTCGACCCTCATCTGTCATCACAAAAACTTTTGAAGGGCGCCCGCGACCACGCGATAACGCTGCATGAGGTTCACGAGCCTCTAGAGTTCCTTCGGCTAAGAGCGCATCTAAGTGGCGGCGAATTCCAGCTGGGGTGATTCCAAGGCGCTCAGAGAGTTCAGCTGCGCTCGATGGCCCCTTCTCGAGGATAGAGCGAGCCACGCCTTCACGGGTTCTTTCATCCTTGATTTTCACAACGATATTGTGTCGTAATTCCCGTACGGAAGCCAAATTTAGATTCGTTATTATGCCCACATGAAGAAGGGTCGCCTCTGGATCGCCGCTACCTCGCTCTTAGCGCTGCAGATGCTCCTGGTGATTACCGGAGGCTTGGTGCGAGTAACAGGATCTGGCCTTGGCTGTCCAACCTGGCCCAAGTGCACTGAAGAGTCCTATGTGCCTGATGAGAGCCAGTCACATATCCATGTCTGGATTGAATTTGGCAATCGCATGCTTACTTTCGCACTCTTCGCAGCAGCGCTGGCAACATTGGTTTTCGCTTGGAGACGTGCTGAGCTGCGCAAATTAGCTTGGCTCCAATTCTTCGGAATTTTCGGGCAAGGAATTCTGGGTGGCATCACCGTATTGACCAAGCTAAATCCAATTCCGGTAGCGGGACACTTATTGCTATCTATGTTGCTGATTGCCGGGGCGGCAAATCTACAATTTAAAGTCCGCCCTTATAAAGAGCTCTCGGATCATGCAATCGCAAAATTACTGGCCGTCGTTGGCTTTATGACTTTGGCTGCCGGAACCGTTGTCACTGGAAGCGGCCCTCATGCCGGTGACTGGCAGGCGCCCCGATTTGGTTTTGATTTGGAAACTGTTGCCAAAGTACACACCTCATTGGTGATGGCAACTTTAGCGCTGGCAATTTTTGTTGCTGTTAAATTCCCACGTGTCTCAGCCAACTGGTTGCTTATCGCAATCTTTGGCCAAGGCTTAATAGGCTACATCCAATGGTGGCTAGGACTTCCCCAATTTCTAGTCGGTCTACATTTGCTTGGAGCAGCGCTCTTCTGGTTAGCCATTTGGCGCACCAGATTGAGTTTTAAATATAGTCGAATCAGTTAGAGAGGCTGGAGATGTCTTTTACTTGGGGTAACGAAGACGACCTAGTTGTTAAATATGCCCGCGCGCTCGCAGCCGATGCAGTTCAAAGAGTTGGCAATGGCCATCCCGGCACTGCGATGTCTTTGGCTCCCGTTGCCTATCTACTATTTCAAAAACACTTAGTTCATGACCCAAAAGATCCAAAATGGATTGGTAGGGATCGTTTTGTACTTTCTTGCGGGCACTCCTCTTTAACTCTATATACCCAATTATTTTTAAGTGGATATGGATTAGAGATGAGCGACTTACAAGCATTCCGTACTTGGAATTCACTAACACCTGGACATCCTGAATACGGACATACTGCGGGTGTAGAGATGACCACTGGACCACTTGGCGCTGGAATCTCGACTGCCGTTGGCATGGCGATGGCAGCGCGCTTTGAAAAAGGTTTATTAGACCCAAACTCCTCATTATTTGAACATAATGTTTATGTGCTCTGCTCTGATGGAGATTTGCAAGAGGGAGTTTCCGCAGAAGCTTCTTCACTTGCCGGTACCCAAGAACTTGGCAATTTGATCGTAATTTATGATGATAATCGAATCTCAATCGAGGGTGATACTCATGTTGCTTTCACCGAAAATGTATCCGCACGTTATGCAGCGTATGGATGGCATGTAGAGGAAGTTGCCGCTGCAAAAGATGGCTCTTTAGATATTCAAGCGCTTGATGCTGCGATTGAAAGAGCTAAGCTTGAAAAGAGTAAGCCCTCTTTGATTCGTATGCATACTGTGATTGCTTGGCCAGCTCCAAACGCTCAAGGCACCGCCAAGTCACATGGCTCTGCACTTGGCGATGAAGAGATAGCTGCGACCAAAGTTGCACTTGGGTTAAATCCAGAAGAGAAATTTGCAATGCCTGATAATTTACTTGCACATGCAAGGAAAGTTGCAGAGCGTGGCGCTAAAGCTCATTCTGACTGGAACGCCGAATTAAGTAAATGGAAGAGCGCTAATGTAGATAAGGCGGCGCTACTTGATCGATTAATTACAAGGAAACTTCCTGCACTTACAGTTCCTGAATTTCCTGCAGATAAAGAGATTGCAACTAGAGCAGCTAGCGGTAAAGTAATTAATGCCCTGGCAGCACAACTTCCAGAACTTTGGGGCGGTTCTGCGGATTTGGCAGAATCAAATAACACCACCATCGAAAATGGTGGTTCTTTCTTGCCAGCATCTAGTCAGATGAAGAACTCAGATCCATATGGACGAATCATTCACTTTGGAATTCGCGAACATGCGATGGGTTCAATCATCAACGGAATCACTTTAAGTGGACTTACCAAAGCATTTGGCGGCACCTTTTTGATGTTCGCAGATTACATGCGAGCAGCGGTGCGCCTGGCAGCGCTAATGGATATTCCAAGTACCTTTGTCTGGACCCATGATTCGATTGGAGTTGGCGAAGATGGTCCAACCCATCAACCAATTGAACATTTCGCAGCGCTTCGCGCGATTCCAAATTTTCACGTAATTCGCCCGGCTGATGCCAATGAGACTGCAGCCTGCTGGCTTGAGATTTTAAAGCGAAATAAGCCTGCGGGAATTCTGCTCTCACGCCAAAACTTGCCTGTGTTACCTCCAAATGCAGCGGGTGTTGCCAAAGGTGCATATGCAGTTAAGTCGGTAATGAACCCTAAAGTTTCAATTATTGCGACTGGCTCTGAAGTTAGCGTAGCGCTCAAAGCTGCTGCGCAATTAGAAGCTGATGGCATCTCAACGCAAGTGGTATCTGCACCATGTCTTGAATGGTTTAACGAGACAGATTCAACTTATCGGGAATCTCTGCTTCCAAAGGGCGCGCTCAAAGTAAGTATTGAAGCCGGAATCGCCCAAGGATGGCGTGAATACGTTGGCGATAATGGGGTAATTATCTCTCTTGATCGCTTTGGTGCTTCCGCATCTGCAGGAAAATTATTTGAAGAATTTGGATTTGGAAGCGATGCCGTTGTTTCACGAATCAAGGCTGCGCTATGAAATTAACGGATCTCTACCAAGCCGGAACTAGTACTTGGCTAGATGACTTATCCCGCGCAGCGCTTACTTCTACTCTGCCAGAAAGAATTGCTCGCAAAGAAGTATTTGGGGTAACAACTAATCCCGCAATTTTTCAAGCTGCTATCACTAAAGATCCCAGCTATAAAAGCGCTATTGAAGCTAACAAGCATTTAAGCGCCGAAGAGATTGTCGAACTATTAACTACCGAAGATGTTCGCGAAGCCTGTAAATTATTTAGACCAATTTATGAAGAAAGTAATGGCATAGATGGTCGTGTGAGTATTGAAGTTGACCCACGCCTGGCCCATAACACTGCTGAAACTGTCGAACAAGCTAAACGATTATGGTCAATAATCGATCAACCAAATTTGATGATAAAGATTCCTGCCACTCGCGCTGGGTTGCCGGCGATTACAGAAGTTATCGCAGCTGGCATCAGCGTCAACGTTACTTTGATTTTCTCACTTACTCGTTATGCCGAAGTGATTGATGCATATCAAGCAGGCATTGAAAAGTGCGCAAATCCAAAGGATGTTCATTCAGTCGCCTCATTCTTTGTCAGTCGGGTAGATAGCGCCGTAGATAAGTTATTACGGAATGATGAACTTAAAGGTAAGGCGGCAGTGGCCAATGCTCGTTTGGCATATGAGCTTTATCTGCAAAAGTTCAAAAATTATCCACATAATCATCAAAGACCGCTCTGGGCCTCGACCGGAGTAAAAGATCCTGCTTATCGTGCGACGCTTTATGTTGATACTTTGGTAGCTCCAAATACTGTGAACACCATGCCGCCTGCCACTTTAGATGCCGTAATAAATGCAGAGGTGGCTGCCGCGGAGAGCATCACCCAGAACATTGAAAGTGCCAAAGCTGAGTTAATTGCACTTGCAGAAGCCGGAATTGATTTAATAAAAATAACGGACGAACTTGAAGCCGATGGCGTTGAAAAGTTCATGAAATCATGGGATGTCTTGCTTGCAGAGGTAGAGAAAGCCAAACAATGATCAAACTATCTGGCCCGTTAACGGAAAAAATTGACCGTAGTAGCGAGCTATATCAAAAACTTAGCGCTGCAAATCAGCGGTTAGCAAAGAAGGATTCCACACTCTGGGGCCCTGCAGCTGCAGCCGAAGCAGCTGTTCGTCTGAATTGGGTGGATCTTCCAGAGAGTTCAAGAGATTTACTGCCAGCGCTAGATGCGCTAGCTGCGAAATTTAAAGGTAAAGAATTGGTGCTCTGTGGAATGGGTGGATCTTCACTCGCGCCAGAAGTAATCGCCGGAACATTTAAGAAGCGCGCTTTCATATTTGATTTAACAGATCCAAATTATGCGGCTCATGTTTTAAAGCGCGATCTTTCAAATTCGGTGGTTGTAGTTAGCTCTAAATCCGGATCAACAATTGAGACTGCTTCGCAACGCGCCGCAGTAGAGACTGCACTTAGCTCGCAAGGGCTAAATCCCAAAGCACATTTAGTTTTTGTAACTGATCCAGGCTCTCCGCTGGACCAAGAGGTAAGAGCCGGTGGTTACACCGTAATTAATGCCGATCCAAATGTCGGCGGACGCTTCTCTGCACTTAGCGCTTTCGGTTTAGTTCCCACTTCCCTTTTAGGTGTCGATCCCTCCATTTTGCTAGATAGCGCCTTTGCGCAAAAGAGTGAGCTATTAAAGAGCGAAAATGTGGCAATTGATCTTGCATACTTGATATTCACTCAATCTGATCAGTATGTAGCTTTTGCAGATTCGCCAACTATTCCTGGTTTATCTGATTGGATCGAACAGCTAGTTGCAGAATCAACTGGTAAGGACCAGAAGGGTCGCGTGCCAGTTGTAATTTCAAGAGCCAATGAGGCAATTGGATCTGATCAGATGCGTATTACCTTCGAAGCTGGAGGCGATTTAGTAGTAGCTGGAGATCTGGGAGAACATTTCATCACCTGGGAATGGACCACTGCTCTGCTTGGAGTAGCGCTTGAAGTAGACCCTTTTAATCAACCGAACGTTACCGAAGCTAAGAATGCAACTTCAGAGTTGTTGGCGGAATGGAATAACCAGCTACCAAATTTGCCTGCGACCGAACCTGCAGCTGTAGCGCTAAAGGAGATACTACAAAAAACCGATGGTTATATAGCAATTCTTGCTTATTTAGATCGCAAGGAAGATATCGCGCTAGTTGAACTTAGAAAAATTTTGGCGGAGAAGAGTGGCAAACCGGTAACTTTTGGATGGGGTCCGCGTTTTCAACATTCAACTGGACAATTCCATAAAGCTGGTCAACCTAATGGATCATTCTTGATAATTACCGCTGATGCGAAAGAGGATTTTTCGATTTCTGGTAAAGAGTTTTCATTCCAAACTTTGGTGATGGCGCAAGCGCTAGGTGAATTCCGCGCACTTAGCGCAAGAAAATACCCGGTTGCCAGAATTCATCTGACGGACCGGGCATCTGGAATTTCAGAGATTCTAGCTGCGGCTAGAGCTCTCTAAGAAACTATAAAACTGATTACTCGTCTTCGCCGCGTAATTTCTTGAGCGCATCTTCAAGAATCTTTGTTGCCTCCGCAGGAGTGCGACGCTCTTTCACATAAGCTAAGTGAGTCTTGTATGGCTCATTCTTAATTGGTGAAGGAGGATTATTCTTATCTTGGCCTGCAGGGAAACCACAGCGAGGGCAATCCCACTCTGCTGGAACTTCTACGCCCTCTTCTTGCGCAAACGATGGACGAACTTCATGTCCATTTGCACACCAATATGAAACTACAAATCGTTCAATTGCTTCGCCGCGTTCGGCTTCGCCCATTGGGCCAGCGCCAACACGGCTACCGCGGATTGCGCTTCCACCTGCCATTATTTTAGAACCAAGCTAAGCGCTACGACGCCTGCAAACCAGAGACCGCCAACCACAATCGTGATGCGATCTAAATTGCGCTCTACTACGGAGCTTCCGCCATAAGTTGATGAGACTCCGCCTCCGAATAGGTCAGAAAGACCTGCGCCTTTTCCTTTATGAAGCAGAACTAGAAGTACCATCAAAACGCTGGTGATAACCAGCAAGATTGATAGGGCTAAAACCATTTGATAACTCCTTAAACTTTAGCGTCAGCGGCAAATCTTAGCGTGCAACTTACGAAACTTGGACCGCATGAAACTTGGCGATCTTCGCAAATTCCTCAGGATCTAGGCTCGCCCCGCCTACCAGTGCGCCATCCACATCCGGTTGCTTCATAATTTCAACCACATTTGAAGATTTCACCGATCCCCCATAAAGGATGCGGCATTTTTCTGCAATTTCATCAGAACCAATCTCAGACATTGCTTGGCGAATGGCAGCGCATACCTCTTGCGCATCTTGAGGGGTTGCAGTCTTACCGGTGCCAATCGCCCAAACTGGTTCGTATGCAATCACAATCTTCTTTAAATCAGGCTTATGAAATCCAGCTAAACCTGCCTTAACTTGTGAAACCACATGCGCTACATGAGTTCCAGCTTCGCGTACCGACAACTCTTCACCAACACAGAAGATCGGAGTAATGTCATTATCAAGCGCGGCTTTAATTTTCTTATTAATTAAATCATCGCTCTCGTTGTGAATCGAACGGCGCTCTGAATGGCCTACTGCTACATAGCTGCAACCTAGCTTTGCCAACATCGAACCAGAGATATCACCGGTAAATGCCCCGCTTGCTTCAGGTGATAAATCTTGCGCGCCATATTGTAGACGAAGACGATCGCCATCTACCAAAGTTTGAATAGAACGGATATCGGTAAATGGAGGAAGGATTGCAACATCTACTGCATCGTAATCTTTGTCGTCCAATGAGTAAACCAACTTCTGCGCCACTGCAATTGCCTCAAGATGATTTAGATTCATCTTCCAATTTCCTGCCATTAATGGTTTACGCATTTTTCTTCTCCTATAGTTATCTTAAAAGCCTAGAGCTTTTAACCCTGGAAGTTCTTTTCCTTCTAGATATTCAAGTGATGCTCCACCACCAGTTGAGATATATCCAAACTGATCATCGGCAAAACCTAATTTACGAACTGCTGCTGCTGAATCTCCGCCACCTACTACTGAGATGCCAGATACCTTGGTCAGAGCTTCAGCTACAACTTTGGTGCCATTTGCAAAGTTTGCGAATTCGAAAACGCCCATCGGGCCATTCCAAAATACAGTTTTGCAACCGACTATAGCTTCAGCGAATGCCTTTGCAGACTCTGGTCCAATATCAAGACCTAGTTGATCAGCAGGAATTGCATCTGCGCTAACCAAAGTAGGTGTAGCGTCTGCTGAAAATTCTGGCGCAACAACAATATCTGTCGGAAGCAATAACCTAACGCCATTTTTCTGAGCTGTCGCAAGTAGACCTTTGACAGTATCGAGCATCTCGTCTTCGCAGAGTGATTTGCCAATCTCTTTGCCTTGCGCCTTTAAGAAGGTAAATAGCATGCCGCCGCCAATTGCGATGACATTTACTTTGCCAAGTAGATTTTCGATTACTGCTAGTTTGTCTGAAACTTTTGCGCCGCCAAGTACAACCCCGTATGGGCGCTCCGGATTCTCGGTTAACTTCTTTAATACCTCAACTTCTGCAGCCACAAGTAGGCCTGCAGCATTCGGAAGTAACTTAGGTAGATCGAATACTGAAGCGTGCTTACGGTGCACTGCACCAAAACCATCGCCAACATAAAGATCAGCAAGTTCTGCTAACTGCTTAGCAAACTCTGCACGTTCTGCCTCATCTTTTGAAGTCTCTGCCGCCGAATAGCGGATGTTCTCAAGTAGGAGCACTTCCCCAGCTGCCAAAGACTTTGCCTTTGCAGTTACATCAGCATTGACAACAGTTGCAACAGATTCGAATTTAACTTCTTTACCAAGCAACTCTCCTAAACGTTTTGCGATAGGAGCAAGCGAAAGTTCTGGCTTGGCTTCACCCTTTGGTCGACCCAAGTGAGCTGCGATAACAAGTGAAGCTCCGCCATCTAATAGCGCATTGATTGTTGGTAATGATGCACGGATGCGACCATCATCAGTAATAACGCCTTCCTTCAGAGGGACATTTAAGTCGCAACGAAGGAAGACGCGCTTACCGCTGACAGCAAGTGAAGATAGAGCTGTCATATCAATTATTAAAGGCTCTTACCGACTAGACCGATTAGGTCCACAAGACGGTTTGAGTAACCCCATTCGTTGTCATACCAAGATGCAACTTTCACAGTTGAACCGATCGCCTTTGTAAGACCAGCATCAAAGATTGATGAATGCGGATCAGTAACGATATCTGCTGAGACGATTGGATCCTCGGTGTAAGCCATAATGCCCTTAAGTGGACCTTCCGCTGCTTTCTTCATCGCAGCATTTACCTGATCTGCAGTTACTTCCTTAGCAAGTTCAACAGTTAAATCTGTGATTGAGCCAGTTGGAACTGGAACACGTAGCGCATAACCATCTAGCTTGCCTTTAAGTTCTGGAAGCACTAGCGAAATCGCCTTTGCCGCGCCAGTTGAAGTTGGAATGATGTTTGTTGCAGCTGCACGCGCACGACGTAGATCCTTATGTGGGAAATCAAGGATTACCTGGTCGTTTGTATAAGCGTGAACTGTGGTCATCAAACCACGAAGAATTCCGAACTCTTCGTGTAGAACCTTGGCAAATGGAGCTAGGCAGTTAGTGGTGCAAGATGCATTTGAGATGATGTTGTGCTTTGCCGCATCGTACTTATCATCGTTTACGCCCATAACAATAGTGATGTCTTCATCGGTAGCAGGAGCAGAGATGATTACCTTCTTAGCGCCAGCTGCGATGTGCTTCTGAGCATCTGCTGCCTTTGTGAAGATACCGGTTGATTCGACGACAACCTCTGCGCCAACGCCCGCCCAGCCAAGTGCACCTGGATCGCGCTCTGCGAAAACTTTAATTGTCTTGCCACCAACAGTGATCGAACCTTCGCCAGCTGTTACCTCTACTGGTAGGCGACCCAAGATTGAGTCGTACTTAAGAAGGTGTGCAAGAGTTGCGGTCGGAGTTAGATCGTTGATTCCTACGATTTCGATATTTGGATTATTTAGCGCTGCGCGGAAGAAGTTACGACCGATGCGACCAAAACCATTAATGCCTACTTTGGTGACTTTTGTTGCCATTTTAAAATTTACCTCTCACATGAAAAAACCCAGCGGATGGGTGGATTTACATATATCCACAACGCTGGGGTACCCACATAGCCTATCGCAGGCACGTCGAATAGTTAAGTTTAAATTAAGCTAATTGAGCAAGTCTGGACTTAGACCAGCCTCAGTGTCAGGAATTCCAAGCTCTGCAGCGCGCTTATCTGCCATCGCCAGCAAGCGGCGGATTCGACCTGCGATTGCATCCTTAGTCATCGGCGGAGTTGCTAGCGAGCCAAGTTCTTCAAGAGATGCCTGGCCGTGATTAATACGCAACTCTCCTGCTTCCTTTAAATGATCTGGAATTGTTTCACCAAGAATTTCCATGGCACGTTGCACGCGCGCTGATGCTGCAACCGCAGCACGCGCACTGCGACGTAAATTTGCATCATCAAAATTTGCAAGACGATTTGCGGTTGCACGAACTTCACGACGCATGCGACGCTCTTCCCAAGCCATTACCGATTCGTGTGCACCGAAACGTGTAAGTAGCGCACCAATGGCATCGCCATCGCGAATCACCACGCGATCAACTCCGCGAACTTCGCGAGCCTTGGCAGAGATACCAAGTCGACGCGCTGCACCAACTAGCGCAAGTGCGGCCTCTGGACCTGGACAGGTAATCTCTAAAGAAGACGAACGCCCTGGTTCAGTTAACGAACCGTGTGCGATAAATGCGCCACGCCATGCAGATTCGGCATCGCAGATTGGGCCATTTACAACTTGCGGAGGCAGACCACGAATTGGACGGTTATGTGAATCAACTAAACCTGTTTGGCGTGCAAGCGCTTCGCCATCTGCAATTACGCGGATGACATAGCGAGAACCTTTTCGAATACCTGAAGACGAAATCACTGCTAAATCGGACTCATGTCCATATAGATCAGCAATATCTTTACGAAGACGTCGAGCGCTTTGCGCAGCGTCCAATTCAACTTCTACGACGATTTTGCCAGCTGCAATATGCAATCCACCTGCGAAGCGAACAAGTGCAGAGACCTCTGCTTTGCGGCAGCAAGGTTTGGTAACCGGAAGACGCGTTAGTTCGTCTTTTAAACTTGAGGTCATCGCCATGATGGGCGTTATTCAACCCTATTAGCGGAGAAAATGTGTCTGAAAGTTGAATTTAATTTTGAAATATCGTGGTGAATCGCACCTGGCGCTCGTCTCACGTCGCCAATAATTAATTCTCCGCCAAAACCTTCAACCACTGCTTCAAGGTTTTTCTGGTCACGCAAACCTGAATGGTCAGCAATTACATAATCGAAGCGTAATGACGGCGCATATTGATTTAGTAGTTGTAGGTGCTCCTCTGGGGTGTAACCCGCGAATTCATCTCCGGCAATTGATGGATGCGCATCTAAATTAAGCAGAATAATTTTCTTTGCGTTACTTGCACAGAGCGCTTCACGTTGAGCTGGAACCATTAAATGCGGCAATACAGAGGTTAGCCAAGAGCCTGGTCCCATTGTTATGTAATCAGCGCCTTCGATGGCGCGAATTGCTTCTGGCCTTGCTTGCGGGTTCTCAGGAATAATTCGAATTGATTCTAAGCGACCCTTTGCAGTTGCAACTTCCTTCTGTCCGCGGACCACAATTCTGCCGACGCTGGTAAGGAAAGTGCCTTCAATATCAAGTGGTTGTGCAGCCATTGGTAAAACTCGACCAACAACTCGAAGTAGAGATCCAACTCGATCTAAGCCAGCAACGAAATCGCCATCTCTATCCCATAGCGCAGTTAATAATAAATTGCCTACCGTGTGTTGATTTAACTGACCTTCGCTGGTGAATCGATACTGCAATATTTCAGCCCAGCTTCTACCCCATTCATCATCTGAACAGAGCGCTGTTAGCGCCATTCTCAAATCACCCGGTGGCAAGATTTCAAACTCTTCTCGAAGTCGCCCACTTGAACCACCATTATCTGCGACCGTAACAATTGCGGTAATTTGATGAGTGATTTGTCTGAGTGCACTTAGCGTTGCAGCTAATCCATGGCCACCACCGAGAGCTACAACTTTAGGTGTTGAGAAATCTATCTGATTCATCAATTACTCTCGACCGACATCGCGATGTACGGCGTGGGCCTCAATTTCGAAATCTCCATTTTTGCCAGATAGTCTTTTAGCTAGCACTTCTGCAATTGCCACGCTTCGGTGCTTGCCTCCGGTACAACCCACCGAGAGAGTTATGTACTTCTTGCCTTCACGTAAATATCCTGCGCTCATCTTCTTTAAAAGCAGAGAGTAATTTTCAACTGTTTCGCTCACGCCATCTTGCGATAGGACGTATTTGCTAACTTCCTCGCTCTGTCCAGTCTTAGGACGAAGTTCTGGGACCCAATGTGGATTAGGTATAAATCTGCAATCTAAAACTAGATCTGAATCAACTGGGATTCCATATTTATAGCCAAAACTTAGTACATTAATTCGAACCCCAGATGTGCCATCACTTTTAAAGAATTCATTAATTCGCTTCTCTAATTGATGAACATTTAAATTACTAGTATCAATTACTTGATCTGCTTCGGCGCGAAATTCTTCTAATCTAACGCGCTCTTTTGTGATGCCATCCACGATTCGACCATTTGCCTGTAGTGGATGTGGTCGCCTGGTTGATTCAAAACGTTGCACCAAGGCTTGATCCGAAGCATCTAGAAATAGCATCCGATAGTTGATGCCAGCGCCTTTCAACTCTTTTATAGAGCTGCTTAAATCATCAAAATACTTACCTGTGCGCACATCGACTACCACTGCAATTCGAGGTGAATCCGATGCTTGCACCAGGCCCAAAAGTAAGGCCGGCGGTAAATTATCGACAACATACCAACCAGAATCCTCCAGGGCGTGCGCAACGGTTGATCGACCCGCGCCTGACATTCCCGTTAAGAGCAGCAATTCATTACTCATGGCAACATCCTCTTATATCTGTCAAGCATCGTGAATCTCTCCACTTTCCATATCAATAGCCACGTTACTCTGACTGGCCTGGCCTAAATGCGTGCTAATTGACTGGGCTAAGCGAACTCCAATACCAGGCGTAAGCGCAATATCTTCTACGGTAGCTTTTTTAATAGCTGAAACCGAGCCGTATCTATCAAGTAGCGCTGCTCTTCTTGTCGGCCCCAAATCAACAATCTCATCTAATAATGATTCCAACATAATTTTGGAACGCCTTGATCTATGAAAATTAATTGCAAATCTATGAGCTTCATCGCGAACTCTCTGCAGCAAGTAAAGACCTTCGCTGTTTCGCGGCAGAATTATTGGATCAGGATTTCCAGGTAGCCAAATCTCCTCTAATCGCTTTGCTAAACCAACTACTGCAATATCAGTTATGCCAAGTTCTAAGAGCGCTCGTTCAGCGGCTGCAACCTGTGGTGCGCCACCATCAACCACAATTAAATTTGGCGCATAGGCAAATTTGCCAGCCACTTCTCCGATCTCAACATTCTGGTCAGAGATCCAACGTTTCATTCTACGCGTGATGACTTGATGCATAGCTCTAGTGTCATCTTTAGCGCTCTCAGTTTCGATAATGAATCTGCGGTAATCACTCTTCTTTGATTGGCCATCTTCAAAGACCACCATAGAAGCTACAACAGTTGTGCCCGATGTATTTGAAATATCGAAACATTCAATCCTAAGTGGCGCACCATCAAGGGCTAGCGCCTCTTGAATTTGAGTGAGAGCTTTGCCGCTCACCGCCGCATCATTTGCTCGCTTAGATAAATACTGAATTAGTGAATAGCGCGCATTGCGTTCTACCGTCTGAGACAACTCCAACTTTTCACCACGTTGTGGAATTCGAATCTCTACCTTTGCGCCCCGAAGTTCAGTCAGGTAATCTGCCAAATTCTGATCAACATCACGGTTGATGATTAACTCAGGCGGCAACTCCTCTTCACCATAAATCGAAACGAGAAATGGTGTAATTTCATCTTCACCTTCGAGAATTTCATTCTGATTAAGAATCCAGCTTCGCGAACCTCTAATTGCCCCTGCTCGTATCTTGAAAATCGAAGCGGCGGTGTGTAGCCCTTCCGTATATAGCGAAATTACATCCGCATTTATAGTCTCTGAAAGTGCGGCATCATTTGCTTCAATCGAACTATTTAACGCATTTACTTGATCTCTCAACCTGGCTGCACGTTCGAACTCTTCATTAGCTGCTGCTTCAGCCATCTCCTTCTCTAATATCGAAATTAGATCTGTGCTGCCACTGGCTAAAAATCTATCTAATTTGTTAGCGAGTTCTTTATGTTCTGCTTCCGATACCCAACCCACGCAGGGTGCCGCACATTTTCCAATATCGCCCAGCAGACATTGACGTTTGGTTGCTTTTGCTCGCTCGAAATTACCTGCAGTGCAACTGCGGACTGGAAAAACTTTCAACAATGTGTCATGTGTTGTGCGTAGTGCCCATGCTTGGATATACGGCCCGTAATACTTAATTCCTTTTCGCTTCTCTTGTCGAGTAATAAATAGTCTTGGAAATTTGTCATTTAAAGTCAGAGCTAAATATGGGTAAGACTTATCATCTCTAAAGCGAACATTAAATGGAGGTTTAAATTGTTTTATCCAGGTGTACTCAAGTGAGAGCGCTTCAACCTCTCCGCTTACGATGGTCCAATCACATCGAACTGCCTTCGAGACCATGCGATCTGTGCGTTCAGCTAAGCCGCTTTGAAAATACGAAGTTAATCGATTCTTTAAATTTATAGCTTTTCCAACATAGAGAACTCGATCATCCTTATCAAAGAAGCGATATACGCCTGGTTCAGCCGGAATATTCTCCGGGCGAAAATTTGCAGGCATTTTTACTTCTTCTTTGCCGCGCTCTTTGTTGCAGGCTTAGCGATTTTACGATTGGTAGCCAAAATCTCTTTTACAAACTTTCCGGTATAGCTAGCTGCAACTTTAGCCACATCTTCTGGAGTTCCTTGTGCAACCACAGTTCCGCCTCGGAAGCCACCCTCTGGCCCCATATCGATAATCCAATCGGCGCTCTTGATAACATCCAAGTTATGCTCAATAACTACCACAGTATTTCCAGTATCAACCAAGCGATTTAACACAATCAACAATTTGCTGACATCTTCAAAGTGCAGACCAGTAGTTGGTTCATCTAATACATAAATCGTTCTTCCGGTTGAACGACGCTGGAGCTCGGTAGCCAACTTCACTCGTTGTGCTTCACCGCCAGAGAGTGTGGGGGCTGATTGACCTAAGCGCACATAGCCAAGCCCGACATCGCAGAGCGTTTTTAAATAACGCGCAATGGTTGGTACTGATTCGAAGAAGTTATGAGCCTCTTCGATCGGCATATCTAAGACATCCGCAATAGTCTTGCCTTTGTAATGTACCTCTAAAGTTTCACGGTTATATCTGGCGCCGTGACAGACTTCGCATGGCACATAAACATCTGGCAAGAAGTTCATCTCAATTGTGATGGTTCCATCTCCAGAGCAATTCTCGCAACGACCACCTTTAACATTGAAACTAAATCGTCCCTGTTGATAGCCACGGACCTTGGCTTCCGTGGTTTCGGCAAAGAGCGCACGGACCTTGTCAAAGACGCCGGTATATGTTGCAGGATTAGAACGCGGCGTGCGACCAATTGGAGATTGATCAACGTGTACCACTTTGTCTAAATTATCGACGCCGGTAACGGTTCGATGTCTTCCGGGAACTTGTCTTGCTCCATTTAATTTATTGGCCAACGCCACATAGAGAATGTCATTGACCAGAGTGGATTTTCCAGATCCCGATACGCCTGTTACCGCAACAAATAATCCGAGTGGAATCTCAACATCAATATCTTTTAAGTTGTTCTCTTTAGCGCCTTTTACCGTTAGCTTTCGTTTTGCATCAATTGGACGGCGAATCTCTGGAATCTCTATTGCTTTTCGACCAGATAAATAAGCGCCGGTAATTGATTCTTTGCTATTTATTAAATCTTCATAAGGTCCACTTACGACTACATGGCCGCCATGTTCACCAGCGCCGGGGCCGATATCGACCACCCAATCCGCGGTGCGAATAGTCTCTTCGTCGTGTTCCACCACAATTAGTGTGTTTCCGAGGTTACGCAATCTAGTTAAAGTATCAATCAATCTGCGATTATCGCGTTGATGCAATCCAATACTTGGCTCATCAAGAACATAAAGCACGCCTACTAAACCCGAACCGATCTGAGTTGCTAAACGGATACGTTGCGCCTCTCCGCCCGAAAGCGATCCAGCTGCGCGCGAAAGAGTCAGGTAGTCCAAGCCCACATCTAGCAAGAAGCCCATACGTTCGTGCACTTCCTTTAAGACTCGCTCTGCAATCTTGGCTTCGCGAGCACTCAATTTAATATCCTTTAAAAATTTGGCACATTCATCTAATGAAAGTTCACATACTTCGTAAATTGATTTTCCACCAATGGTTACTGCCAAAATCTCAGGTTTTAATCTAGCTCCCTTACAGACTGGACATGGAGTCTCGCGCATAAAAGATTCGTACTTATCTCGCGCGTAATCGCTATCTGTTTCACCATGTTTACGTTCGATAAATGGGATAACGCCTTCATAGCCAGTGGCATATATGCGATCTCGACCATATCGATTCTTATATTTAACTTTTAATTCGTAGTCATAACCATGCAAGACTGCCTCTTTGGCTTTCTCCGAAAGCTTCTTCCATGGTGTATCTAATGAGAATTTCAGATCCTTGGCTAAGGTCTCTAATAGGCGCATAAAATATTCGCTACCGCTACTGCTAGACCAAAGTGAAATCGCGCCTTCGTTAATTGAAATTGAATCATCTGGAATTACTAATTCCGGATCCACCTCTAATCGATTTCCAAGGCCAGTACATTCCGGGCAAGCACCAAATGGGGAATTAAATGAAAATGAACGCGGTTCTAACTCTTCAAATGATAAACCGCAGTCATGGCAGGCTAGATGTTCGGAATAGGTAAGTTCTTCCTTATCAATTACATCTAAGACCACAATTCCGTTGCCAAGCTTTAACGCTGTCTCTATAGAATCGGTGATACGGGACTTTGATTCTGGCTTAACTTGTAAGCGATCAACCACAATTTCGATGGTGTGCTTCTCTTGCTTCTTCAACTTCGGTGGCTCTGCTAATTGAATAACTTCCCCATCCACGCGAGCACGAGAGAATCCTTGGGTGACTAACTCCTGCCAGACATCAGCAAACTCGCCTTTACGAGCGCGCACCATTGGAGCTAAGACTTGAAACTTAGTTCCGGTTGGTAAATCTAAAATTTGATCGACAATTGCTTGAGGAGTCTGTCGCGCAACTTCTTTACCGCAATTTGGGCAGTGTGGTCGACCAGCTCTGGCAAATAGCAATCTCAGATAATCGTAAACCTCAGTAATTGTTCCGACCGTGGAGCGCGGATTTCTGTTAGTTGATTTCTGGTCAATAGATACCGCAGGTGATAGACCTTCGATGAAATCTACATCCGGCTTATCCATCTGCCCTAAGAATTGTCGCGCATACGCGGAGAGCGATTCCACATATCTACGTTGTCCTTCAGCGAAAATCGTGTCGAAAGCTAGAGAGGATTTACCGGAACCAGATAGACCAGTGAAAACCACCAATGAATTTCGTGGCAGCTCAAGTGAAACGTTCTTAAGGTTATGCTCGCGCGCTCCGCGAACCACCAACTGTTCTGCCACTTACTCCGCCTCTTCCATCGCCCGAAGTTCTCGCTTCAGATCTTTAATTTCATCTCTTAATCGAGCAGCTAATTCGAATTGCAATTCTGAAGCTGCGCTTCGCATCTGTTCGGTAAGCGACTCTATCAATGACAATAACTCCTGTCGTGGTAGGGCCACGAGAGATTTGCTATGTACGCCTATGGCAGGAGCATCACTACGCTTACCCCCGATAAGTTTCTGGGTATCTTCCTCTTCTTTTGCAATTAGTTCAGTGATGTCAGAAATCTTCTTGCGAAGTGGTTGTGGATCAACACCGCGCTCGTTGTTATAAGTAATCTGTTTTGCTCTACGACGATTAGTTTCATCGATGGCCTTCTGCATGGAATCCGTCATATTGTCGGCATACATATGTACTTCACCAGATACGTTTCGCGCCGCACGACCAATTGTTTGAATTAATGAAGTTGCTGAACGGAGGAATCCTTCTTTATCTGCATCTAAAATCGAGACTAACGAGACTTCTGGCAAATCTAAACCTTCACGCAAGAGATTAATGCCGATTAGCACGTCGTATTCACCCAAACGTAATTCACGTAGTAATTCGACTCGACGCAAAGTATCTACCTCAGAGTGAAGATATCTAACACGAACCTTTCGTTCCTGTAGGTACTCCGTTAAATCCTCCGCCATTTTCTTAGTTAATGTTGTAACAAGAACGCGTTCGTTACGCTCAGCTCGTATATTTATTTCATTTAACAGATCATCAATCTGGCCGCGCACTGGCTTGAGCACAATCTTTGGATCTACCAGCCCGGTTGGGCGAATAACTTGCTCGACTACTTCGCCATTGCATTTCTCTAGTTCGTATTTGCCGGGCGTTGCCGATAAATAAACTTTCTGCCCTACCCGTTCGAGAAATTCGGGAAATTTAAGGGGGCGGTTATCCATCGCGCTTGGAAGTCGAAATCCATGTTCAACTAAAGTGCGCTTTCTTGACGCATCTCCTTCATACATCGCGCCAATCTGTGGCACAGTGACGTGGCTTTCATCAATAACCACTAGGAAATCCTCAGGAAAATAATCCAATAAGCAGTTTGGCGCACTTCCTGGTTCGCGATCATCTAAATATCTTGAGTAGTTTTCGATTCCACTACAAAAACCGAGCTGTTGCATCATCTCCATATCGAAAGTGGTGCGCATTCTTAGCCTTTGCGCCTCAAGTAATTTTCCTTGTTTTTCAAATTTGGTTACTTGCATCTCCATATCAGCTTCAATTTCACCAAGCGCACGTTTCATGGTCTCAGGGCCGGCGGCATAGTGAGTAGCTGGGAAGATATACATCTCGGTTTCATCTCGAATTATTTCGCCAGTTAGCGGATGTAGCGTGGTGATTCGTTCAATTTCATCGCCAAACATCTCAATGCGCACTGCTAACTCTTCGTACATTGGAATAATTTCAATGGTGTCGCCACGAACTCGGAAAGTTCCGCGTTCAAATGCCAAGTCATTTCGCTTGTATTGGATATCTACGAACCTGCGAAGTAACGCATTTCGTTCGATCTCCTCACCAACGCGCAAGCGAACCATGCGATCCACATATTCTTGAGGGGTGCCTAATCCATAAATACACGAAACGGTTGCCACCACTATTACATCGCGGCGAGTTAATAATGAATTGGTAGCAGAGTGACGAAGTCGTTCAACTTCAGAGTTAACTGAGGAGTCCTTCTCTATGAAAGTATCGGTCTGAGGCACATAAGCTTCAGGCTGGTAATAGTCGTAATAACTTACAAAGTACTCCACGGCATTATTTGGCAAAAGCTCTCTAAATTCATTTGCCAATTGCGCCGCCAATGTCTTGTTATGCACTAAAACCAATGTTGGCCGTTGTAATCGCTCAATCAACCAAGCTGTAGTTGCCGACTTACCTGTGCCAGTCGCACCCAGCAGAACTACATCTTGCTCCCCTGCATTGATTCTTCTAGCTAACTCTTCGATAGCTTCTGGTTGATCGCCGGCAGGCCGGTAATCGGAAATAACTTCAAAAGGCGCAACTTTGCGTTGCAGGTCAGTTACTGGACGCATTTAGCTCTTCCCAAATAGCTTCGACTTTACGAAGCAGCGCCTCTTCATTGCCATCATTTTCAATAACTAAGTTAGCAACGGCTTTACGTTCCTCTGGCGAAACTTGATTTGCAATTCGTTTCTCTATCTCAGAGATGTGGAGCCCGCGATTTCTTAGGCGATCAATTCGCGCCTGCATTGGCGCCTCGACGGTTATGACTAAATCGAATTTTGACGCAGCATTTGTCTCTACTAGTAAAGGAATTTCGTAAATAAGAATTTGGCTCTCAGTGAGCGCTTTACGGGCATCAGCTAATGCTTGTTGGACAATTGGATGAATTATTGACTCTAGTTTTTTACGTTTATCGGGATCGGAGAAGACGATTTCACCTAATGCGCGACGATCAATCTGACCATCTTTTAAGATACCATCGCCAAAAACGCTAATTACTTGATCAAAACCAGTGGTACCACGTTCTATTGCCTGGCGTGCCAATTGATCTGCATCAATAACTTCCGCACCTAATGAGAAGAAGTAATTTGCGACTAATGATTTACCGGCACCAATTCCGCCGGTTAGCGCTATTACTTTCATGTCGTGAAGCCTATCTATTAAAAAAGCCCCGCTAAAAATTAGCGGGGCTTTCTAGAGTTTTAATTACTCGGCAGGAGTTGCTTCAACAGCCTCTGCTGCTTTCGCGGCATCCTTCTGGGCCTTGTGAGCCATGAAGCGTGCTTGAGCTTCAGCGTATTGACGCTCCCACTCCTCGCGCTGTGCTTCGAATCCTGGCTTCCACTCTTGAGCATCTGCATCAAATCCTTCTGGATAGATGAAGTTGCCTTCAGCATCGTAGCGAGCTGGCATGCCGTATTGAGTTGGATCAAATGCTTCCACTTCAATCTCAGCGCCTTCATTAGCTTGCTTTAGAGATAGCGAGATTCGACGACGCTCTAAATCGATGTCGATAATCTTTACGAATAGTTCATCGCCAACTTGAACAACCTGCTCAGGGATTTCTACGTGGCGCTCTGCAAGTTCAGAGATGTGAACTAGACCTTCGATACCTTCGTGAACACGGATAAATGCACCGAATGGCACCAGCTTGGTAACCACACCTGGCACAACTGTATTAATTGTGTGGGTGCGAGCAAATGCCTGCCATGGATCTTCCTGTGTTGCCTTAAGTGAAAGCGATACACGCTCGCGCTCGAAATCAACTTCTAGAACTTCTACAGTTACTTCGTCGCCAACTTCTACAACCTCTGATGGATGATCAATGTGCTTCCATGAAAGCTCTGAGACGTGAACTAAACCATCTACGCCACCTAGGTCAACGAATGCACCGAAGTTTACGATTGATGAAATCACACCGGTACGTACTTGACCCTTTTGTAGCTGGTTCAAGAATGTGGTGCGTGATTCTGATTGTGTCTGCTCTAGGTATGCACGACGTGAAAGAACAACGTTGTTACGGTTCTTATCAAGTTCGATGATGCGAGCTTCAACGGTCTTACCAATGTATGGTGAAAGATCGCGAACACGACGCATTTCAACTAGAGATGCTGGAAGGAATCCACGAAGTCCGATATCAACAATCAGACCACCCTTAACAACTTCAATAACTGTTCCAGTTACTACTTCGTCGCGTTCCTTCTTGCCTTCAATTTCGCCCCAAGCCTTTTCGTACTGAGCGCGCTTCTTTGAAAGAATTAAACGGCCTTCTTTGTCTTCCTTCTGAAGAACAAGAGCCTCGATGTTTTCTCCAACTTTTACTAATTCGTTTGGATCTACGTCGTTACGAATAGATAATTCGCGAGATGGGATAACACCCTCTGTCTTATATCCGACGTCTACTAGAACTTCGTCACGATCTACCTGGACGATTACGCCGGTAACTAGATCGCCGTCATTGAAATTTCGGATTGTGCCTTCGATTGCGGCAAGAAAATCTTCTGCTGAGCCGATATCGTTGATTGCGATTTGCGGCTTGTTTGATGTAGTCAAAATACTCCGTAGGGATAGTTTGTAGTAGGAATGAAAATTGATGGCCTCAAAGTTCAACTTGCGAAAGGCAAGGTTACTTATCACATGCTACTTAGGGCAAATTGGATCCATTTTTAGCCTCTTCTTTGGGTGGCTCGGGTAGATTAAGCGGGCAATGAAGCAATATTTAGAACTACTTCAAATTCCGATGGCCAGAAAGCTGCTGATTGCAGCGACGCCAGCGCGTATGGCTTACTCGATGATTAGTCTCTCAATATTCTTCAAAACTGAACGCGAATTAAATTCCATCACACTTGCTGGAATTGCACTTGGATTAAACGCGTTGGCTGGATCTTTGACTGCCGGTATGCGCGGCAATGTGATTGATAAATGGGGTCAGAAATGGCCGATTAGAATTTTGGTTCCAGGTTATGCCATCGGAATCATTCTATTAAATATTGCATCATCTAAAACTGAAATATTGATTTGGTCTTTGGTGCTTGGGTTCTCTGCCCCACCGATTAACTTATCGGTGCGACCACTTTGGAAACAGATCGTTCCGGATGGCAAAGTACGTACCGCATATGGCTTGGATAGCGCGGTGATGAATGCAGTTGGAATTATTGGACCAGCAGTTGCAACCACAATTTCGCTATCTAAATATCCAGGATATGCACTCGGAAGTTGTGCGGCTTTGATGTTAATAGGTGGAGTCGCGCTTGAATTTACGATTAACCATCGAAATTGGTTTACCGAAAAGAAAGATCCAAACGAAGCAAAACTTTGGAAAGTTCCGGCAATCCGATTACTAATGATTGAAGGGTGTTTTATTGGTTTAGGTTGGGGATTTTTTGATGTTGGCATCCCTGCTTATGCCACTTTGGAGAATGTCCCCCATCGAACCGCTTGGCTATTCTCTATTATGGCTTTCTTTAATGTGGTGGGCGGCCTGGTAGCAGGATTAATTAAGAAGCGTCGCTCTGCATATTTAACAATGCGTCGCACTTATTTGGGGTGGTTTATATTCTCTTTGCCGCTTTATTTCACCTATCCAGATTGGTCTCTTGCAGTGGTCGGCGCGCTACTTGGCTTAACTGGTGGCGCGCTACAAGTTTTCTACTTTGAAGTTTTAGATGCAGTAAGGCCAAAGGGAAGCGCAACCGCATCTCTTGGTTGGCTCTGGACAATTGAAGGATCGATGGCTGCGCTTGGCAGCGCGCTTGGCGGCTGGGTTGCTGAAGCAGTTTCGCCCCGCGCATGCTTGGCCGTCACCACATTGATGTTAGTTACTGGTTACATACTTTTAAGTGCCGGTCGTAAGCGATTTAGTGCAGCAGACGTAATTTTGGCAGATTAATGCTCTGCAGCATGCCAGCTCTTACCGTGGCCAATATTTACTGAGAGCGCAACTTTTAACGGATAAGCAGCTCCCATTTCTCGTCGCACCAAATCAATTAATTGCTCCAGCTCTGAATCGACATATTCAAAGAGAAGTTCGTCGTGGATCTGCAAAAGTAATCTGGATTTTAAATTAGCGTTCTTTATTGCTTCATCAACCTTAAGCATTGCCAATTTAATAATGTCTGCGGCGGTACCTTGAATAGGCGCATTCAACGCGGCGCGTTCTGCCACTTCCCGCTTAAATTTATTCTCATTCAGTAGGTCTGGCAGATACCTGCGTCTGCCCATAAGGGTTTCGGTATAACCATCATTCTTTGCTTGCTTTACTACCGTAGCTAAGTAATCTCTAATGCCGCCAAATCGAAGATAATATTTATCCATTAGCGCACTTGCTGCTCCGGGTGAGATATCTAATTGCTGAGATAAGCCGAAAGCGCTTAATCCGTAAGCCAAACCATATGACATAGCCTTTATTTGGCGGCGCATCTCTGAGTCAACTTCATTGGGCTTAACTCCAAAGACTAAAGAGGCAACCGTCGAATGCAAATCTTCGCCAGATGCAAATGCCTCCAAAAGTTTTTGATCTTCAGCTAAATGCGCCAGGATTCGCATTTCAATCTGACTGTAATCAGCGGTAAAGATTCCATCAAATTCTTTACCGGCTACAAAGCCATCGCGAATTTTACGGCCGGCTTCACTTCGAATTGGAATATTCTGCAAATTAGGTCCGGTGGAAGAGAGTCGACCGGTTGCCGCTACCGTCTGCTGGAAATGAGTATGAATTCGACCATCCGATTGAATCTCTGCGAGTAAACCCTCAACTACGCTCTGCAATTTACTTGCTTCACGGATCTTTAATAAAGATTCTAGAACTGGGTGTTTAGTCTCTGAATAGAGCCACTGCAGGCTTTCGGCATCCGTGGTAAATCCCGTCTTGATTCGCTTAGTTTTAGGTAATTTCAATTCATCAAATAGCACTACTTGCAACTGTTTTGGAGAGGCGACATTAAATTCATGGCCCACAACTTTAAATGCCGCTTGGCTTTGAGCATGCACTTCCTTCTGAAGTTCTTCGCCTTGCGCCTTCAAATTGGCTTTATCGATAGCAACCCCAGCGCGCTCCATCTGCGCCAGCACTAAAGAAACCGGGATTTCTAACTCTGTTAAGAGCTTTAAAGCGCCACGTTCTTCTAAGTCTGCAACCAGTTTTTCACGTAAGGCAAACATCGAACTTGCTTGATTTGAAAGTGAAGCTTCTGCGAAGCCATATCTCTCCAATACATCACTGATCGCATTTAAACGATTACCGGGATCTACCAAATATGCAGCTAGCGCGCTATCGAAAATCACGCCATTGAAGTCAACAATTCGAGCTAAAGATTTAAAATCGTGAGCGATTTTCTCAATTTGATGATTTGCAAGCCAGGGCCCTGTTTCATCAGAATTAACTAAGTACACTTCTTCGGGCGAAAGCGCGACGGCATATGAGCTTAGGCGTTCATCCATAAGTTCAAAAGCAAAACCAATGGTTCCAGTGAAGCCCTCTAATCTGATATTCACCTCTTCAGGCGTTGCAAAATTAACATCTACATTTACCTGTGCTTCAACTTTTACGGGTAACTTTGCAAGAAGTGATTTAAATTCTAATTTGGCATATATTTTCCGAAGCTCTTCAGAATCAAAACTCTTCCATTCCAAATCTGACATTGAATACTTAATGGGGACATCTGAAAGTAATTGAGTAAGTTCGCGGTTGAGAATTGCGGAGCCGATATTTGCGCGTAGTGATTCGCCTACCTTTCCCCCTACTTCATCAACGCGTTTAACAAGTTCCGCAAATGAACCAAATTCAACAATCCACTTGGCGGCAGTTTTTTCTCCAACACCTGGAATCGAAGGCAAATTATCGGAAGGATCTCCACGAAGCGCCGCAAAATCTGGATACTGCGCAGGCGTGAGACCATATTTATCTTGCACCGCTGCTGGTGTCATGCGTGCCATTTCTGATACGCCTTTTTTTGGATATAGCACCGTAATTTGATCTGTTACTAATTGGAAACTATCTCGATCTCCCGTACAAATTAGAACTTCAAATCCTTGGGCCACCGCATCTTTTGAAATAGTGGCGAGCAAATCATCCGCCTCATATCCTTCGAGTGAATATTCATTAATCTTCATCGCTTTAAGTACCTGATGAATCAGCGGAATTTGAGATCTAAATTCTTCTGGGGTCGCACTTCTGGTCGCTTTATATTCAGGAAATTTCTCGGATCTAAAAGTCTTTCTGGAAACATCGAAAGCAACTGCGATATGTGTTGGTTGCTCCTCTTTTATGAGCGCCATCAACATATTGGAAAAGCCATATACGGCATTGGTGTGCTGACCATTGGAGGTTGAGAAGGCATCAACTGGTAGCGCAAAGAATGCGCGATATGCCATTGAATGTCCATCGATTAGTAAGAGGCGCTTCACGGACGCCATGTTATCTTTCGGGAATGGATTTCATGGAGCTTTTAAATGGACGTGGTCAAGCCGCATTGGATAAGAAGATGGGTATCAAAATTATAGAAGCCACTCCACAGCGTCTAGTTGGAACTATGCCGGTGGAGGGCAATACCCAGCCACTTGGATTTTTACATGGCGGCGCAAATGTCGTTTTGGCAGAGTCGCTTGGATCAATTGGAACTTGGTTGCACGCTGGACCGAATCGCAGAATTGTTGGAGTCGATATCAATGCCACTCATCACAAGAGCGCAACTTCCGGAATTGTTACCGCAGTTGCAACAGCAATTTCACTTGGCCGCACTTTGTGCAGTTATAACATCGAAATTACAAATGAAGACGGGCAGCGCACTTGCACTGCCCGCATCACTTGTTTGATTTTGAATGATTAGTGGAATTAAAAAATCTCGTGAGCACCAGTTCCGAGGTAAGCAGACTTAACATGAGGATCATTTAACAAATCCTTTGCATTTGCTTCCTTGGTAATGGAACCAGTCTCTAAAACATAAGCACGATGAGCGCGACTTAACGCCTGCTGTGCGTTCTGTTCGACTAACAAAATTGTTACACCTTGCTTGTTAATCTCTGTGATGATTCGGAAAATATTTGCAATCATCTGAGGAGCAAGACCCATTGAAGGCTCATCCAGTAGCAAGACTTTTGGCCGAGCCATTAGCGCTCTACCAATAGCCAACATCTGTTGTTCGCCTCCAGATAGAGTTCCGCCTGCTTGGCTTGATCGCTCTTTTAGTCTTGGAAATAGATGATAAACATTCTCTAAATCTTGCTCGATTTCTGCTCTCTTCATCTTCAAGTGGTATTTACCCATTTCAAGATTTTCAAGCACGGTCATGCCAGGAAAAATGCCACGTCCTTCTGGGGCCTGAGAAATTCCTAGATGTACACGTTGGTGCGCAGGCACTTTGGAGATATCTTGGCCATCAAAGATGATTTGGCCAGATGAGACTGGACGCAGTCCTGAGATTGTTTTAAGAGTGGTGGTTTTTCCTGCACCATTGGCACCAATTAAGGTAACAATTTCACCTTGATTTACGGTTACAGAGATACCTTTAATTGCCTCGATTTTCCCATAATGAACATGGAGATTCTTAATTTCAAGATGCATCTTCTGGTACTCCTAAATAGGCTTCAATAACACGCTTATCATTTTGTACAGTTGCTGGTAGATCGTCTGCAATCTTTTGACCGAAATCAATCACTACTACTCGATCTGAAACACCCATAACCAATGACATGTCATGCTCAATTAAAAGAACGGTATACCCGGCATCTCTAATTTTCTTAATGGTGTTAGCTAATTCAACCTTTTCAGCCGGATTGAAACCTGCGGCAGGCTCGTCAAGAAGCAGAAGTTTTGGTTCGGTGCCAAGTGCTCGAGCAATCTCTAGACGGCGCTGAACACCGTAAGGAAGATTCTTTGCTAATCGATCCGAATACTCTCCAATTCCAATGAAATCAAGAAGTTCCTGTGCGCGTTGGCGACCCAGCTTCTCCTCTCTACGTGAGACCGGTAATCCAAAGAGTCCACTAACCAAACCAGAACGCTTATGAGTATCCGTTGCAGTTATGACATTCTCAAGTGCAGTCATGTCGCCCCAAAGTCGAATGTTTTGGAACGTTCGAGCAATTCCGCCTTTGGTAATGCGATATCGCTTTATACCTTTCAACGACTTCCCTTCAAAGGTAATGTCGCCTTTTGTCACCTGATAGACGCCAGTAATTACATTGAAAATCGTGGTTTTGCCAGCACCATTTGGGCCGATCAAACCAAGAATTTCCTGCTTTTTAATTTCAAAGGTGACGTCGTTCAACGCAACTACGCCACCGAATTGCATTGTGACGTTCTCTAATTTAAGTATTGAATCGCTCATGCTTTACCTTTCTCAGGTAGCGCCTTTTCGCGCTTCTTACGTGGCAATAATCCATCTGGACGTAGATTCATCATTAATACAAGAACTGCGCCAAATACTAAAAGACGTGCGTCAGATATGAAGCGAATGCGATCTGGAAGGTATCCGAGGATTACAGCACCAAGAATTACGCCCCAGATATTTCCCATTCCACCGAAAACGACACAAGCGAGGATCAGAATTGAGACCTGCAATGTGAAATTATCTGGTGAGATAAATAGGGTCTTAGATGCATAAAGTACGCCCGCTGCGCCACCGACGGACGCGCCTAGCACGAATGCCCAAATCTTATATTTAAAAGTTGGCACACCCATTAACTCTGCTGCATCTTCATCTTGTCTAATAGATTCCCAGGCGCGACCTGCACGTCGTACAGATAATCTGCGAATCATCCATATTGTCAGCAGAATAATTATTAAGAAGGTCCAGAAATAGAGCTTGTGATTATCAAAAGTATATTCCAGCCCTAAAACCTTAGGCGGAGTTGGAATTCCGATAATTCCGTTTGCGCCACCGATTGAACTTAAATTGAGAGCGGTGATGCGAACAATCTCACCAAAACCTAAAGTGATAATTGCTAAATAATCTCCGCGTAAGCGAAGCGCAGGAACTCCAAGGATCAAACCAGCAAACATCGCCATCGCAATGCCGATCGGCAAGATCTCCCAAGTATTTAGCCCGGTTTTTGTGCCAAGCAAACCCATGGTGTAAGCGCCAATTGCGAAGAAGGCTACGTAACCTAAATCAAGCAATCCGCTCTTTCCGATAACGATATTTAAACCCAGCGCCATAATTACGAATATTGCAACTGGATAAACTAAGACAGATGCATATTCGGCTACCGGAGTATTTAGGAAGGTGCCACCCAAAAGCGGCAAACTTGCTGCAATCGCAACTGCACCTAATGAAATTAATACTCTTACAGGACGGCTTGCGCCTTCCCAGATTGAAGCTCCCCAATCTCTGATATTAAACATTATGCCCTCGATTGCGTAATAGCTTCACCGAACACGCCATTCGGACGGAAGTACAGAACAAGAACTAGAACTAAGAAAACGGTTACGGCTTTCCATTGAGTTCCGAGGAAGAAAGAGGCATAGGTCTCTAATAAACCTAACGCGATTCCTCCATAGAAAGCGCCTTTAATATTGCCGATTCCACCCAGAATCGCAGCGGTGAAAGCAGCGATGCCTAGGCTGAATCCAATATTAAATACCGTGTTCTCATATTTAAGTACATAAAAGAACCCAGCCGCACCAGTCATAAATCCACCAACCAAGAAGGTTCCGGAAACTACGAAATTTAAGTTAACTCCCATTAGTTTTGCGGCATCTTCATTCATTGAAACTGCGCGAATAGCTTTACCTAAACGAGTTCTCTGCACAAATTGATTTAAAGTTAAATACAGAATTAGGCCTGCAAAAATAATTAAAATATTATCTAAACGAAGATCGCCACCGAATACCGTACCGAGCGATTTCTTCTCCATGAATCTTGGACTACCGACATATCGAGAGTCGGTGAGGATGCGCATAAATTCGGCTAGAACAATTGACATGCCGATGGCAGAAATTAACGGCGCAAGTTTGTTAGAACCACGGTTGCGCAATCTTCGGTAAGCAACGAGTTCGAGAAGTATGCTCAATAGCCCTGACATCAACATGGAAGCCAACAAGCACGAAAGCAGGACTGCTACTAGTCGAAAACCTGTTATTGTCTCGGAACTTTGAGTAAAACCAAAAACATCTCGAGCAATAATCACCGTTGCGAAGGTTCCGTACATAAAAATTTCAGAGTTTGCGAAATTAATCATACGTAAGACGCCGTAGACCATGGTGTAGCCGAGTGCAATGAGGACGTAAATAAAGCCGAGGCTCAATCCGCCAATCGTCAAAGACGCAAATTGATCTATAAAATTACTTAGCACTGGGACGCTTTCTTTAAATTTAATTAAATTTTAAAACGTGGCGCCTAGATTTACTAGGCGCCACGTTCTTCGAACTTTTCTAGTTCAGGAGTTTACTTAATAGCTCCAGTGAACTTGATAGCGCCACCCTTGATTTCGAAGCCGTTCATAACGCCACCGGCGTTATCTCCGTACTTGTCGAATGAAAGGTTGCTGCCTGAGATTGACTTGCCCTTGAAAGACTTAACGCACTTAAGCATTGCATCACGAGTTGAAACACCCTTAGCGATGCAGCCTAGGAATACGTTTGCTGAGTCAATTGATTCTGCAGCATAGGTACCTGATGAAACGCCCATCTTCTTCTTGAAATCTGCTTCAAGCTTTGCAGAGATTTCTGCTAGAGGAACGGTTCCACCGGTCATGCGAACGCCTTCAAGAATTGAAGCGCTAGCTAAGCTCAAGATACCTGGGCTAAGAACTCCGTCGCCACCTGCTAATACGCCTGTGTAACCAGAGTCGCGTAGCTGACGGTAAAGAGTTGCTGCCTGTGCATAGTAACCAGTGAAGATCACTACGTTTGCGCCAGCTGACTTAACCTTAGAGATAGTTGCAGACCAGTCGGTTGTGGTGTCAGGAACTGAATCCTTACCTTCAATCTTTGATCCAGCCTTCTCCATGTACTCAACAAGACCAACACCGTATGGTGACTGATCGTCGATTACGAATACCTTAGGTGATGAAACACCCTTTGTTGCCAACTTGTATAGAGCTGGGCCCTGTACACGGTCAGTTGGAGGAACGCGGTGGAATACTGGGAAACCAATTAATCCCTGTGATGGATCGGTGATTGACACACGAGTCGCAGATGGAGAGATCATTGGAAGATTTGTCTGCTTGTAGAAAGGTAGAGAGTTGATTGTTGCACCTGAGTAAGCAGGACCAACAAGACCAATAATCTTCTTGTTTGATGCTGTTCCTGGAGCAACCTTTGCTGCTTCAGTACCGCTACCCTGATCGTCAACAGAGACAATCTTTACCTGATACTTGCCTTTGTACTTTGCATTGAAAAGCGCAACCGCGTACTTAACGCCGTTAAGTTCATCAATACCAACCTGAGCTTCTTCACCTGTAAGTGGGCCCTGGTAAGCAATTGTGATCACCTTTGCTGCAGCTGATGATGCTGGAGCAAGCGCAACTGCAGAACCTGTTGCCAACGCTACTGCGGCGACAACAGAGATAATGCTTTGCTTCTTCATTTAATGCCTTTCATTCATGATCATGTCCCTTGGGAAAGGGAGGGGTAAAGATTAAGTGAGAAGTAGCCGAGATACAAGAAAAATTGAGCCTAAATATCGACCTGCGGGGTAACTTTCCCGTTATTTCCAGTTATTTCCAGCCGAATTAATCAGTTTCAATCGATTTTGGAGTTTGGGTCTATAACTGCCATCGCAACCTCTTTCATGGTTAGGCGACGATCCATGGCTGCTCTTTGAATCCATGAGAAAGCTTCGGGCTCTGAGAGCTTTAGGGCTTGCATCAAGATACCTTTGGCGCGATCAATAATTTTTCGAGTCTCTAAGCGATCACTTAAATTTGCTACTTCATCAACTAACGCCGTCATCTGAGCATAACGACTTGCAGCAATTTCAATAGCTGGAATTAAATCGTTAATAGTAAATGGCTTAACTACATATGCCATTACCCCAGCTGCATTTGCGCGTTCGACCAATTCGCGTTGACTAAATGCAGTTAACATTAAGACAGGTGTAGTTGCAACAATACTTTCGGCTGCAGTCAATCCATCCATAACTGGCATATTGATATCTAAAATTGCCAAATCCGGATTATGTTTTTTATTTAAATCAATCGCCTCTTGACCATTTCCCGCTTCGGCAATTACTTCATAGCCTGCTTCTCGGAGCATCTCAACTAGATCAAGGCGAATTAACGCCTCATCCTCAGCAACGAGAATTTTCATGTGCCTCGAGTCGGATTTGAACCGACACTATGCAGTGTTTGAGACTGCCCTCTCTACCGTTGGAGTACCGAGGCGAATTTAGTTAAGGCCGTCAGTTTATAAGCAAATAGGTGCGATGCGAAATTTAGAATTTGAACGCGGATTTAGCGATAAGCGGCGGCTCGGCCACCAATTGCATCACCAATTACGTGAACTCGTAGCGCATTTGTAGAACCTGGAATTCCTGGAGGTGCGCCGGCGACAATTACGACTTGATCGCCAACTTGCGCTTCACCATGTTCGACTAGCCACTGATCAACTTGCTTCACCATCTCATCTGTATGCGCAACAGTTGGCACGATTCCAGGTTCGACTCCCCAAGTCAGAGCTAATTGGTTATAAGTGCCAACATTAGGAGTAAGGGCCAAAATTGGAATTGGGCTACGGAACATCGCCATTCTTCGCGCTGATTCACCACTTTCGGTAAATGCGATCATGTAATTGGCATCCAACGTCTCGCCAACTTCAGTGGCTGCTTTGGTAATCGCGCCACCTTTAGTGGTTGGCTTAGCATTCTTATCTAACGGCGCAATTTTATCTAGAGCCTTTGATTCAGTATGAACAATAATGCGCGCCATCGTTTGAACGGCTTCGATTGCAAATTCGCCAACTGAAGTTTCGCCTGAGAGCATCAGCGCATCTGCGCCATCTAATACCGCATTTGCACAGTCCGTCGCCTCTGCACGAGTTGGAGTGCTATTTGTGATCATTGAGTCCAACATTTGTGTTGCCACAATAACCGGCTTCGCAGCAGCGCGAGCAAGTGCTACGCAACGCTTCTGCACTAATGGAACTTCTTCGATTGGAAGTTCTACACCTAAGTCGCCGCGCGCCACCATAATGCCATCAAATGCTTCAACAATCTCTTCTAAATTTGCTACCGCCTGTGGCTTTTCAATCTTTGCAATTACCGGAAGTCGAACACCGACTTCATCCATGATTGCATGTACGTCTTTAATATCTTTAGCATCACGTACAAAAGAGAGCGCAATAAAATCTACGCCAGCTTTAAGTCCCCAACGCAGGTCTTCTTTGTCTTTCTCTGAAAGCGCTGGAACTGAAACTGCTACACCCGGCAAATTGATACCTTTATTATTTGATACTGCGCCAGGTTCAATGCATTTTGTGACTACGTCATTACCTTTAACTTCGATAACTTCTACCGCAACTTTGCCATCATCAATTAAGAGACGATCCCCCGGTTTGCAATCTCCGGGCAAGCCTTTAAAAGTAGTACTAACGCGCTCTTTGGTGCCTTGAATATCATCGGTAGTAATCGTGAAAATATCTCCACGAACTAAATCGTGTGGTCCGTCTGCGAAGCGGCCCAAACGAATCTTAGGACCCTGTAAATCAACCAATACCGCAACTGGGACTTTAGCTGCAGCGGCAGCCTTTCTTACATTATCCAATCGAGCTTGATGCTCGTCATAACTACCGTGCGAGAGATTTAAGCGAGCCATGTTCATGCCGGCTTCGATCAGTAGTTTTACTCTCTCTGGAGCCTCAACTGCTGGACCCATCGTGCAGACAATCTTTGCGCGGCGCATGTCTCTTCCCTTAGCTTCTCTTTTTTTACTATTGATTTCTTGCTAAATCTTAAACCGTTAGCGGTCTATCGGTCGGTTCGATTGGGGCTGGAAGTTGGGTGGTTCCACTTAAGTAGCGATCAACTGCAGCAGCAGCGCTTCTTCCTTCGGCGATTGCCCAAACAATTAACGACTGGCCGCGACCGGCATCGCCCGCCACGAAGACTCCCTCTTGATTAGTTTGGAAATTTTCATCACGCTTAATATTTCCGCGCTCGTCGAGTTCGACTTCAAGCTGTGAAAGTAATGGAGATTTCTCTGGGCCAGTGAAACCCATCGCCATAAATACAAAGTCAGCTGGAATATCTTTTTCGCTACCAGGCACAGCTTCAAACTTTCCATTTTCAAATTTAACTTCAACAATCTTAAGCGCTTTTAAATTTCCATTTCCGTCACCGACAAATTCTTGGGTATTGACGCTAAATACTCTGTTATCTAACTCTTCGTGCGCACTCGATACGCGATAAATCATCGGATAGGTTGGCCAAGGTTGAGAAGATGGACGTTCATCAGATGGTCTCGGCATAATTTCAAGTTGAGTAACTGATGCAGCTCTTTGACGAATAGCAGTTCCTAGGCAATCTGCTCCCGTATCTCCACCGCCAATCACTACGACATGCTTGCCAGCCACATTAATTAACGGTTCTGAAACTTCACCTAAACCTTGTTTGTTTCCCCAAGGTAGATACTCCATTGCCTGATAAACACCCTTTAACTCACGACCAGGAATATTTAGGTCGCGCCATTGTGTGGCGCCTACTGATAAAACCACTGCATCGTACTTACGACGCAAATCATCACCAGTTAACTCTTGGCCGACATTAACTCCTGGACGGAAACGTGTACCTTCTTTTTCCATCTGCTGCAAGCGTCGATCAATTACATACTTCTCCATTTTAAATTCTGGAATTCCGTAACGAAGTAAACCGCCAATGCGATCTGCTCGCTCGTAAACTGCAACCGTGTGGCCAGCGCGCGTTAATTGTTGCGCTGCTGCCAAACCTGCAGGGCCGGATCCGATTACCGCTACTGTCTTGCCGCTTAATCGAGATGGAATCAGTGGCGTAATTGAGTCGTTGCCCCAGGCTTCTTCGACCGTACGCAACTCAATTTGTTTGATAGTGACAGCTTCTCGATTAATTCCAACCACGCATGCGGTCTCGCATGGAGCTGGGCAGAGTCGACCCGTAAATTCTGGAAAGTTATTTGTTGCATGCAGGCGATCAATGGCAGATTTGAAATCTCCGCGATACATCAAGTCGTTCCATTCGGGAATTAAATTGCCAAGTGGGCAACCAGAATGGCAGAAAGGGATTCCACAATCCATACAACGCGAAGCCTGCGTGCGTAAATGTTCAATTGACTGAGGTTCGTAAACTTCTTGCCAATCCAAGATACGGATGTCTACTGGACGACGCTTCGGAGTTTCGCGTTGCTCTTTGATAAAGCCTCTTGGATCACCCATTTGCGATTGCCTCCATCACGTACTTATCTACCTCTTCTGGAGTCAAGCCATTTATTTTGGCTTCAGCGATTGCAGCTAAAACTTTTGCGTAATCGCGAGGCAAGATCAAAGTAAATCTCGAAAGATCCCAGTTTTTAAGAAGCCCATCTGCAACTTCAGAACCAGTCTCTGCCGCATACTTAGAGAGAATTGCTTTCAATTCATTTTCTCGTTCTGGATCCACCGGTAGTAAATCAACCAGTTCGGTGTTTACTAACTCTGGCTTTAGATCTAGAACATAAGCAACGCCACCGGACATGCCTGCCGCTAAGTTGCGTCCAGTACGACCGAGAATAACTACGCGACCGCCAGTCATGTATTCAAGCGCATGATCGCCAACACCTTCGGTGACTGCTGTTGCGCCAGAATTTCGAACACAGAAACGCTCTCCGACAATTCCGCGAACGAAAATTTCACCGCTTGTTGCACCATAACCGATTACGTTGCCGGCAATCACATTCTCTTCTGATTTAAATTTTGCCTTTTCATCCGGACGAACAATTACGCGACCACCAGAGATGCCTTTGCCAACGTAGTCATTGCTGTCGCCATATAAACGAATCGTTAAACCATTAGGAATAAATGCACCGAGTGATTGTCCAGCTGAACCATGCAGAACCACATTGACAGTATCTGCAGGGAGCCCTGCCCCTTGATACTTGCGAGTGATTTCTGCGCCGAGCATGGTTCCTACGGTGCGATTTACATTTCGAACTGGTAAATCAATATTGACTCGCTCACCTTTTTCTAGCGCGGCCTTTGCTAATTCGATTAATTTATTATCAAGCGCGTTAGCTAAACCATGATCCTGAGTTGAGGTGTTATGTAACGGTGAATCAATTTCTGGTCTTACAAGTAGTGGAGAAAGATCTAAGCCACTTGCCTTCCAGTGATCAACTGCAGCCTTGGTATCTAGATATTCAACATGGCCAACCGCTTCTTCGATGGTACGGAAACCAAGTTGAGCCAAAATTTCACGAACTTCTTCAGCGATGTATTCAAAGAAAGTTTCCACAAACTCAGGCTTGCCAGTGAATTTTGCACGTAACTCTGGATTCTGAGTAGCTACACCAACTGGGCAAGTATCCAGATGGCAAACGCGCATCATGATGCAACCAGAAACTACGAGCGGTGCAGTTGCAAAGCCAAACTCTTCAGCACCAAGTAACGCAGCGATTACTACGTCACGCCCAGTTTTTAATTGTCCATCGGTCTGGACCACGATGCGATCGCGTAGACGATTTAAGAGAAGAGTCTGTTGCGTCTCTGCCAGGCCAAGTTCCCAAGGTGCTCCGGCATGCTTAAGTGAAGTTAGCGGCGAAGCACCGGTTCCACCATCATGTCCAGAAATTAAAACCACATCTGCATGTGCTTTTGAAACACCTGCAGCCACTGTTCCGACTCCAACTTCTGCGACCAGCTTAACATGAACGCGCGCATTCTTGTTGGCATTCTTCAAGTCATGAATTAGTTGAGCTAGATCTTCGATTGAGTAAATATCATGATGTGGGGGTGGTGAAATTAATCCAACGCCGGTAGTTGAGTGACGCACCTTTGCAACCCATGGATAAACCTTGTTACCAGGCAACTGTCCACCTTCACCAGGTTTTGCACCTTGCGCAATTTTGATTTGAATATCGTCTGAATTAACTAGGTATTCGCTGGTTACACCAAAGCGACCAGATGCAACTTGTTTAATTGCAGAACGCTTGGAATCGCCATTAGCAAGCGGAGTAAATCGTGCTGGGTCTTCGCCACCCTCGCCAGTATTAGATTTTCCACCTAAACGGTTCATAGCAATTGCTAAAGTTTCATGAACTTCCTGAGAAACTGATCCAAAACTCATAGCTCCGGTTGAGAAGCGTTTTACAATTTCTGAGATTGATTCTACTTCGTCGATTGAAATTGCCGGACGAATGCCCTCTTTAAATTTAAATAAACCGCGCAAAGTCATTAAACGTTTGCTCTGCTCATCAACACGGGTGGTGTATCTCTTAAATACGTCATAACGTTTATTGCGAGTTGAATGTTGCAAGGTGAAAACTGTCTCTGGATCAAATAAATGTGGCTCACCTTCGCGGCGCCACTGATATTCGCCGCCAATTGATAAACGTTTTGCACCTGGAATTTCTCCGCCAGGCGGATAAGCAACATGGTGACGTTTAGTTACTTCAGTCGCTACGGTATCTAGAGTGATTCCACCTAGACGAGAAGTGGTTCCGGTGAAGAACTCATCAACTAACTCTTGGGATAGTCCGATTGCCTCGAAGACTTGTGCGCCGGTATATGAAGCGATGGTTGAGATTCCCATCTTTGACATCACCTTTAGCACACCTTTACCAAGAGACTTAATTAAATTCTTAACTGCCTTCTCTGCGGCAATTCCAGTAATTACACCTTGATTTACTAAATCTTCGGCAGTCTCCATAGCTAGATATGGATTTACCGCGCCAGCGCCATAACCTATTAATAGCGCCACGTGGTGCACTTCGCGCACATCTCCAGCTTCGACAATCAAACCAACTTTGGTGCGGCTTTTTTCGCGGATCAAGTGGTGGTGAATTGCTGCAGTTAGTAATAATGATGGGATTGGCGCATTGTCCGCATCTCCATCGCGATCAGAAAGCACAATAATTCGCGCGCCATCAGCGATGGCAGCACTTACTTCTTTTTTAATCTCTTCGATGCGCTTACGTAGTCCAGAACCATCAGCTTCTACTGGAAAGAGCGCTTTTACGACATAGCTCTCTAAGCCTGGATAATCGCCATCAACATTGGCATGAATTAATTTAGCTAATTCATCATTATCTATAACTGGAAATGCAATTCCAACTTGGCGGCAAGAATTTGGTCCCGGATCTAACAGATTCCATTCTGGTCCAACTGCAGAACCAAGTGAGGTAACCAATTCTTCACGAATTGCATCTAATGGTGGATTGGTGACTTGTGCAAATAATTGTGAGAAATAATCAAACATTAGTCGTGGCTTTTCAGAGAGCGCAGCGATTGGAGTGTCGGTGCCCATTGAGCCAAGTGGTTCAGCGCCATTCTTTGCCATTGGCGTGATGATTACGCGAATTTCTTCTTCGGTATATCCAAACGCTTTCTGACGTCTAACTACGGAAGCATGCGGATAAATAATATGTTCGCGATCTGGAAGATCTTTCAGGCGAATCATTCCCTCTGCTACCCATTCGCCATATGGGTGCGCATTTGCTAAAGAATCTTTAATCTCATCATCTTCAATAATGCGACCAGCTTCAATATCAACTAAGAACATTTTTCCTGGTTGCAGACGACCTTTGCGTGCCACTTTTTCTTGAGGAATGTCTAATACGCCAACTTCTGAAGCCAGCACTACATAACCATCTTCAGTAACCCAGTACCTTGAAGGACGTAGACCGTTTCGATCTAATACTGCGCCGACTTGCTTTCCGTCTGTGAAAGTTACGCACGCTGGCCCATCCCAGGCCTCCATCAATGCGGCGTGAAAAGCATAGAAATCTTTGCGATTCTTCGGCATTGATGCGTGATTCTCCCAAGCTTCAGGAATCATCATCAAAATTGAATGCGGAAGTGAGCGTCCGCCCAGGTAGAGCAACTCTAAGACTTCATCAAAGGATGCAGAGTCAGAACCAGCCATATCCACAATCGGGAAGATTCGCTCCAAATCACCGGGTATTAAATTTGATTCTAAGAGCTCTTCACGTGCGCGCATCCAATTGCGATTACCTTTAACCGTATTAATTTCACCATTATGTGCAATGTAGCGATACGGATGTGAAAGCTGCCAAGATGGAAATGTATTTGTAGAGAATCGTGAATGAACTATTGCCATCGGAGATTTCACGAGTTGGTTATTTAAATCTGGGTAGAACTGACTTAACTGTGCAGTGGTCAACATACCTTTATAAACGATAGTTGCAGTTGATAATGAAGAAAAATAAATCGGTAATGAATGTTCAATTCGTTTACGCAAGCAGAAAGCCATTCGATCTAAAACTAAATCTGCTTCCCCATTTTTGCCTGCGACAAAGAGTTGTTCAAATTTCGGCATTACGCTAATAGCAGTCTTGCCCAAAGTTTTTGGATCTACAGGTACTTCGCGCCAACCCAAAATTACTAAATTCTCTTCGGCAGCTAATTTTTCAATTTCACTGCGAACATTTGCGCCGGGTTCGATAAATGCTAAACCTGCTGCATACTTTCCAAATTCCGGTAGTTTAAAATCCAAAACAGCACGGAAAAATTCATCAGGAATTCTTAATAAAATTCCCGCGCCATCTCCGGTATCTGGATCCGCACCAGTTGCGCCACGGTGTTCCATGTTTTCAAGAGCGCGAAGCGCTTTCTGCACAATCTCATGTTCAGCTTCACGCTTCAGGGTGGCAACCATCGCAACGCCACATGCATCATGTTCGTTGGCAGGGTCATATAGACCTTGTGCTGCTGGATAGTTATTAGAAAGCACCGATGGCCCCCTTTTTTGTCCTGCTGGTAAAGATTGGGACGACCTTGGCCCTGATGAGTGCAAAAGATTAGCAACAAGAGGGCGAAAAGAGGTAAAGATTTTTTAAATTACGCGCCAGTATTGGCCGGTATTGGCCGACATTGGCCGGTATTGGCAACAATCTCGCGATGTGGAAGAGAAGAGGCGCTTTTAGAGCCCTACAGTGTGAGCGAAAGCGCCAATCGCTCCGGTGATTACCATGCCGAGCACGCCACCCACCACCACTCTGGCAGTCGCTTTGAATAGATCGGTGCCTGCAGTTTTGGCAGAGATAGCTCCAGCGATTGTCAATCCAAATATCGTCACAATGATGATTCTAATTGAATTGCTCTCGATTGCAGGCAAATAAAATCCTAAAAATGGAATCAGGCCGCCGGCAGTAAAGCTAAGTGCTGAAGCAATCGAAGCTTGCATTGGTCTAGCTTTAGTGTGTTCATGCTGGCCTAGTTCGTCTCGTAAATGAGTTTCGATGGCATTGTGTGCATGCATCTGTTCCGCAACTTGCTTAGCCAAATCTTCAGTTAGCCCGCGCGCCATATATATCTGCACCAACTCTAAGAACTCACCTTCAGGGTTAGTCGCATGTTGATCTTCTTCGAGTGCGCGATCTGACTCTTCAATATCTACTTGCGAACGAACTGAAATATATTCGCCAACCGCCATGGATAGCGCGCCGGCTGCAATACCTGCAAGCCCGGTCGTCAAAATTACGCTATCGCTCTGCATTGCAGCAGAGACTCCAACCATCAATGACGCAGTCGATACCAAACCATCATTAACTCCAAGAACTGCAGCTCGCAACCAACCAGTCCTATGTGCTTTATGTTCTTGATTGCGTCGCATAGTTTCATTTAACGGCATGTAAAAATACTATCCTTTAATTCGATTCAAAGCTCGGAACTTAAATGCTGCTGCCAATCCGAGTGCCAAACTCATCCATTGATTTACGCGCAGGCCTAAGAAATCATGCGCGTTGTCGATTCGGATGCCCTCAATGAAGAAGCGATAGGAGCAATAGCCCGAAACATAAAGTGCAAATATGGAGCCTGGTGCATATTTTCCTGTTGTCTTAATAAGTATGACTGCCAATGCAAAATTGCAGAGCGCTTCATATAGAAAAGTTGGATGATAAGTGAGTCCGCTTGACAATTGCAGCGCCCAAGGCAAGTCCGTAGGGCTTCCATACAGCTCGCCATTAAACCAATTACCAAATCGACCAATACCTTGTGCGATCAATAAGCCAGGTGCGATGGCATCAGCGAATACCGCAAATGAAAGTTCACGGTTGTATTTCCAGTAAGCCACAAGTGCGCCTCCGGCGATGGCTCCCCATATTCCAAGACCGCCTTGCCAAATTTTAAAAATATCAATTGGATCGCCATATCTGCCAAAGAAATACTCTGGAGAAGTAACAACGTGATAAAGCCTTGCGCCAATTACGCCGCCAGGAATTACCCAAATTGCTAAATCGCTAACTACATGTTGCGATCCGCCAGCCGCTAAATATCGTTTATTAGTCAACCAGATAGCAGCAACTACTCCCAGAATAATGCAGAGCGCGTATGCTCGAAAGGTCAACGGTCCAACAGAAAATTCTGAGACTGTTGGAGTTGGAATGTAGCTAACGAACAATTACTTCTGAAATACTAACTTTGAAAATGTTGCAGAATCAAAGTAGTTGGCTTGAGTTCTTTCAATCTCTTTGCCGTTTATAAATACGGTTGGAGTTGAATCAACTTTCTTATCCTGGCCATCATTAGCAATATTGGTAACCCAATCCTGATACTTTCCTGAAGTTACGCAATCGACAAAGCGATCAGAGGTAATCTTTAAATTTGCCCCGAGCGCAATCAAGGTTGTTGAATTCCATTGTCCGGAGTTCTCTGCTGCCTGGTTTGCGTATAACGCTTCGTGGTATTGCAAGAACTTATTCTCATCTGCAGCGCATGCAGCAGCATTTGCCATATATGCAGATTCGGCACCAATAAATGAGAGTGGATGGAATACCGCCACTACCTTCTTGTTCTCGATCCAATCTTGAATCTGCTTATTGTTTACTGCTTCAAAATCTCGGCAGACTGGACATTGAAAATCTTCCCAGATATCAATCTTAGGAACGCCTGCTAAACCCTTATTAAAAACAATTCCATAACCCTCTGATTTTTCAACAGAAGATGGAGTAGCCGCGTTCTCTTTCGCTTTATTGCTAGTAAATGAGACTGCTACTCCTACAAAGACAACCAGCGCCACCATGCCAATTACTAAATTGCGGGTGACATTATCCTTTGGTTTACCTTTTGAATTATCTTTCTTCGAGTTTGCCATTTTCTTTCCCTTCGAGATTTGCAGAGGCTACCCTGCTTTACTGAGAAATTCCCGCTTTTAACTCTTTTGCCAACTTGGTAACAGCCACTAAGCCGCTTGCGAAGTCTGTTGCATTGGCCACTGCATTAATAAATGCGCTACCAACGATGACGCCATCAGCATATTTAGCAACCCCTGCGGCCTGATCTGGGTTTGAGACGCCTAGTCCTACCGAAATCGGCAAATCTGTAAATTTTCTGGTCCGTTCGACTAAGCCTTCCGCTGCACTCGATACCGAGGTACGCGCGCCAGTTACGCCCATGATTGAAGCTGCGTAAACAAAACCTCCGCAATTCTTTACTACCGCGGCAAGTCTCTCGTTGTTGCTACTAGGAGCAACAACGAAGATTGAATTTAAATTATGAGCTTTACACGCGGCAAGCCAAGGTTCGGCCTCTTCGATTGTTAAATCAGGTGTGATGGTGCCACTGCCGCCGACTGCAGCCATATCGCTAGCAAACTTTTCGATACCGTATTTTTCGATTGGATTCCAGTAGCTCATGATTACCGATGGAACTAATGATGCGGCGAACTTCAAAGTTTCCATTACATCGTTAGCGCTGGTGCCATTCGCTAAAGATTTATCTGCAGCTGCTTGAATGGTAGGTCCATCCATAACTGGATCGCTATATGGAAAACCAACTTCAATTGCATCTACCCCGCCATCCACCATAGCTTTGATTATCTCTTTAGCACCTTGGATAGTTGGATAACCAGCCGGAACGTAACCAATTAATTTGGCGCCAGGGGTTTGAAATAGTTGATCTAATGCAGTCATGTTCTTGATTAAGCTAACGGTATTCCGAAATAGTTTGCCGCAGTATGAACATCTTTATCGCCACGACCAGATAAATTAATTAACAAAATCGCATCTGGGCCAAGCTCTTTTCCAATCTTCATCGCACCCGCTAGCGCGTGCGCTGTTTCAATCGCCGGAATTATTCCTTCAGTTTTACATAAAATTGAGAACGCTTCCATGGCTTCAGCATCAGTAATTGATCTATATTCGGCTCGACCGGTGTCGTTAAGAATCGCATGCTCTGGCCCAACACCTGGGTAATCAAGTCCCGCGCTAATTGAATGCGACTCTACGGTTTGACCATTTGCATCCTGAAGCACGTAAGTACGAGTTCCGTGTAGTACGCCAACACTGCCACCTGAAATAGTAGAAGCATGTTTGCCAGTTTCAATTCCTGCTCCACCTGCTTCAAGACCAATTAGGCGCACACTTTCATCAGTGATAAATCTGTGAAAGATTCCGATCGCATTTGATCCGCCGCCAACACAGGCCAGAACTGCATCAGGTAGTCGTCCGGTTAATTGCAGAACTTGTTCACGCGCTTCTTCGCCAATGATTTTGTGAAAATCACGGACCATCTCTGGGAATGGATGTGGCCCTGCAACTGTGCCTAGTAAATAATGTGTAGTGTCGACATTAGTGACCCAATCTCGCATTGCTTCATTGATGGCATCTTTTAGCGTTTTCGAACCAGTTGTTACTGGAACTACTTCTGCACCAAGTAATTTCATACGTGCAACATTTAGCGCTTGGCGTTTAGTGTCCTCTTCGCCCATATAGACGACGCATTCGAGACCAAGTAACGCTGCTGCAGTAGCAGAGGCCACGCCATGTTGACCAGCTCCGGTTTCGGCAATTATGCGTGGCTTACCCATTCGTTTGGTTAGTAAAGCTTGTCCCAACACGTTATTTATCTTGTGTGAACCGGTATGGTTTAAATCTTCTCGCTTTAATAGCACCATTGCCCCACCACAATGTTCCGCAAATCTTTTTGCTTCAGTGATGATTGACGGTCTACCTGAATAAGTTTTGTGAAGATAATCTAACTCTGCTTGAAATAGCGGATCTTTTTTTGCGGCTTCGAATGCCGCAGCTAATTCATCTAACGCAGGTATTAGAGCTTCCGGAACGAAGCGACCGCCATATTGGCCAAAGTGTCCATCGAAGCTCATGTCGCGAATTCTACTTTGTGCCAAGCAGTTCTTGCATACTGCGAATTGGGTCCCCTGCTTTAACCAAGGCCTCTCCAACCAAAATCACATTAGCCCCCACCGCTTCAGCAAAGAGCACATCCGACCGAGTTGAGATCCCAGATTCTGCAACTTTGATTAGCTCCTGTGGAATTCTGGGAATCAACTCTTTAAATGCAGCCGGATCGACTTCCAAAGTCTTTAGATTTCTGGAATTTACTCCGATTATTTCGGGGTTGATTTCCATTGCGGCTTCAAGCTCATCGTGAGTATGAACTTCGATTAGCGACTTCATTCCTAATTCGTTGGCCAATGCAAAGTAATCACTCAGTTGTGATTTTGATAGAGCTGCAACTATGAGTAAAACCAAATCAGCGCCATGAGCTCTGGCTTCGTAAAATTGGTATTCATCAACCATAAAGTCTTTTCGCAACATCGGAAGAGATGTCTCTTTACGGACCGCATCAAAATCTTCCAAGGAGCCATTAAATCTGCGACGTTCAGTTAATACTGATACCGCTGCTGCTCCGGCGCTTTGATATTGAGCTGCAAGCTTTGCTGGTTCTGGAATTTCCGCTAAATCACCTTTGCTTGGTGATTTACGTTTTACCTCTGCAATAACTGACATTGAACCAAATGGGAAATTAGGCGTAATTGGTTTTGGAGCTTGCTCCAATAATTCATGTAACTTCGAAAGAGGCAATCTTCGCGCGGCCAAATCTTCTCTTACGCCTTCAATGATTGAATCTAAAACGCTCATTGGTCCGTGTCCGTAGTTGGATCAATGCCGCGATCTAATTTCTGCCAATCCGAAGATCCAAATGCTGAACGTTCGTATCTTGAAGCTTTCTTGCGCTTGCTTCCGATAAATGCAATTAGCGCAAGTGCTAGTCCTGTTGTGATTGCGAAAGCTGCTAAATCTCTCATTTTGCTACCCTCAAATTATTTGCGGAATTAATAGCGCCAAGTACGGCTGCTGCTTTATTGATGCACTCTTGATTCTCAGCTGAGGCATCTGAGTCTGCAACTATTCCGGCGCCCGCCTGAGCATAAGCAACTCCATCTTTAATAACTGCAGTTCTGATTGCAATACAAGTATCGATATTGCCACGAAAATCTAAATACCCAAGCGCTCCGCCATAAATTCCTCTTCGGTTTGGTTCGAGCTCTTCAATAATTTCCATGGCGCGAGGTTTTGGAGCACCAGATAAAGTGCCAGCTGGGAAAGTTGAGAAGAGCGCATCTATTGGTGATTTATCGGCTGCTAATTTTCCTGTAACAGTAGAAACAATATGCATCACATGTGAAAAACGTTCGATATTCATAAATTCAACAACTTCAACGCTCCCAGGTAGGCAGACTCTGCCTAAATCATTTCTACCTAAATCAACCAACATAAGATGCTCGGCGCGCTCCTTTGGATCAGCTAAAAGTTCTTGTGCATTTCGTTCATCAATTTCTGGCGAATTAGATCGCTTGCGTGTTCCAGCAATGGGGTGCACCATCACTTCACCATTGGTAACTTTAACTAGCGCTTCTGGGCTAGAACCGACAATATCCAGCCCATCTTCGAATCTTAGAAAGAACATATATGGACTTGGATTGTGAAGTCTTAACATTCGATAAACATCAATGGAATCAGCATGGCACTCAGCAGCAAATCGCTGGGAAATCACGACTTGAAAAGCTTCTCCAGCTTTAATTTCTTCCTTAACTTGCGCAACTTTCTTAACAAATTCTGATTCTGAAATATTGCGTTGATATTCCGGAGCGCTCTTTTCGTCAACAAATGCCAAGTTACCAGGTAGCGCTGTTTGTAAATCAGATTGCATGCGATTTAATCTTTTAATTGCTAATTCATAAACTTCATCTACGCGCTCGTCGCTACCATCCCAATTGATAACGTTTGCAATCAAAGTGATTGTGCCTTCTGCGTGATCCATAACCGCTAAATCAGAAGTCAACATAAATTCTAGTTCCGGCACATTCAAATCATTTTTCGCTATAGCCGGAAGTTTCTCTAATCTACGAACGCTGTCGTAGCCCAAGTATCCAACTAAACCGCCAGTTAAGGTTGGCATGTTTGGTAATTGCGGAGAACGTAAGTGTGCTGCAGCCATGCGCAAAGCAGTAAGTGGGTCCACATCAGTTGGCGCACCTGCCGGCATAGTGCCACGCCAGAATACTTTGCCATCTTTTTCGGTAAGTGTTGCTTCAGAGGCCACACCGATAAATGAGTATCTAGACCATACGCCACCATGTTCGGCAGATTCCAAAAGAAAAGTATTGGCTTTTAACTTACTTAATTTGCGGTAAACCCCTATTGGCGTCTCGCCATCTGCCAATAACTTTCTCGTAATTGGGATGACGTTATAATTTTTTGCGTATTCGCGGAATTCAGTTAAGTTCATTGTGAAAACAACTTTTCTGTCCGGTATGGCAAGCAGAGCCAATCTGATTTACCTTTAATAGGACTGAATCACCATCGCAATCAAAAGAAATATCAGCTACTTCTTGGAAATGGCCAGATGTCTCTCCTTTAATCCAGAGTGAATTTCGAGATCGACTAAAGTAGGTTGCGCGCTTGGTTTCGATAGTTTTCAAAAGTGCTTCTTCATTCATCCATGCGAGCATTAAGACTTCATTGCTTTTAACATCCTGCGCAATCGCTGCAATCAAACCTTTGGCTAAGGCTGATTGAATCTGCGCTGGAATATTCATGGGTTAATTTTGCCCTAATTCAAAGCACTCTCGCGGACGTTATATCCGCGCAACTTGAGATACTTCTTAACATCTGAGATTCGAAATGTTCCAAAGTGAAATACGCTCGCGGCCAGCAGCGCATCTGCGCCAGTTTCAAGGGCATCTGCAAAATCCTCTAACTTTCCAGCGCCGCCAGATGCAATTAGTGGCACAGAACAAATTGGTCGGACATCTTTCAACATCTGTAGATCAAAGCCAGTTCTAGTTCCATCTGCATCCATTGAATTGAGCAGAATTTCCCCCACACCTAAATCGGTTGCTTGCTTGATCCACTCGAGCGCATCAATTCCAGCGCTTTCCCGACCGCCATGTGTTTTAACTTCGTATGTAGAGTTTGCACGTCTGGCATCTACCGAAAGAACCAGAACTTGAGAACCAAATTGATTGGCAATTTCGGAAATTAAATCCGGGCGATTGATTGCAGCAGTATTAATACTGACTTTATCGGCGCCAGCACGAAGTAGTCTATCTACATCCTCAACGCTTCTAATTCCTCCCCCAACTGTAAGTGGGATGAAAACTTGTTCTGCCGTTTGCTTAACAACTTCTATAGTGGTCTCTCGCCCACCACTTGAAGCAGAGATATCCAAAAAAGTTAATTCGTCTGCACCTTCATGGTTATAAGTTTTTGCTAATTCCGTTGGATCTCCCGCATCAACTAAATTTACGAAATTTACGCCTTTAACTACCCGCCCATCAGTTACATCAAGACACGGAATAATTCGAACTGATAGAGACATTTAATTTGCAATCCTTAAAGCCTCGTCCAAAGTGAAAGCACCTGCATAAAGCGCTTTACCCATAATTGCGCCTTCTACCCCGATTTCCACCAAATTTTTCAAAGCGGAAATATCTGCAAGAGATGAGATGCCGCCAGATGCAACAATCGGAGCTTTAGTTACTTGGCAAACACTTTGAAGCAATTCCAGATTAGGACCCTTTAACGTTCCATCTTTGGTTACGTCAGTAACTACATAACGAGCACAGCCATCTTTATCTAAACGTTCGATGGTTTCGAATAAATCGCCGCCCTCTTTAGTCCAACCACGCGCTGCTAACGTCCGCCCGCGAACATCAAGACCTACCGCTATTCGATCGCCAAATTCCGAAATAACCTTCGAGGTCCACTCTGGATTTTCTAGCGCGGCGGTACCTAGATTTACTCTGCGGCACCCAGTTGCAAGTGCTCGGCGAAGCGAATCATCATCTCGAATTCCACCCGATAGCTCTACATCAATATCTAGCTTTCCGATTACTTCAGCTAGAAGTTCAGCGTTACTACCAATCCCAAATGCTGCATCTAGATCAACCAGATGAATCCACTCTGCACCTGCGCGTTGAAAATCAAGAGCTGCATCAAGTGGCGCACCATAGTTTGATTCGCTACCTAATTCGCCTTGCACAAGTCGAACTGCTTGACCAGCTTTCACGTCAACCGCTGGCAATAACTCTAGTTTCATAAACTCTCCACCCAATTATTAATTAATTTTAATCCAGCAGCTCCGCTCTTCTCTGGATGAAATTGAGTTGCGCAAATGCTCTGCTCTTCAATTGCCGAAATAAATTCACCGTGGTAATCAGTGCTGGCATAAGTGCTCACATTGCTATCTGTTACAGCATAAGAATGTACAAAGTAGAAAGATTCTCTTTCTAGACCTTTAAAAAGCTTTGAAGGCCCATGAACATTTACAGTATTCCATCCCATATGAGGCAGCACAGGCGCTTGCATCTTTTTTACAACTCCCTGGAGCGCACCGACTCCTTTGAATGAACCATGTTCGAGCCCTTCCTCAAACATAATTTGCATTCCTACGCAGATACCCAAAGTTGGCTTTCCAGTAGTAACTCGAGATTTAATTACTTGATCGCCATTTACTTTTAATAGACCGTCCATGCATGCACCAAAAGCGCCGACACCTGGCACGACCAGCGCATCTGCGGCAGCGGCAATTTCAGGATCAGAAGTTAAAGTGACTTTTCGACCAGTAGTTTCAAATGCGCGTAAAGCAGATCTTAAATTTCCTGACCCGTAGTCAAGAATTGCGATCAAAGTGTTCCCTTTGTAGAAGGGATACCGGCTACGCCATCAAGTTTGATGGCGTCACGTAGTGCGCGAGCGACTGCTTTGAATTGTGATTCAAATACGTGGTGTGCATTGCGACCTTCTAGGACGCGAATATGTATTGCGATTCGAGCTTCGGCAACAATAGATTCCCAAATGTGCTTACCTAAAGTTGTGTCAAAGCTACCAATTAATTCGACTATCTCTGGTTGGCGATAAACCAAATATGGGCGTCCAGATAGATCAATCGCAACTTGGGTTAAAGATTCATCAATCGGAACTAGCGCATCGCCGAAACGGCGAATTCCTGATTTATCTCCAAGCGCTTCGCGCAGAGCTTGGCCGAATGCGAGAGAAGTATCTTCAACAGTATGGTGCGAATCTACTTCGATGTCACCTTTTGTTTTGATAGTTAAATCAATACCTGAATGCTTACCTAATTGGCTCATCATGTGATCGAAGAATGGGACGCCGGTTTCGACTGAAACATTGCCGTTTCCGTCTAAATTGATTTCAACTAGAACGGATGATTCTTTAGTTGAACGTTCTACTCGAGCGGTTCTCATAACGCGCCTTTCAGGGCCTTTAGGAATTCTGAATTTTCGGCTTCGTTGCCAATCGTCACACGTAAGTAACCCGCTAATCCTACATCGCGAATTAATACGCCCTCAGCTAATAATTTCTGCCATAGATCATTTGAGCTGGATTTAAAGCCGCCAAAGAGAATGAAATTCGCATCTGAAGGAATAACTTCAAGGCCCATTGCAAGTAGCTCTTTTGCCATCGCATCCCTATCGGATGCCAATTTTGATACTTCAGCAAGGAGCTCATCTTGAAAATCCAATGCCACTTCTGCTGCTGTTTGAGTAAGCGCCGACAAGTGATACGGCAAGCGGACTAATTGAAGTGCTTCCACAACCGATTTATTTGCCGCTAAATATCCGAGTCTCGCTCCAGCAAATGCAAACGCCTTGGACATTGTGCGACTCACTAATATATTTGGATACTTTTCAATCAGAGTAATTGCAGATGGTTGATTTGAGAATTCTGCATAAGCTTCATCAACCACTAATAATCCTTTTACCTCAGCAGTCGCTTTAGCAAGATCTTCTATTTCAGAAATAGATACGGCAGAGCCTGTTGGATTATTAGGTGTAGTTATAAATGTAAGAGCAGGCTTCATTTCTAAGATTTGTCTGATTGCTCCTTGAAGATTGAGAGTGAAATCTGCATTTCTTACCCCATCAACCCAATTAACATTTGCCACTTTGCCAATTAATGGGTGCATCGAATATGACGGTACAAATCCAAGTGCGCTATTTGAACCAAATGCTAGGAAGATAGATTGGAGAATCTCATTACTTCCGTTTGCCGCCCAGATGTTCTCTACAGATAACTGGATTCCGGTCTGTTTCTTTAGATAAGAGGCCAAAGATTTGCGAAGATTAATTGCATCTCTATCCGGATAGCGATTAAGAGTTGTGGCAACTTCTCCAATTCGCTTTGCGATAGCAGCTGCCAATTCCTTGGAAGGTCCATATGGATTTTCATTTGTATTTAAACGAGAACTTGCTGGAACTTGTGGCGCACCATAAGGAGTCAGTGGGCGCAGTTGATCTCGTAACGGTAACCAGCTTGGCCAATTACTCATTTTCATACCGAACTGTTATTGCTTCGCCATGAGCCGGCAAGTCTTCAGAATTTGCCAAAGCAACAACTGTCTTAGCAATTCCGTCAAAGGCTGCTTTGTTGTATTCGATAAAGTGCACTCCACGTAAAAATGTTTGAACAGACAATCCTGATGAATGGCAAGCGCAACCACCGGTTGGCAAGACGTGATTTGAGCCCGCTGCATAATCTCCAAGTGAAACGGGTGCATATCTACCAATAAATACTGCGCCGGCATTTCGAATTTGCGCCGCGTCTAGTTTGGCATTCTTGGTTTGTATTTCTAAATGTTCTGCTGCATAACCATTAACAACTTCGAGTCCCTGCTGAATATTGTCAACAATTACTATCGCTGATTGCTGGCTAGAGAGTGCCGTTGCAATTCTTTCGGAATGTTTGGTTTTAGCAACACGCACATTGAGCTCTGCTTCTACCTGCTCAGCTAATTCCAGCGAATCTGTAACTAATACAGATGCTGCAATCACATCGTGCTCGGCTTGACTAATTAAATCTGTAGCTACATCTGCTGCAACGGCACTGCTATCTGCTAATACTGCAATTTCTGTCGGTCCTGCTTCGGAATCAATTCCGATTACGCCGCGCAAAGCTCTCTTTGCGGCTGCAACATAAATATTTCCTGGACCCGTCACTAGATCGGTCTTTTCGCAGAGACCTTTCATCCCATATGCAAATAGCGCCACCGCTTGCGCACCGCCAATCGCATAAACTTCATCAATACCTAGTAATTCACAGGTAGCGAGAATGGTTGCATTTGGCCAACCGTTATTATCAATTTGCGGAGGTGAAGCCACCGCAATTGAAGGCACTTTGGCAATTTGTGCTGGTATTACATTCATCAAAACACTTGACGGATAAACCGCACGACCACCTGGCACATATAACCCAACTCGATCGACTGGAATCCATCTCTCTGTAACGGTAGCGCCAGGTTCGACTTCTGAGACCACGGTTTGGCGCACTTGATCTAAATGAACTTTGCGAATTCTCTGCGCTGCAACTTCTAGTGCTTCACGCACATTAGCATCGAGATTATTTAGCGCTTTGGTTAATTCTTCTTTTGGCACTCGTATCGCCTGCGGCGCGATTCCATCAAATTTTGCACCGAATTCAATTAAATCCGCTTCAGTTCCGGTACGAACTTTCTCTAGTATCGGTTCGACGGCTGCCATCGCCGCAACTACATCCAACTTCGCGCGTGGGACTACCGAATTAATCTCGGATTTTGTGAGGTTTTTTCCTCTTAGGTCTACCCGCCGAATCATGCGGATAGTCTACTTTAACTCTACTTAACGCAGTCGGCTCCTAGTATCGCCTTTAAATCAGCGCTCAATGATGGCGATGATGTTACTTGAAAACTCAATTTATGTGTGGTGGTTTTACCTTGATCTGTAACCACTAATTGCACCTCACGTTTTCCAGGGTGCATGCGCAAAGTCTCTTTGATTCTTTCAATTACTGGCTGAGTGAGTTGGTTGGAATTTGCGCTAACTGTAAATGGACCAATTGGGCCGCTTGTTAAATCGATAGCGGTCATTTCCATGGCGGTGAATCGCAATTGCTCATCGCGCCAATCAACACGACCGCGAATTTTAACTACTCGGTCCTCCACCAAGCTCATGGCATATTGGTTGTAGGTATTGGAGAAGAACATGGCATCTAGTGAACCTTCGAGGTCTTCGATTGTAACTATGGCCCAAGAGGCGCCTTGTCTAGATACTTTTCGTTGCACGCCTGTAATTAGACCGGCAATTGTCACCATTCGATCGGTGCCATTCTCTTCATCTGCTAATTCAGAGATTGAGATATCAGAGTTAGACCGTAAGACACCTTCAACACCAAGTAATGGATGATCGGAGACGTAAAGCCCAAGCATTTCGCGTTCGTAATTAAGAAGTGTGGCTTTATCCCACTCTTCATTAGGAATATCCAATTCGACCGCCACTACTCCGCTTTCGGTAGCGCTGCCAAATAAATCAAATTGACCAATTGATTCTGCGCGCTTACTTTCCGCAACGGAATCAATCGCCATTAAATGTACAGCCATTAGCCCTTTACGAGTGTGTCCAAGTGAATCAAAAGCGCCACCTTTGATTAATGATTCAATAGTTTTCTTATTGCAAACCGAACCATCCACTTTGGCGAGGAAATCTCCGAACGATTCAAAGCGTCCTTTGGCTTCACGTGCCTGCTTAATTAAATTAACTACACCTTCTCCTACGTTTCGAATTGCAGCTAATCCAAAGCGAATATCCTCACCGCGCGGTGTGTATTCGACATTAGATTCATTTACATCAGGCGGCAAAACCTTGATGCCCATGCGGCGACATTCAGATAGATAGAGCGCTGATTTATCTTTGTCATCGCGTACCGAAGTTAAGAGCGCTGCCATATATTCGGTCGGATAATTAGCTTTTAAGTATGCGGTCCAATAAGAGACCAGACCATATCCGGCAGAGTGCGCGCGGTTAAATGCGTAATCTGAGAACGGAATCAAAGTTTCCCAAAGGCGATCGATCGCAGAGTCTTTGAAACCATTGGCTTTCATGCCTTCGGCGAATGGCACATACTCTTTATCTAGAATCTCTTTATTCTTCTTGCCCATAGCTTTACGTAACAAATCTGCGCGGCCTAGTGAGAAACCAGCAACTTTCTGAGCAATTGCCATAACTTGCTCTTGATAAACAATCAGACCAAAGGTGTCATCCAAAATTTCCGCTAACGGTTGAGCTAAATCTGGATGGATAGGCTCTACGGGTTTGCGTTTGTTTTTGCGATCAGCATAGTTGTTATGCGCATTTTCACCCATCGGTCCTGGACGATAGAGCGCAATTACTGCCGAAATATCACCAAAGTGATCAGGCGCTAAAGATTTAAGAAGAGAGCGCATTGGCCCACCATCTAATTGAAATACACCAAGCGTTTCGCCACGTGCTAATAATTCATAAGTCTTTTTATCATCAAGAGTTAAATCTTCTAGCACTACCTCTTGGCCGTTGTTTGCTTTGATATTTAAGAGCGCATCATCTAAAACTGAGAGATTTCGAAGTCCTAGAAAGTCCATTTTTAGTAGACCAGTTGATTCGCAAGCGCCCATATCGAATTGAGTGATAATTGCGCCATCATTTTCACGGCGATGTATCGGAATCACATCTAACAATGGTTCGCGGGAGAGAATCACGCCGGCAGCATGCACTCCCCACTGACGCTTCAAACCTTCCAGGCCAAGTGCAGTATCTACAACGCGTTTTGAATCTGGATCAGATTCATAAAGAGCGCGGAATTCGGAAGCTTCTCCGTGACGCGGATCTTTAGTATCGAAGACACCTGCTAAAGAAATATCTTTACCCATAATTGCTGGCGGGAGCGCTTTAGTTAACTTCTCGCCCACCGCATATGGATAGCCAAGTACTCGAGTGGAATCTTTAATCGATTGCTTAGATTTAATAGTTCCGTAAGTGATAATTTGCGCAACACGATCCTCGCCATATTTTTCGGTGGCGTACTTGATCATTTCGCTGCGACGACGTTCATCGAAATCTAAATCAATATCAGGCATTGAGATGCGTTCTGGATTTAAGAAGCGCTCAAAGAGCAATCCATGTTCGATTGGATCAAGCCCAGTAATTCCAAGCGCATATGCAACCAATGAACCAGCCGCTGAACCACGACCTGGGCCTACACGAATACCAGTGCGCTTTGCATGCCCAACCAAGTCAGCAACCACTAAGAAGTAACCAGGGAAACCCATCTTCTTCATGACATCTAATTCGAATCGCAAGCGCTCTTTGTAATTATTTGGAACTTGACCATTGAAAATCTTGGCAAGGCCCGCTTCGGACTCTTTCACTAGCCAAGAATCTTCGCTCTCTCCAGCTGGAACTGGGAATTGTGGCAATAAATTCTCGCCTTCACGCAACTTTACTTCTACGCGTTCGGCTATAAGCAAAGTGTTATCGCATGATTCAGGGTGCTCTTTAAATAATTGGCGCATCTCCGCTGCACTCTTTAGATAGAACTGATCTCCATCAAATTTGAATCGCTTTGGATCAGCAAGAGTCGAACCCGATTGCACGCAGAGCAGAACTTCGTGAGCTTGCGCATCCTCTTTGTAAGTGTAATGCAGATCGTTGGTTGCTAGCAATGGAATATTTAATTCTTTAGCTAATTTAATTAAATCGCCTTTGACTCGATTTTCAACTTCGATGTCATGTTGCATAATCTCTACAAAGAAATTATCTTTACCAAAAATATCTCTAAATTCTGAGGCGGCTTTGACTGCTTCCTTGTAATTACCCATGCGTAGGCGTGTAGCTACTTCTCCGCCAACACATCCGGTGGTTCCAATAATTCCTTTGGCATATTTATTAAGTAATTCGCGATCGATGCGCGGCTTGTAGTAGAAACCTTCTAATGATGAGAGCGATGCCAATCTAAAAAGATTACTAAGCCCCTCTTGGTTCTCTGCCAAAAGAGTCATGTGCGTATATGCGCCGCCACCTGAAACGTCATCTTCTCCGCCTTCGGCCCATTGCACTCGACGTTTATCAAATCTAGTTTCTGGCGCCACATAAGCTTCGAGGCCAATAATTGGTTTGACGCCAGCTTTCTTGGCTTGTTTATAAAAATCAAAGGCGCCAAATAAATTGCCATGGTCAGTCATTGCAATAGCTGGCATTCCTTGCGCCGCTACCTCTTTAACTAAATCACCTATACGCGCTGCTCCATCAAGCATTGAATATTCGGTATGAACATGTAGATGCACGAAATTATCGGCAGAATTTCCAATATTTGTGCTCACGGGCGGCAGATTAGTCTTATGGCAAGACTGCGTCGCTTAGGCGCGATAGCGAGTCAGTTAAATCACGAGGGTATGGCGCGCTTACGTTAATTGGTAGCCCAGAGATCGGGTGGGTGAACTCCAAAGCCTGAGCGTGCAGCCAAGGTCTAGTTACGCCAATCTCAGCTGCCAGATTTGGATCTGCGCCATAAGTTAGATCTCCAACCAAGGGATGACGAATAGCAGACATATGCACACGAATTTGATGAGTACGCCCAGTTTCCAGCTCTACTTTTAATAGCGAGACGGAACGGTAATACTCGATAACTTCATAGTGAGTAATACTTGGTTTGCCATCCGAAACAACCGCCATTTTGTAATCTTCTTTTGGATGGCGATCAATTGGTGCATCAATTGTTCCGATGGCAGGTTCAAGATGCCCCTGTGCCAGCGCATGATAAATCTTCTTTATCTCGCGATTGCGAAACATATCTTTTAATTTCAAATATGCAGCTTCAGTTTTGGCCACCATCATTAATCCACTAGTGCCGACATCTAATCGCTGCACAATACCTTGGCGTTCGGCAGGCCCGCTTGATGAAAGTGGAATTCCAGCTGCTACCAGAGCGCCAACTACCGTTGGGCCGGTCCAACCTGGACTCGGATGAGCAGCGCAACCTACAGGTTTATTTACAATTACTAAATCAGTGTCTTGATAAACGATTTTCATCTCATCAAGAGGTGTTGGTGGTATCGCTTCATCGCTCGGAGGTTCTGGCAGCAATACAGTTATTAGCTGGCCGCTCTGCACTTTATCTGATTTATCTAAAACTCTATGTCCTAAAGTAATTTCATTTGAATCAAGTAATTTAACGATGACAGTTCTAGAGAGTCCGAGAATTCGAGCTAAAGCGCTGTCTATTCGTTCGTTATCAAGTCCTTCAGGAATTTCAACATTACGACTCTCACGCATTTTTCTTACCTTGGTTTTTATCCTGAATTGGTTGTACATTCTTAACGGTCAACACAAATGCAAGAATAGCCGCGCAAACGATGGCGGTATCTGCCAAATTGAAATATGGCCAATTTGGCAGGACGATCCAATCTGTCACGCTGCCACGTAGAAAACCGGGTGCATTAAAAGCTCGGTCGGTTAAATTACCGAGCGCGCCTCCGATCACCATGGATACCAAAAGCGCCCAGTATTTGTTAGTGATTTTAGGCGCGTAATAAAAAGCGGTAGCCGAAGCGGCGATTGCAAAGATTCCCAGGAATACACCGGCGCCATTAGCGCCCAGCCCAAAGGCCGCACCAGTATTGAAAGTCAATTCAAATTTTAGAAATAGAAATGAGAGTTCTTTGCCAGGTAGAAAATTTAAGGCCCATTGCTTCGTTAAGTAATCAACCAACCAAATTAAAGCTGCAACTGAATAGATGAGCTTTAAGTACTTAGAAGGGCTAACGACGCTCTTCCTTCTGCTTGCAAGACATGCAGAGAGTTGCGCGTGGGAAAACTTCTAGTCGTGCTTTGCCGATCTGATTTCCGCAAACTTCGCAGAGTCCGTAACTCTTATTATCAATTCGATCGATTGCACGTTCGGTCTGGATGACCATGTCGCGAGCATTAATTAAAAGTGACATTTCATGTTCGCGTTCGAAAGTCTTATTGCCGGCATCAGCTTGATCATCGCCTGCACCTTCTCCGCCATCTTTAATTAATGAATCCATTTCAGATTCAACTTGAGCAAGATCGGCGCGAAGTCGTTCTAACTCCTTAGCTAAATTGCCACGCATCGATTTAAGTTCTGCGGCGCTCCAAGATTCATTATCACTAACAACTAGCGCTGCCGGAGCTGCTTTAAGTGGTTTGAGATGAGTCTGTTTGCCGCTCTTCTTTGGTGGTGGCGGTGGTGGCATCATTAAACGTTTCTCTTCTACAACCGCTTCTGCAATCTGCGTTGATGCCATTGCTACTTGAACTGTGTTGTTCTTGGTATCAACTTTAAGAGTCGCTTTTGATCCTGCAATCGCAGAGGTCTTAATTGTGTTATCTGGCTTCTTAGCGGCAGCCTTCTTTACCGGAGCAGCCTTCTTTACCGGCGCTTTCTTAACTGCCTTTTTAACTGGCGCCGCTTTCTTGGCAGGCGCTTTCTTTACACTCTTCGCAGGTTTTGCAGCTGCCTTTTTAACTGGTTTTGCGGCAGCTTTTTTACTTGCCTTTTTAACCAATTTCTTCGCTAGTTTTTTTAGAGCCATGAGGGGCGAAACTTTAATTTGTTATACGTCACTGCGCCAATTAGGCGCGCGCTTAGGCGGTGAATTAGAATTCCCAAATGACCGGCTACCGCGCAATTCCGGCCTCGATTGACCTCCCAAAGATGGAGCACGAGGTTCTCTCATTTTGGGAGAGTAATGCGATCTTTCATCAGAGCGTAAAGGCGCACGAAGGTCAATCAAGTTGGACCTTCTTTGAGGGCCCGCCGACCGCAAATGGCATGCCTGGAACGCATCACATTGAAGCTCGCGTATTTAAAGATGTCTTTCCGCGTTATCAGACAATGAAGGGCCATCAAGTTGTTCGAAAAGCTGGATGGGATTGCCATGGCTTGCCTGTAGAAATTGCAGTTGAGAAAGAGCTTGGATTTTCAGGTAAAGGCGATATCGAAAAATTCGGCATCGCAGAATTCAATGCCAAGTGCAAGGAATCAGTGCAACGTCACGTAGATGCCTTTACCAATATGACCAATCGCATGGGTTTCTGGGTTGATTTCGATGAGGCATATTGGACGATGTCACCTGAGTATGTGGAATCAGTTTGGTGGTCACTAAAAGAGATTTGGAAAAAGGGTTTATTGGTTCAAGATCATCGTGTCGCGCCTTACTGCCCGCGTTGCGGAACTGGTCTTTCAGATCACGAGCTATCTCAAGGATATGAAACTGTCACTGACCCATCTGTTTATGTCCGCTTCCCTGTTACTAGCGGTGAGCTAAAAGATTTAAATGCCAGCTTCTTGGTTTGGACCACCACTCCTTGGACTTTAATTTCCAATACTGCAATCGCTGCTAATGGCGAAGTGGATTATGTAGCGGTCAAAGTAAGTAACGAAGATACCTCAGAGGTCCTGGTTTTAGCAGAGGCGCTACTTTCAAAACTAACTGGTGAAATTGAAATACTGAAGCGCTACAAAGGTAAGGATTTAGAGCGAATTACTTATAGCCGCCCATTTAGCGTCGTTGAGATTCCAGATTCTCATTTCTTGGTTTTGGCTGATTACGTAACTACTGAAGATGGTTCTGGTCTTGTTCATCAAGCTCCCGCTTTTGGTGCAGACGATTTAAAGACTTGCCGTGCTTACAATCTTCCGACCATCAATCCAGTAAGACCTGATGGCCATTTTGAAGTAGGCATTGAATTAGTTGGGGATCTCTTCTTTAAAGATGCAGATAAGCCAATCGTTAAAGATCTCAAAGCTCGTGGTTTGCTTTATAAGCACCAACCATATGAACACCAATATCCACATTGCTGGCGCTGCCACACTGCGCTTATTTATTATGCGCAGCCATCTTGGTATATCCGTACTACTTCAATCAAAGATGCCCTCATCCGCGAAAATCAAAATACCGATTGGCATCCAGAAACTATTAAGACTGGACGTTATGGCGATTGGCTAAATAACAATATCGACTGGGCGCTATCGCGTAATCGCTATTGGGGCACTCCGCTTCCAATTTGGCGCTGCGAAAACAAGCACGAATTCGCAATCGGTTCATTAAAAGAACTTGGTCAATTAGCTGGACAAGAACTTTCTAATTTGGATCCGCATCGTCCTTTTGTTGATGACATTAAGTTTCCTTGCAGTGATTGTGGCCAAGAAATGGTTCGAGTTCCTGAGGTAATTGATTGCTGGTATGACTCTGGCGCAATGCCATTTGCGCAGTGGGGCTATCCTCATAAGCCGGGTTCAGAGGAGAAATTCAAGAACTCTTATCCGGCAGATTTCATCTGTGAAGCAATCGATCAAACTCGCGGTTGGTTCTATACCTTGATGACAATTGGCACCTTGGTCTTTGATCAATCCTCTTATAAGACGGTGCTCTGTCTTGGCCATATTCTTGATAAAGATGGTCGCAAGATGTCTAAGCACTTAGGAAATGTGCTAGAACCGATGGCGCTTATGGACCAACATGGCGCAGATGCAGTGCGTTGGTTTATGTTGGCGGCAGGTTCTCCGTGGGCGGCAAGACGCGTAGGGCACGATGCCATCCAAGAGGTTATCCGCAAAACATTACTAACTTACTGGAACACCATTTCATTTATGTCGCTCTATGCGCGCGCTTCAAATTTTGATCTTTCTCAATCCCCTGCGCAATCCAATAGACCAATAATGGATCGTTGGATTCTTTCCGAATTGCAGCTACTAGTTAAAGATGTCGATGCCGCATATGCAGATTTCGACTCGCAAACTGCGGGTCGATTATTAGCTACCTTTATTGATGATTTATCCAATTGGTATGTGCGTCGTAGCCGTCGACGTTTTTGGGATGGCGATCCAGCAGCGCTGGCGACTTTGCATGAGTGCATCAAAACTCTAACTCAGTTGATGTCTCCAATGGTTCCATTTATTACCGAACATGTATGGCAAGAACTAATTAAGCCAGTTGAGGCAGATGCCGCAGCTTCCATTCACTTAACTTCATGGCCAGCCGTTAATGAATCTCTAATTGATTTAACGCTTCGTGACCAAGTTGCACTAACCAGAAGAATTGTCGAACTAGGCCGTGCAGCACGTGCAGAGTCTTCAGTAAAGATTCGCCAACCGCTGGGCCGCGCACTCATTGCCGCAAGTGGCTGGGCAAATCTGCCAGGAGATATGCGAGATCAAATTGCTGATGAATTGAATGTGCTTAATCTTGAGGACATTGCAAACGCGTCAGGTGATTTAGTTAGCGTCAGTATCAAAGCGAATTTCCGCGCTTTAGGAGCTAAATATGGTGGTGCAGTTCAAGATGTTGCCAAATTAATCGCTACTGCAGATGCCGCTAAGTTTGTTGCTGAAGTTCGAGCTCATGGAAGTGCGACCTTGGGCAACTTCCAAATCACTGCCGATGATTTAGTGATTACTGAACAGCCAAAGAGTGGCTGGTCAGTGGCAAGCAATAATGGAGAATCTGTGGCGCTAGATCTGACTCTTACTCAAGAGTTAATTAATGCGGGCAATGTGCGTGAAGTCATCCGCGCGCTGCAAGAAGGTCGAAAGAGCGCAGGTTTCGATATCTCTGATCGCATTATTGTTACTTGGAATGCCAACTCAGAGATGGCACCTGCTGTTAGTGAATCGCTAGAGCACATTAAGCGTGAAGTTTTAGCGGTAGAGATGAAACATGATGCGTCACTACTCTGCGATACTGAACTTGGCTTTACTTTTAACTTACAGTTAAGTTAATTAAAGATAAACCAGCACGATACTTTGCAGAATTTGTACTGCAAAGAAGAGCACAATAAAAGATAAATCAAGCGCTACTCCGCCTAAACGTAGCGGCGGAATAAACCTGCGGAAAAAATTCAACGGAGGATCTGTTACGGTATAAACACTTTCGGCAAACCAGAGCAGTAAACCTTTTGGAGACCAATGCGGTTTGAACATACGTACATAATCTAGAATCAAACGTGCAAATAAGGCGAAGATAAAAACTTGAAGTAAACGTGCAATCCAAATCCCGAGCATTTATCAGCTCTGGTTAAAGAAGCTGGCTTCTGCTGCTGCCGTCTTAACCTCTGAAGAGACTGTGACGTTTGCAGGAGAGAGCAAGAAAACTTTTGAAGTCACTCTTTCGATGGTGCCGTGATGACCAAAAACCAAGCCACTTGCAAAATCAACTAAACGTTTACGCTCTTCATCGCCCATATCAGTTAAATTCATCAAAACAGTATTGCCTTCACGATAACGCTCGCCAATAACTCGCGCTTCGTTGTAGGAACGAGGATTAACGGTAAAGATTTGATTTGTGGCCGCAGGTGCAACAACCGCTGCGGTTGGGGTTGCTTGCACTGGCGCAAAAGAACGAGTCTCTCTTACCTTGATGCGCGGCGTCTCTGCTTCACGCGGCATCTCTTCGCTCTCGAGGTCATCTGTTAGACCGAGAAAATTTCCAAGTTTCTTTAGGCTTGACATGGGATTAATTTTAGAGAAATCAGCTTCGAGAACCGAGTATTGAAGAGCCGATACGAATATGTGTCGCTCCATGAGATATTGCGGTTAAATAATCGCCGCTCATTCCAGCGGATAAATATGGTGAATTTGGATACTTAGCTGTGAAAGATTGGTGAATCTTTGCCAGTCGCGTAAAGGCTGCTTCTGGCTCTTCTCCAAGGGGTGCGACGGCCATCAACCCTTGTAACTTTAAATTCTTGGTCAACAGAATCTCATCTGCTATTTGATTTAAATCAGCAGGAAGCGCTCCGCCTCGATGGACTTGTCCATCAAGCGAGACTTGGATAAAGACTTCGAGTTCACGTTCGGTTGCTGTTGAAACTAGCTGCACATACCTGACGCTATCTAGCGTTTGAATCACGTGCGCCCAAGAGGTTACAGATTTTAATTTATTGCTCTGCAACTGACCTTGAAAATGCCACTTTCCTGGCACTAATGGAGCTTTAGCTCTACCTTCTTGATCGCGGTTCTCCCCAAATTCAGAGACCCCTAACTCATGTAGCAACTGAGCATCGCTTAATGGGAAAGTCTTTGTTACAACTATTAAATGCACGCCATCCGGGATTGTGGCTCTGACTTCGGCTAGATTCTCCGCTAATTCACGCTTTCGACCTAGAGCCAAATTACACCTGCCTGTCGACCGGTGGTGCCATCTCTGCGGTAAGAGAAAGAGTTTTGATCTTCCAAAACACAACTAGATAAATCTAAGAGCACGGTATCTTTTAGATCTCGTTTAAGTCCTGAAACTAAATCTAAAGTTGCTCTGCCGGTTCGGCCAGAAGAATCAGCTTCGGGAAATCTAGCGGTTACTTCATGGAAAATGTCTTCTCCAACTTCGTAACATCTTCCGCAAATGTTTGGACCGATATAAGAGTGAATAACTTCAGCGCCTAAATCTCGCATCGCATCAATAGTTTTTCGAGCTATGCCGTTCATTAAGCCTTTGCGACCAACATGTACTGCCGCAACTGCCATATCAGATTTAAGAAGGAGCGGAATGCAATCTGCCACCATTACTGCTACCGCCAACTTGCGATGGGTGGTTATCAAAGCATCACAAGTTGGTTTTACTTCATTATTTTCAACTAGTACCACTGTATCTCCATGAACTTGATTCATAAAGACAATTGGCATCCCGATTTGGGTCTCTAGAGTTACTCGATTTGTCGCCACGTCATGTGGGTCATCTCCAACATGAAGACCGAGATTTGCCGAATCAAATGGAGCTTTACTTACCCCACCTAATCGGCTGGTAAATATGAAAGGCATTACTTCATGAAGTCGGGAACGTCGATCTCATCTTCGGAGATCAACTCTTCGAAAGAGATACGACGGCGTGGAGTTTCGCCAGTAACTTCCATAGCCACTTGCAATGGGTCATTTTCGATTACTGGATCTGCGTTGCCTGCAATCTCATTCTTGGTGATGATTGGACGTTCGACCAATTTTGGTTGACCGCCTTCGAAGCCTGCGGCAATCACGGTAATTCTTACTTCATCGCCTAGCGCATCATCAATAACAGTTCCGAAGATAAATTTAGAATCAGGGTGCGCTGCGTCTTGAACTAGTTGGCATGCTTCATTAATTTCAAATAGTCCGAGATCGCTGCCGCCAGCAACTGATAGCAAGATTCCCATTGCACCGTCGATTGATGCTTCAAGTAGTGGAGATGAAATTGCTAGCTCTGCAGCCCGAAGTGCACGATTCTCACCACGTGCAGAACCGATACCCATCAATGCTGCACCAGCGCCAGTCATAACTGCCTTTACATCGGCAAAGTCAAGATTGATTAGACCAGGTTGTGTAATTAGTTCCGTAATTCCTTGCACGCCTGAAAGTAAAACTTGATCCGCGCTCTTAAAAGCATCTAGCGCAGTAATTGCGCGATCAGAGATTGCAAGTAGTCGATCATTTGGAATCACAATTAAAGTATCAACTTCGGCGCGTAGCGCTTCGATACCAGCATCTGCTTGTGAAGTACGAAGTTTACCTTCGAATGAGAATGGCTTAGTTACAACGCCAACCGTTAAAGCGCCAAGTTCGCGAGCAATCTTTGCAACAACTGGTGCGCCACCTGTTCCGGTTCCGCCACCTTCTCCGGCGGTAATGAAAACCATATCTGCACCACGTAACGCCTCTTCAATTTCATCTACGTTATCAAGCGCGGCGTCGCGACCTATTTCTGGTGCTGCACCTGCACCAAGTCCGCGAGTTATCTTTCTGCCGATATCTAATTTAACATCGGCATCACTCATTAATAATTGTTGTGAGTCGGTATTAACTGCAATGAACTCAACACCTTTAAGTCCAGCTTCGATCATGCGATTAATCGCATTTACGCCGCCGCCACCAATACCTACTACTTTGATGACTGCTAAATAGTTCTGCGGTGCCGCCATGATCTCCCTCTTGCTTCTTCCCTATAGCTAAACCTTTACTAAAGGGTTACAACTCTGCCTTATTAGGTGGCGGAAAATTAGAGTGTAAGGGGTGAGTATTCAATAACCGACACGATGTAATTAACTGCTAAAAAAATTGTTTTGAAAAAGCGAAAACTATTTAACTGTTGGCTTTGTTGGATCGCTAACATCCATCAATCTGATTTTTTCATTCTCAGGGAGTGCAATTAAAGCCCTATAAATCTTTAGTTTTAGCTCAGTATTTGAAGCATCTCCCCAATTGATTCTTACTCGCTTTTTAAGCAGAATCTGGAAATTCTTAGCTGCGGTGGCAGCCACCACCGTTACCTCTTTTTGTAACTCTTTCGGCAGTGAAAGGTAAAACTCGGCAGCAGCCGCCCTGGCGCTATCGTCCTTGGCGTTTAACTCTGTCAATTCCTTATTTAACTTAACGGGAGAGGTAAAGAGCACCCCATTTGCATCAACATATTGCGAGCCAGAAACAGCAATGGCCTCTCTGGCGGAGAGATTAATCGTGACTTTTCGACTTACCCAATTTCGAGAAATCTTTACATTTTCAATCCAGTCGATGCCAGCCAACGCCAGATTGGATTCGATATTCCTTGGTTCAATGCGCGCTAACTTCTCACCCTTATTGATATCAGCAATCTGAAGTACTTGTTTAGTGATTTGAGAATTAGGTGAGCCCGAAACTGCAACTGCTCTAACTGTAAAGAGGTTGGTCCAGCCAAAAACGAAGGCCAGAGTCGCAATAAGCAAAATGCTAAATCCGAGAATTAACTCTCGCTTACGACGCATTATTAAACCTCTTGTGTAACTCATCTAATATCAATGGACCTAAGGAGCTCACATCACCAGCACCTAAAGTAATAATTACATCACCAGGGTTGGCGGCTGACGCGATCGCTTCTGTGACCGAAATAAAATTAGGTTCAAATTTCGCATTTGACATTAATTTGACGATGTTGGCACTTGTTACTCCAGATATTGGCTGTTCGCTTGCTGCATAAACTTCGAGTAGCCAAACTTGATCCGCAATCTCAAGACTCTTGGCAAACTCATTTGTAAATGCTTTGGTGCGTGAGTATCGATGCGGTTGAAAAACAACTAAAACTTTTCCACCACCGGCAAAGCGCTTTGCGGCTTCTAAAGTAACTTTGATTTCCGTAGGATGATGTCCATAATCATCAATCACCCGAATTCCTGCAGCGCTACCTTTTAATTCAAATCGCCTTCCGGCGCCATGAAATTTAACCAACCCATCTAGTAGTGCGCTTGCTGGTAGGCCTAATTCAAGGCCCACTGCTAACACGGCGGCTGCATTTAAGACATTGTGTTCACCTGGTACGGCGAGTTCTAAAACTCCGATTTTTGCGCCATTCCAAAGTACTCGCGCCGTAGATCCTCCAGCACTTAATTTAATTTGATCTACACGTAATGCCGCATTCTCGCTCTTGCCATATCCAATAGATTTTACGGCGGCTTTTGCCGCAACTTTAGTAGCACCTAGATCATCGGCGCAGAAAACTAGGAATCCGCTTATGGTTTTTATGAAATCGTCAAAGACTTGGAAGACTTCCGCTTCGCTAGCAAAATGATCAACGTGATCCCATTCCACATTTGTAATGATGGCTGCGTGAGGATGATAAGCAATAAACGAACCATCTGACTCGTCAGCTTCTGCAACAAAATACTTACCTGTGCCTCGATGTGCATTAGAACCGGAACTTTTTAGGATCCCACCAATTGCAAATGAGGGATCAACACCCGCACTTTGCAGCGCTACCGTCGCCATAGAGGAAGTTGTCGTTTTGCCATGTGTGCCAGCAACTGCGATTGAAACGGATTCTGACATTAAAAGAGCAAGCGCAGCTGCGCGGGTAATTTCAGTGATGCCTTTAGATCTTGCTGCTTCACGCTCTGGATTATTAGCATTAATTGCATTAGAGAAGACAATTAAATCTGCACCTTTTATATTCTCGGGCTTATGACCAATAAAAACTTGGGCTCCAATCGCACTTAGAGCGTTTAAGACCGAGGAGTCCGAAGCATCTGAGCCTGAAACTTTTAGTCCATGCGAAATAGCAATTCGAGCTAATCCGCTCATGCCAGAACCACCAATGCCAATGAAGTGAACTCGCTTACCGACTAATTCTGCTAATTTCATTTAGATCACGCGCGCAATCAAATCGGCAATTCGCTCTGCAGCATTAAGCGAGGTGCCAAGCGGTTTATCACTACCCTGCTTAAGTAATCTAGCAAGATTCTGATTTAGCCAGCTGGCGCTAAATTCCGCTTGATTTAGCACTTCTGCTTTCTTTGCAGCTACTAACTCATTTGCATTTAAAGCTTGCTCACCATTTCCAATCGGAAGTGGAATAAATAGCGCATATTTTCCGAGCGCTGCGAATTCGCTACAAGCAATTGCGCCGCTACGAGAAATCACTAAATCAGCTGCCAATAACGCGGTAGCCATATCCTCTAAGTAATGAACTGGCCGATAGTTTGATTTGGCTTCGGGTAATTCATTCTCTTTGCCTACCGAATGAATAACAGTGCAATTTTGAAAGATTGCTTCTGAAATTACTTGATTGATGGCTTTAGAGCCGCTAGAGCCGCCGAGCACCAGAATCAAATTCCCGTTTACATTTAAATGTGCTTTGGCTGCCAAACGTGCTTCAGCCCAATCGCTTTGAGCTGCCGCTTTGACGATATTCTCTTTCAGCGGATTTCCAACTACCTCTGCTCCAGCCAGACCTGAATTTGAATATGCCACGCCGATTTGCTTAGTGAAGATGGCGCCAAATTTATTAGCTAAGCCAACTTTGGCATTTTGATCATGAACCACTATTGGTTTCCGTAAAAGCGCTGCCGCAATATATGCAGATCCCGCTACATATCCGCCAAAACCCACTACGACGTCGAATTTTTTTACAATTGAAATGGTCTTCACTACTGAATTGATAAGTTCAAAAGGAAATGCAATCGCGGAAAAGCCAAATTTACGCGGAGCAACAACTTTAGGAATTAAGTACAAAGTGCCGTCACGTTCGGGTATTAAGGTGACTTCTAAACCGCTCTTGGTGCCTAAAAATGCAATCTCATCGCCAGGAAATCTCTCACGCCAAACTTGCGAAACTGCCCAAGCTGGTTCGATATGTCCAGCCGTACCTCCGCCAGCAAAGAGAATGCGATTCACTCTTACTTCGCTCCTCTCGGCCAGCGGACATTTAACTCCTTCGAAATTTGTGGGTTTCGAAGCGCAATTCCTGCCACAAACCCTAGCGCTCCTACTGTAGCCAGCAATGAAGATCCGCCATAAGAGATAAATGGGAGCGTTACGCCAACTACTGGAATCAAACTTGTTGCTGAAGCCAGGTTTATTAGAGATTGAAAACCTATCCAGAAAGCGATTCCCAGCCCTAAATACCGGCTAAATGTATCGTTGGCAGAGAGGGCAATTTTGATAATACTAATTACCATAATTGAAATCGCAGCGATTGTGGTCAAAGTGCCCAGTAAACCGAACTCTTCTCCAATCACACCAAAAATAAAATCGGTGTGAGCTTCAGCTAGATTTCCCCACTTCTGCTTGCTTGCGCCAATTCCAGAACCAAATAATCCGCCGCTACCAAGCGCCATCAAACTATGCGCAGGTTGCCAGCCAGCATTCTTGTAAATGCCATCTGCAAACGGATGTATAAATGCAGTGAATCTCTCGATTCGATATGGCTGCATCGCAATTAATATTGCAACACCCGCAATTCCAAATCCCATAATTCCAGCTAAATATTTGCCGCTCGCGCCTGCTAAATAAACCAACGTCGCTAAAATTAATCCGATTACTACCGCGGAACCTAAATCTTGTCCATAAAGTACAACCAAGAGAATAATCGCAAAACCAATTGATAATTGAATGAAGATTTTGTTTGCATCTCCGAAATTGCGTTCGATGATGAAAGCCGACCAAATTATCAGACAAACCTTAGCGAATTCAGAAGGTTGAAAATCAAAAGGTCCTAAATCAACCCAGTTAGTATTGCCATTAATCTCTTGTCCAAATGGGATCAATAGCAGCATAAAGGCAACCCCGATAAGCAAACTACTGCGCGCTATAAGCTTTAAACTTTTTATTGGCAACTGTGCAACTAACCAAGCAAATCCAACTGCAAGAATTGAAAGCATAATTTGCTTCCAGCTTACCGAAAACGAGCCACCGCCATCTCTTAAACCAACCACTTGAGCTGCAGAAAAAACCATAATGTCTCCGAAAATTACAATTCCGATTGACACCACTAAAAATGTCCTAAAGGTTTTTATAGGCGTGCTAAACATTTAGGCCAACTTCTTTACTGCCGCAATAAATTTATCTCCACGATCTGCATAATTTTTAAATTGATCCATCGATGCACAAGCTGGTGCCATTAAAACGGTATCCCCAGGTTCAGCCAGAATAAGCGCTTTTTTAACCACTTCTTCCATTATCTCTGCACCATCAACTCGGTAAAACTCAATGTCATGCTTAGCTAATTCTGCTGCAATCAATTCTCGATCAGTACCTATCAGAAGAGCTGCCTTAATGCGTCCTTTGCATTTGGCGATTAAGTCCTCAAATTGCGCACCTTTTGCCAATCCACCAGCAATCCAGATTGAACTAATTGCAGAGAAGAGTGATGCTTGCGCAGCATGAGGATTGGTGGCTTTGGAATCATTGATCCAGCGGATGCCATTCTTCTCCAGCGCCAATTCAATTCGATGGCGGCCTGGCGTGAAACTTTGGATTGCGATCCGAATCGTTTCAAGACTTGCACCAAGTGCGCGTGCTAGACCGGCGGCTGCCAAAGTATTTGCCACAGCATGGGGCACAGTTGGTTGCACCTCATTTAATTCGCAGATTGCACCAGCTTCGTTTGGATTATCACCGAAGGCCCTATCTATCAAGAGCTCTTCAACTAGGCCGAGCTGTCCAGGCGCAGGAGTATCAAGGCCAAAGTAGATCTTTTTGCCGCTCCAATTACTAATTGATGAAACTAGGTGTTGATCTTGTCCATTGATAATTGCATTATCTGTATGTGTCAAAAGTTTAATTTTTGCTTTTGTATATTCAGCAAACGAACCATGCCAGTCAGTGTGATCATCAGCAATATTTAAAATTGCTATAGATGCGAATTCTGGATCTTCCATCCAATGAATTTGAAAACTAGATAGCTCAAGCACCAAAACTTGATATTTATGATCGCTCAACACAGAATCAATGACGGTGGTCCCAACATTTCCGCATGCGTTAGCAGATATTCCTGATGCATTAAGCATAGCCGCGGTTAATTCCGTGGTTGTGGTTTTGCCGTTGGTCCCGGTGATAGCAATCCATTTCTGATTTGGAGCGTGCAACTTCTTTAAATGCCAAGCGATATCAATTTCATTTGTAATCTGAATGCTCTGTTTATTGAGGGCCTGAATTAATAGATGATTTGGCTTCCACCCTGGCGAGACCACTGCCAAATCAAAATCTAAGTTATTTAGCTCGGTGATTGGATGAGATGCAAAATCAGAAACTGGCTTCTCGTCAGCAATTTTTATGTACGCACCTAACTCTTCTAGGATTTTGGCGACCGAATTTCCGGTAACTCCTGCACCTAAAATCAAAACTTTCTTGCCGGCGAATTCCATTTTCTATGCTGCAACCCACTGCGCATAAAAGAGACCCAAACCAGCCGCTACTGAGAGCCCTGCCAGAATCCAGAATCGCACCACAATGGTTACCTCTCCCCATCCCTTTAATTCAAAGTGATGCTGGATTGGAGCCATTCTAAAAATTCGCTTTCCGCCCGTTAATTTAAAGAAGCCCACTTGAATAATTACTGAAAGTGTAATCATCACAAATAATCCACCAATTGCGATTAGTAATAATTCAGTGCGCATGGAGATTGCTAAACCTGCTAAAGCCCCGCCTAATGCAAGGGATCCGGTATCGCCCATAAAAATCTTTGCAGGCGAGGTGTTCCACCAGAGAAAACCCGTGCAGGCGGCAGCCAAAGCGGCAGCTAGTACCGCTAGATCTAACGGGTCACGAACTTGATAGCAATTTACTACCGCTACTTCGGTACAAGATTGGCCAAATTGCCATACTCCGATTAAAACGAAAGCAAGAAAAGACATAATGGAGGCACCGGTAGCTAGTCCATCAAGTCCATCGGCCAAGTTCACGCCGTTACTTGCGGCGGTGACCATAAAAATTACCCAGATAATTAGTGCAACTAAACTCAATTTTATTGTGGTATCGCGAAGGAAAGATAAGTTCATTGAAATTGGTGATAATCCATCGCTATTTGGGAACTTTGTTCCGAAGTAACCAAATAACCCCGCAACAATAATTTGGCCAAACATCTTCTGTTTGGTTCGAAGGCCAAGCGATCTCTGCTTTACCACTTTTAAATAATCATCAATAAATCCAACTAAACCTAAACCGGTGAAGAGTCCGATGACCAACAATGCGGATGCGCTAAATGCAATACCTAAAACAATGTGGGCCAAGGTGTAGCCGGCAATAGTGGAGAAAATTATTGAAATGCCACCCATGGTTGGAGTGCCGCGTTTTGAATGATGACTTTGCGGGCCGTCATCTCGAATCATCTGGCCATAACCATTTTTAGCTAGAATTTTGATCAAAGCAGGGGTGCCAAAGAAACTAAAAATTAGTGCGAAGATTCCAGATAACAAGATCTCTTTCACTTAACTCCCCATTTCTCGATTAACGCATCGGCTAATTTCTCAAGTCCTTCAGCTCGTGAAGCTTTTACCAGCACGATATCTCCGGGAGCAATCTCATTTATCAATGCGATTGCATCTTCCCAATTCTCGTAATTAAGCGATGCGCCATATTCCTTGGCATTAATTGCCACCAGATGATCAACGCCTAAATCCCGAGTAAGGGTGCCAATTTTTTCATGCGCTTGCGCTGATGACGCGCCGAGTTCGTGCATCTTTCCCAAAAATGCCCATGCTGATCCTCCCCGCTCTTGCGCGAACAATCGGAGTGAGAATAACGCCGCTTCCATAGATTCTGGATTGGCGTTGTATGCATCGTTGATTAGCAATAGACCTGGTAATTCGTGTATTTGCATGCGCCATTTGCTGCGACTGACCGCAGTAGAGAGCGCGGTAGCAATGTGATCGTTTGAGATACCTAGCGCAATTGCCGCCGCCGCCGCAGCTAATGCATTAGGGATCTGTTGTGCGCCAATTAGACGCATACCAACTGAAACTCGACCTTCGCCATCTACTAAATCAAAATGAGGAGAACCTTCTCTGATTTCGATATCTGCCGCCCGCACATCTGCATCTGCGTTCTCGCCAAATGTGATGACCCGTCCAGCGAAGTTAGTCGCCATCTTTGGAGTGAACGGATCATACAAACCAAGCACCGCAATTCCATCCGTTGGAAGCGATTTAATTAATTCCGCCTTCGCAGTGGCAATGTTTTCGATGCTGCCAAATTCAGCTAAATGAGCGCTACCTACCTTGAGCACAATTCCAATATCTGGCTTTACGATTGCGGCTAAGTTCTTGATATCTCCAATGTGTCTAGCTCCCAATTCCGCAATACAAAACTTTGTTTCTTCATCGCAACGCAATAAATTAAGTGGAGCTCCTAATTCATTATTGAATGAGTTCTCTGGAGAAATAGTTGGGCCGATACTCTCCAAAATATGATGCAGTAAATCTTTAGTGGTGGTTTTACCTTGCGATCCAGTAATTCCGATTACTTTCAAATTTGGTAATTGCATTCTCACAAATGCCGCTAATTTTCCAAGGGCTACCAATACATCGTCTACTTTTATGTTCGGAACTGTAATATCTTTAGATACTAAGGCAAATTGCGCACCATTATCGATAGCGTTCTGTGCAAAATCGTGGCCATCTGCATTTTCGCCATGTAATGCAAGGAAGAGTGTACCCGCGGTGGCTTTACGTGAATCAAAGACTGGCGCTAACCAGATTTCAGTGTTGCCATCCACATTTAATTGACCGTCAACAATTTCTGCAATTTGCGAAGCTTTCATCCGAATCATTTACGGCTCGCAATCGCTTGAGCCAAAATTTTTCGATCATCAAAAGGATGTTTGATACCAGCAATTTCTTGGCCAGTTTCATGGCCTTTACCCAAGATTGCAACTACATCGCCCTTTTCTGCCATTGAAACTGCCTGCTCGATTGCTGCCTTACGGTCGGCAATTACTACCCCGTTATGAGTTAACCCCGAGACCATCTCAGCCAAAATAACTTCTGGATCTTCACTTCTTGGATTATCGCTAGTGAAAATTGGCAGCTCCGCAGCGGTAAGCGCTTTACCCATTAGCGGGCGCTTGCTCTTATCTCTATCTCCACCACATCCCAGCACCGCAATAACTTTTCCGGCTGCTAACTCTTTTGCGCTTTTTAATACATTAATTACCGCATCAGGAGTATGCGCATAATCTACAAATGCTAGAAAATCTTGACCTAAATTTACTTGCTCTATTCGACCCGGTGCACCGGTGTACGAGGCAAGGTTTGCAGATATTTCAATTGGATCTACTCCGCTGATAACCGCAATCGCAACTGCCATCAATAAATTATCAAGATTGTAGCCACCAATTAGATTGGTAACGCCTTCGATAAGAATTCCGTCTTTCCCACGAATTTTAATTTGAGTGCTAGTTGCGAATCTTTGAATTTCTTCGTATCGCCAATCAGCTTTAGCGCTTCTGGAAATTTTGACCACTGGAATTTCAATTGACTCTGCTAGTTTTGCGCCATATTTATCGTCGATATTAATCACCGCTAAATCAGAGCGACCAAAGGTAAAGAGTTTGGCCTTTGCTTTGAAATAAGAGCTCATATCTCCGTGAAAATCCAGATGGTCCTGAGTTAAGTTGGTAAAACCAGAGACTTTGAATTGAGTGCCGTTTACTCGAAATTGCTCTAGCGCATGACTTGAAACTTCCATCGCAACTGCACGGCAGTGACGCTCTTTCATTGCGGCTAATAACGCCTGCAAGGGTGCCGCTTCTGGAGTGGTATGTGAAGCCGGCATAATTTCATGATTTATTTGAGTATTTACGGTTCCAATTAAACCGCTATCCCATCCGGCTCTCTGCCAAATTTGATGCAACAGAGTGGAAACAGTGGTTTTGCCATTGGTACCCGTTATGCCGACAGTAAACATATTGGCACTTGGATTTTGATTAATATGTGCAGCAATTTCGCCGACAATGCGGCGTGGATTTGGGACTATCAAAGTCGGCAATTTAGCTGATGCAACTTGACCGCCGGCAGTATCTGAAATTACTGCGACCGCGCCATTAGCAATTGCTTGATCTAAGAATTCAATTCCATGAGTTTTATTTCCCGAAATCGCCACAAAGATATCGCCTGGTTCAACATCAGCTGCATTTTGTGCGATGCCGGTAACTTCAAAATCTTGCTCGAATTCAACGCCGATTAATTTTGCAATTTCTGCAAAGCTAACTTTAGAAGAATTCACAGGTCTAATCATTGTTTGCTCTTCTTAGCGGCTAACTTCGCTGCAGCAGCTTTCTGTGCGGCTACCTCAGCAGCATTTAAAGGTATGGCATCTACCTTGGTATTAGTAGGTGGAATATGTTTTGCTTCCAAGACATAACTCATAACTTCTTTAAATACGGGACCACCCAAAACGCCACCCCAGTGCATACCTTGTGGAGCCTGAATCGTCACGCTAACAACATACTTTGGTTGATCCGCAGGAGCAAAACCAATAAATGAAGCGGTGTATCCGCTATATCGACCATTTACTACTCTCTCTGCAGTTCCAGTCTTGCCTGCAATTCGATAACCTGGAATTGCAGCGCTTGGCGCAGTTCCATTTGGCCCGACCACACTCTCCATGATTAGTCGCATCTTTCGTGCAGTCTCAGCGCTAACTACCTTAATTTCTTCACGAGGTTTAGCAGGTGTGTAATGGCCTTGCGCATCTAAAGTTCCAGCAATCACGGTTGGCTCAACTCGAACGCCATCATTTGCGATTGTGGCAAAAATCGATGTTGCTTGCATTGCTGTTACTGAATAGGCCTGACCAAATGACATTGCTGGTTTTGTAGTGCCACTCCAATCTTTTGGCGCATTAATAAGCCCCGGTGATTCGCCCGGCAGTCCTGAATTCGTTGAACTTCCGACGCCAAATTTACGTAAGTAGTCGTAAAGCTGTTGATCGCTCAATTTTGAGCCAATCTTGATAGTTCCGGTGTTGCTTGAAACTGCCAAAATACCGGCAGTTGTTAAATGCTGTAGCGGGTGACGATCATGATCTTTGAAAACCTTATAAGGAGTTCTTAGTTGATAAGGAACTTCAAAGATTGTTGTAGGAGTAACCAGTTTCTCCTCAAGGGCTGCCGCTAAAGTCATTACTTTGCCAGTTGAGCCTGGCTCATAAACTTCTTCTACGGATGCATTATGAACTTTACTTAAAACGACTGGCTTATTTGGATCAAAAGTTGGTGCGGTCGCGTGAGCCAAAATTTGACCAGTTTTTGGATCCATCACAATAACGGTTCCACTTTTAGCATTTGAGTTGCGAACTGCTTTTGCAATTGCATTCAAGGCAACGTACTGAATATCTCGATCAATTGTTAAGCGAATTGAATCTCCTGCTTTTGCTTGCACAATTTGCTGTTGCGTACCTGGAATTTCGGCCCAGATTCCATTTGCGTACACATACTTTCCATCTTGGCCTTTAAGCGTTGAATTAAAACCAGATTCAATGCCAGCTGCACCTTCACCGGCTTGGTTAGTAAATCCAATCAGCGAAGCCACCGTGGTGCCGGCTGGATATTCGCGTGTGTAATTACGTTCTGGAAAGAAACCAACTATACGCTTATTGAAATCTTGTTTAGAGAGTTTGTCGTTGTAATTAGCGAAAGCTTGCTTCAACGCGCTCCATTGAGCAGGCGTAGCATTTCTAGCCACTAGGTACCAACGCTTCTCGCCCACAATTTTGGAGAGAATCTCACTTGGCGTCATTTTTAAAATTGGAGCTGCAATTTCTGCAGTCACTTCTGGATTTTCGATCATCTGCTGATCAACCACAATATTTATTCGGCTCACGCTTCTAGCAAAAGGAATCCCATTAATGTCAGTAATTTCGCCTCTTGGCGCCAACAAAGTGCTGACGCGATAGAGCTCATTCTCAGCCCTCGAAGCATAATCCCCTGCATTTACTGCCTGTACGTCTACCAACCGAATAGTCAGGGCAAAAATCGCAACTATAAAAATTGCGATTAATTTAGTGATACGTTTTTGAAATTCTGATTTCGGCATCTGCTAGCCATTTACTGGATTGTTGATATCGATAAAACGAGGTTGAGAATTTGGACTCATACCTAATTTGCGCGCTTCTGAGGCTAACGCCATTGGGGAGCTCTTGTGAGCTATTAAGCTATTAATTGCTTCGCGTTCATCGCTCAAGACTTGTGCTTCGCGTTGCAAATTAGCCAGGGTGAATGCATCTTTCGTTGACATGGAAGTAATTGCAAACATCATTAAAAGCATTAGTAATGCAACTACAGTTCCAAGGGAAGCGAAAGAACGAGTTGAGATTTTTTTGCCGGTCTCTAGCTCTGGAACCAATCGTAAAATAGCACGCTGTGAACTTTGGGTGAGCGCTTGACGAGTCTTATTAATTGCTGGCGTAAAACTTGGAAGTGCCATTTAAGCTGCCACCCTTTCCACTGCACGGATTCGAACTGATTGCGCACGAGAGTTGGCTGCAATCTCTAAATCGCTAGCAGCTTCGCCCTTTGCAATCACTTTGAACTTCGCTTCATGTCCAGGAAGTTCAATCGGAAGGTCACGAGGAGAAGTTGATTGCGTGACCTGCGCGAAAGCTTCCTTAACAATTCGATCTTCTAGAGATTGGAATGAGAGCACGACTAAACGGCCACCTACTTTTAATAAGTTGAGCGCTTGAGGAAGCGCGTTCTCAATTACTTCCAATTCGTTATTAACTGCAATCCGAAGCGCTTGAAAGGTGCGCTTGGCTGGATTTCCACCAGTGCGTCGAGCCGCAGCTGGAATCGCGTTCTTGATCAATGCGGCCAGCGAGGCAGTTGATCTAATTGGTGCGATTTCGCGCTCACGAATAATGAAATCAGCAATTCTTGGCGCAAATTTCTCTTCACCGTAAACGCGAAGTATTCGTGCAATTTCTCCGTGTGACCAAGTATTTAAAATATCTTCGGCCGTAATCCCTTGTGATTGATCCATTCGCATGTCAAGTGGCGCATCTTGTGAATAAGAAAAACCACGTTCTGCGACATCTAATTGCATTGAAGATACGCCAAGGTCAAACAGCGCTGCATCTATTTTTTCAAAACCAAATGACTTAACAACATTTTCAAATTTATCGAAAACTGAATGTGCAATATGTACGCGGCTGCCAAATTCTGAAAGTCTGGCACTAGCTTTTTCAATCGCAGCGGTGTCTCGATCAATGCCAATTAAAGTCAGATTTGGAAAACGATTTAGCATTTCAAATGAGTGTCCACCAAGACCCAAAGTTGCATCTACAAAGACTGGAGAGGAAGAATTTTCAATTGCTGGTGTTAGCAATTCAATGCAACGATCCAATGCGACAGATATATGCATTTACTTCCCCTTTCCTGCCTAAATACTTACTTCACTTGCGGTTTATGCATTTCGCTTTTAAACCCTCTGGTCACTGCCGTCCTACGGATCAGGTTTCGGCTTCGGGGAAGTGAAGTCGAAACGAGGAAGGCAGTGGCCACAAGGTTTAGTTTTAGAAGAGTCCTGGAAATACCTCTTCTGAAACATCAGCGAAATTCTTTTCACGATCTGCGAGGTACTCGTTCCACGCCTTTGAATCCCAAATTTCAACTCGGGTATTTGCGCCAATTACTACGCACACTTTTTTTAAACTTGCATATTCACGAAGACTCTGCGGAATTGTCACGCGGCCTTGACGATCAGGAATTTCATCGTGTGCACCAGCAAACATGACACGTGAATAATCACGAGCTGCTTTTTGAGTAACTGGCGCTTGTCTCAAAGTTTCAGTGATATTTACGAATTCACTTTGTGGAAATACATATAGGCAACGCTCTTGGCCTTTGGTGATTACTAGACCGGTTGCTAGCTCTTCGCGGAACTTCGCAGGGAGGATCAAACGACCCTTCTCATCAAGCTTTGGTTCGTGGGTTCCCAAGAACATCGCTTAGGCCCCCTTCCCCAGGTTCCTAATTAAGGCTGAACTTCCGCCTTACAATTCCCCACTTTACTCCCTTTTGCTCCTTTTTCAACCACCTTTAGCCACTTTTTTCCCATTTGCCCCCACTTCGGACTCACTTCTTTCCAACAAAAAAAGGCGCTCCGAAGAGCGCCTAAAATTTGAATTTAATTACTGCGAGCGCTTATCCCAACGCTCTTGGATCTTCCCTGAATTCGGCTTCTTCATACCTATTCGGCCGATTCCACCAGCCCCACCAGCGCGACCGATCTTCATTGTGGCCGCCCCGGCGAGCGCGACCAAGAAGCCAGCGATGCCAAGGAGTGCGAAATTGGCGATTACGCCAGCGAGGATTAGCCCGATTCCTAAGAGGATGGCCAATACATTAAGGAGAATATTTGGACGGCGCTCCTCCATGGATGCCACGAGGCGTGGATCTTCAGCAGTTAACGCTGCTTCCATCTCCTCGATGATCTTCTTTTCACGCTCAGTTAAGCCCATAGGGGTAATTTACTCTTCTTTTCGCTTTCGATACAACCGGGCCGGACGCACAGACTTCTCACCAAAGCGCGCTGCGGCCTTATCTATAGCGCTTTCAGCCTCCCGCCAACCCTTCTCCCGTTGGCCCAACATCAACTGCTCAGGGGCATCATCGCGAAAATTCGAGAGCGAGACGCCCACTAAACGTAAGCGCGCACGATCTAATTTGAGCGCCAGATAGAGCTCTTTAACCACCTGATAAATCTCGTGAGTTGAACTAATTGGAAGCGGCAGAGTCTTGGAGCGAGTAATCGTTTTGAAATCTGCAAAGCGCACCGTAATGCTGATGGTCTTTGCATATAAATCTCGGTTTCGAAGTCTGGTGCTTGCGCGTTCGGTGAGTTTTAAATACTCACGCAAGATCAACTCTGGATCATCGATGTCATATGAGAAGGTTTCATTTGCGCCAATTGATTGATCTGGGTCATCAACTACTACTTGGCGATAATCACGCCCCCAAGAGAGTTCGTATAAATGCTCTCCGGTGGCATCCCCCAGCGCGCGCTTTAAAGTATCGAGCGGAGTATTGGCGATATCTTTAATTTGATGTAAACCTAAGCGTTGCAGCGCCTCTGCAGTCTTTGGTCCAACTCCCCACAAATCTGAAACTGGTAACGGATGCAGAAAACTAATCACGCGATCATCTGGAATCTCTAGTAATCCATTTGGTTTGCAATGTCCTGATGCTAATTTAGCGATAAATTTATTAGATGCGATTCCAACAGAACAAGTGATGCCACATTCATCTTGCACGCGTTTACGAATAGCTTGGCCAATTTCTCGCGGTGTACCTAGTAGTCGCTGCGCACCAGTTACATCCATAAATGCTTCATCGAGTGATAATGGTTCTACATATGGCGTAAAGCTCTCAAAGATCTGCATTACCTTTGCCGAGATTTCAGAGTATCTGTGATGATCTGGAGATACAAAGATGGCGTTTGGTGCCATACGTTTAGCGCGGCCAACTGGCATCGCCGCGCGAATTCCGAATTTACGGGCGGCGTAATTGGCACTCAACACAACACCGCGTATACCTGCACCAACTACCACTGGTTTTCCGCGCAGTGAAGGATCATCTAATTCGGCAACCGATGCATAGAAAGCATCCATATCGCAGTGAATAATCGTCTGCTTATCGGTGGCCATTAGGCGAGATTACTTTTCTTGGCGGTAAAACTTTCATAAGCAGCGCTTAAATCCCACGCGCCAGTTGCGCGAATTGAAACGCCTTTCGGGCCAGTACGACGCAGTACTCCGCGCACTAAAAGTAGCTCCGCTGAAAATAGCGTCTGCGCGAACTCTGGATTCTGCTTTAAAACATCTTCAAAAAAGGTGGCATCGCTGCAACCAAAGCCATCATCTAGCGATAGGAAGATCACGCGCTTGCCAGAGCGCACTGGTGGTTGTTGCAACGCAATCTTTACCCCAGCTACCAAGATTGATGAACCAGAACGTTGCTTTAGTAAATCAGATGATTTAACTGCACCGATTGAATTTAAGAAGTGGCCATAAAAGTTAAGCAGATGGGAGGTAACTTCCATGCCCAAAGTTTCGATTTCAGTCTGCACGCGTTCAACTTGGTTTAAATCAGGTAGCCCGCTTGGTTTTAAGTCTGGCGCTTTAAATCCAAAGGTCATTTGGGCACCAGGTAGCGCAGCTGCTGGCGAACGACTGATATCTGCTAAATGTAAAAGTAAATCTCGCCTTGTAATTTTTGCATTAATGTCATGAATTGCATCAAAAGCACCGACCATAATTAACTTTTCAGTTACCGGTAGCGATGCACCTGAGCGGCGAACAAAATCTGTTAAATCTAAATACGGTTGCGCGCGAACAATATTTAGCGCTTCGGCATCTGAAATTCCGGCGACATCAATTAAGGCCATCCGGATACCGCTAGTTTCCTGAAAACTTTCAACCCTATATGTAATATCTGATTTATTTACATCAACCAGTAGCGTTGCAATATTCATCTGGCGCGCTTCGGCTAAAACTAAACGCTTTGGATACATTCCTGGATCATGCGTTAATAACCCGGCAATAAAGGCAGCTGGATGATGGGTTTTAAGCCAAGCGCTCTGATAAGTAGGTAGCGCAAATGCAGCAGCATGAGCTTTGCAGAAACCAAAGGAGGCAAAGGCGCGAAGCACCGCCCAGATTTCATCGACTACCGACTTTGGATAGCGAGCTGCCCTTTCATAGAACCAATCGCAGATCTCTTGTTGCTTTGAGAAGTCGCCAAGCGCGCGACGCTTTTCGTCAGCTTCGGCGTAGGAAATCCCAGCCATAATCGAGATGATCTGAATAACCTGCTCGTGAAAGACCACTACCCCTTGGGTCTCGGCTAAAACTCCATGTAAATCAGGGTGAATTAACTGCGCTGGCTTAAAGCCATGTCGCGCATTTAAAAATGGCGTAATCATGTCGCTTTTAACTGGCCCTGGCCTAAAGAGCGAGATATCAATAATTAAATCTTCGAAGCGCTCTGGTTGTAACTTGCCAATTAATTCGCGCTGACCCGGAGATTCAATTTGAAAGAGCCCAATGGTGCGAGTGGATTGAATCAATTTATAGGTATCAGGATCATCAAGTGGAACTGATTCGATATCTACGGAGCGCGCTTCGGTGCGCTGAATTTCAGCTAACGTGTAAGCGATGGCAGATTGCATTCGTACACCCAAAATATCTAACTTTAATAGCCCGATTGCTTCGACATCATCTTTATCAAATTCCACCATTGAATAACCACTGGCATTAATCAACATTGGCGCACGATCAGGCAAGGTGTTATTGCTAAGCACCACTGCACATGGATGCATTGCTAAATTTCTCGGTAGACCATCAAGGCGTTCCGCTAATTTAATAACCATTGCCGCAAGTGGCGTATTGATATTTAAGGCTCGAAGCTCTGGCAGTGATTCCAGAGCTTTAGAGATATTGCGGGCTCTAATATGCGGCAAACTCTTGGCAATTAAATCAATTTCGGATTGCGACATTCCAAGCGCCGCACCAGTATCACGGATGGCATGGCGAGCTCGGTAAGTTTCGATCATCGCAACAGTTGCAGTTCGATGTTGGTATTTTTTAAATACTAAATCGTAAATCTCTAATCGCCTGGCTGATTCAACGTCGATATCAATATCAGGTAGTGCGCGACGTAACGGCGAACAGAAACGCTCCATTAATAAGCCATAGCGAATTGGATCTACCCCTGAGATGCCAAGTAAGTGGCAGATTAAAGAACCGGCACCGCTACCGCGTGCGGCTACTCGAATGCCAGCGTTACGCGCCATATCTGTTACATCAGCGACCGTTAAAAAATAACTTTCATAACCAAGCGTGGCTACCGTTGCCAATTCATCATCTAAACGCGCCCGCGCCTTTGTTAAATCATCGTGGCTGGAATAGCGCCAATTAAGGCCCGCTTCGCATCTGGTTCGAAGTAACGCGCGCATCTCCTTGTAGTTGCTAACGCCTACAACTTCGGCTTCTGGCAGCTCGATTCCGCCAAGTCCAAATTCTTGCGGCGACAAGATGCAACGCTCTGCAATTCCTTGGGTGGTGCGAAGCAACGCTTTACCGTTTCGTTCTCCGGCAGCACGCGAAATTTCATCTGCTAAATCGCGCATCTGATGGTTGTCCTTTAAATATGCCTCACTGTTGGCTCGTTCGACATGGCGTTTATGCAACGGAACTAATTTGCGCGAAGCATCCAAAATATCTGCAATTGGGCCATCTTCGGGATTTAACATCCGAACTCCGTTGGAAATGACTGCCGGTAAATCATGATCGCGTGCAAAACCCAACATCCGTCCCGCATGGCTGGTAGAACGTGGCCCATCACCTGGCGCTAAATGCGAGATACATTCAATTACCGAATCTGCAAAGTAGTGACGGTATTTATTAAATTCAAGTAGCGCTTGATCTGACCGATGCTTAGTAATTAAATTTGCGACTTGCGAATCTGGGCCATGAAGCAGAATTAAATTTTCAGTGTATTGCGCAAACATTTTGATTTTCTCAAGATGCAGAGTTGGCGGATTGCGATCAGGTCGTAGCGCTGACATTAATCTACATAGCGAGCGCCAACCGCCATCAGATTGCGCAAGTAGCGTTACCCGCGAATTATCAAGCGCCAAATTGACGCCAACAATTGGCGCGATGCCGAAATCTTTGGCAGCTTGCACAAATCTAATTACGCCAGCCAATGAATCGCGATCAGTTATCGCAAGTGCAGGTGCGCCAAATTGGGCCGCGCGTGCGACTAAATCGCGTGGTTGCGTGGTGCCATATTTAAAAGAGAAAGCGCTGGCACAAGAGAGATGATTAAACAATTCGAATCAACCATTTACCCGTGGCCTCATCTCGCTCTAATTCAAAGGTGGTTACGCTGCCGATTGGCGCAGCTTCAACGCGCCAGATAGCGCGGGCATTGTCATCTGGTCGATAGATGCCATCGCTAATGCGATTCCACCAACCGCCTGCTTCGCACCAACGATTAAGTACGTTATGGATCCGAAAGCGTTTGCCGCGGTAGGTGAACTCGATCGGGGCTGCCCCATCGGTGGTAACCAGTAAATCTGAGTGAGGTGAGTATTCGAACATTTGTTCGAAAGATAGTGGCTACCTCTGACACAAATCAAGGTCCGAGCGCAACACGCCATACCTGCGCGTAAAGTAGTTGAAAGTTCAACTATTCTGCTAGCCTATCTAGGTACGGAAAACATATTTCAAGGAGAGTAAATTGAACATTGTTCTAGCAATCGGCCAAATCCTATTTGCGCTGATCTTCATCAATTCAGGAATCAGCCACCTCACCAAACTTGAGGCAATGACAGGCTATGCAAAATACAAGAAGGTTCCAGCTGCAAAGCTATCAGTAGTGCTTTCAGGTCTCATGATTCTAGTTGGCGGCATCTTCGTTGCCCTCGGAATCTATGCAGATCTAGGTGCGCTACTAATTGCGATCTTCCTAATTCCAACTGCATTTATGATGCATAACTTCTGGAAGGAAACAGATCCGACTGCAAAGATGAACGAAACGATTGGATTCTTCAAGGATCTCTCGCTTGCAGGCGCTGCGCTAATTATTTACGCGCTTGTTGCAGGTGGAGCAGAACTCGGAATCAACATCACTGGTTCATTCTTCTAAAGTTAATTTGAAAACACCCTCAGAGAAATCTCTGGGGGTGTTTTTCTTTGCCACAATACCGAAGTGGAGTTAATTGGCGCGCTATTAGCAGGTTGTGCCATTGGTGCGGTACTTGGATTTGTCGGTGCTGGCGGCGCCATGCTGACTGTGCCAATTCTGGTCTATGTATTTGATTACTCCCCAAGCCAGGCATCAGTTGCCGCAATTGCGGTTGTAATTGTGGCGGCGTCATCTGGGCTCTACCCTCGAATCAAAAGTGGCGACGTTCTGATTAAAGAGGCGCTCATTATTAGCGCCATGGGAATCTTTGCCAATGTTGGATCAGCGCAGTTAGTTAGAAATATTAGCGAGCAAATCTTGATTACTGGCTTTAGCGCGGTAATTATCTTGGCTGGCTTTACGATGCTTAGAAAACCAGTCGCTGCACCAGAAAAACCAATTCCAATTCCGGCTCTGATTCTGCTCTCTTTTGTAATTGGCTCTCTAACTGGCTTCTTTGGGATAGGCGGTGGCTTCTTAGCGATACCGGTGCTGGTGCTCGCCTTTAATACGCCACAGAATAAAGCAGCCGGAACTTCACTATTAATTATTGTTTTAAATAGCGTGATTGCCTTACTTGCTCATAATTCATCATGGTCAGAAATCAATTGGCAAGTGCCAATTTTTATGGCGTTAAGCGCAGTAATTATAGGTAATTTGGCAGGCAAACAATCTGCTAAAACCAACCCAGAACTACTCAGGAAAGCCTTTGCGGCGCTACTTTTTGCAATTGCAACATTTACCTTAATTGAAACTTGGTTCATTTAAGATCTTTTACTGAAATATATCTAGATTGACGTCCAACTATTAAGAGCAACAGCGCTATTAGTCCAAATGAAATCGGCAAAGTTGTAACTTCGGAGATGCCACCAATTAATGCAGGGCCAAAGAAATTTCCTGCAATCGAAATTAGTGCAACGCGCGCCATGCCAACCGATGGTGCTACTCCCGGCACGCTCATCGCTGCTAAGTTAAATGCCGGAAAGAATGGGCCCATGCAAAGTCCTACGATGGTAAATGCAACACAAAGTAATCCGACGCCGGCAATTTGATTTACTTTAGATAATGGAATACCAACGGCTAATCCGATTCCTAGGGAGATGCCACCGATATAACCACCATACTTAACAGTTTTTTGATGTCCCCATTTTTCAAACCAACTATCCCCTAAGAATCTACTTACAATCATTCCTAGCGAATAGAAAGTTGCAGCAACTGCGGTAATCCCTTTACCAACTTCCATATAATCTTTAAGCAGAATTCCACTCCAGTCATAAATTCCACCTTCAGGAACAAACGAAGCTAGCAGGCCGATTCCTAGCGCCCAGAGTGGCAAAGTTTCTCTAGAAAATAGAGGAATCTTCGCCTCGGTCTTTTCATGAGTCTCACCTTTATGGCCGTCTAAATTCGCTGGCAATAACCCATTTATCGTAATTACATATAACGCTGCCGAGATTAGAGCTAGATACTTTAAATGTTCTTCTGGAGTTATTAATTTAGCTAACAAGCCACCAAATAATGTCACCACAAAAGCGCCTACGCTCCAAAGGGCATGAAATGAGGACATGTATCTAGCGCCTGTTAATTTTTCAATTGCCATGGCTTGAACATTCGCCGATACATCCAAAGCTGCAAATGAGAGCCCGGTAATAAATAAACCGATTATTAGAGTAAGAACTGACTTGGCGCTGCCCATAGTGAAGATACCAATTGGCATCAATACCGCACAGATTCGGGCAAAATTCTTGCTAGCAATTACATGAATTGCGCGACCTGATATTTGCGTTCCCATTACAGAACCAAAAGCTCCGGCGAGAAAAATTAACCCAAATTCCCCATCTCGCAGCCCTAACTGATCTTTAATTTCCGGAATTCTCGGGACCCAAGCCATGGAGCTAATACCCATTACAAAGAAAGTCGCCCACAAGTGATTGCGTGCTTTTTTAGCTAAGGACACGGGAATTACCTTAATATACTTATGAACATGGATAGCATTCTTGAACGCGGACCAGTTAAACGAGTCTCAGACGTTTTAGCAGCTAACGGAATGGGAAAGATTCACGTATTGGCTGATTCCGCGAGAACTGCGCAAGATGCGGCAAGTGCGTTGAATATCCAAGTTGGACAGATTGCTTCTTCATTAATTTTTAGATTGCCAGATGGTGCCCCTATTTTGGTAATAACTAGTGGGCGTCATCGAGTCGATACCGAATTGGTAGCGCGCACTTTAGGCGTAACTCATTTAGATCGTGCAGATGCAAATTATGTAAAGGTACTTAGCGGCTTCTCGGTTGGCGGAGTCAGCCCGCTTGGTTGGACCACCACTATTAACCATATTTATATCGACGAAGCGCTTAATGATTACGATGCCATTTGGGCGGCAGCGGGCCATCCTCACGCGGTTTTCCCAACTACTTACGACGAACTAAAACGAGTCACTTCCGCAAATAAGTTAGCGGTCGAATAGTGTCAATTCGTCAATTTAATTACGGACGCAATCGTCGTGGTCGCGTCTCAGTTGGCGCAGAGCGTTTCTTATATTCAGCGCTCGTTATGAGCATGGCTATGCAGATAACTTTTCTATTTAGCCAGAATGCAAAGTTTATTTTAGCTTCTGCAATTTTTGCTGCGCTCTTTTCTTTATCGCATGCTCAGTTAGCTTATGCTAAACGATATTTTTGGAGCTATTTAGTTTTCACATTATTGGTTGGCTTTGCAGTTGAAAAAACCTCTTTAGTCACAGGTTGGCCATTTGGCGACTTAACTTATAAAAATTTAGGTGCTCAAGTTTTTGGGGTTCCATTACTGGTTTTAGTCTTTTGGCTCGCATCGATGCATCCGCTTCTCATAATGGCCCGCAAAATTGCACCTAACTGGGTATTAGTTTCAGGCGCTTTAGTTATTACTGCCTATGCATTATTTTTCGATCAATTACTGGTTGCTAATAAGTATAAAACTTGGGAATTTAGTAGCGCACATATTCCATTTCAAACCCATATTCCTTTGGATAACATAATTGGATGGCTCTTTGTGGGAGTAATTTTCTTCGGATTGGCGCACCTGCTTTTACCTAAAGAGCGTCGCAAAATTAGTGCAGGTATCGCATCTGTAGATATCTTCTTAACTTGGACTTGGATTTACCACGTAATTGCCAACATCTTCTTCTTTGGCAAACAAGGAACTGCGCTGATTGGCGGCTTGGTCTATGGCGCGTTGCTTAGCTACTACCTTTCAAAGCGTTATTTAGGTAGCCCTAATTGAAGAAAGAGCTACCTAAAAAGGTCTATATCGAAGGAGCTAATTTGGCCGCACTGACTGCTGCAGCCAGGCTAAGTAAATTTAAGTATCAAGTCACTTTAAATGGCGATACCTATCGAAATACTGTTATTGATAGTTTCTCATTTGATACCGCACCGCTTTTTACCTTGCCTGCGGTCTATCGTGATTTCTTTCAAAAGACGGGAAAACATTTTGGGCAAGTATTAAATGTAATTCCGATGGATCCCGCTTTTCGCTTTGACTTTGGCGAGTTGCAAATTAATTTTGCCAATCTTTCTCGAAGCGCGAGATTGAATGAAATTACCGAAAAGCTTGGCGCTGATGCGGCTGTTGAATGGGAGAAAGCGCTAAAACAAGGCGAATATCTCTGGGATCGAATTAGAGAGAATATGGTCGAATGGGAATTTTCATTACTTCGATTTAACCCAGATACCTACCTACGAATGCGGGCGCCGCTTATTAGAAATCCATATTTGAATAAAATCATGGCTCATTACTCAACCTACCTTGGATACCCGGCTGGAATTTATAAGTGGTCACATATTGCTGCCTTCGTTGAAGAGAGTTTTGGAATTTGGCAGATTGAAGGTGGCCTGGAAGCTTTAACTGAATCTGTAAAAAATCGTGCTTTAGAATTAGGTACCACTTTTGGTCAACGAAGAGATTTTGATTACTACATCGACGCAACTCAAACGCATAGCGTGCCAACTCAGCGATTAATTGGTATTTCTGATTACCCTGGCCAATTACCAATCAGAACTGTGCAATTTCATAAAGATGGCAAGAGCACCGATATATACGCCAGCCAATTGGGAGACTTGGATGAAGGTATGTATTCACTAGTATTAACTGGCGATTTGAGCATTACAGATTTTGATAGCTACGCCAGAGTCGATCAAATCCGCCAGGGACAAAGTGGTGATTCTGATAATCAACTAGTGACCAAAATACGAACTCCTAATAAGCGTAAATTAAAGGTACGTCACTTAGATTCACTGGCGCATGCTGGAATTGCTGGCGAACTACTTGCAAATGCTGTCCGTGGGATAAAGAATCGACCAAGTCATGAACATTGATCAATTACGCCAAGGCATCGATAGCGCACTGACTTCGCAGGTTAGCCAATACTGTGCCACCATTTCGGAAATTGATGATCAATTAACACCGATTGCGAAATCCTTAAAAGTTTATCTGGCAGAAGGTAAACGATTTCGACCGCTCTTTTCTTTGATTGGTTATCTTGGGACAAATGGAGATTTAAACGAACAGGTTTATCAAGCTGCAGCATCTTTAGAATTTCTACAAGCCAGCGCGCTAATTCATGATGATTTGATGGATGGCTCAGACACTAGACGTGGCAAACCAGCTATGCATAAGCAATTTGGATCGGCAGCCGCAATTTTAATTGGAGACTTAGCTCTGGTTTGGAATGAACAAGCAATTCATGAATCTGGATTAGCCAACTCCAACTTAAATCAAATCCACGACATTATGCGAACCGAATTAATGGCTGGACAATTCTTAGATGTTTATGAACAGAGTCAAAAGAGCTACAGCGTTGAGCGTTCTCTAAAGATTGCTAGATATAAGTCTGGTAAGTACAGTATTGAAAGACCGCTGCACTTTGGTGCTGCTTTGGCTGATCCTGATAACTTATCCGAATATCTAAGTATCTACTCAGAATATGGCTTACCGCTTGGTGAGGCTTTTCAATTGCGCGATGACTTACTTGGAGTTTTCGGCAATCCAGACGAAACCGGAAAACCAGCGGGCGATGACTTACGAGAAGGTAAGCGCACTGCGTTAATCGCTTTTGCATACGATCGTGGCTCTGCTAAAACTAAGTCGCTAATCGATGAAAAGTTGGGCACATCTAATATCGATGGTTTGGCTGAGGCCATCAAAGAAAGTGGCGCTCCAGATCATGTAGAAGATTTGATTGAGAAATTGGCTGAAAATGCGCTGGATGCGATTGATCGCAGGGAATTGAATTCAGCTGCTAAAACGCTGATGACCGAGATGGTTACGGTAGTTACCAAACGTAGCCGCTAGACTTTGCAATACGCGGGAGCCAAAAGTTGGCTGAGAGGACCCAAAGGTAAAAAACCAAGGGTCGACCGCATTACCGGTTCGATAATGCGAGCCAGGGAGGATTTAAATGTCTACCTTTTTCACCGCTTGGGGATATGAAGTCTCTTATCTTGAATTTGTATCTGCCTTAACTAGTTTTATTGGAGTTTGGTATGGCACTACTACCAAACGCATCACTTGGCCATGGTGGATTATTTCTAGCGCGCTATATGGCATCTTCTTCTGGCAAGTGGATCTGATTGCCTCAGCACTTTTGCAGATAGTTTTTATCGCAGCCGGAATTTGGGGTTGGTTTGGCTGGGGTCCAAAAGGTGCTAGACCTGGAAAATTAAATCAAAGAGATCGCGCGCTTTGGCTAATGGGTCTATTGGTTGCGTGGTTGGTATTTACACCTTGGTTACAAGGTATTGGCGCAGCCGCTTATCGCACCGATGCGCTAATTTTCCTGGGCTCTTTCGTTGCGCAAGTATTAATGGTTTATGAAAAATATGAGAGTTGGCCAATCTGGTTTGTAGTTGACACGATTGCCACAATTGAATATGCCGTTTTAAAGTATTGGTTTACCGCAGTGCTCTATCTAGCATTTACTGGAATTGCGCTCGTTGGTTGGGTCAGATGGTTACGAATCCACAAATCATCCTTGTAGATGGTCCGGCAGGTGCAGGAAAAACCACCTTCGCTCTAGAACTTCAGCGCAAATTAAATTGCGAAGTGATTCATCTTGATGATCATTACGATGGCTGGGAAAAGGCGCTAGACACAGGCTTAACTGAATTGCTTCTGCAATTAACGAGGAACTTTAAAGCAGGAATTGCAAGTGAGCTTCCAATTTATAACTGGCACCAAGCGAGCTTCGATGGAGTGCGAACCATCCAGCCCGCAGCGCATTTGATTATCGAAGGAGTTGGTTCTGGCCAAAGCTCAATTCGAGCGCTGGCTACTGAGCTTTATTGGATTGATATTGAACCTGAGCTGGGCCTAAAACGAGCGCTGGAGAGAGATGGCGCAGAGTACGAAATAGAGATTAGAAAGTGGCAAAATCGTGAAGCAAAACACTTTGCTATAGAACGCACCCGCGATTTCGCCGATTTCATTATCTCCACCACCTAAAATCCACCCCGTGAGTGATCTAAGCGGCCAGTTAATAGATAACCGCTACGAACTACTCCGCATAATTGCGAACGGTGGTATGGGAACCATCTACGAAGGTTTGGATACCAGGTTAGATCGCAAAGTCGCCGTAAAGATCATGCATCCGCATTTAGCGCAGGATGAAGAATTTATCTCAAGGTTTATTCGCGAAGCTAAAGCCGCTGCCTCCCTATCACATCCAAATATCGTAAATGTGATGGATCAAGGTTGGAATCAATCAGGCATCCCAGCAGTCTTTCTAGTCATGGAGTTAGTTGAAGGTCAGACGCTTCGTGAATTAATTGCAAGTAAAGGAAAGTTTTCTGTAAGTGAAACGCTTAATTATTTATCGCCAGTAGTTAGCGCACTTGCAGCTGCGCATCAAATTGGCATTGTTCATCGCGATATCAAGCCTGAGAATATTTTGATCTCTAACGATGGGCGTATAAAGATTGCTGATTTTGGATTGGCTCGCGGAACTAATTTAGGCCAGACCATGACTGCCGAAGCCAGCGTAATTTTAGGAAGCGTTTCATATCTTTCACCCGAACAGGTGCAACGCGGGATCTCAGATTCCAGAAGTGATATCTACTCTGTCGGAGTAATGGCTTTTGAAATGTTAACCGGTAAACGACCTCACATAAGCGATTCGCCGCTTCAGATTGCATATTTGCATGTAAATGAAGATATTCCAAAGATAAGTAGCAAAGGCATTAAATTACCTAAAGAATTAGATGAACTCATCTACTCTGCAACTAGCCGCAATCCTGATGATCGCCCGAAAGATGCGGGAGTTTTATCCGCAGCTCTTCGTAATATTCAGATTAAATTTGACCCTACCAAGCAGCAGATGAGCTTGGAGCTAGATTTGCCGGTAAGAACGCAAATCACAAAAGCTAGCAAAGTCAGTGCCAAGCCAGAAATAATCGAAGAAGAATTAACTCGTGAAATTACTAAACCAGTAAAGCGCGAAAAAGTTAAGCCGGAGAAGGTTAGAAGAGAGCGCAAGTCACGTAAGGGCTTGGCAAAGGTTGCCATTGTTTTAGCTATAGCGGTTGGCTTTGGCGGTTGGTGGACCATGATTGGCCCAGGTTCAAAAGTTACCGTTCCATCATTAATTGGCGGGACCATGGAAGATGCCGCCAATTTACTTACTCCGGTTGGGTTAGTTAGTGAAGTTGCAAGTCAAGAATTTAATGAAGAGATTAGTAAAGGCATCATTATCTCAACTAATCCAGAAGCTGGCGCAAAAATAGATGAAGGTGGACTCGTTCGGATCACACTATCTAAAGGGCCGGAGCGTTATCTAATTCCAAGCGTCGCACAATTAACCGTCGAAGCTGCAACCAAGATTTTGTCTTCAATTCCAATTGCGGATCCGGTAATTCAAGAGGTCTTTAACAATAAGATTCCAAAAGGTTTCGTAATTGGTACTGAACCAACCAATGGAGCCCAAGTAAGGCGTGGGGCTGGGATTAAACTAATAGTCTCTAAAGGTGTCGAACAAATTACTTTAATTAATTTTGTCAATAAATCCGGTGAAGAAGCGCTTAATACCTTAACTGAAGCTGGTTTTAAAGTTAGCTCTAAATATGTATTTAGTGAAACCGTGCCATTAGGGGCCGTAGTTTCGCAATTGCCATCAGAAGTTAAGGGATATCCAAAGGGCAGTTCGGTTGCTCTCTCTATCTCTAAGGGCTCTGCTTATGTGTTTGTTCCAAATGTGTACTCTTTAAGTGAGAGTAAAGCTAAATCAATTCTTACCGCATTAGATCTACAAGTAACGGTAAAAAGAATGGGAAATAAGGCGGTTAAACAAGTAACTGCAATTTCACCAAAAATTGGAACCAAGGTCCTTCGTGGCAGCAAGGTCACTATCACTGTAGGGTAAGGGAATGCCTAAAAAACTTCCACGTATCGGTGCCCATACTCCAACTTCTGGTGGAATGGCTAAACGTTCCTTGGGGTATGCCGAAACTATTCAAGCAGAGGCAATCCAAGTATTTGCTTCCAACCCACGTGGATGGGCGATGCCAGAACCTAATCCAGCAGCTGATGAAGAGTTTCGCAGCAAAGCAGCCGCAATGGATATTGCGACATACGTACATGCACCCTTCTTAATTAATTTAGGATCACCAACCGAAGGCACTTATAAGAACTCTCTAAATTCAACCGCATACTCACTTCGTCGCGGAAAAGATATTGGCGCTCTAGGCGTTGTTATCCATACCGGCTCCGCAGTAGATGAAGGGCATGTAACAAATGCCTGGAAACAGATTCACGAAGGCATGATGCCCATTTTAAATGCCTTGGATGATGATGCTCCGTCCCTGCTCCTAGAACCAACTGCAGGGCAAGGTCAATCACTTGTAAAGAAATTAGATGATCTCGAGAATTATTTAAAAGCGCTGGAATACCATCCAAAGGTTGGTATCTGTCTCGATACATGCCACGTATTTGCAGCCGGACATGACATCGCCAAAAAAGGTGGCATGACCGAGACTCTAGATGTATTAGTTCAAATAGCTGGAGCTGAAAGATTTCAATTAGTTCATGCAAATGATTCCATGGATGTCTGCGGTGCACTCAAAGATCGCCATCAAAATATCGGCGAAGGATATATTGGCGTTGATCCATTTAAAGAAATGCTCAAGCATCCAGCAATCGCAAATGCTCCTTTAATTTTAGAGACACCCGGTGAAGAGCCAGAACACGGCAAAGAGGTAGCTTTACTAAAGAAGTTGCGCGGATGAAACAGAAGTTAGCTTCATGGCTACTTTTAACGGTAGCTATGTCATGGGGACTCGCCTTCGTAACTATGAAAGATGCGTTAGAGCGTCAATCGGTAAATAGCTTTCTCTTCTACAGATTCGCGTTAGCTGCCGTCGCGCTTTTAATAATACGCCCTCAAATACTGAAAAATTTAGATAAAGATGTAATTAAACATGGTGGAATTACCGGGTTGTTTCTAGCCGCTGGATTTATCTTTCAAACTTATGGCTTAGATATGACCGGGGCTGCAGTTACTGGATTTATTACTGGACTTTATGTTGTCGCAACACCGCTCTTTGAACAATTTTTTGGTGGTAGAAAATTAGGTCGAACCATTTGGATTTCAATTGCAATTGCTACAACTGGTTTAGGGCTCCTCTCGCTTAAAGGATTTTCAGTTGGACTTGGTGAATTTCTAGTTCTTGTTAGCGCGCTCTGCTACACCGGACAAATTATCGGTTTAAGTAAATGGTCGCACGGTAGAGATGTCTGGGCAATGACATTTATGCAAATCTTTGTCGTTGCGGTGGTAACTGGCATAGCTGCAATAATTGAGGGCTTTCAAGCACCGCCTGATAATGGAGTTTGGGGTGTAGTTATTTTCACCGCCATCGTTTGTACCGTTACCGCGTTTATTATTCAAACTTGGTCGCAAGCAATATTGGAATCAACCAAAGCTGCCGTGATTATGACTATGGAAGTGGTCTTCTCTGCACTCTTTGCTGTGACTCTAGGCGGTGAAGTGCTTTCAACTCGCACTTTAATCGGAGGCCTTTTAGTTGTAATCTCTATGTACACCATTGTTTTTCATGAAAGTAAACCTGTACATGATTGATCTTCGTTCCGATACCGTTACTAAACCATCAGCGGCGATGCTAGATGCCATGATGTCATCGCCTGTCGGAGATGACGTTTACGGAGATGATGCAACAGTTAATGCTCTTGAAGAGCGAGTATCTGCGATGTTTGGCAAGGAAGCAGGGCTCTTCTCCCCTACTGGATCACTCTCTAATCAGTTAGGCATTCGCTTACTTGTAAAACCTGGTGAAGAGTTAATTCTCGATCAGACTGCGCATATTGCCCGAGCTGAATTAGGTGCTGCTGCCGCATTCAGTGGAATTACTACTCGCACCTTTGCTTCGATAAACGGTAAATTAAACGCTAAAACCGCACTTGATTTGGCCCATCCTGATGCTGGTCCATATCTGGTTTCAACCAAAGCTATTGCGGTAGAAGATACTCATAACTTTGGTGGCGGAACTGTGCAATCTCTAGATGAAATTAGAAAACTATATGCAGGTGCGCAAGAGATGAATCTGCCGCTACACATGGATGGTGCTCGAATCTGGAACGCCCATGTTGCTTCCGGAACGGAGTTTAAAGAATATGGAAAGTACTTCGAAACCTTAAGTGTCTGCTTCTCTAAAGGCTTAGGTGCGCCGATAGGTTCAATGATTCTCTCAACTAAGAAAAATATTGCAGAAGCTCGTATTTGGCGTAAACGTTATGGTGCAGGTATGCGTCAAGTTGGCTTATTGGCTGGCGCTATCAACTACGCCTTAGATCACAATATAGACCGATTAAAAATTGACCACGAGCGTGCTGCAAAAATTGCTCAAGCTGCGGGTATTGCTCAGCCAGATACCAATATTGTGGCGTTGGACCTAAGTAAGTATCCATTTGATGCAGCGACCTATGCCGAAACTTTAAAGTCCCATGGAATTTTAGCTGGCGCGCTTGGCAAGAACTTCGTGCGCTTAGTTACGCATATGGATTTAACCGATGAAGATATTGAAACTACCTGCGAAGTTTTAAAGCGCACCCTCGTGGCGTAATAGCCACTCTTTCTTTCCTAATCCATAAGCATAATTTCCAAGATTGCCGCCGGTCTTAACAATTCGATGACAAGGCACAACCAACACAATTGCATTCTTGGCACATGCACTCCCAGCTGCCCTAACCGCGGCAGGCGAACCCGCGCGATCTGCTAGTTCTGCATAGGAAATAGTTCCTCTTACCTTGCGCATAGCTTTCCATGCAGCTTGGGAGAACGTCGCGCCAGGCTGCGCCACCTTAATTGCATTTATAGCTGAAATATCGCCATCAAAGTAATCTTTTAAAAGCTCGCTAATGATAGGAATTTTTCTAACTGGTTCGATTTTACGATTGGCGTAATCCAAATGCAGCGATTCACGTGCCGCTTTCATGGTACTTAGATTGGCCGCTAAAAGAATTGAATCATCTGCAATTAAATTTAAATTACCGATGGGTGATTCGAAGGTGCTAGAGAGCAAGGCCACGCGCAAAAATTAGCGGTCGCGCAACATCTCCGCAACTAAGAAAGCTAGCTCCAAAGATTGGGTGTGGTTTAGGCGTGGATCGCAAGCGGTTTCATAGCGAGTTGCTAAATCCTCAGCTGAGATCTTGGCGCCGCCACCTAAGCACTCGGTAACATCATCGCCAGTGAGTTCAATGTGCACGCCACCAGGGAATGTGCCCAAAGATTTATGTACTTCAAAGAAACCTTTAACTTCATCCATGACATCTTCAAATTCACGCGTTTTGTAACCGGTTGAAGATTCAAAGGTATTTCCATGCATCGGATCGCAGACCCAGAGCACCTGGGCTCCTGATTTAGTTACGCCATCAACTAGTGCAGGTAGCGCTTCACGAATCTTGCCCGCACCCATACGGGTAATAAAAGTAAGGCGTCCTGGTTCGCGGTTTGGATCTAACTTATCAATTAGACGTAGAGCATCATCAACGGTGCTCTTTGGGCCAAGCTTCACGCCGATTGGATTCTTAACTTTCGATGCAAATTCGACATGAGCGCCATCTAATTGGCGAGTGCGTTCGCCGATCCAAATGAAATGGCCAGAAACATCGTATGGATTTCCAGTTCGAGAATCAATGCGGGTTAAAGCTTTTTCGTACTCCAAAATCAGCGCTTCATGACTAGCAAAGAATTCCACAGTTTTAAACTGTTCTGGCTCCACTCCCGCAGATTTCATAAAATCTAACGCGCGACCAATTTCGGTTGCCATTGCTTCATAGCGTGCGGCGTAAGGAGTATCTTTTACGAAACCCTTATTCCAATCATGAACTTTACGTAGGTCTGCAAAACCACCTTGAGTGAATGCGCGGACCAAATTTAAAGTCGCTGCTGAAGTGTTGTAAACGCGAACTAATCGTTGTGGATCTGGACGACGGGCTTCGGCGGTAAAAGTTAAATCATTTACCGCATCACCGCGGTATGCCGGAAGTGTAACTTCTCCGCGAGTTTCGGTATCTGATGAACGTGGCTTTGCAAACTGCCCAGCCATACGTCCAACTTTAATAACCGGCATCGATGAGTAGTACTGCAAAATTGCAGCCATCTGCAGAATAGTTTTGATGCGATCGCGGATCGAATCAGCGGTTGCTGATGCAAATGTTTCGGCGCAATCTCCGCCTTGTAGCCAGAATGCCTTTCCTGCTGCGGCCTGTGCGATGTGTGCCTTTAAGTCATCACACTCGCCTGCAAAAACTAAAGGCGGATAGCTCTTTAACTCTTTTACTGCAGCGCTTAATTCATCGGCAGGCCACTTAGGCTGCTGGGCGGCCTCAAGTGATTCGTTAAAAAGCGTATCCACGCTCGAGTTATTAGACATTCAGCAATTGTAACTAACCGAAGAAGATCTCCGCTTCCTTATAAAGTTCGATTGGAACGGTCTTCAACTTCTCAGTCGCGCTAGCAAGAGGCACGCGGACAATATTTGTTCCATGAAGTGCGACCATCTTGCCCCAATCTCCCTCAGATGCTGCAGTAATTGCTTGCAATCCAAAGCGAGTAGCTAGAACGCGGTCAAAAGCAGTCGGAGTTCCACCTCGTTGAATATGGCCAAGCACTGAGGTGCGAGCTTCCTTGCCGGTCTTTGCCTCAATTTGCTGCGCCAACCAATCACCAATTCCAGAGAGCTTTACGTGACCAAAAGCATCCAGAGTCTGATCTTTAGTGACCATATCGCCATCCTGTGGAATTGCACCTTCTGCAATCACGATAATTGGCGCATATGACTGTTTGAATCGGGATTCAACCCATTCGCAGACCTTATCTACAGAGAATTTAACTTCTGGAATCAAAATACAAGCTGCGCCACCGGCAATACCTGAATGCAGCGCAATCCAACCTGCGTGACGACCCATTACTTCTACGATCAACGCACGGTGATGTGATTCCGCAGTTGTATGTAGGCGATCAATTGCCTCAACTGCGATATTTACTGAGGTATCAAAACCAAATGTGTAATCCGTATTATTTAAGTCGTTATCAATTGTCTTTGGTACACCAATAACTTTTACGCCAAGTGCATCTAGTTTGGTAGCAACACCAAGAGTGTCTTCTCCACCGATTGCAATCAGCGCATCAATACCCATCTTTTCTAAATTCTCTTTAATGCGTTCAACGCCATTTTCAATTTTGAATGGGTTGGTACGTGAAGAGCCAAGTATGGTTCCACCGCGAGGCAAGATGCCACGTGTAGTTTGGATATTTAGCTCCATAGTTAAACCTTCAAGTGGTCCACGCCAACCATCACGGAAACCTACAAATTCGTGTCCGTACTCTTTTATGCCTTTACGAACCACAGCACGGATAACTGCATTTAAACCTGGGCAATCGCCGCCACCAGTAAGCACGCCAATACGCATGTCGAAAACTCCAATTAATATTTGAAAGATTTAGAAATCTAAATTAGATAAAGTCAACGCTGACGTAGCCGAAATTCTAGCCCCAACTTAGGGGAATATCTATCAGGCGCTTACGCGTACACCCTTGCCAACGACCACAATTCCGCTATCAGTGACCGTAAATCGCTGACGGTCACGCTCTAAATCCACGCCTATTTGAGCACCAGGTTCGATGACTACGCCCTTATCGATAATCGCTCTACGAATAACGGCGCGATCTCCTACGCGAACATTTGGCATTAAAACCGCATGATCAACAAAAGCGCCGCTTCCGACAACAACATCATAACCAGTAACCGTATGTCCCAAATGGCCGCCCGCAATAATCGAACCTGCTGCGACAATTGAATCTTGCGCCAATCCGCCTTCGGAGAATTTTGCAGGAGGAAGTGATGGTGGATTGGTAAGCAATGGCCATTCACGGTTATACAAATTAAAAATTGGGTGCACTGAAACTAAATCCATATGTGCATCAAAGTAAGCATCTATGGAACCAACATCACGCCAGTAACCTTTATCGCGCGGTGTTTCACCGGGAACAATATTATTTGCAAAGTCATAGACTTTAGCTTGTCCTTGCGCAGTCAACATCGGAATTATGTTTCCGCCTATATCATGACGAGATTCTAAATTTTCTGAATCTAAAATTAGCGCCTCTTCCATTACATCACGCTTGAAAATGTAATTTCCCATTGAGATTAAAGTTAAATCTGGATGTCCTGGCATTGCCGGTGGGTTAGCTGGTTTTTCGTGAAATGCCTTAATGGTGATGCCATCTTCTGCTAATTCGATGCAACCAAATTCTGAAGCTTCACTTCTTGGAACACGAATTGCCGCAATGGTAATTCCAGCATTAGTTTCACGGTGCTGTTGGAACATCTGCATTGGGTCCATGCGATACACGTGATCTGCACCAAAGACTAAAACATCTTTTGGGTTCTCATCGTGAATTAAATTAAAGTTTTGCAAGATTGCATCGGCGCTACCGGTATACCAACGTGGTCCCAATCGCTGTTGGGCCGGCACAGGTGTCACATAATTTCCAAGAAGAGTCGACATGCGCCAAGTTGTGGTGATGTGACGATCTAGTGAATGTGACTTGTACTGAGTCAAAACAGCGATCCGGCGCATATCCGCATTCACTAAATTTGAAAGCACAAAGTCAATTAAGCGGTATGAACCTGCAAAAGGTACGGCTGGCTTTGCACGATCAGCCGTTAGCGGCATTAATCGCTTTCCTTCTCCGCCCGCTAAAACAATTCCGAGTGGAAAATCGCGGAATGTCATATCTGTAGTTTATCCGTCTCTTCGCTAGCGCGATAGGGTTTTAGAAATTAAGGTTCGGTCATGAGCTCTGGATTAAAAATAGGCCTAATTACCAAAGAGTGGCCACCTCAGGTTTACGGTGGCGCCGGGGTTCATGTAGTCCAATTAACGCAAGCCCTACGCAATCAGCCAAATATCAAAGTTGATGTCCATTGTTTCGGCGGTCCTCGCGAAGACGCTTTTGGATACAGCACTCCTAATGGTTTCGAAAATTCCAATGCCGCACTTCAAGCTCTTGCAACCGATTTATCAATTGCCGATAACTTAAAAGGTCTTGATGTAATACATTCACATACTTGGTATGCCAACTTCGCTGGTTTTACAGCAAACTTATTGCACGGAATTCCGCACGTAGTTAGCGCACACTCGCTCGAGCCACTTCGTCCTTGGAAGGCAGAACAACTTGGGGGCGGTTATCAAATCTCCTCATGGGCCGAAAAAAGTGCATATGAGGCAGCAAGTGCGATCATTGCAGTATCAGATGGCATGCGTGCTGATGTTCTCAACGCCTATCCAAATATAAATCCGGCTAAAGTGGTCACCATTAGAAATGGTGTTGATGTCGCTAAATTTGCACCAAATCCAAAGACTGATGTCCTAACCAAACATGGTATCGAAGGGCGTTATACGATCTTTGTAGGTCGAATTACTCGCCAAAAGGGTTTAGCACATCTACTTAGAGCTTGGAAGAAAGTCTCTCCAGAATATGGGTTGGTCCTAGCTGCAGGCTCACCAGATGAGCCAGGAATTGGCAAAGAGGTAGAAAATTTAATTATGGAATTGCAGCAGAGTCGTAAGAACATCTGGTGGATCAAAGAGATGGCGCCACTGGATGATTTAACCGCCCTACTTACCAATGCTGATTTATTTCTCTGCCCTTCCATTTACGAACCATTAGGAATCGTGAATCTTGAAGCCATGGGTTGCGAAACTGCAGTGCTTGCATCTCGAGTTGGCGGTATTCCAGAAGTAGTTGCACATAATGAAACTGGACGACTGGTTGATTACGATGCAAATAACTCTCAAAAGTTTGAAAATGACTTCACTGCGCAAATTGAAGAGTTGATGGCAGATCCGGCGCTTTTAAAAAAGATGGGAGTTGCTGGACGAATTCGTGCCGAAAAACACTTTGGTTGGGATGCGGTGGCGAAAGAGACTATTGAACTTTATAAGTCACTCCTGAAGTAGACTCGCAACTCTTATGACTCGCAAACATTTAGGTCAATTTATTTTCGTGGGCTTTTTATGGGGCGTGCCCTATCTATTTATGCGAGTTGCAGTTCGAGAATTTGATCCATCAGTAGTGGTTTTTGGTCGCGTCATAATTGGCGCGGCTATTTTATTTCCGATTGCAATAAGTCGTGGAGTGATGAAACAAACGATGCGCGGCTTTAAATGGATTGTTGCTTACGCGCTCTTTGAAATGTGTGGACCTTGGTACTTAATCACGCATGCCGAAACCAAAATTAATTCAGGTCTGGCTGGTTTATTGGTAGCTACCGTTCCAATCTGGTCAACAATTTACTCATCTATGGCTGGAGACAAAACTGTTTGGCATGCCAAGCGGTTGATGGGAATTGTGATTGGATTTATTGGACTGGTTTTGATCGTGGGAATCGAAACTATTTCAGGCAGTGCTGATGCGTTCAGCGTATTTCAAGTGGTGCTAGCTGCAATTTTATATTCAACGGCTATGGCGATTATTTTAAAAGGGATGCCTCATGGCGATGGTGTGGCTATTAATGCAGTAGCAATGGCAATGACCGCAATTATCTTCGCGCCATCTGCGCTAACCAACCTGCCAGATTCCATGCCATCTTTTAATGCGACTGCTTCGTTAATTGGTTTAGGAGTGCTAAGTACCGGTTGGGCTTTCATGATCTACTTCTCTTTAGTTAAAGAGATTGGCCAAGCTCGCGGTTCGATGGTTACCTATTTGAATACCGCATTTGCGGTGGTTTTAGGCGTAGCCATATTAGGTGAACCATTAACAGTTGGCATTATTACTGGATTGCCGTTGGTTTTGATTGGCTCTTACTTTGCTTCAAGAAAGCCAGTTACTCCATAAATCCTAAACGCTCTAACAATTTTGGATCACGTTGCCACTCTTTACTCACCTTAATGTGAAGGCCTAAGAAACATTTTGCGCCAATTAACTTTTCAATATCAGCGCGGGCACGAATCCCAATCTCTTTTAAAGTCTGACCTTTGTGTCCGAGCAAAATTCCGCGCTGTGAATCTCGTTCGATATGAATGGTGGCATGGATATCGTAAAAATCCTTATCCGGACGTTTACTCATTTCATCAATGGTGACGGTAATTGAATGAGGTAACTCCTCACGGACGCCTTGAATTGCCGCTTCGCGAATCTGCTCGCAGATTAATTTCTCAGTGCTTTGATCACTCTTTTGATTGTCTGGATAGAGTTGTGGACCTTCGGGCAAATGCTTAGCCAACAATTGGCTTAATACATCAACTTGTAAAGACTTTACCGCTGAGACCGGAATAATTTCAGTCCAATCAGCTAATGCGCCAACTTCCATCAATTTGATTGGAAGCGTCTCCTTTGCTACCGTATCAATTTTGGTAACCACCGCAATTTTCTTGGCACGAGAATCTTTCATTAACTCCAAGATATGTTCATCGCCAGCGCCAGTCTTTTCATTAGCTGGAAAAGTCATAATCAGAATATCGACGCCCTCTAGAGATTCATTTACGACCTCATTTAAACGACGGCCAAGCAATGTGCGAGGTTTATGCATTCCTGGGGTATCAACCAGGACTGCTTGAAAATCTGAACCGTTAACAATGCCTCGAATTGCATGGCGAGTGGTGTTTGGGTGATGGGAAGTAATTGCGACTTTCTGCCCTACCAGCGCATTAATTAGGGTCGACTTACCGGTATTTGGTCTGCCAATTATGGCCACAAATCCCGACTTCATTAGCTTAATTATCGCATCAATTCAATCGCATCATTTACACCAGTACAGATCATGGCAGAGCCATCGCCAATAATTCTGTGACAGCCTTCGGAGAGCGGAGAATTAATTGGACCCGGTATCGCCATTACTCTGCGATTCATTTGGGCCGCATCATGTGCAGTGCGTAGCGCGCCAGATCTAAATGCTGCTTCCACTACCATCGTGCCATCGCCGATAGCAGCGATAATTCGATTCCGATTTAAAAATCGAAATGGCAATGCAGGAGTTGATGGTAGGTACTCTGAAACTAATAAACCGCTCTCCTCTATCGCGGCGAATAATCTGGCATTTCCAGCTGGATACAAAACATTTAACCCCGAAGCTAAAACTGCAATAGTTTCACCTTCGGCTATTAAAGCGCCTTTATGCGCCGCAGCATCAATGCCATATGCGCCGCCACTTACGACTACCCATTCTCGATCTACAAAATTACCAGCCATCTCTGCAGCCACTTTTGCACCATAAGGAGTTGGATTTCTAGATCCGACGATTGCGATTGATTGACTTGTTAGAAGTTTTGGGTTTCCTTTTACTGTCAGAGCAATGGGTGGTGCTGGTAAATCAAGAAATTTTTCAGGTGGTGCAATTAATTGGATTCCATATTTCTCTAATTCAGTAAGTACTTGCTCGCCATCTTGTTTTAGAATCTCACTAGTATCTTCTTTGTATTCACCCTCTTTACAAAGCTCTATCACCTTTACTGGACCTTTTTCTACTACTTCACGAGACCAAAAATTAACCCCACCTTCAATTGCGGCAAATAGTTGGGCTCTAGCTACTAATTCATTACTCAATTCCTTCTCGCAATCTGTAACTCTCAGTTACTTCAGTTAAAGTGGGGCGAACTACTCCTTTTAAATCTGCAATCGTCCAGCTGGTTCTAATGATTTTGTGCAATCCTCTTGCAGTGATGCGCTCTTTATCTAATTCATCGTGCAAGAAATTCATGGCTGCTCTATCAGGCTGATATTGCTGGCGCAGCGCACGGGGTGGAATCTCCGAATTTAAATGCCAATTTTCACTTGCAAATCGCTCGGCTGCTATTTTGCGAGCCGCCATTACTCGACCACGAATTTGCGCACTACTTTCATTGTTGTTCTCAGCAAGTTCCATCCGACTGACATTTTCAACCGAGACTCGCAAATCAATTCGATCTAATAGCGGTCCGGATAATTTATTTAGATACCTACGGACTTGCACTGAAGTGCAGCTACAACCCAGACCCTTGCCGGCAAATTTTCCACAGGGGCATGGGTTGGCAGCTAAAACTAGAATGAATTTCGCGGGAAAAGTTAAATTACCATTGGCGCGAGAGATAGTTACCGCGCCGCTTTCCAGTGGCTGCCTAAGTGAATCTAAAACCCCGCTTCCACATTCAGGGGCTTCGTCGATAAAGAGAACGCCGCGATGCGCAAGCGAACAAACACCAGGTTTTATAACATGCGCGCCACCGCCAACCATTGCAATGCGAGTGGTGCTGTGATGCGGCGCGATAAAAGGTGCCGTTGTAGATAATGGCGTGCGATCGCTGTTGGTGATTGAATGAATAGCGCTTACTTCCAGAGTCTCTTCTTGGCTAAGCGGCGGCAGAATTGTTGGCAGACGTTCTGCAATCATAGTTTTACCGACTCCTGGTGGACCGATCATCATGAAGTTATGCCCACCAGCTGCAGAAATCTCTGCTGCTCGCCTTGCGGCAACTTGTCCAGCAACATCGGCAAAATCTAAATGCCTCTCAGTAGATTCCAATTGAATATCTAATTCGCTCTGAGTTGCAATCTCACCAGTTTGCATCCAGTGCACTACATCTTTTAATGAATTAAATGCATAAACCTGTAATTCTGGGAGTAGTTTGGCTTCTGCTAGATTCGCAAATGGAATCACTACTTTACGAATTCCATTCCGGTAAGCGCATATCAGCGCCGGCAATATGCCTCTGGTTTGACGAAGTGAGCCATCTAAAGATAACTCCCCTAAGAAGAGCAACTCTTCGACACCTTTTACAATCTGCTGAGCGCCAAGAATTCCCATCGCAATTGATAAATCAAAGCTGCTACCCGATTTTGGTAACCAAGCTGGCAAGAGCGCAATTGTTGTTTTGCGATTTGGCCAACTCTGCATACTATTTACAATCGCGGCACGGACGCGATCTCGAGATTCATTTAAAGCCGCATCAGGTAAGCCAAGCAAAGTAAGTCCTGGCAGCCCATCTGCAATATCAACCTCTACGGTTACGACTTCGCCATTTAAACCGGAGAGCGCAATTGCACTGGTAGTCGCCAAACTCATAAAACACCAGCGCGATAATCAATCGTGGGCCGTAGAGAGCGACTTAGCGTTACAGCAGCGACATCAACTTGGTAATCAACTCCAAAGTGGCTATTTGTAACTAGCCAAGCTAAAGAGAGTTTCTGTAGCCGATGCGCTTTTTCTCGATCTATCGCTTCAAGTGGATGTCCAAAAGCAAGAGAACTGCGAGTTTTTACTTCAATAAAGTGAACTTTTCCCGCTGGGCTTTTGGCGATTAAATCTAACTCGCCACCTTTGGTGCGCCAATTGCGGTCCAGAATTGTGAAGCCCAATTTAATTAAATATTCGGCAGTTGCGATTTCGCCTATTTTGCCGATAGTTTGTTTTTGATTCATGCGCAAAAGGTAATTTTGCGCGCCTGTGGAGCGTTTTCTTATTCCACAGCTTTGATTAATTTTGCGATATTGGCATAAGACTTTCTGTGGATATCGGCAACGCCAAGTTCATTTAGCGCCTTGGTGTGAGCTGCAGTTATGTAGCCTTTATGTTTTGCCAATCCATATCCAGGATAGCTCTTATCTAATTCGACCATAATGCGATCTCTAGTTACCTTTGCGATGATTGAAGCAGCACTAATGGACGGCGCAACTTGATCGCCTTTCCAAACTGCCAGACTTGGCGTCACCATTCCCGCAATGGCATAGCCATCAGTTAAAACGTAATTTGGAGTATGAGTTAGACCCTGCACGGCGCGGCGCATGCCGTCCAAATTTGCCGCATGCACGCCACGTGAATCAATTTCTATTGGTTCTACTTTGATTACTGAAATAGCTAAAGCCTCTTCATGAATGATTGGAAAGAGCGTTTCGCGCTCTTGTTCAGTCAGCTCTTTGGAATCGCGCAGCGCTTTTAATTTTGGCGAATTTAAATCTTTTAGAATTACACTTGCAATTACCAGAGGTCCAGCGCAAGCACCGCGACCGGCTTCATCTACTCCAGCAATTGGAGCCAAACCGGCATCAATTAATGATTGTTCAATTAAATGCATTAACGCGCTCGATGAACTTCGCGTTTTTAAACGGCCAAATAACGGAAACTACTCGTCCAACTACATCGGATTCAGGGACAAAACCCTTGTTCACATCATCTTGATGGTAGCGAGAATCTGCTGATGCCCCGCGATGATCACCCATTACCCAGAGTTTGCCTTCAGGAACCGTGACGTTAAATTTCATTTCACTTGGCTTGTTGCCGGCAAAAATGTAAGGCTCGTTAATCTCAACGCCATTTACCAATAATTTTTCGTTCTTAGAGCAGCATTGAACATTATCTCCAGCTACGCCAATTACTCTTTTAACTAAGAATTGTTTGGCTGGATTAGGCAGAATTCCGACTGCGACCAAAGCCTCTTTAGCTTTGATTACATACTTATTGCCTAATTCACGTTGCCAGGTTGGTAACCAATTTGCGGGATCTCTAAAGACCACTACATCTCCGCGGTGAATCTCTGGAGTTACAAATGGCAACTTATTAACTGCCACGCGATCTTTAATCTGCAGAGTATTTTCCATCGAACCCGATGGAATATAGAAAAATTGAACGACAAAAGTTTTGATAATTAACGAAACAATTACTGCGACTATTAGTAACGCAGGAACTTCGCGAAGGAATGAACCTTTGCGAAACAATTACTTAGCTTCTTCTGAAGTTTCTTCTGTAGCAGCTGGAGCCTCAGTTGCCTCTGCAACTGGTGCCTCTACTACTGTCTCAACCGTTGCCTCTTCAACAACAGGAGCTTCAACCACTGCAGCTACTTCAGCAACTACCTCTGGAGCAAGATCAGGAGTTGAGGTAATGCCATCGCCGTAACCTTCGATGCCATCGCGCTTCTCCTTGATCTTGGCAGCCTTACCGCGAAGATCGCGTAGGTAATAAAGCTTCGCACGACGTACATCGCCCTTCTTTACCAATTCAATCTTTTCAATAACTGGGGTATGTACTGGGAAGGTACGTTCTACGCCAACACCGTAAGAGACTTTACGGATGGTGAAAGTTTCGCGAAGGCCATCGCCTTGGCGACGGATTACGATTCCCTGGAAGACCTGAAGACGAGACTTATTACCTTCGATGACGCGTACGTGAATCTTCAACTCATCGCCAGCGCGAAACTGTGGGATGTCCTTGCGAAGGCTCGCAGCATCTAATGCATCTAGTACGTTCATCTTCTCTACCCTTTTTCTTCTTTACTTTAAAAGATATGTGAGCTCAAACCATCTAACTTAATAGCGGCGAGCGCAGGGGTTAATCTTGCCATAGCCCCCTCTTAGCCCCAAATCGTGATTATTAGAGCAGCTCGGCCTTCAATTGCTCGTATAAATGGGCTCCAGCGGCGATAGTTAGCCCGCTTTCGGGTAATTGATGAACTGATACTTTGGCGCCGGCTTCGGTGGCAATTAACTCGGCCGCATCTCGATCCCAAGGATGTAACCCCATTTCGAAGTACCCATCCACCAACCCTGCTGCCACATGGCAGATATCAATCGCGGCCGAACCGTTTCTCCTAATATCTCGAACTTTCATTATCAATTTATTAAATTGATTAATCTCCACTTCACGAATCTGACTCTGGTAGTGAAAGCCCGTTGAGATTAGCGCTCGATTTATTTCTATTGGATCATTGCACTTAAGGGGTTGACCATTTAGGAATGAGCCGCCACCGCGAATCGCGGTGTACATCGAATTAATTGTTGGGGCATAAACCACTCCAACCACTACACCTTGAGTATCACGAACCGCGATACTTACCGACCATC
>JBJOFF010000005.1:0-113287 GCA_046048895.1 Actinomycetota bacterium
ACTTTAGAGACGCCCTGTAATACAAATGCAATTCCGGTATAGGTTGTCACTTGCTTTGCACCATAACAGTCATTTGAGCAATTGCTATCGACTAAACGTCCATTTTCGTTTCGTTGAAGTTCGCTATATTCCTGGGCAGTCACTAATGACTTTATTTTTTCATCTGCCCATTTGATGTCTTCCAGATTGTATTGAATCAAAAAAACATCTTTTGGAGTTCGCCAAGTAGAAAAAGTTTGAGAAACTAATCCATAGGCAATTTGAGGTGTTTTATAGCCAGGCGCTTTAGTATTCGGGCCAACAAATCTTGTGAAATTAACTAAGTTGGACTTTCCTTTTTTGATTGCCTCGCCAGTTAATTTCCAAGCGGTATATGCGATTGCATCTCGGCGTTCGTATAAATCGGCGAAACTTGTAGGTGCGAGTAATGATGCTTCAGTGGGCGTCGGCTCGCTCTTGGTGCCTCCGTTTGACGATTGCCCTGATTGGGTAGGTGTTGTTGGTTTGATGGAAACGCCTTTATTCCAAACCAAAGTTTTTCCCGACTTAGTGCAGGTGTACTTTTTATTCGCGACGATTTTTGTACTTCCAGCTTTGGCGCACTTACTTCCCGGCACCGCCGCTAATGCCAGGTTTGTGGATAAGTTTGTAAGAGTAAAAATCGCTGCCAGGACTAAAGATGCTCTCCGCATCTCAGAAATATACCTCTAGAAGCATATTTTTTAGGCGGTTACGTCGCCGACTCTCTCCCACATCTTTGCAAGGATCATCCAGCGACCATCAATGAAGACGATGTTTAAGTAATCCTGCATAACTCCGCCCATCATTTCGAGCTGCGGCTTCACTAACGCCAAAGTTGGTGAAACTTGATCAAACATCAGGACGCGATCATCGCGTTTCTCGCCCTTTTCAGCTGGTGATTGACGAGCGACTACTGCGGCGCGGTAGATGTCGTATGGGCGAAGTGAAATCGTCCCGCCTTGTGCTGAATAGAGGCAGCAATCTTTGTGAAAGACGCGATCGAACTTTTCCATATCTTGCAGGTGCATAGCATCAAAGTAATCGTCCATCATTGCTTTGATGTCGGCGGGCATATTTGGAACTAATGAGTAATCGGCCATGCAGAAAGTGTAGATGGCGCAGGCCAGAATGTCGCTCTTACACAGAAAGGTAACCTTAAGTAACCTTTCTGATATGCTCTGATTGCTTCAAAGGAGTTGTCATGGGACGTGTGGTTAAGTTGAATGAAGAGTTCGTGCTTCGTGTTGCTAAAGAGGCAGAGCTAAATAAGCGCTCCGTTCCCAAGCAGATTGAATTCAATTACGCATTGGCGGCTGCTGCTCTTGATAATCCTGATCTTCCAATCCATTGGGTTCGTGACCTGTTGATAGCTAAAGATTCGACCACTGCAAAACGGGTTAAATGGATAGATGATGCTCTCCTACGAATTGCAGCCGAGGAAGATGCTAAAAAAGCTGCCCGAAAACCGAAGAGAGCTAGTGTTAAAAGCGCTTCTGGAAATCGAAAGAAATCCGTTTCAAGGTAAACCAAAGATTGGCATTTAGCCGGCGTACTCACCTACCGCTTCAAAATTTATGAAGAGCTTTGGCTAATTGCATACTCATTCACGGGTCCGCAATCAATTCGTATTATGAGAATAGGCCCAAGAGAGAATTTTTACGAATTACTTAAATAAGCTGATTCCATAGCTGCTAAATCAATTTTGCGCATACCGAGCATGGCTTGAGTTGCGCGCTGTGCACCAGCTGCATCAGAACCGCCAAGCCAATCATTCATCTTTGGCGAAGTAACCTGCCAAGAGACTCCGAATTTATCTTTGAGCCAACCACATTGGGACTCTTCCCCGCCATCTGCAAGCAATAGCTCCCAATATTTATCGATTTCATTTTGATCTTTGCAGGGAATCTGAAAAGAGATCGCTTCGCTATGCGGAAATTGTGGTCCACCATTAAGGCCGATAAATGGGCGGCCGAAGATTTTGAAATTAACTACGATCTCTTCGCCCTGCTTATTGCCTGGAGTATCAGTTGGTGCGATCCAGTTATCTGCGACTTCGCTATCGGGAAAGATACTGGTGTAGAAGTTAGCGGCTTCGCGTGCGCGACCATCGAACCAGAGGCAGGTAATTAAATCCATGGGGCAAGTCTAAAGGTCAAGCAAGTTCTTTTAACTTCTCTCTAGCTGCTTGATGGTCGAAATCAGTCGAAAGAATCTTATTTAAGTCTTTAATTGCCATCGCTTTCTTCCCCATCTCTGCATAAGTGCAGGCGCGTTCGAAGCGAGCTAAAGTCAAAATATCGGCTTGGCGAGAGCGTTTTGCCAAAGCTAGCTTAAAAGTTTCTATGGAAACTTCAAACTCTTTCAATTCTCGCATGGCGATAGCGCGGAAAACTAGGAGAATACAATCAAAATCATCTTCATTTTCAATGCCTTCAGTTTCGTCTATAACTTCTTGATTCTTCTTTAAAGCTAAAAAGAGGTCCTGTTTGGCGATTTGCTTGTAAGGAGTATCTCCGACATCTTCTAAAACTGTTAGCGCATTCTCGTATTCTCCAAAGGCTTGCAGAATTTCTGAGTAGGTATACGCCAAATAATCATTTTGATAATCCGTGGCCATCACAATGCCGCGGGCTATGGGTATAGAGGCTTTAAATTGATCGAAATATTTGCGCACCAGTTTATGCTCGAATAATTTTGGACCAATATTAAATAGTCTCTCTGCAATCTCAAGCGCTGCCTTACCGCTGACATTTGCAGTAGGCGCCATCATCACGAAATCGATGTAATCGGCGATATCAGGATGCTCGCTCTTTATGCGATTAGCTTCTGCTTGTTTCTCTTCAAAGGTGAATTTGGAATCTCCACTTAGAAATAGAAATATGAAATCGTAGAAATCGTCTTCACTCTTTCTAGAAAATAGCGTTGGTCGATCCATTGACTCTGCGACCATTTGGGCTTCTGCTTTCGCTTTAGCAATTGCCTTGCCACTTACGGACTCTGAATACGAGAGACCGCTTCCTGGAATTCCAACTGAAACGGTGCGACGTCCGCTGGTGTTGATGGTGTACTTCGCGCCTCGTGGGCCAACTGAAACGCCCCAGGAATTCTTGTTGAAATTCAGGCGAATGCCAGGTGCGATCTTTAGCGTGCGGCGAAAACGAAAAGCCATGCTCAAAAGTTATCGGAAGGTAGAGACAAAAACGAAGCCCCGCGCAGTTGCGGAGCTTCGTTTGCTTGCAATTAACGGCTAAATGCAGCTAAGTGGTTCTGGGAACCCTTCAGCAAATTATCGAGCGCTAACTTGATATCTGCTGGCCATGACTTCTCTAGCATTACCTCAAGATCTTCAATATCGGTTACCTCTACCAATTTACCTACTTCAAACGCAGCGAGTGCATCTGCGCTGCCTTGTGCAATTAGATTGTCATATAGAGCCTGCAGTTCTTGATTCCAGAAAACTCCGGCCTTGCGATTTAGCGTTGGATTCCAAACCTTGTATGACTTAAGCAGCGCCGCTATTTGATCCATATGGGTCTGTTCTGACTTAACAATATTGGAGAATTTCTGAGTGGTTACATTTGCCACAAAGTAGTTGTAAACATCGCGAGCCAGCTTCTCCTCTTCGACTATGTATTGAAGTTGCTGCTTCTGTGCTGCAGTTAATTTGACCGCCGCATTGCCAGCCGTTGCAGAGAAGAGCGTTAGATTTAAGGTCGCAATCAAGGTAATCGCTAGGGTTTTTTGAATTCGCTTCATTTTCTTCTCGATTCTTAAGGAACTTTTCCTTATGTAGGGATATTGCGCCGGTAAATTGAGAGGCGCGTCTAATTAACCTGAGAAGCGAGTGAGAAGTTAGTGGCGGAGTGCTAGCCCTGTGACAGCGCTTATGAAGTTACATCTTTATGCGCAAAGCGAGCGATCGCAAGTGCATACAAAATGATTCCAGTAATCGCGCAGTAAGCACCTCCGCGAACCATGGCAGACCAATCGATAGTGGTTGATAGCGCATCAAACCAAGTAAAGGCATAGTGCACCGGGAACCAATCGCGAATCTTTCCAAGTGCGGTGATTGCATCCAGAATATTTAGCAGAATCGAGATACCAACGGCCACACCAACCGCACCAAGTGGTGCATCGGTGCGCACGCTTAAATAGAAAGCAAGGCCAGCGACAAAGAGCAGTGAAATCGCTAAATATGCAGTAATAATCGCAACTCTAGAGAGCGCAATGGAGTTAGAGAAAGTAGCGCCAAGTGGAGTCTGTAGCGGTGCGCTACCAAAGGCAATCAATCCAACTATCCATGATGATAACGGCATTAATAAAACTGCAATCGCAGAGAGCGTAAGGCTGACTTTGATTTTCTGTAATAACAAACGAGTGCGTGGTACTGGCGCTGCTAGTAAATACCGAAGCGTTGACCACGATGCTTCACTTGCGACGGTGTCGCCATTAAAGAGCGCAATCACGGTTACTAATAAAAATGGCGTTGCAAAATACAACATGGTGACAGTGAAATTCGCGGCGCCAATCGTGGCAAGACCAATTAGATCAGTGCTGCCAGAACCAAGTCTGGTTGGTCCCCCGCTATTTCCAGATGGACCAAATTTAACTGCGATCGCAACCAGAATCGGAAGTGAGACCACGAAACCATAAGCAAATGCAGTGCGCTTACGTTTTAGTTGGCGGTAGAGCTCAACTGCGTAAGGAAGAGTTTTCGATGCTTGATAGCTCATTTCTGCTCCTTTCCGATAATTAAATCATCGCCGATAAGTTCTAAGAAGATCTCCTCAAGCGAATTAGTCTTGCGATTCTTAGTCAAAATCTTCTTCATAGGACCAAAAGCAATCAACTGGCCGCGGTGCATCAACACCACATGCGTACATGTCTGCTGAACTTCAGCAAGCAAGTGTGAAGAGACAATTACGGTGCGCCCAGTCTTGGCATAATCTTTGAGAACTTGGCGCATCTCTGCAATCTGCTGTGGGTCTAAACCATTGGTAGGTTCATCCAGCACTAATAAATCAGGCAGCCCCATCATCGCTTGTGCAATTGCCAAGCGCTGACGCATACCTTGGCTATAGGAACGTACCTTCTTGTCTAGCGCCGTACCAAGTTTGGTAATGGCAATAACTTCTTCTAAATGATTTTCGCCATCGCGACCGATAGAACGCCAATATAAATCAAGGTTTTCGCGGCCGGTTAAGTGCGGCAAGAAACCTGGACCTTCGACGAAACTTCCTAAATTAGCCAGCGCCGGCGAACCTGGATAGATGGCTTTTCCATCCATGTAAATGCCGCCTTCGGTTGGGAAGATAAGTCCCATCATCATGCGCAGCGTGGTGGTCTTACCTGCGCCATTTGGTCCAAGTAGACCAACTACTTGGCCGCGTTCGACTTTGAATGAAAGATCGCTAACTGCGCGATAACCATCTTTATAAACTTTTCCAAGTCCGACAACTTCAACCAATGAATCTCCGCTTTCGGCGGCAATCTTAATTTGTGGTCGACGAATTCGAACATAGATAAATGCAAGGACCAAAGTAATTAGTAGCGCAATTGGCCAAAATAGCGAAGCGCTAGCGCTAGCTGCCGCTTGCGCATCTATGGTCTGCACTTGAATTGGAGATAGCGCAGAGATAGAAATAAATTTCGATTCTTTAGGTAGATCAAAACCCTGGTCGGTGCTAGAGACGCCAACTGCAATTACATCGCCGACTGCGGCATCCAGAATTACCGATGGCAGTTGCACCTCAATATCGCGACCGCTCTCTGGCAAATTAATTAATTTAACTGGTGCCACGATGCCATTTGGTTGATTAATCGAACCAGCTGGGGTCTTAACTACTAATGAGAAAAATAGCGTCGCTTCGCCAGTGGTGCTGGTTACGCGCAACTTAATTTTGCTTGGGCCGACAAGTTCTAGTGGAGTCTTAAGTGGTGCGCTCTCAATAAATGCGCTCTGCCCAGGTAAAAATGCTGGAGAGAATCCAGAAATTTGCGACACTACGCGAGTCGCCAAATTGCCAGCCGAACCAATTCCAGGAAGTGCGCTAATTGCAGTTGGTACGCCACCGATCGGATAGTTCAGCGCCGTCACCGGAGTAACTACTGGAATCTCAAGTGGTTTGCCATTAATTGGTAGTTGATCGCTGACGAAAACCTTTGGAATAACAGTGGAATCTTGCAACGAAATCGAGCCATTGGTATTGGTAAATTGGAACTTCGGGAACTCGCTCTGTTTGCCCATTAAATATTGATCGAGCCACTTTAAGTACTGCTCTTGTAAATACTTCTCTTCATTAACTCCGCCATCGTGGCCGCCGGCATGCCAGATCATTGAAAGCGGTAATTTTGGATTTGCTTTATTAATTACCTGCGCGCTGCGGTAGCTCTCATTGAGTGGGAAAAGTGAATCGGCTTGGCCTTGGCTAAGTAGCGTTGGCGCGGATAGTTTTTCCAGGTAATTAATTGGAGAGACCGATGCCGAAAGTGCGCGCTCTGCGGCAGTTGGCGCACCAGTAAGCGCTGCGTTTCTATAGGCATCGCACCAGATATCGGCAAATGCGCCACACTCACCTAGATATGCATTTTGTAACGCTGCCGCATTAAAGAATGTCGATGCCCAAACTTTTTTAAATGGACCAGTTGGTGAATCGTTCGCGCTCTTATTTAACAAGCTCTGCGGAAAGAGATCTTCTTGTAAATCGCTCCAGGTGATATCTGCAATTACAGCATCGATTCTTTTATCTTGGCTTGCGGTCATTAACGCATTGGCGCCGCCATATGAAGCGCCCATAATGCCAACTACTGGATCGCCAGATTTATTGGTGACTTTAAAGTTCTTAGTTAAGTAATTGATTAACGCAATTGAATCTGCCACTTCACCATTTATGGAGTTCATGGTGATTTGGCCGGTGGATTTACCAAAACCGCGCGCAGACCAAGTTAAAACAATGTAACCGCGCTCCTGAAAGAACTTAGCTTGGCTACTAACTGACTCTTTGCTGCCACCAAAACCATGCGCGATCAGAATTGCAGGCGCGCTATTTCCATCTGTCAGCTCTGGTAGATAGGTGCGGGTATCGATACTGACACCAGGCGCAGTGGTAACGGTTTTATCTATGGTCCTTGCCGCAGCGCTCCAGGCGCTATTGATTGCGAAGGAAGAAGCGAAAAAAGTAATAAAAATCGCTATTAGGGCCCTGCTCATGGCGCGCATTCTCACCGCCATAACCTAACCCGAGCCTTTAAACTTTGCACATGCGACTTAAGGCGATTGTCATCACTTCTCTGTTGGCGCTCTCTACTATCGCGCCGCTTTCATTAGGTACTTTAAGCAGTGCAGCTAACGCAGCTAGCAAGCCAGCGCTAAAGAAGTACACCGTGCAGATGACCAAGGCGCATCTGCCTACTGCACCAAATAATGGAACTGATGATTACCGCTGTTTCTTACTAGATCCGAAAGTGACAGAAGATTCAATTATTCGCACCGTGCAATTTATTCCGCAGCGCAAGAATTATGTGCACCACGCCATTATTTTTCGAGTGACTGATAAAGATTTGTCAGAAGCTATTGCTAAAGATAAAGGCGGTACTGGTTGGCCTTGCTTTGGAGGCTCTGGTTTAGGTGGCATGTTCTCAACTTTTGTAACTTCACCGTGGCTTAGCTCTTGGGCGCCAGGTCGTGGAAAAGATATCTCCCCAGCTGGATATGGAATTCCATTTAAAAAAGGTGAGCGTTTTGTACTGCAGGTGCATTACAACTTACTTGCAGGCAGTGACGGCAAAGTAGTTACTGATCAATCAAAGATTGTGATGGAAGTTATTCCTGCGAAAGGCGCCACAGTTAAGCAGCTACATACCGAACTATTTCCAGCGCCGGTCGAACTTGCCTGCCCTGCGGGAATTACCGGACCGCTCTGTGATCGCAAAGCATCGTTAATGGATTTAGCGGCGCGCACTAGCCAGACCACTGCGCTTGAAGTTACCGGAATTGCAGCGCTCTGCGGGCAGAATCCTTTTTCACCTAAACCAAGTTTGAAATCTACTTGTGACAAAGTAATTAGCTCTAGCTACAACGTGATTGCCGCAGCGCCCCATATGCATTTACTGGGTCGCACCTTGAAGTTGATTTTAAATCCAGGAACCAGCGGTGAGACCACGCTACTAAATGTCACCAATTACAACTTTGATGATCAATCTGCGACGGTATTAAAGAAGCCAGTGGCAGTTAAAGCCGGCGACACAATTCGCGTTGAGTGCACTTATGATCCGACGCTGCGCCAGAAATTGCCAGCGTTACGTGATTTACCAGCTCGTTACATCACTTGGGGCGAAGGTTCCTCTGATGAGATGTGCCTAGGCGTAATCGCTGCGACCAAGAGTTAAAACACCAACTTTATGAAGCGCGCTTGGGTAGCTGGATTTTTAATTGCAGCACTTGGCATCGCGAAATTCGGTTATGACTACTTCTATTTTGATGTGGATTTAAGGGATAAACCAAAGTCCACTGTTAGCGCAAGCCCATTACCAACTGCTTCAACTTCAAGCGAACCAATGAAGCCAATTGAACCACTGGTGCCACCGACAAAGATTGAAGTGCAACAAGCTTTAGCTTCCATGGCGATTCCAGTAGGTGATCAAGATGGAAAGTGGGGTGCGCGCACCCGACAAGCGCTATGTATCTGGCGCGAATTAACTGGTCGCGACGTCAATCGCAATCTACCAACACTTCAAGAACAGTATGCGGTTGTGGCTCAGGAAGATTTATATCTACCAAAAGATTTCGTGGTTGGTTTAAATGTAAATAGAACTTGTCAGAGCGTAGTTTGGCTAAAAGAGAGCGGTAAATTTTTAGTGACAATAGCATCTACTGGCGCTGCAGGAATGGAGACCGATACCGGAATTTTCACCGTGCAATGGCGGGTAGATCGTTGGTATGAATCAATTGCATTTCCAGATGGCTGGATGTATCGCCCGATGTTCTTTAATCGCGGCGAAGCAGTGCATGGCTCTGAATTCGACACCATGGTGCTGCCCTATCCGGCATCACATGGTTGCGTGCGCATGTTAGGTCGCTTTATTGATGGGCTTTGGGCCGGCGGCTTCGGTAACGGCAGCACCGTGCGCGTCTACGGTAACTACAACCCAGTTACCGCTGATCCAGAAATTTAATTCTCTGCAGTTTGCTGCGGAACAGAATTTTTAAACATTAAATAGATTGGAAATAGCGGCACCAAAATCCACCAACCTCTTTTACCGACATCGTGCGCACGGCGCACTTCGCAGGCAAACATCGGCAAGAGCGATGCAATCCAGATAAAGGTATTTAAGCTCTCTTGATTTGGATTGGCGGTCTGAATGAAGAGATTTAACAACAGATAAAAGAGGAAGAAAGAGTTGTATTGAAAGCGAGTGCTCTTGCCGCGAAAATCAGCGAATCGCCTTAGGCCATCATTAATCGCTTCTAGCATCTGACTAACTCCTAAAATCTCAAAAAGCCTAGAAGAGCGTACGTGGCAGCATCACTTCTACCTGAGCCTTAATGCTCTCAGGTGAAAGCGGCGCTAACGCTTGGCCAACTAACCAGATAAATGCAATTGGGGCTTTCTCGCCCAAACGATGATTCAAAACTTCGCCCACCTGACGCCAGATTGGCCCAGCTACTTCGTCATATGTCGGCATGAAAATTGTTGGCAAGAGCTCGCGATCAAATTCGCGTATCGCGTTAAGCACTTCGCTCTGGGAAATCTGAGTCGCGAAATTAATTAGAAAATCTGCCGGAGTTCCCAGGAATGCCAGCGCATTTTCAACTTCGTACTGCGCCAGCGCAATACCAATCGCATCTTTATCGCGGAAATGGTTATATAAAGTGGCGCGAGATACTTCAGCTTCGGTGGCCAAATCAATCACGTTCATCGCACGAAAACCTGCTTGCGCAATTAATTTCTTAGCCGCAAGAATTATCGATTCATGCGCTACGCGATAAGTTGCATGCTGACGTGCATATAGTTCTTCGGACATAAAAAATTAAGCAGCGTCAGAAGTAATTTGTGTAGAGATAACAGTTAGGCTGGTCTTTTCAGATTTAGCAATCTCTGAAGTGACTTCATTTAATAAAGATGAAAGATGAATGTTTAGCGCAGTGCAGATACTGGCGAGCAATTCAGAAGAGGCTTCTTTCTGACCACGCTCCACTTCGGATAGATAACCAAGTGAGACCCGAGCTTGGCGAGCCACATCGCGCAGGGTGCGAGCTTGAGCAATACGGGCAGCGCGAAGTTCCTTACCGACTGCATCGCGTAGCAACATCTGCCTACCCTCTCTTAACGGGTTAAACCGTACGAAACTTAAGTATACGGGCAAAAGTTCCGATGGCGCTGGAAATGGTGCCATTGCGGACCTGTTCTCGCCCACCTTCCAGGTTTAATTGAATTGCTTGATTGATTGGGCCACGAATTGAGATCCAGACCGAACCAGCTTCATGCCCTTCAAGTGGCTCTGGCCCTGCCGCCCCGGTTGTAGAGATTGCCCAGGTAGTTCCAAAAATTTTTCTAGCGCCATCAGCCATGGCATCTGCGACCTCTTCAGAGACCACAGTGTGTGCATCGATAATTGATGGATTAACATCTAACATCGTAGATTTAATTTCATTTCGATAAGCAGTAATTCCACCAACAAATACTGCCGAACTACCGGATGCACTTGTCAACGCATTTGCTAATCCACCAGCCGTCAAAGATTCCGCAACGCTAATGGTTTCTCCGCGTTCACTTAAATAGGCAATGATCTGTTCGACTTGTTGCTTTGAAGTAGACATTAATTTGCTCCCTCTAAAATCTCGCGCGCATGCGTTTCAGCTTCTTCGGCAGAGGATGCGGCAATTGCGCGAGTAGCGGCTGCTACACAAGTTGCATGATCAACTGTAGATAAGAATCCGCGCACTTCGCTAATTGCAGATGGCGCCATTGATAATGAATTAACTCCAAGACCCAATAGGACGGCTGCTAAATATGGATTGGCAGCTGCTTCGCCGCAGACGCCAATTGGTTTAATTAAATTTCCCGCTGCAGTTGCCGCGATTTGAATGGTGCGTAGTACCGCAGGGTGCCAACTGCTAGTCATGTCCGACAATCTTGAATCTAAGCGATCAGAGGCCATTACATATTGAGTTAAATCATTAGTTCCGAATGAGCCAAAATCGACTTCGGCTAAAACTTTATCGGCATGAATTGCCGCTGCAGGTGTCTCCACCATTACACCAACTTGTTTGATGCCAACTGCGCGGGCGCGCTTAGCAAAATCTGCTGCCTCCGCTGGGGTGTTGATCATCGGGGCCATTACCCAGAGTTCAATGTCCATACCTTTGGCAGCTTCGGCGATCGCCTCTAATTGGCGCGATAAAACCCCATCGCTAGTGCGAGTTAAGCGCCAACCGCGTACGCCAAGTGCGGGATTCTCTTCATGAATCGCATTGATATACGGAACTGGTTTATCGCTACCGGCATCTAAAGTGCGAACTACTACGCGCTTACCGACCATCGGTGTAAATACCGTGCGATACATCTGAATCTGTTCTGCAACCGTTGGTTCGGTAATTGAATCTAAAAATAAAAGCTCGGTGCGAAATAGACCGATTCCCTCTGCGCCAGCTGCAACTGCAGCTACTGATCCATCGCCATCGCCACAATTAGCTAACAACTTTACGGGAGTGCCATCTGCTAATCGGCCAGGGCCAGTAACGCTAGCTGCACGTGCGCGAAGCGCATCTTCTTTGATTTCGCGCTCTTTAATTGTGGCTTCATCAGGTGAGGTAATAACTTCACCGGTGCGACCATCAGCTAAAAGATTGCTGCCATCGGCAAGTTGCATAATTCCGGTACAACCAACAATCGCAGGAATTCCAAGTCCGCGCGCCACAATTGCAGTATGCGAAGTTGGTCCACCCTTTTCTACCACTAACGCCAAGGCAAATTTCAAATTAAGCGCTGCCGTATCTGCAGGAGTTAAATCTTCGGCAACGATAATGGTTGGTGAATTTAGCACTAATCCTTCAGATTCAGTGCCAGATAACTTTGCTAATAAGCGATTACAGATTTCATCTAAATCCGCAGCGCGCTCTGCAAAATATCCACCGATTGCAAGTAGCGCCTCTTTAAATCCAGCAAAGGCGGCAATTACATCTGCGCGCACATCTGGATAAGAAATATCTTGATCTAATCTAGCGCCAATTGCTTCCACTAGCGCTGGATCTTGCGCAATCATTGCTTGCGCACCCAAGACCTCTTTAGCTACTTCCAATTCAATCTTTTCCGCAGCGTGCTCTAAATCTTCCCCGACTTTAACTAGCGCATCGAAAATCTCACGCGGAGAGGCAGAGATAGCTTCGGTTGAAACTATATTTATGACTTTACGAATTGGCCCAACCGCGACTCCTGGCGATACCCCGATGCCCTTTAAAACGCCAATTTGACCGCTCATAATTTCCAATTCTATTTAAATTACTTAATAGAAACAAAGGAGCTCTGGCCCGTAGACCAGAGCTCCTTTGCTCTTAATTTATTACTACTGCAATTATTAAGCTTCAACCTTTGCTGAGCCCTTAAGTGCAATAACCATACCTGCTGAAATTACAGTACCTACAACGATTGAAAGTAGGTAAGTTGGAATTCCACCAATTAGGCCAAGCACCCAGATACCACCGTGTGGTGCCTGCAGTGTGTTTTCAAATGCCATGACCATTCCGCCAGTTACAGCTGAACCAACCATGATTGAAGGAATGATGCGAATTGGATCTGCAGCTGCGAATGGAATTGCACCTTCAGTAATGAATGATGCGCCCAATAGCCAAGCTGCCTTTCCGTTTTCACGTTCAGCATCTGTAAACATGCTCTTGCGTAGAGTTGTTGCAAGTGCAAGTGCAAGTGGTGGAGTCATACCAGCAGCCATTACCGCTGCCATAACTGTCCATTCCTTAGCGCTGGTCGCACCTGCTGCTACGTTTGAAAGTCCACCAGCTGCAAATGTGTAAGCAACTTTGTTAACTGGTCCACCCATATCGAATGCCATCATCAAACCAAGGACGATGCCAAGCACGATTGCAGAACCTGTTCCCATATCTGCTAACCAATCAGTTAGTGATGAGTTTAGAGAAGCAACTGGCTTACCAATTACATAAACCATGAGGAATCCGATTACGAGTGATGAAAGCAGTGGGGTCACTACGATCGGCATAATGCTACGAAGTGCGGCAGGTACATTTTGATCTGAGATCCACTTAGCAATAAGACCAGCTAATAGACCACCAAGTAGACCACCTAGATAACCTGCACCGACACCGCCAGCTAACGCACCAGCTAAGAAGCCTGGCGCAATACCTGGGCGATCAGCAATTGCGAATGCGATGAAACCAGCAAGAACTGGTACCAAGAAGCCAAATAGTGTTGCACCTAAACGGAAGATAATTGCTGCAATGTTATTAGCATCGACAGCTTCCTGAAGAGATGGCTTAACAACTTCGACTGGATCTTGAAGCATGAAACCAATTGCGATCAAAATACCGCCAGCTGCAACGAATGGGATCATGTATGAAACACCAGTCATCAGCCAACGACGTACGTTAGAAGCAGAACTCACGGAAGTTCCTTTCCTGTTTTATCGAATTAAGCGATTTGCCTAAATTCGTTTATTCAGTTGTCACTGGTTCTCACCAGCGTCTAACATCCCTAAGAGTGGAGCTCCAACTCTTTGGGAATTCTTTATTTACCCGCCAACTCCTCCGCCTGAGTAATTAGCGATTTGGCATCTTTGATTGCGGTCTTTGGAATCGATTGCACGATCTTGCAGCCATCAAAACGATCTAAGTCGCGGATTCCAACATCGTTTGCAAAGATCACAACATCTGCGGCCTGAATAATTTCGCGCGCAATTGGTTTGTAGCCGCCAGCGCCTTGCGTCTCAACAAACATCTCATGCCCCGCTGCTTTTCCAGCACGCTCTAGCGCCTCCGCTGCCATGTATGTATGAGCAATACCTGTTGCGCAGGATGTCACTGCCACGATTTTCATTTAATTACCTTCTCCTGGGTTCTCTAGTAGTCCGACCAACTCTGCTGCATCCGTTGTGCTTCGTAGCGCTTTCGTAAATTCTTCATCCATCAATCGACGAGCAAGCGAAGACAAAATTGTGATGTGCTCATCGCCCGCATCATTAGGCACTAAAATCATGAAAAGCACTTCCGCCGCGCCTTCGTCGGCATCAAAGATCACATTTTTATTTACGCAACGCGCTACTGCCACACTGCTCTCTGATACGCCAGAGGTACGCGCATGTGGAATTGCAACTCCATCAACTTGCGGAGTGCCCATCTCATCGCGCGCTAATACATCTTTAATAATCGCATCGGCATCGCTGCCGCGACCAGCTGCCACCACCATTTTTGCCATCTGTGAAATTGCATCGACTTTATCGGTCGCATTTAATACAAAGGTAATTAACTCACTCGAAAAAACTGACATTAATGCACCTCCGCTAATTCACGTGCTTCGGTTGGAATTTCATTTACCTTCACGCCAACTGCAGCTGCTTGTGCTGGCGTTGGAATTGCAGTTCCTGGTAGCGGCACAGATGCAGCAGACCAGGCGATCGCGTTCTTCAAACCTTCAGGTTTTGCGCCGCCACCTAAATAAATCGCAAGCAGAATATCTCCGGCGCCAACTGGAGTGCCGATGGCAATCTGCTCTGGTTCGCAATGCATAACTTGCGCTGCGGTAATTAATATCGCGCCATCTTTACCCAAGGAGCAGAGCACCTGCTGTACTCCGCCTGCGATAACTTCGCGTGCTGCAGCGATTACATCTGAAATAGTCTTAAGTGGACGGCCAACTAGTTCGGCCAATTCAAATTGATTTGGCTTAATTAATTCTGGCTTCATACTCATAGCAGCGCGAAATTCTGGTCCGCTGCCATCAATTGCAACTAACGCGCCACGTTCGCGGACAAATTGGGCCAAATCGCGGTAAGTATTCACATCAGCACCTGGATTTAATCTGCCCGCTAATACCACCCACGAACCCTTCAAATTTAAGTGGTTTAAGGTGCGCTTTAAATCATCGATTATCTCCGCCGTTAATTCAAAGCCTGGTTCATTGATCTTAGTGACAGAACCGCTGCCTTCTTTTAAAGTGACATTGCTGCGAGTAATCCCATCAACGGTAATCACATCGTGAATGATGTTTGCATCATCTAGTTTTTTAGCAAACCATTCGCCACCTAAATCACCACAGACCACGACTGCATGAGTATCAGCGCCAAAAGCAGCAAGCGCACGCGAGACATTAACCCCTTTTCCGCCTGGATCTACTGAAGTTAATTTTCCGCGATTTACGCTGCCGATAGCCAACTTAACAACTTCAATGGTGCGATCAATTGAAGGATTGGTGGTCACAGTAACAATCAAGCTTTAAGCTCCTGATTGAGAACTCGTGAGATGCGCATCTGCATAAGAGAATTGTTCCCCTAAAGGCGCGAAAAATCCGATTGTTTATAAACTTTTGATAAAGTTTCAGAAATTTTTCACGCGTAAAAATTAGTTACTCGGCGGTAGTGTCGCGAAAGTGCAACCAAGCGCGGATATACCAATATGCAGTGATATACGTAAGCGCCACCGCCATATAGAGCCAGCCAAATTTAAACCAATCAAAGAGCGCCATTGTTGGTAGCGGCAAGATAAACCAACCGACTCCCAAATTCTGTGCCAAGCTCTTTAACTTCCCGCCGCGATTAGCGCTGATTACTCCGCCAGAGATAACTAATGCGCGAAAGAGCGTGATGCCAACTTCGCGAAATAGAATTGCAATGGTTGCCCACCACGGAAAACGATCTTGAAGTGATAGCGGAATCATCACCGAAGCAATCATTAATTTATCGGCAACAGGATCCAGAAACTTACCCATCTCCGTAATTTGCCCGCTACTTCTTGCTAGACGGCCATCAACTACATCGCTCATTGCAATGGCAAGGAAAATTAACCAGCTAAAAAGCTGCCAAGCAGTTCCGTTTTGAAAGAGTGTCCAGATTGCCGGCGGCAAAGCCACAATGCGCGCAATAGTTATCTGATTTGGAGTAATTCTCATAAAGCTTTTGCGATTAAATCCGCGCCTGCGGATTCAACAATTACCGCCTTTACCCATTGCCCCATCTTAAAGTCGGTGTCAACGAAGCCTACGGTGCCATCAACCTCTGGCCCTTGAAAAGCTGCGCGACCTTCCTGTAACTCTGGATCATCAATTAAAACATCGACCTCTGAGCCAATTCTTAGCGTCGCCCGCTCACTAACTGCGGCATCTGCAATTCTGGTAAGCAACTCTACGCGGCGGGCAATTTCATCGCTATCAATCTTCTGATCCATATTTAGCGCTTCAGTGCCATCTTCATCTGAATAACCAAAGACTCCAACTGCATCTAAACGCGCATCTTCTATAAATTTGCAGAGCTCTTCGAAATTCGCGTCGCTCTCGCCTGGAAAGCCCACAATAAAGTTACTACGAATCCCAGCATCTGGCGCCAATGCGCGCACTTGGCTTATTAGATGCAAAAACTCATCGCTACCGCCAAATCTGCGCATACTGCGAAGCACATCCTTTGCGCTATGTTGGAAAGAGAGATCGAAATATGGCGCAACTTTTTCCGCTTCAACCATTGCTTGCAGCAAAGTCGGACGCATCTCTGCAGGTTGTAAATAAGAGAGTCGAATTCGCTTTACGCCATCAATTTTGGAAAGTTCTGGAATCAACTTCTCCATTGCCCGCAGATCGCCTAAATCTTTGCCATAACTGGTCGTGTTCTCGGAAACTAAGAACAATTCGCTGACGCCATTATCGGCCAACCATTTGGCCTCTTCGATAACTTCAAGCGGATGTCTTGATACAAACGCCCCACGAAATTGTGGAATCGCGCAGAAAGCACAACGACGATCACAGCCAGATGCAATCTTTAATGGCGCCCACGGCGCATCATTTAAACGCTTACGTGCAAAATCAATATTTACAGATTGGGTATTTCGCGCAGCCGGCGAAATGGGTAGCAGTTTTCTACGATCCTGTGGCGTATGTGGTGTTGGTTTTTGTCCAGATAAAATATCGCCAAGTCGCGCCGAGATATCTTTGTAATCATCAAAAGATAAAATTCCATCTGCTTCTGGAAGTGCGTTAGCTAATTCATCGCCATAACGTTCGGCCATACAACCAACTGCAACTACCGCTTTAGTTACGCCATTTTCCTTTAAAGAATGCGCTTCCAGCAGCGTATTTACAGAATCTTGCTTGGCACTTTCAATAAAGCCGCAGGTATTAATAACTGCCACTTCAGCTTGGTTGGCATCATCTACTAATTGCCAACCATCAGCTGCTAAGCGCCCAGCTAACTCTTCGGAGTCGACATCATTTCTGGCGCAGCCCAAAGTAATCAGGGCTACGGTCTTTGGCATGGCTAAGAATTTACCCCATAACTGACATTAACTACTTCACCATCAACGCCAAGCGATGGAACTTCTTTGCCATTTACCGTGAGTTTGACCGCACCGGCATTGCCAATTCGAAGATTTACCGTTTCGGTACTGGAAAATTCAAAAACTTCTCCTTGCGAAGCGCGGCCAGAATATAGAGTCACGCCATCGGCGTCAGAGATATATAGCCAAGAAGATCCGGTAATTGCTTCTAGTTTTACTAGTAATCCATCGCCCGATGAATATGAATTAATCTCATTAGCAGGTAAGGCGCTTTCGCCAGTGGTTGGAGTAGGGGTTGGAGTTACAGATGCGCTAGGTGAAGCAACCGGCTTGGCTTTTGGGCCATCCGAACTCTGCTTTAATGAGTTTACAACTACAGATGAAATAATAAGTAAGGAAATTCCGATAGAGCTATAAATTGCGAGTTGTTTGTTAGTTAATTTCTTTCGCTCTGGCAGCGCGATGGTTGCGCTATTTTCTACAAGCTGTTCGTGAATGGCGCGTTTGGCTTGCGCATGCTCTTCATCGAATTGATGTAAGAAAATCTCCGCATCTACATTTAAAACTCGAGCGATGGTACGCAGATGTCCGCGCGCGTAGGTATCGCCACCAGAGTGGATAAAATTATTCTCTTCAAACTCTTTTAATAGCGCAACACGAATATTGGTCTGCGTTGATAATTGATCCACAGTCAATCCAGCGCTCTTACGTGCGCTTACGATTAATTGACCTAGAGACATTAAGCCAAGTTTAGAGTGGGTGAAGGGCAATCACCTAGCAAAATAAAGAGAATCACCCAAGCGCTCACCCTTCTAGTCGCGAATGGTGTCTAGAACCTCTTCTAACTCTTCTGGCTTAACCAGAACTGCGCGTGCCTTTGATCCTTCAGATGGACCGACGATTCCACGCGATTCCATCAAATCCATTAAACGACCAGCTTTTGCAAAACCGATTCTTAGTTTGCGCTGCAACATAGAAGTCGAACCAATCTGAGTTGTGACCACTAAATGCACCGCTTGCAACATTAGCTCTAAATCATCACCAATTTCATTGATGGTGTTGACCACTACTTTCTGCGCTGCAGTCACATCATCGCGGAAACGTGGCGCTAATTGCTTGCGCACGTGGGCTACGACATCAGCGATTTCGCGCTCTGAAACATATGCGCCTTGGATACGTATCGGTCTAGATGCGCCCATCGGCACAAATAAACCATCGCCTTGACCAATTAATTTTTCCGCACCAGGTGAATCCAAAATTACGCGGCTATCGGCAAGTGATGAAGTCGCAAAAGATAGACGCGATGGTACGTTGGCTTTAATCAAACCTGTAACCACATCTACGGATGGGCGCTGTGTTGCAAGTACCAAGTGAATACCGGCAGAGCGAGCTAATTGGGTAATTCGTACTACGCACTCTTCGACATCTTTTGCCGCGACCATCATCAAATCTGCTAACTCATCGATAATGACAAGTAGATACGGATAAGGTTCCAAAATGCGATCACTACCTGGCGGAGTTGCGACTTTGCCTGCGCGAACCGCTTTATTGAAATCATCAATATGTCTAAATCCAAAGGTAGCTAAATCTTCGTAACGTAAATCCATTTCGCGAACTACCCATTGCAGCGCATCCGCAGCTTTCTTGGGATTGGTAATAATCGGCGTTATCAAATGCGGAATATTTTCATAAGCGTTTAGCTCTACGCGCTTTGGATCAATTAAAACCATACGTACTTCATCAGGAGTAGCGCGCATCATGATTGACGTGATCATTGAATTAATCATGGATGATTTACCTGCGCCGGTGGCGCCAGCTACAAGCAGGTGTGGCATCTTGGCTAAGTTGGCGCAGATGTAATTACCTTCAACATCTTTACCCAAAGCGGTAAGCATCGGATGCATATCTTGTCCGGCCACACTTGAGCGTAAAACATCGCCCAACGCGACGATTTCACGATCAGTATTTGGAATTTCAATTCCGACCGCAGACTTACCAGGAATTGGCGAAAGTATGCGCACTTCGCTTGAAGCAACTGCATATGCAATATTTTTAGAAAGCGCGGTTATGCGTTCGACTTTAACTGCGCTACCTAATTCGATTTCATATCTAGTAACAGTTGGACCGCGCATAAAGCCTGTTACTTGGGCATCGATTTCAAACTCTGCAAAGAGCTCAGTAAGGGCGCTAACGATTGCATCATTCGCTTTGCTCTTACCCTTGGCTGCTGGTCCGCTCTTTAATAAATCTGGTGAAGGTAATACATATTTACTGTCTGGCGCTAGCATCATCTGAACTGGGCGTGGAGCTGGCGCGGTAGCTGGATGTGCTTTGGGAATCTCTACTGTGAACTCTTCGTCAAACTCTTCTTCCGCTGGTTCGTCGTACTCTTCGTCGTCGTATTCAGCTTCGTCATCTTCATTATGCGCAAATTGCGAAACTAGCGGTGATTCAAATGGTTCCGATTCATAAATCTCATCATCTTCTGCTGGACGACGTTTTGGCATCTTGGTCTTTAACCAGATAAAAGTAGATTTGATTCGAATCGCCACTTGTGAAAATGGGGTTGCAGTAACAACCAATAAACCAAATCCAAAAATCAATAGGAGCACTGGATATGTAAGTAGCGGAGTTAAGATTGCAATTAGCGGTTTGGTGATGCCGAAACCCAGCCAGCCCCCACCTTCGCGCATCGCAGTAGCGCCAGTTCCTTCAGAGCCATTAAACATATGCGCAAGACCGGTTGCCGAAATTAATAGCGCGATAGTTCCGATAGTGATGCGCGCAGTTTCCGCTTTCTTATCTGGCGATCTAAATAAGCGAACTGCAAAGTAGAAGAGCACGATTGGTGCCAAAACTCCGATGCGACCAAAACCGCCGTAGAAGAATGAATAGAGCGCATAACTGACGGCAGATTCTGAATGCAACCAAGTTCCGGCTGCCGCTGCTAATCCGATAAATACTAAGAAAAGCGCTGCGCCATCTCTTTGATGTGCGCTATCTAAATCTTTGGCGGCGCGAGTGGTGAAGCGAATGGTGTTACCAAGTCCCTTTGCGAAGGAACGCCATATGACTCCGAGTACCGAAAGTACCGATTTGGATTGTTTCTTACGCTTAGCCACGACCGGCAAGCCTATATTAAGCGTGCGCTTAAACCTCGATGACAAGCGGAACGATCATTGGTTTTCTTCGATGCTCTTGACCGACCCAGTTACCAATAGTTTTACGAACTACTTGTGAAAGTTGATGGGTGCCATTTGTGCCTTGTGCCACCGCAGCTGCTAGCGCTTTTTCGATGCGCATTTTCACTTCATCAAACATCGCTGGATCTTCATTGAAGCCACGTGCATGAATATCTGGGCCCGCCACAATGGTGCCCTTCTGTGCATCGATGACTACCACGACTGAGATAAATCCTTCTTCGCCAAGAATTCGACGATCTTTCAATGTACTTTCAGTAATCTCGCCGATTGATTGGCTATCTACATAAACAAAACCACAAGGAACTGCGCCTGATACTTGTGCGCGACCTTCAATTAAATCAACCACAATTCCGTTTTCAATTACTACGGTATTTCGGCGGTTTACTCCAGTTTGAATTGCTAACTCTGCATTGGCTTTCATATGGCGCCATTCGCCGTGAATTGGCATGACGTTCTTTGGCTTTACCAAGTTGTAGCAGTAGAGCAACTCTCCTGCTGCCGCATGTCCAGAGACATGCACCATGGCATTTCCTTTATGAACTACTTTGGCGCCTAAGCGAGTAAGTTCATTTATTACTCGATAAACCGGTGATTCATTGCCCGGAATTAATGAAGATGCCAAAACCACGGTATCGCCATCGCCAACCACAATTGAATGTTCGCCATATGCCATACGTGATAACGCCGCTAATGGTTCGCCTTGGCTACCGGTGCAGATCAAAACAACATCATCGCCATATTTATCTAAATCATCTTTTTCGATTAGTACAAAGGCTGGAATATTTAGATAACCCATGCGCGATGCGATCTCCATATTACGGACCATTGAACGACCAATAAAGCAAACTTTTCGATTATGCATTGCAGCAATATCAATGACTTGCTGAATTCGATGAACATGCGAAGCAAAGGAAGCCACAATTACGCGACGTCTGGTATTCGCAATGATTCGATCGAGAGTCGGCATAATTTCGCGTTCAGATGGCGTAAAGCCTGGAATATCTGCATTTGTAGAGTCCACTAAAAATAAGTCCACGCCTTCTTCCCCAAGGGAAGCAAAGCGTCGCAAATCAGTGATGCGCCCATCAAGTGGCAGCTGATCCATCTTGAAATCACCCGTATGCAACACGGTGCCAGCGCCACATTTAATTGCTAAAGCTAGCGCATCTGGAATTGAGTGATTAACTGCGATTGCTTCTACTTCAAAACTACCAATCTTTACCTTTTCACCATCTGCAATTTCGCGCATCAATCCAGTGATTCGATGCTCCTTTAATTTGGATGCTGTCAGCGCCAAGGTAAGTGGCGAACCATAAACTGGAATATCGCCGCGTTCGCGAAGTAGATATGGAACTGCGCCAATATGATCTTCGTGTCCGTGAGTTAAGAAAATTGCGGTGACATCATCTAATCGATCACGAATATAGGAAAAATCAGGGAGAATTAAATCAATACCTGGCTGGCTCTCTTCCGGGAAAAGTACGCCTACATCCACAATTAATAGTTCATTATCGAATTCGTAAACCATCATGTTTCGACCGATTTCACCAAGGCCGCCAAGGGCTACTAAACGCAATCCATCTTTAGCTAACTTAGATGGCTCGCCTAAATTTGGATGTGGGTGATTACTCATTAAACATTTACACCGCCAGCGCGAAGATCGAGTTTTAACTGCTCAATCTGTGCTGGTGTGGCATCGACTAAAGGTAAACGGGTATGGCCGCCAGGAAGTCCCATTAAGTTAAGTGCGGCTTTGGTAAGTATCGCACCTTGCGTGCGAAATGTTCCGGTGTATATTGGCAATACTTTCTGATGTATCTCTAAGGCGCGTTCTGAGTTTCCGGCAAACCAGGCATCCAACATTTCGCGAAGATCTCGGCCAATGGTGTGGCCACATACGCTGACAAAACCAACTGCGCCCACTGAAAGTAGCGGTAAATTCAAAATATCATCGCCAGAGTAAACCGGGATGCCGCAGCGTTTGATTACCCAAGATGTCGAAGCTACATCTCCTTTGGCATCTTTTAGCGCGACTATATTTTTATGTTCAGATAATTTCACAATGGTGTCAGGTTCGATGGCAACTCCGGTACGACCAGGAATGTCATAAATCATCACCGGTAGATCAACTGCATCTGCAATTGCGCGGAAGTGCGCTTCGATTCCAGCTTGTGGTGGTTTGTTGTAATAAGGCGTCACCACTAGCAAGCCATCCGCGCCAACTTTCTGGGCATGGATTGCTTGTTCGACTGAGTGCGGTGTTTCGTTATTTCCCGCACCCGCAATTACTTTTACTTTGCTACCAACCGTTGCCTTAACAACGCGGATTAGCTCATCTTTTTCTTCATCATTAGTGGTTGGCGCTTCGCCAGTGGTACCTGAGACCACAATTGCGTCATGGCCGGTTGAGACTAAATGTGCCGCTAACTTCTCCACGCCGGCCCAGTCAACAGATAAATCTGCTTTGAACGGGGTCACCATCGCGGTGATTAAACGTCCAAATGGTGGCGTAATCATGTGTGAAGCCTATTTCAAATTACGGTGAAACGCGACCTGATTTATTAAAGGCCGCATGGACTAGTGGCATCTTCTCCGCGAAGAAGGCTTCCATCTTCTCTCCTACCATCTCGATTTCGCGTTGTGGGTAGCTTGGGAAGTGAGAACCTTCAGCGGTGGTGCGAAGCGATAAGAAATTCATCAGCGCACGTGCATTCATCGTCACATACATTGATGAATAGGTCGCTACAGGTAAGGTCGCGCGGGCGACTTCACGGGCAATTCCCGCATCTAACATCTTTTGATATGCATCATATGCCGCGGTATACGCCTTCTTCATTTCAGAGACCATCAAGTTGTACTGCTCTTCACTGCCCTCTTCGAAGGTGTAGTGGCCGGTCTTGCCAACTTGAATCAATTTACGATCACGATTTGGAATATAGAAAACTGGTTTTAATTCGCGGTAACGACCAGATTCTTCGTTGTAAGAAGCGATGCGATGGCGCATAAATTCACGGAAGACAAAAATTGGTGCGCTGATAAAAAATGTAAACGAGGTATGTTCGAAAGGAGATCCGTGGCGTTCGCGCGCTAAGTAATTAATTAATCCAGCGCTCTTCTCGGCATCTTTATCTAACTCTTCGAGTGAAGTTTCTCCGGCGGTAGATACTCGAGCTGCCCAGATAACATCTGCATCACTGGCGCTGCTCTTTACCAATTCAACGGTTACATCATCACGAAAAATAATCTCACTCATGGGGCAGACCCTATAGACTCATTGCCATGACTTCGGTGAACCGCGCCACGTTAAGCAAGTCACTTAGCGTCAGTATCGCGGTGGGAGCATACGGAACAGCCTTCGGCGCCGCAGCGGTGGCCTCGGGATTCTCAGTTTTACAGGCCTGTTTATTGAGCCTTTTAACCTTTACCGGCGCTTCACAGTTTGCGGTAATTGGAGTTTTAGGCGCTGGCGGTAGCGCGATTGCTGGAATCGCAACTGCATCTCTAATGGGTTTTAGAAATGCAATCTATTCGATGATTGCTAAACCAATTTTAAATGTATCTGGGTTTAGAAAAATCATAGCTACACAAATTACGATTGATGAATCCATCGCAGTTGCAACCGCTGAAGAAGTTCGCGGCGAGAGCGCGATGCGCCAAGGATTCTGGCTCACCGGACTTGGGGTATTTCTATTCTGGAATTTATTTACCTTAGCCGGAGCGCTTGGCGCGCAAGCGATTGGAAATCCATCTGAATGGGGCTTGGATGCCGCAGTTCCAGCCGCATTTTTAGCTTTGGTATGGCCACGTTTAAAGAGTAGAGATGATTATCTTTTAGCATTTAGCGCAGCAGCGCTTGCAATTGTGCTTACCCCAATCGCTCCAGCAGGGTTACCAATTATCGCGACCGCCCTACTTGCAGTTGCTTTTGCGAGGTTGATCCGTGAATAAATTTTGGATCGCAACTATCGGCACCTCAATTATTGCCTTTCTAATTAAATATTCGGGCACTTTAATTCCACAACGAATTTTAGAGAGCGCTGCAGTGCGCAGAATTAATGCTCTCCTTCCGATTGCCATGTTGAGCGCCCTTGTTGCAGTGCAGGCTTTTGCCGATAAGAAGGAACTTGGCGTAGATCATCGCGCTGCTGGGCTAGTTGTGGCAGCGGTGGCGCTAAAACTTAAGGCCGGCTTCCCAGTTGTCGTGGGTAGCGCGGCCTTAGTCAGTGCATTAATCGTTAGATTAAATTAACTTTAACTCTTCTAACTTTTTACGGAGATCTGGATCAGATGGTTCGGTCATGTGGGTGCCATCTGCAAAAACCACCACTGGAATGCTCTTGGCACCGTTGTTATATTCCATAACTTTCTCAATCTGAGTTGGGTCCTTTTCGACATCAATAACATCGTAAGCGACGCCTAGCTCATCAAGTAATCTCTTAGAACGACGGCAATCACCGCACCAATCAGCTGAGTACATAGTTATTTGGCTCATAAGAATTTCTCCAATCCAATTGTTAGCCCTGGTTTTTTAATAATTTCACGGCAACCAAGTAAGACACCTGGCATAAAACCCACGCGATCTAATGAATCGTGGCGAATCGTTAGCGTCTCGCCTAACCCACCAAAGAGCACCTCTTGATGTGCAACTAATCCGCGCAGACGAACTGAGTGAATTGGGACATCGCCAATCTTTGCACCGCGCGCACCTTGCAGGCCTGTATTTGTGGCATCAGGTTGCTTCTGCATTGAAACGCGCGCTTCATTAATTAAATCTGCAGTACGCGCCGCAGTTCCGGATGGCGCATCTACTTTATTTGGGTGGTGTAGCTCAATAATTTCAACTGATTCAAAATATGGTGCAGCTTGCTTTGCAAACTCCATCATTAATACCGCGCCAATTGCAAAATTAGGAGCGATAAATACGCCTACCTTTGGATGAGTCGTGAGCCAACCTTCAAGTTGCGCCATCTTGCCGGCATCAAAACCGGTGGTTCCGACTACTGCATTGATCTCATTGTTAATTAAAAATTCTAAATTCTTCATGACGCCATCTGGATTGGTGAAATCAACTACGACATCTGCGCCTTTAACTAAATCTAATGAATCGCCTAAATCAACTGCGGCATGTAGTTGCATATCGGATGCGGCAGAGACCGCTTTAACAACTTCAGAGCCCATGCGACCTTTTGCGCCAAGTACGCCGACTTTTATCATTTAAGTAGCTCCTCCAATTTCGAAGCATCCGCCATATTTTTAGCGGGTCCAGCAAGGCCAAGGGTAAGCGGTCTAGTGAAGAATTCGCGAGCAATTTCTTCAACTTCAGCCTTGGAAACGGCGTTTAAATCGGCCATCATCTCTTCGGAATTCTTGGCATAGCCATCCCATATCTCTGAGCTGCCGATTCGATCCATTCGATATGCTGAATCTTCACCGGCTAGCAAGATTCCGGCGCGAACTGCATTTTTGCCGCGATTGAACTCTTCTTCGGTAATTCCACCTGTAGCAACTTCATTGAGAATTTCGCGCGCAACTTTGATAACTTCGCCAGCTTTATCCGGTGCGCAGCCGGCGTAAATTGCAAAGTAACCACTACCGACATAGCGGCGAATTAGCCCATCGACTGAATAGACCAAACCACGCTTTTCACGGATCTCTTGGAAAAGTCGCGAAGACATTCCGCTACCGATAGCAATGGTCAAAACTTTTAACGCAGTGCTACGAGGATCTTTACGTCCCACGCCTTCAAGGCCTAAGAAGAGATTGGTCTGTTCGAATTGGCCATTATGTATATTGACGCGCGCCTTTGGCTTTGGAGTAAATGCACTGTAATCGCGAGATTTTGGTGCGCTATTGCCGGTCAAGAAGTTATCTCGTTCTAAATTCTCTTTAACTAACGCTACAAACTTATCGTGGTTGATATTTCCCGCCGCCGAAACCACCATCGTATCTGGCGTGTAATGACGCTTGTAATAATTAAAAATTTGATCACGCGTAATCGCGTTCATGGACTCTTTGGTGCCAAGGATTGAAACACCCAGCGGATGATCGCCCCAAAATGCGCTACCAAATGCCTCTTCGGCGCAATCTTGCGGATCATCATCGCGCATCGCCATTTCCTGGAAGACCACGTTACGTTCGGTTTCGAACTCTTCATTTGTGACCACTGCGCTGGTAATGACATCGCTTAATACATCAACCGCAAGCGGCAGATCTTCATCGACAACTTTGGCATAAAAGGAAGTAAATTCATTGGTGGTGTATGCATTAATACCGCCACCTAGATTTTCGATGGATGAACTGATTTCTTTAGAGCTGCGGCGTGATGTGCCTTTAAAAAGAACGTGCTCTAAAAAGTGAGAGGCACCAGCATCTGCTGGCGCCTCATCACGTGAACCGATATTTACAAAGTAACCTACCGAAGCACTTCTAACTGTGGCATCGGTATCTGTGATGATACGTAAGCCACAATCTAAAGTGGTTCTATTAATCACTCGCTCTTTGCTGCGCCTTCTTCTAATACCGGCACTAGTGACAACTTGCCCTTTGGATCGATTTCACCGATCTCAACCTGGACCTTGTCGCCAACCTTCATTACATCTTCGATATTTTCAATTCGCTTTCCGCCATGCATCTTGCGAATCTGTGAAACGTGAAGCAAACCATCCTTGCCAGGCAAGAGGGATACGAATGCACCGAACTGTGCAATCTTTACGACAGTACCTAGGTAACGCTCGCCTACTTCAGGCATAGTTGGGTTTGCGATTGCATTGATCTGCGCCTTAGCTGCATCAGCTGAAGTGCCATCAGTTGCACCAATGTAGATAGTTCCATCTTCTTCGATAGAGATATCTGCGCCGGTCTCTTCCTGAATCTGATTGATTACCTTGCCCTTAGGGCCGATAACTGCACCGATCTGATCAACTGGAATCTTGATTGAAATGATACGTGGCGCAAGTGGTGACATCTCATCTGGAGTATCAATTGCCTCAGCCATTACATCAAGGATCGCAAGACGCGCTTCCTTTGCTTGATGTAGCGCACCAGCAAGTACTGATGCAGGAATTCCATCAAGCTTGGTATCAAGCTGTAGCGCAGTAACGAAATCTTTGGTTCCCGCTACCTTGAAATCCATATCGCCGAATGCATCTTCTGCACCCAAGATGTCAGTTAGCGCAACGTATTCAACTTTGCCATCAACATCATCAGAGATCAGACCCATTGCAATACCTGCAACTGGAGACTTAAGTGGCACACCAGCATTTAATAATGAAAGTGTTGAGGCACAAACAGAACCCATTGAGGTTGAACCATTTGATCCAAGCGCTTCAGATACCTGACGGATTGCGTAAGGGAACTCTTCGCGTGTTGGAAGAACTGGAACAAGTGCGCGCTCTGCAAGTGCACCGTGGCCGATTTCGCGACGCTTTGGTGTACCAACGCGACCGGTTTCGCCAGTTGAATATGGTGGGAAGTTGTAGTTGTGCATGTAACGCTTATGTGTTTCTGGGCTAAGTGTGTCTAGCTGCATCTCCATCTTAAGCATGTTCAATGTGGTTACGCCAAGAATCTGGGTTTCGCCACGTTCAAAAATTGCGGAACCGTGAACGCGAGGAATTACTTCAACCTCTGCAGATAGCGGACGGATATCGCGAAGACCGCGACCATCAATACGAATCTTGTCACGCAATACGCGCTGACGAACTAGCTTCTTGGTTAATGAACGAAGCGCGGCAGGAACTTCCTTTTCGCGTCCTTCGAAATTAGCGGAAACTTTTTCAATTGTCGCCTTGCCGATTTCATCAAGCTTGGTTTCGCGCTCTTGCTTGCCTGCAATGGTTAGTGCATCAGCTAATGACTTCTTAGCCTCTGCTTCAACTGCTGCAAATACATCATCCTGGTAATCCAAGAAGACTGGGAACTCTGCAGTTGGCTTTGCGGCAACCTTTGCTAATTGCATCTGCGCTTCGCACAACACCTTAATAAATGGCTTTGCTGCTTCGAGACCATCTGCAACTACTGCTTCAGTTGGTGCAGATGCGCCGCCCTTAATAAGTTCGATGGTCTTTGCAGTTGCTTCTGCTTCCACCATCATCACCGCTACGTCACCGTCTGCGATACGTCCGGCAACCACCATGTCAAATACTGCGTTTTCAACCTGTGAGTGATTTGGGAAAGCTACCCACTGTCCATCAATTAATGCAACGCGAACGCCACCTACTGGACCTGCGAATGGCAGACCTGCAAGTTGAGTTGACATTGATGATGCGTTGATCGCAATTACGTCGTACATGTGATCAGGGTTTAACGCCATTACAGAAACAACGATTTGTACTTCGTTACGAAGACCCTTTACGAATGATGGACGTAGCGGACGGTCAATTAGACGGCAGGTAAGAATTGCTTCTTCTGTTGGTCGTCCTTCACGGCGGAAGAATGAACCAGGAATCTTGCCGATTGAATACATACGCTCTTCGACATCCACTGTAAGTGGGAAGAAGTCGAATTGATCTTTTGGTGTCTTTGAAACTGTAGTTGCAGATAGCAACATAGTTTCGTCATCTAAATAAACAACTGCACAACCAGCTGCCTGCTTTGCAAGGCGGCCAGTTTCAAAGCGAATCTCACGCTTTCCGAATTTTCCGTTGTCGATTACTGCAACGGCATGCTTAACGTCTTGACCTTCCATAGGTCGCTCCTCTTTTCTCTAGCCTTTCGGCTACCCACGGAGGACAGAAGAAATGTATCTACGATCGAAGTTCGCAAATAGAAAGTTTTAATTCACTATTTGAAAACCACTACCGGAGACCATTCACTTGCTGTCCCCGTAGGTTTAGTTTGTTATCGGCGAATGCCTAGTTTTTCAATAATTGCGCGGTAGCGGTTGATATCTGTCTTTGCAAGGTACTGCAAAACACGACGACGCTGACCTACTAGTAGCAATAGACCACGACGGTTGTGGTGATCATGCTTGTTTGACTTTAGGTGCTCTGTTAAGTCATCGATGCGCTTTGAAAGTAGCGCGACCTGAGCTTCAGGGCTACCGGTATCTGTTGGTGAAGCGCCGTACTGCGCAACGATTGATTTCTTCTGTTCTGGTGTTAGCGCCATTTGGCACTCCTTTTTTACTTATCACGAGTGGCTACGGTCTTGGACACGTAACGCGATTTCCTCGCTTTATTGCTCTTTCGAACCCCCGAATTCTAATTTAGAGGGTCCAAATAGCCTAATCGAGAGCTGAAATCAAGATTATTTACCCTTTTCTCGCATATGAATACACATGGCTCGCTTTTGCTATGGCTTCTCTTTCCCCGATTTCAATCAAAGTAGCTCCATCAGATTTCTGATCGACGGGCAACATTTTATTTAAGGCGAAGAGAAAGAATCTATATTCTTTTAATCCAGTACCTTGGGAACAAGGAGGTGCATATGGAGTTATAACACCTTCAGGAAAACCAGAAGTAGATGGCAAAATATTGAATTTTGAAATGTAATAGTGATTGCCTGATTGACTCTCTCCAGGTCGAACTGGTCCCGGAATTGTGTCCATTATCAGAATTAACGATTTTGCACTTGAAGGAACTGCGCTCCAATTAATTCCTGGAGAGAGCGCTTTGCCATCACATGTAGTGTCAATATTTAAACTACTTCCATTAGCGCTGGTTAAAGTAAAGTCAAAAGTAGAAGTTGTCGACTTAGTGATTGGTACAGCTATTTTCTTTCTAAAATAAATAGTGTTATCAAGTTTTAAGTCATTTCCCCAAATGAATTTTGCTGAAGGATTCCATGAGATCTGGTGATAACCATCTTTTGGCCCAACTTCAGTAGCAGAAAAAATTTTTGCATTTGACCATAATTTATCGCTAAATGTGGTGGCTGCCCAATTAGTAGCAACTGAATAATTTGTATACTTACAATCAATATCTGGTGCTGAAGATTTCTCGCAATCAGGGTTCAAAGGCGCGGTATTTGCCACTTTCATCTTCCAAGATTCATTAGAAAGTGCAACCAATTTCCCGCTTACCGACTCCTTTATTTGAAAGATAATTCCGCCATCACCCATCTGTTGGTTCGGAGTTCCAAGGTATTCCAAGCCAGATTTTGATTGCACATAATCTTTGGCAATAACTCCAATAGTTAATGGATAAGTCGCGGAGAATTTAAGTACCTCACTATTAAAGGATTTTTGAGTCGTAATAGAGATGCTATCTTCACCGACTTTCTTCCCATTAACGAAGAGCGAGAACCAATTGTCCGCCCACACCTCGGCAGTAAATGAGGTCAATTTGCTGGTCGCAGCTTCGCTAGGAAAAGCGCCGAGAGTAAGAATCAGCGCCAACAAAATTCTCAAACTAATCAATTTATAGCTTTCGTGTAACTGTCTCCAATTGAGCCATCAAATTTAATGAAATCTACAAATGCTACTTTGGCATCAGTTCTAACTGTTAAGAAACCGGATCCGCCAACTCCTTTACCCGATAAATAGCCATACTGTTTGACATCCAACTTATCTCCAGGATGTGAAGGCTGTGGCAGAGTCTGATAGATAATTCCATCGAGTTCTTGTTTTACATAGAGGTGATCATGCCCTTTAAACACAAAGCCAACATTGTTATCTAACAGCAATTGGTGAATTGGCTTTCCCCAACCCGGACGGTTCTGTTCAAAACCATAACTGCCATCATTGTTATTGCCGCCCCATTCGTTGCGCATCGCTACTTCCACGCCTCCACGAGAAGTTGCATTTCCAACTAGCAAATGATGAATATAAATAAATTTATGGGTAGCCTTTGAATTTGCTAAAGTGCTGGCCAACCAATCGTATTGAGCCTTACCAAGCGTCCATTGCCAGCCATCATCTTTGGGTGACGAGGTTGTGTAGGTAAACGGATCTAGCACCACATGAAGTTGGTCCGGGCCTTCAAATGAGTAATAAGCTAGCTCTCCGGTTTGCTCGGCAAAATATTCTTTGCGATAGCTCTTGGTATTGAATTTGCTGTAGCCAAGTTCGCCGTCGTGATTGCCTAAACAGATTTTTAATGGCACGTTGCCCAGTTTTTTGTAGAAGCCCTGCATCAATTCAAATCTGGCACGGATATTGGCTTCACTCTTATCAGATAATTTATCCACCATAAAGATGTCGCCCAAATCCATTAGGAAAGCAGGGCTGACTGCTGCGATTTGTTCGAGCGTTTTTGTGTAAACCTCGGCGCTGGAATTGTTGTCCATATGCGGATCGGCCTGTATCGCAAAAGTTGAGTTAGCTGTAACTGCACTTGTCACAAAAGATAATTCAGGTTTTGCCAAGTAAGTTGTGGAAGTTTTCAACGAATAACGAAGTCGATAGAAAACTTTACTTTGTGGATTTAGATTTGTTAAAGCTATGTAATTGTTGCTACCTGGCTTCAAAACCAATACTGGAGTTTTCAATGTGTATCTAGCCCTCGAAAAACCATATTCAATATAGACCTTGATGACTTGATTTGAAGTGACTTGAATTCGTGCCGAATTAGAGCCTATTGGCGTAGAGACCTTCGTGAATAGAGAGAGTGATGCTGCTTCAGCACTTGCGATAGGTATCAAACTTAAAATCGATGCTTTTAAGATACTTCGTCTATTTAGTACGATTTTGAGCAGATCATTCATTTGCGTAAGTAACTTTCTGTGCGCTGATTGCCATCTGGACTAGTAAAAGTAATTTCTACGGAACTTAGAGTTGCGGTGTATGCGATCTTGTAACTTTGTTCGTTAAGGGAGTATGTAAGTTCATATCCATTTACTGATACCTGTTCGAAGCTTGTAATTTTCGCCCCTTTTAGAGGTAAGCCAGCCGGCCTAAAACTTTTTGTGAGCGCTTGCGGATCAACTTGTCCTTCAATCTCCTTCACAACACCTCTGAAGCCACCGTTTATATATGGGTAATTTGTAGTGCCGTGATAGTGATAATTTCTCTTGCTATCAAAGTGACCATTGAATTCATCTAATTTAATTACAGATTTACCGTCAATCTCTCTTTCACCATAAATAGGAAATCCATCTAATGCATATGCAATTGGGGCTTTCTTTCCGACGATGCTCTGTAAGTGAAGTGGTGCAACATGGTAATGATAATCATCAGCACGTCCACAATGACCACCCCAATCATCAAGCTCACCTGCAAGAAAAGCATCATCCCCACGATTATTGAGTGCGTTGAAGATAGGAACTCCATTTACTGCGATTGCAATCGCACCCCTCAAAAAATGACCATTGGCTGAAATTGGTGTTTTCGAAATTATGGGCTTAATTGGTATTGGCCAGGCATTACTGCCCGTATACGGTTGAGGTGTAGGAATTTGTTGTTGCCAACTTACGATTCCTTTCATCATTGGATGACTGGGCAATCCTGAACTCTCGACTAAATAATATTTGGCATTTTTTGTTATGCGAACACTTTTTGAAAATGCCGTAAAACCTGGCAAAGATATTGATGTGGTCGCATTTGCAGTTAAATCACCTAGAAAAAGTAAGCTAGAGCTTAAAACTGCACCTGTTAGGAATTTACGCCGATCTATTTCATTAAGATGAAATATTTCATGGTCATGCATTAGTTTGCTCTTGGTTTTACTGAGTACGAATGCGCAGATGTCATATTTTTGCGAGAAGTATCAGTTGCTCTAGCCGCTAAGAAGTACTCAACTTTGGCTTCATTGGAATTCACAGAAACTCTTACATGGCCAGAATTGGGAGCCTTTGTTCCTGACTTATATGCAGTGTCATTGAACATTGAAAAAGTGCTATCTGCTGGATTTGGCATCGATTGATATATCAAGCCATCTCGTTCTTGCGTAACGAAAATATGATCATGACCCTGAAAGAAAATGGAAACTTTATGTTTTACCATCAAGTCATGTATAGGTAGTTCCCAATTTGGTCGCTGCTCAGCGAAAGTCGTAGCTCCCTTAGGATCTTTGCCGCCCCACTCATAATTAGTTGAGATCTCCACCCCACCTCGGCCAGTACCCATAACGTGATGCGCAAAGACAAATATGTATTTAGCGCTCGTTGTTTCTAGAGTTTTCTTAAACCATTCATATTGTAAATCTCCGATACCTACTTGCCATAAGTCGCTGTTTTTCTGAGCACCAGCGCCAGCTTTCTTATTTGTTGCATTGTCATCAACTGAGACGCCAGCAACGTTATCTACTGCGTATTTTGAGTGCCAGTAAGGATCTAAAGTAATAAATAACGCATCGCCCCAATGCCAACTGTAGTAATCACGAAGTTTGCCAATACCTGGAACTTCCAGATTATCTCCAGTGTAAAAGTTATCCGGAGCAGGTTGCGGGTAAAACTTATTTCTAGCATTACCTGCTAAAACGGCTGGATTATTTGTGGTGCCATCCAATAAATATTGGGCGGCCTGTTCGTGGTTGCCGTTAACAAGATAAATAGGCGTAGTCGAGCCAATTACACCCAACCAATCTCTATGAGTTCGATAAATTTTTTCAACATTTTCCTTTGTTGCCTGCCCCTTGCCAATAAGCGGATCAATACTGAAATCATCACCCATCAGAATGTGAAAATCATTCTTTTGTGCTGCCACATTCCCCATTGCCACGTAATAAAGCTCGGAATTAAACATTTTTCCGTTGCGCTCTGGGTGAGTATCGCCATGTAATGAGAAAGTAAATGGTTTACCGGTGGTTCTGGCAGTCTGAAAAGAGTAAATCTTCGAGATTTGAAAGGTCTTTGCCGAGCCCTCTTTAAATCTAACCCGATAAAAATACTTCTGGTCTGGTTTTAAATTCTTCAACTCAAAAACCGCAGGCGTGTTTGCAACTAATGTTCCCGTTAATGACTTGCTCGTGAAAGTCTTGCCATTAGTACCATAATCGATATATGCGTTAACTGCCGAGTTGCTCATCAAACTGATAGCAATGGAATTATTGGTCGGTCTGCCTAGAATGAGATTTAGGTTAGGCGCGGCATTTGCTATCGCACCTTTGCCAATCAAATTGGAGAATGATGTTAAAAGTAGGCCCGCCAGTACTGAACGTCTTGAAATTTCAATTTGCATGGGTAAAAGTTAATTTTCAGTCCTCACAAAAGCTTGGCTAAATTATGTGAAACCTATGTGATTAGTGAATGACCTTGGTCAATTCTCGCGCTTGATCGCAGTCTTTTTTCATCTGAACCAGTAGTGGCTCCAGGCCTTCAAATTTGATGGTTTCACGTAGGCGCCAACCAAAGATGATTCGTGCTGGCTTGCCATATAAATCAAGTCCTTCTTGATCGAGTGCATACGCTTCAATCTGTCTTGATCTAATGCCTTCAAAAGTTGGATTGGTGCCAATTGAAATTGCAGCTGGCCATTTTTGATGTTCGACCTCTAGCCAACCGGCATAAATTCCATCCGCTGGAATCGTCCAATTGCCACTTAAACCTAAATTTGCGGTGGGGTAACCGATTTCGCGACCGCGCTTTTCGCCGTGAATCACGGTGCCTTCTAAAGTAAATTTATGACCAAGGAGTTCGTTTGCAAATTGAATATCACCTTCGAAAATTAAATTTCGAATTCGAGTAGATGAAATTACACCCATACTCTCTTGTAAATTATGAATTTCGACTTGAAAACCATAGTTCCGTAGATCTTCAGCTTTGCCTGCCGCGCCTTTTCCGTAAGTGAAGTTGGTGCCTACCATTACGGCTTTGGCATCAAGTTCGTTGATTAGAATCTTATTTACAAAATTTTCCGGGGACATTGTTGCAAAATCTTTATCAAAATCAATTACTAGCACTGCATCTGCGCCATTGGCTAGCAATAAATTAATACGTGCATCTAGCGAAGTTAAATGAGTCGGCGCCTTATCCGGCGCAAAGAGCGTGGTTGGGTGCGGCTCAAATGTCATCGCAACTACTGGATTGCCGAATTTATGCGCATCTTTTATTAGCTGTTGGTGGCCAGCATGAACACCATCGAAGTTACCGATAACTACGGTAGCTCCTTTGATCGCCGCTGGTTTCCAAGATAAACGCATAAGTTATTTTATAAAGACTGCGAATGGTTTAGCCATCCCGTCTTTATCCTCTAATAGCGCTGCGAGCTCTCCTTGCGGAGTTAGCGCTGCAACAATGCCTGCTACCCCGCTTGCTTGAATATTGCGACCAAACTTCATCTCCGCAGCTTCTTGCAGATCTAACTGGCGCGGTGTGAAAATCTTTGCAGCTACATCTGCCACGCTCATCAACTCTCCGGCCATTGATAAATCAAAGATACCTACTTGAGTACGACGAAGTGCAGTTAAATGGCCACCACAATCTCTAGCAATCGCACGGATGTAGGTACCAGCGCTACATTTAACTGAAATGTCCACTTCATCGCCGCGGATATCGTTTATTTTAATTTCATAGACTTCAACTTCGCGAGCCGGAATATCTACCTCTACCCCTTCGCGAACCAAATCGTAAGCGCGTTTTCCATCGATACGAATTGCAGAGACACTGGATGGTTTCTGCATAATCTTGCCGACTTGTTTTGCAAAGGTGGCTGGAATATCGGCAGGTATTTCAGTGGTCGCAATGACTTCGCCCTCTTTGTCATCGGTTGAAGTTAGCTGACCTAGTTTTACCGTGGCATCGTAAGCTTTTAATCCTGCAGTTATATATTGCAATAAACGGGTGCCATCACCAACACCTAAAACCAGAACACCCGTTGCCATTGGATCTAAAGTTCCAGCGTGACCAATTTTGCGAGTATTTAACTCTTTGCGAGCCTTTGCGACTACATCGTGGCTCGTCATGCCACCTTGTTTATCGACTACTAAAAATCCGTTAGTCACGTTCTTTTTTAGGCTTAGGTTCTTTATATGCATCTTCAACGACTGGTTTTGCGCGTTTTGCTAAATCTGCAATCTCATCGTCATGCTTTTTAATCTCTGAAAGTAGTGATTCCATCTGCTGTGCTGCTTCAGGGAGCGCATCGCTAAAGAATTCTAAAGTTGGCGTAATGCGGGTCTTTAGATCATGACCCACAGCGCTTCGCAATAAACCTTTAGCTGATTCAAGCGCCGCGGCAGTTTTCGCTTGCTGATCATGATCACCAAAGACTGTATAAAAAACGGAAGCATTCTGAAGGTCGCCAGTTACGCGCACGTCAGTAATAGTGACAAAACCAAGGCGGGGATCTTTAACCTTGTTTTCAAGTGTCTCTGCCACTACAACTTTGATGCGGTCGGCGACCTTTTCAGAACGAACTGACATTATGCGCGCTTCTTCTCCTGCATTTCGAAGACCTGAATTACGTCGCCAGTGGTTAGCTCTTTATAGCCAACTCCGATACCGCACTCGTAACCTTCGCGAACTTCCGTTGCATCTTCTTTGAAGCGCTTTAACGAATCAACTGTTAAGTCATCTGCAACTACAGTGCCGCCACGTAATACGCGCGCCTTGGCATTTCGACGGATGATTCCATCTTGAACCAATGAACCTGCAATGAGACCGGCCTTAGATGACTTGAAGATCTCGCGAACCTCTGCGTTTCCAAGTACAACCTCTTCGTATTCAGGCTTGAGCATGCCCTTAAGTGAAAGTTCGATATCTTCAATTGCCTTGTAGATAACTGAGTAGAAGCGAACTTCGACGCCTTCTGCATCTGCATATTGTGCAGTGGCAATTTCCGGCTTAACATTAAAGCCAATTACTACTGCAGTGGAAGCAGAGGCCAAAGTGATATCTGATTTAGTAATTGCACCAACGCCGCGGTGAATTACACGTAGATCAACTTCTGCTCCGACATCAAGCTGCATCAGCGCATCTTCTAGCGCTTCTACCGAACCAGATACGTCGCCCTTGATAATCAAGTTGAGAGTAGAAATCTTTGATTGCTCCATGAAGTCTTCGAGTGAAACCTTCTTGCGCGCCTTTGCAAGTTGCGCATTGCGCTCTGCTGCTTGACGCTTCTCTGCAATCTGACGTGCAGTGCGATCCTCTTCTGCAACCAGAAAGGTATCTCCGGCATCAGGAACAGAGGTAAAACCAAGAACCTGAACTGGGCGCGATGGGCCTGCTGCATCGACGTTTGCGCCGAATTCATCAAGCATCGCACGAACGCGACCAAATGAACCGCCAGCCACAATTGCATCGCCAACTTTCAAAGTACCGCGCTGAACTAGCACTGTCGCAACTGGACCGCGACCGCGATCTAGGTGCGCTTCGATGGCAACACCACGAGCATCATCATCTGCAACTGCGCGCAGATCAATTGCCGCATCTGCAGTAAGCAGAATTGCATCGATAAGTTCTTTAATTCCCTTACCTGCTTTAGCCGAAACATCAACGAAAATTGTGTCTCCGCCGTACTCTTCAGCGATCAAGTTGTATTCAGTTAATTGCTGACGAACCTTTGCTGGGTTAGCGTCCTCTTTATCAACCTTATTAACTGCCACCACGATTGGAACATCAGCTGCTTGAGCGTGGTTAAGCGCTTCAATGGTCTGCGGCATCACACCATCATCAGCTGCAACTACAAGTACTGCGATATCGGTGACTTTGGCACCGCGAGCGCGCATTGCAGTAAAGGCTTCGTGACCAGGTGTATCAATAAATGTAATCGCGCGATTAACGCCATCATGATCATGGTGAATTTGATATGCACCAATATGCTGAGTAATTCCGCCGGCTTCAGTTTTAATAACTTCAGTTTGGCGAATTGCATCAAGCAAGCGAGTCTTACCGTGATCAACGTGGCCCATAACGGTAACTACCGGTGGACGCGCTTCTAGAAGTGATTGATCTAAATCATCTAATTCGCCAGCTAAGTCGATATCAAATGATTCAAGAATTTCGCGATCTTCATCTTCTGGCGAAACAATCTGAATGTTGTAACCAAGTTCGGTACCTAAAATTGTGAAGGTATCTTCATCAACTGATTGAGTAGCGGTAACCATCTCGCCCAACATAAATAGCGCTTGAACTAGCTGCGCGGCATCGCAATTAATACGCTCTGCGAAGTCAGATAGCGATGAACCGCGACGCATACGGATAGGAGTAGTTCCATCTCCGCGTGGAATCTTTACGCCGCCAAGTGAAGGCGCTTGCATGTTTTCGAAATCATCACGCAACGCTTTCTTACTCTTCTTGTTATTGCTCTTCTTAGATCCACCCTTACCGAATGCACCTGCAGTATTTCCGCGACCGCCAGGACCTGGACGTTGTCCCGGACGATTAAATCCACCTGGTGCACCTCCTGGTGCTCCGCCACCAGTATTTCCACCTGGACGATAAGGAGAAGGGCCACCAGTTCCACCTGGACGTGAACCACCTGCTCCACCTTGTCCTTGTGGACGTGCAGCAAAACCAGGACGTTGTCCACCAGGTCCACCGGGTCCACCGGGACGCGCGGCAAAACCTGGACGTTGTCCACCAGGACCACCAGGACCACCAGGACCACCAGGTCGACTACCTGGACGACCTCCAGGACGTGGTTGTTCGCCAGGACGAATAGGACGTTGTTGTGGTGGACGTGGCATTGCGCTTCCACCGAAAGGATTATTACCAGCAGGACGCGGTGGTCGTGGCATTGCTGGAGATCCAAATGGATTATTTCCACCAGGTTTAGCAGCTGGTGGTTTTGGAATACTTGTTGGAGTTGGTGCAGATGCGACAGGACGTGCAGCTGGTTTTGGTTCGACAGCTTTTAACGCTTCAAGATCTACGCCAAGTTCTGCAGCTAACTCTGCTGCTAACTTCGCATCTGGTTCTGGTTTTTTAGGTGCAGCTTTCTTTGCCGCTGCCTTCTTAACAGGTTTAGCTTCTGCTTCGACCTTTGCATTCGGAAATGCTTCAATTAAACGACGCGCAACTGGCGGTTCGATTGTTGATGATGCGCTCGTTACGAACTCGCCCATCTCTTTTAACTTAGCAAGGACGACCTTGCTCTCCATACCGAGTTGTTTTGCTAACTCGTGTACACGGACTTTTGCCACATTTCTCCTTCGTGACCCCCGTGTACTTTTTTACACGCTGAGGTCTAGTTGTTCCTTCTCATGATTGAGCGGTGCTCATTAGCGTGTCATTTTCTTTCAATCCATTCAGTTGGTTGAGGTCGTTATTCTATCAGCCGTTATTGAGTAGGGCTATCGGAGTGAATATCGATACGCCAGCCAGTCAAACGCGCTGCCAAGCGTGCATTTTGGCCATCTTTGCCGATCGCCAGTGATAACTGGTAATCCGGAACCACAACTTTTGCGCTGCGAGTGGCTTCGTCAACGACCTCGACGCTACCCACCTTTGCCGGAGCCAGCGCATTGGCTACATAAACTGCCGGATCATCTGAGTAATCAACGATGTCGATTTTCTCGCCATGTAATTCATCCATTACCGCGCGTGCGCGTGCACCCATTGGCCCAATTAGCGCACCCTTTGCAGAGACGCCAGAGCGATGTGCGCGAACTGAAATTTTGGTGCGATGTCCCGCTTCGCGAGCTATGCCCATAATTTCTACGACGCGATCTTTAATTTCCGGAACTTCAAGTGAGAATAGTTGTTTTACTAACGCAGGATGCGAACGGGAGAGAGTAATTTCTGGTCCACGAGTTCCCTGTTTTACATCAACAACGAAGCACTTGATGCGATCACCATGTTCGAAATGCTCGCCAGGTACTTGTTCCTGTGGCGGAACTTTGCCTTCGGTCTTTCCTAGATTTACATAAATCATTTTGCCATCGCGGCCCTGTTCGACCATGCCAGAGATGACATCACCAACGCTCATGGAAAGTTCGCCCACAATTCCGGCATCTTTGGTCTGGCGCATATATTGCTTAATTGCTTGGCGTGCAGTCGAAGTTGCAACGCGAGTAAATTCTTCATTGCGATCTTGCACTTCGCCAATACGATCTCCGGTTTCGGAAAATACTGGTACGAAGATTTGAATCTCGCCGGTTTCCCGATCTAAATGGCAGCGCGCATGTTCTAGCGCATGATCAGTGTGATTGTAAGCAGTTAGTACTGCTCCTTCAATCGCAATAACTAAAGCATTTAGCGACATCTCTTTTTCGGTGGTTAAAGCTTGGAGCGCTTTCATATCTACATGCATTATTTGCGCTCCTTGCCTGGTTTATTAAATTCAACTTCAATTACCGCGCGCTTGATATCTGCATATGCAACGCTGCAGCAATCCAAAGTAACTTCATCATCCGTTGCGCTAGCAATTCGACCTTTGCAAATCTCTCCATCTAATTTGATGATCTTTACTAATCGATCTGCATTTTTGCGCCAGTGGCGAGGCGCGGTAAGTGGGCGATCTACGCCAGGAGAGGTAACTTCTAAGGTGTATGGCGCATCGCCCATAAATGGGGCGCTATCCATAGCTTCGCCGACAATACGGCTGGCATCTGTAACTTGATCAAGATTTAACCCAGTTTCAGAGTCGACAATAACTGTCACGAATCTGTTTTTACCGGGGGTTTGTACTTGTACCTCTTCAAGAACTAGACCTGCTTTAGTAACCAGCGGTTCGACAAGTTCGAAGATTTGATCTCTTAGCGCCATATTTATTTTCCTATTTTCTTGTTTTTTAGTTGTTGTTCTGTTGTTGTTAAGTTGTAGGTGATTAATTTACAAGGTCATACCCAACTTTTGCAATTAGAGCCGCAGTCATAAGCAGGAAGACTTTACGCACTAATGGCGATCCACCTTTGATTGCCACCTTGGCGCCGATAGTTGAGCCAATTACATTTGAAATCGCTAACGCTACGCCGATACCCCACAAGATTGCGCCCGCTTTGGCGAAGATAATAATTGCAGCTAAGTTGGTTGCTACATTTGTAAATTTAGCGATGGCAGATGCGGTTAGAAAACCAAAGCCAAGTGCGCCAACTAAAACTGCCATTAAAAATGTTCCGGTACCTGGACCGAAGATTCCGTCATAAAACCCAATACCAAATCCTGCAATTGCGGCCACTTTGTAATTTAATTTGACCTTCTCTTCATGGCCAAGCGTTGGATTTAAAAGCGTATAAAGAAAAATTGCGACCAGTGCGAAGAAAACCAAAACTCTTAAATTATCGGTAGGAATTTTGGCAGCTAATTGTGCGCCGCCAGCCGAACCAATAAATGCAGGTATCGCCATAAATGCTAAAAACTTCTTATCTATCTTTACCTTTTTGCGGTAACGATTTGCAGCATTGGCAGTGCCAAAGATCGAGGCAAACTTATTTGTGCCAAGTACGTTGACTACTGGTTTGTCTTGTAGTCCAACCATTAATGAAGGTAATTGAATTAATCCGCCACCACCTGCAATGGCATCAAAGAATCCAGCAGTTGCGGCTGCCGCGCATAAAAAAGCGATCAATTAAAGAGCTTTGCTACTTCGCTAACTACTTCTCCAACCGGCACTTCACACTTTTCGCCGGTTGCGCGGATACGGATTTCAACTTTGCCTTCAGCTAAACCTTTACCGACAATTACGATAATTGGATTACCAATTAATTCAGAGTCTTTAAATTTAACGCCAGCTGATGGATCACGACGATCATCGAGCATCACGGTGAGCCCTACTGATTCCATATCTTCGCCAATTTGAAGCGCTTTATCGAATACCGCATCTTCTCTTCCGGTAGCCACGATATGTACCATCGCTGGTGCAATCTCTGCTGGCCAATTAAGACCAATCTCATCTGCGCTCTGTTCGGCAATTGCAGCAACTGCGCGGCTAACGCCTATTCCGTATGAACCCATCGTGACAATCTGGCTCTTGCCGTTTTGATCAAGCACCGTCAGATTTAACGCTTCGGCGTACTTACGACCCAACTGGAAGATATGGCCGATTTCGATAGCACGATCAATAACTACTTCGGTATTGCACTCAGGGCAGCTATCACCGGCGCGAACTTCTGCGGCTTCGATATAACCATCAACAATAAAGTCACGGCCATTGACCACGTTACGTGCATGGCAATCTTTCTTGTTGGCACCAGATACCCATGAGGTACCAGGTGCAACGCGAGGATCAGCAAGTAAAGTAATTTTATTTGCCTTTGCATCTTGTGGTCCGATGTAACCTTTAACCAAATTTGGAAACTTTTTGAAATCTTCCTCTTCGAAGATTCTGATTTCGTTAACGCCAGCCAAATTAGCTTCAACGCGCTTCAAATCAACTTCGCGATCACCTGGAACCAATATTGCATATGGCTGGTTATCAACCATCAGCATGATGTTCTTTAAGGTATCGCTAGCTTTATATCCGCCGCCAAATTTCTCATTCAATAAATCAACCAAGGAATCAATGGTTGGAGTATTTGGAGTATCCATTACTTCTAGCGCTGGGAAATTGCCATCTCCTGCAGGCACTACGGTCTTCATCGCCTCTACGTTTGCGGCATAGCCACACTTTGGACAGAGCACATAAGTATCTTCTCCGGTAGCACATGGCGCTAAGAACTCTTCAGATTTTGAGCCGCCCATGGCGCCAGCAGTTGCGCTGACGATATTGTATTTAAGTCCAAGTCGTTCGAAAGTTTTTTCGTATGCATCGCGATGCTTTTGATAAGAAACTTCCAAACCTGCATCATCGACATCGAATGAATAAGAATCCTTCATCACGAATTCGCGGCCACGAATAATTCCGGAACGTGGCCTTGCTTCATCGCGATACTTGGTCTGAATTTGATAAATAGATAGCGGCAGATCTTTATAAGATGAATATTCGCCTTTAACCATCAGCGTAAACATCTCTTCGTGGGTTGGGCCTAGTAAATAATCGGCGCCTTTGCGATCTTGCAGACGAAATAAACTTGGGCCGTATTCACTCCATCGATTGGTAGCTTCGTAGGCATCTTTTGGAAGTAACGCTGGAAAGTGCACCTCTTGGAAACCTGCAGCATCCATCTCTTCGCGGATTACCCGCTCGACATTGCGAAGTGCAATTACGCCAAGTGGCAGCCAAGAGAAAATACCTGCCGCGATAGGACGAACATAACCGGCGCGAACTAATAATTTATGAGAAGTTACAGTGGCATCAGCTGGATCATCGCGAAGTGTGCGCAAGAAGAGCGTCGACATTTTCAGCATATTAGATACCTACTTAACTTCAACTTGTGGTTCGCCAGATGTAATTCCGGCCGCTTCCATCTCTTCACCAAGTCGCATCGCTTCTTCGATAAGCGTTTCAACAATCTGTGATTCTGGAACAGTTTTAATAACTTGGCCTTTAACAAAGATTTGGCCTTTGCCGTTACCAGATGCCACACCAAGATCAGCTTCGCGCGCTTCGCCTGGGCCATTAACTACGCAGCCCATAACTGCAACGCGTAGTGGCACCGTCATTCCCTGCAAACCTGCCTGCACTTTTTCGGCTAATGAATAAACATCTACCTGTGCGCGGCCACATGATGGGCAAGAGACAATCTCCAATTTGCGTTGGCGAAGTCCAAGAGATTCCAAAATTGAGATACCAACTTTTACCTCTTCAACTGGTGGCGCTGACATCGATACGCGGATGGTGTCGCCAATGCCTTCGGCAAGGAGAATTCCAAATGCCGTTGCAGATTTAATTGTCGCTTGGAAAGCAGGTCCTGCTTCGGTAACGCCTAAGTGCAACGGGTAATCGCACTTCTCTGCAAGTAATCGATAAGCCTTGACCATGGTGATTGGGTCGTGATGCTTAACTGAAATTTTAAAGTTTGAGAATCCATGCTCTTCAAATAGCGATGCTTCCCAGAGCGCGCTCTCTGCTAACGCTTCAGGGGTGGCTTTGCCATATTTTTGTAAAAGTCTTGGATCTAACGAACCGGCATTTACACCAATTCGAATTGGAGTATTTGAAGCAAGAGCGGCTTTGGCAACTTCTTTTACCTTGTCATCAAATTGTTTGATGTTGCCTGGATTAACGCGAACTGCAGCGCAACCAGCATCAATTGCTGCGAAGATATATTTTGGCTGGAAATGAATATCAGCAATCACTGGAATCTGTGATTTTTTAGCAATCTGTGCGAGCGCATCTGCATCATCTTGTGATGGCACTGCGACTCGAACGATTTCGCAACCAGCTGCAGTTAGCTCTGCGATCTGCTGCAATGTGGAATTTACATCTGCAGTAAGTGTGGTGCACATCGATTGCACTGATACTGGGTAATTGCTGCCAACGCCTACTTTGCCCACCATCAACTGCTTGGTCTTACGGCGCGGAGCTAGCGTCTTTAATTCAGGAATTCCCAGATCAACCATGAAGCGTATTCTGCCTTAAAGCAGCGTAACTTTAGAAATTTAGCGAGACTGGATTGACGATGTCGGCTATGAGTAAGAGCACCGTAAGCCCAACTAAGAGGGCGAAGACCAGCGCGGTAATTGGCGTCAATTTATTGATATCAATTGGGGCTGGTTTTTCGCGACCGCGAAGTTTGGCGAAGCGATAGCGAATTGCATCTGCAATTGCGATAGCCATATGTCCACCATCGAGTGGAAGTAATGGCAGTAAATTAAAGATTCCGACGAAGATATTTAGAGATGCCACCATCATTAAAAATAGCGTGATCTGATTTGCAGTATCTAACTTCGCGCTGCTGGTGATTTCGCCAGATGCGCGAGCGACGCCAACAATTCCGACTGGGCCATTTGGATCACGCGGTGCATCACCGAATGTTTCGCGCACTAATTCTGGAACCATCGCTGGTAGGCGAAATAGCGCTTTCACGCTCTCTTTGATCATGTACCAAGTAACTGAACCAGAATCTTTTACAGATTCGAAGAATGGTTGGCGATAAGTAGCTTGCTCTGCCACGAAGCCCACAAATGAATAGGTGTATTCATCAATGGTGCGATCGGTTGGAGTAATTTTTAAATCGATAGTTTGATCGCCGCGCTTAACGGTAAAGGTAAATTCTTGACCAGATTTATCACGAATCGCAGTTAGATCTTCTGCGAAATTATTAGGAGTTGTCGCTTTGTCATTGATAGCAATTACCTGATCCCCTGATTTTAGTCCGCCCTTTACCGCTGGCGAAATTGGATCACTGCTCTTGCAAACGGTCGTCGAAGATACACACGGGACAATCTCTTGAATGGTGCTAGACATTGATTGGAAACCAATTCCGGCAAACATCACCAAGATCATTACAAAGCCGAGAATAAAATGGTTAAAAGATCCAGCGCCAAGCACCAATAACTTCTTTGGAGTTGAGGCGATTACGAATGCACGTCCGGCTTCACCTTCGGGCATCTCATCATGAACTGTCATGCCTTCGATGCGGCAGTAACCACCGGCAGGAATTGCTTTGATTCCGAATTCAGTTTCGCCGCGCTGCGTAGACCAGATGCGTTTACCGAAACCTAAGAAGAATTCGGTGACTTTCATTCCGAACTTCTTAGCGAAGATGTAATGGCCGAATTCATGCACCATCACTGAAAAAAGTAGCGCCGCAACAAATAACAAAATTCCGACAAGTGCCAAAATAGCCTCCTAGTTGGCGAAATCATTGCTCACGGGTACGACGTTTGATGGCAATACTCTCACGCCTTCGCTAAACTAGAAAAATGAACGTGCCGCAGCAACGCAAACTTGTAACCGAAATCCCAGGTCCAAAGTCTCAGGAAATTATCAAGCGTCGAAGTGAAGCGGTCTCCGCATCCCTTGGAATGGCACTTCCCGCTGTTGTTACCCATGCATCAGGTGGCATCTTGCTGGATGTCGATGGCAATCAGATCATCGATATGGGTTCAGGTATCGCAGTGGTTAACGTCGGAAATAGTGCGCCAAAAGTTGTCGAGCGAGTGCAGAAACAAGTCGCAGATTTCACTCACACCTGTTTCATGATCGCTCCTTACGAGGGATATATCGAAGTTTGCGAAGCGCTAAATGAATTAACGCCAGGTAATTTCAAGAAGAAGAGCGCCCTCTTTAACTCTGGCGCAGAAGCTCTAGAGAATGCGGTAAAGATTGCGCGCCATTACACCAAGCGCCAAGCTGTTGTGGTTTTCGAACATGGTTATCACGGCCGCACTAATTTAACTATGGCGATGACGGCCAAGAACATGCCTTACAAAGAGGGCTTTGGTCCATTTACTCCAGAAATTTATCGTATGCCGATGGCGTATCCATTCCGCCACGAAGGAAATATCGAACATGCGCTAGATGAAGTAATTCATAAAATTGAAAAAGAGATTGGCGGAAAGAATCTTGCGGCGATCTGTATCGAACCAATTCAAGGTGAAGGTGGATTTATCGTGCCACCTAAAGGATTTCTTCCTGGCTTGGCTAAGTTCGCTAAAGATAATGGCGCGCTATTTATCGCGGATGAAGTTCAGACTGGTTTTGCACGCACCGGACAGTGGTTTGCTTCCGAAGATGAGGGCGTCGAACCAGATTTAATAACTACCGCTAAAGGTATTGCTGGTGGTCTACCACTTGCTGCAGTTACTGGCCGCGCAGAGATTATGGATGAGATTCACCCATCTGGTCTTGGCGGAACATACGGCGGAAACCCAATCGCTTGCGCGGCTGCTATCGGCGCCATCGAAACCATAAAATCCGAAAACTTAATAAATCGCGCTAAAGAGATCGGCAAAATCATGGTCGATGCGCTTACCGAAATGCAGAAGAAGTACCCAGTTATCGGAGAGATTCGCGGCCGCGGCGCCATGATTGCAATCGAATTGGTGCAACCTGGCAGCAAAGAACCTAATGGCGAGATCATGGGCAAAGTTGTTAAGTACGCACAAACTAAAGGCGTGCTCTTCTTAACTGCCGGAACTTACGGAAACGTGCTTCGCTTCTTGCCACCGCTAGTAATTAGCGATGAACTCGTTACGGATGCGATGAGCGTTCTTGATGAAGCTTTCGCAAACGTTAAGTAATTACTTCTTCTTGTAACCAGCTGGACATTTAGGATTGACAGAAGTTACTTTTTTAAGTGTCTTACCTTTCACACAAGTGATAGTAATTTTCTTTGCAGAAATCTTTGAACTAACCGTTGGGCTTGCACTCACCTTTGGCGCATCAATACTAGAAGTAGTCGGTGTTGGAGATGGGCTAACAGATTCTGTCGCAATAGGTGTTGGAGTTGGTGTTGGAGTTGGAGTAGCTTGAACTTCAGCAAGCTTCAATGTGGCGCGCTTCAGGGTATAAACGCGATCTACCACCATACCTGGTGCCGCTGATGCATAATAAATTCGCCAAGTATCTTTTGCTATTTCGTAACCAGTTGGATCTAGCGCTGATTCATTGGAACTTGAGATCGAATTTTCATTAAGAGCCCAAGTTAAGCCATCACGAGAAGTTGCCATATAGAGCTTTTGAGTTCCTGCGCCAGGACCAGTAGAAACCATCATGATCCAATCTCCATCTTGTGCACGAAGAATTTCTGAATCAACGTAGCCTCCCGTAAGTCTCAAACCTGGATCACGTTTAAAAGTAGTTGCTGAGCTATCTGTTGAAGTTGCACTCACCAAAGCTTCAGGTAATCTAGGTTTTCCAGTAGCTAAATCTTTTAACACCCAATAAATGCGCACTCTTCCATCTGGAAGGACGACGGCATCCGGTACTCCCCAAGCTCCTTCATTCTGACTTGCAATTGAACCCTCAACGTCAATCGCACTAACGCTTCCGTGTGAAAGTCCATCTGCGCCTAAAGTAGCGAATTTAATGCTCTTTCCAGATGGTCCCATTTCAACAAAGAAGACTTTTCGCACACCATTTTTAAGCGTGACAATGGTCGCGTCTGAACCGAACCTAGAAGTAATTGATTTTCGAGTGCAACTTCCTTCAACGCAATCAACAACCATGATGGGATCTGGAAGTGCAGATTCGCTAGCAAAATATAAGCGATCTGCACCGTTCTCTATTTTTTCAGCGTAGGGGCTCACTCCCTTTAGATTTAAAGTAACGCTATCTTCAGTTAGGGTCCAAACTTGATCGGCAAATGAGTTTGTGGAAATAATTGATAGCCCTAAAACTGCGATAATTGAAACAACTATTTTTTTCATTTCTACCCTTTTGTTAATTGGTGCTTTTAATCTTTACCGATCTAGCAGATTACGGGTGGGGCTATATGTCCCACCCTTTTTGCGTAACGCAATTGCACTGAGCGCTTCTAGCACTACGCGATTAGCCAAGATTGCAGTGATATCGGCGCTATCAAATGGTGGCGCTACTTCGACTACATCAATTCCCACAACTGGAAGTTCTAAACAGATTCTTCGAACTGCTTCTAACACTTCGCGAGATGTCATTCCCCCAGGTTCTGGAGTTCCGGTACCTGGCGCCATTCCTGGATCAACAACATCGATATCTACAGATAAGAAAACTCCATCACAACCATCGGTTAGCGTTGCAAAAGATTCATCTAAAACTGCTTTTAATCCACGGTGATGTATCTCTGTCATTTCATAAGAGCGCATACCTTGATCGCGCATCCAATTTAAAGTTGCATCATCTGGCCAGTATCCACGTAAACCTAATTGCAAGAAGCGATCTCCGCGTACATGACCGTTTTCGATTAAACGACGCATCGGTGTTCCGTGCCCAACTAGCGCGCCCCATTGATCAGTTCCAGTATCCGCATGTGCATCAAAGTGCACCATTGAAATCTTGCCGTTACCACGGTGGTTGGCGATACCTGCAACATCGGCAGAGGCGATGGAATGATCTCCACCAAGCACTACTGCAATCGCACCAGCGCGAGATATCTTTTCAGTGGCTTCAGCTAGTAGCGCTAATGAACTCTCTAGATTTCCACCATTCATTAATAAATCGCCCGCATCAACGACCTTCATATCTTTTAAACCATCAGTTCGCAGCGCTAAATGTGGACGTTCTCCATCATGAGGAAGGTAATCCCCCATACGAATAGCTTGTGGACCAAATTTTGCGCCACTTCGATGAGATGTCCCGGAATCAATTGGCGCACCAACAATTACGACATCAGCATCCTTATATGTCTCTGGTTTATCTAGATCGCATCTTTCAATTCCTAGAAAGGTGAAATCCGGGCCATACATATTTCCGTGGTTGGTCATGGGAATATCTTATTTCTTTTTATATCCTGCTGGGCATTTTGGATTTAAACCGCTTATTTTCTTAATAGCTGTTCCCTTGACACAAACTATTTTTATAAAAGTTTTATTTTGTTGCCCAGAAGTGGGTTGCGTTATTAAAAATTTTGCCACTTCAAATCCAGACGAATCAATGCTCACTTCACAGGGGTAAAAATTAGTAGTGTAATTGTGCAAAGACTGATATGGATTATCTCGAGTCAAACAGCTATCACCCTTTGATGGATTTAATTGAATGTCAAAGAACGGAAAATTGCTAGATGCTGCACCTTGATAGCAAACAGAATTTTCTGGTTTAGTTAAAGACCACGCTAAATCTAAGACACCTCTTTTTGTATTACTAATAGACCATTTTCTGCTTTTGCTAGACACTTCCTTAATGTGACTAACGAATGAATTTAAGGAATTTATGCAACTTTCTTTACTTAAGAAATTTATCTGCTGAACTTGCGGATTACTCAAGTAATATTGATTAATTAAGTCTTCCATAGATTTAGTCTCAATTTTATAGTTTGGTATTACGGATTTTCTCTCATAAACCGTCAAAGGTTTACATCCATTTACATTAATTGTAATTTCTACAGCTAATATTTTTCCTGGAGTTAAACCGAATCTACTAGATTGCGTCAAATTGAAATATCTATCAAATCCTTGAACCCTAGAAAAAGTTGATGGATCGTTATACGCGATTACTGGAACTGTCAATTGGGGTTCGTAATACTCCTTAAGGTTCCCCGGGTGAGTTGCAATAAGTCCTTTCCAGTCTTTCCCATTGGTCGAAACTTTCCATCCACTTTGAATAACTAATTGAGCACCGTAAGACTTATATTCTTCGAAATAACTCGAAGGAACAGGAAGATTGTAATCTCTGATCAGAAGAAACTCCTGGCCTTGCGAAATTGCCTTACTTAACTCTTGAAATCTGGATTCAGGAATTCTGCTCACTAAATCACTTGGCAAAGGAGTACTTGAGATCACGGAAACGTTTCCTGGTGATTGACTTATTTCCCAACTATCTGGACATTCAATTGCACTCGCAGTTGATACATTGAAAAAAACATTTATTAGTATAGAAATCAGAAATAAAATAAAACTCTTTTTGATCATGAATTTGATTTTCTACGCCCAACGAATTGGCCAGCGATAACAATGGCAAGAGCGATAAAGAACATCATTGAACCGATGACATTTGCTTGTGGTGGAATGCCACGAGCACTAGATACATATACGAACTTCGGGAAAGTCATCATGGTGCCGGAGTTAAAGTTGGTAATAATGAAATCATCGAATGACAAGCTAAATGCAAGTAGCGCTGCTGCTGCGATACCTGGCATAACTAGCGGCAAAGTCACGCGGCGGAAAGTTTCGAATTCATTGGCATACAGATCCATCGCAGCTTGTTCTAAGCGCGGATCAAGAGATGCGATACGTGCTTTAACGGTAACGACCACGAATGAGATACAGAAAACGGTATGCGCGATGATGGTGGTTAAGAAACCTGGATTGATCTGAAATGTTAAAAACATTCCAAGAAGTGATGCACCCATAACTACTTCTGGAGTTGCCATAGGTAAAAAGATCAAAAGATTAGTAGTTGAGCGACCTTTAAATGAGTGGCGACCAAGTGCAAATGCAATCAGCGTGCCAAGAATGGTGGCAAAGATGGTTGCAATTAAGCCTACTTGTATGGAATTTCCAAGTGCGCGGCAGACATCTGGAGCACCACAAGGATTTTGCCAGTTAGCAAAGGTAAAACCTTTCCAAACCAAATTAGATTTGCCGGAATCATTAAATGAGAAGGCAAAGGTGTATGCAATTGGAATGAATAGATAAGTAAATCCAAGTACCGCATAGATACGGATTAAGTTATTGCCAAACCAGCGCCAGATCTTGGTCATACCAATTCATCCGTTCCAGAGCGACGAATATAAAGAGTTACGAAGATCAAGATTGCGAACATCAACATAAATGAGAGCGCTGCAGCAGTTGGATAATCAACTACGCGGAAGAACTTTGAATCGATGACATTACCGAGCATCTTGGTATTTGGGTTGCCCAGAATCGCAGCGTTTACATAATCACCAGCTGCCGGAATAAAGGTTAGAAGCGTTCCCGCCACTACCCCAGGTAGCGAAAGCGGAAAGGTAACTTTTCGGAAAGTTGTAAATGCATTTGAATATAGATCTCCAGCTGCTTCTAACGTGCGAGGATCAATACGTTCAAGAGATGCATAAATAGGCAAAGTCATAAATGGCAGGAAGTTGTACGTCATACCTGATACCACTGCAAAAGCCGAGGCGGTAAGCGTGGTGGTCGGTGAAATAATGTGAAGCGATCTCAAGGTTTGAACGACCGGTCCTTCTTCACCGAGAATCTGCTTCCAAGCAATAGTGCGAAGCAAAAATGAAGTAAAGAATGGCGCTACCACAAGTACTAAAAGAATGTTCTTGTACTTGCCAGATTTGAAAGCAATTGCATATGCCAATGGATAGGCAATCGCTAAAGCAATTACTGTAGTTAAAAATGCATATAGAAATGAGCGGCTAAATTGTTCTCTATTTTCTACAAATGCAGTTACGTAATTTCCAAATGCAAAGGTCTGCTCGTATTCACCAGTATCTCCACCTTCAATCGGAGTCTGGGTTGAGGTGCTCGCTAAGTTAGCAATTGGCAGAATAAAGAAAGTAAATAGAAAGATAAAACCAGGTGCTAATAAGAGATAAGGCAGACGGCCTTTTTTAAGACCATTTGTCTTTACATGGGTAGCCGCAGCGTGAAGAAATGCCATTACTCTTCTGGATTTACTTCTGATCCAGCATCAGCATCTTGTGCGCCATCAAGACCAAAGGTGAACTTTGGCATCCATTGCAGACGAACCTTGTCGCCAAGTTCGAGCATTGGTGAGGTGCCATCGTTCTGTTCGAAGACCATGAGCTCTTGGCCCCATGGCATCTCAACTTGATACTGAGTAGATACGCCAACGAATGCTACGTCGACTACTTTTCCGCCGCGCAAGATATTGCCATCGCCGGGTTCGTTCTCGAAATCAATATCAATCTTCTCTGGGCGAATACCAAAGAGCACGTTCTTGGAGTTGGTGAAAGTGCGGTTCTTCGGAAGTGCAATCTTCTGGCCGTGTACCTCTACGACGTTGTTTTCGCCATCAGTATCGGTAATTTGGCCACGAATTAGATTTGATTGCCCAAGGAAGTTAGCTACGAATGCAGTCTTTGGTGATTCGTAGAGATCTTCTGGGGTTCCCATCTGTTCGATGCGTCCCTCGTTCATGACTGCAATGGTGTCAGCCATGGTCATGGCCTCTTCTTGATCGTGAGTTACGTGTACGAAAGTTAAACCGACTTGAGTTTGAATCCACTTTAATTCAATCTGCATCTGGCGGCGAAGTTTTAGATCAAGTGCGCCGAGTGGCTCATCAAGTAATAGCAATGCTGGCTTATTAACAATGGCACGTGCAAGTGCGATGCGCTGTTGCTGTCCACCTGATAGCTGAGTTGGCTTGCGATCTGCAAGATGTGGCAATTCCACAAGTTTTAATACGCGATCGACTTCGTCTTTAACATCTTTAATTCCGCGACGGCGCATACCGAAAGCTACGTTTTCAAAGATTGAAAGATGCGGAAATAGCGCATAATTCTGAAAGACAGTATTGATTGGACGCTGATAAGGACGAAGATCAGTAATGTCTTCAGTTCCTAAATGCAGTGTGCCCTGTGTTGGTTCTTCAAGACCCGCAATCATTCGAAGCGTGGTGGTCTTGCCGCAACCTGAAGGTCCAAGAAGTGCAAAGAATGAACCTGCAGGTATCGTCAGCGACAAATCATTTACTGCAGTGAAATCACCATAAGTCTTGGTGACGTTAGTTAACTTGAGATCGCCTCGCGCAGTAGCAATTGCCACTTTACTTAGTTACCAGTCGCCTTTTGGAATGCATCGGTGAATTCACTCTCTTCAGCTGGAGTTAGAGCGCGGAATACCTGCAAACTTGCTTGAGTCTTAGCTGATGGGAAGATCAATTCATTGTTAACCAATGATGGATCAACTTGTTCCATAGCTTCTTGCGCACCTTGTACTGGCGTAATGTAATTTACATAAGCCGCAACCTTGGCTGCTACTACTGGGTCGTAGTAGTAATTGATTAACTGTTCGACCTTATCTTTATTCTGCGCAGTGCTTGGAATAATGAAGTTATCTGCAGAGATAGTTCCGCCTGATTCTGGAATTGCGAAATCAAACTTGCCATCATTTTCAGCAGCTAACTGGAAGGCATCGCCAGACCAGCCAATAACCGCTACTGCATCTCCAGAGATCAAATCTTCCTTGTAATCATTGCCCTTTACTTGACGGATAAATCCATCTGCAATCTTCTTCTCAAGGAAATCAAGTGCGTTGTAATACTGATCTGAAGTGAACTTAGAAATATCTACACCTTGCGCCATCATGATTACGCCAACAGTGTCACGGAGTTCGGAGAGAACTTCAATCTTGCCCTTGTTAGCGGGAGCGAATAGATCATCGAGAGTCTTTACTCCGTTTGGAATTTTCTCTTTATTCCAAGTAAATCCACCCATGATGCCCTGCCAAGTCAATGAATAATCACGACCAGTGTCATAAGGAACGCTTGCGAGCGCCGGAAGAATGTTCTTAGCGTTTGGAATATTTGCTTTATCTAATTTCTGCGCATAACCAAGACGGATATAGCGTGCTGCCATCCAGTCTGTTGGGCAGATTAAGTCATAACCAATATCTTCTTTTAACTTTAACTGGCCTTGAACTTTTCCGTAAAACTCATCGTTATCGTTGTAATCTTCTAAATACTTAACTGAGATTCCAGTTTCGGACATGAAATCTTCTAGAGTTGGATAGACCTTGGCATCGCTGTCGTAATCTAAGTACAGAGTCCAGTTGCCCCAGCGCACATCAGTTTCAGATCCACCGCCACCACCGCATGCTGCAAGCAATGAACCTGCGCCGACTGCGCCAGCACCTGCAAGAACTGAACGACGGCTTACGCGTGACTTCGCGATCGCCTTTAGATCATTAAGCATTGAATCGTTCTCTGACATACCTTTTGACATCGGTGGCCTTTCATAGGGGTTAGATATGCGGAAATACTAACCCTCAAGAGGCGCAAATTAGAAGAAATTCTGAGTGAATTTATGCGTTGAGGTTAGTCATGACATGCTTGATTCTGGTGTAATCCTCGAATCCGTAGCTACTCAAATCCTTGCCATAACCACTTCGCTTGTAGCCGCCATGAGGCATCTCAGCGACCAGCGGAATATGGCAGTTGATCCAGACGCAACCAAAGTCGAAAGCCTTGGCAAGGCGCATCGCGCGACCGTGATTACTGGTCCAGACCGATGAGGCCAAGCCGTATTCCACACCATTGGCCATTCGAATGGCATCTGCTTCATCTTTAAATTTCTGAACTGTGATTACTGGGCCAAAGATCTCTTCTTGAATATGGCGATCGCTCTGCTTTAGATCAGCGATAACTGTTGGTTCGATAAAGAAGCCATCGCGAGCTACCTGCTTGCCGCCTGCTACTACCTTGGCGTGAGCTGGGACCTCATTTAAGAAGCCAGTTACGCGAGCTAATTGATTGGCATTATTTACTGGGCCAAAGAGCACATCATCTTCGGATGGTGCGCCGGTCTTGAGGCCCTTTGCTTGATGCGCAAGCAACTCTACAAATTTGTCATAAATAGATTCTTCGACAATTACACGAGTAGCTGCGGTGCAATCTTGTCCGCCATTAAAGAAACCTGTAATTGCAATAGTCTCAGCTGCGTTCTCTAAATCTGCATCAGCGAATACTACGACTGGCGCTTTGCCACCTAATTCAAGGTGTACACGTTTTAGAGATTTGGCAGCACTTCCCGCAACTTCCATGCCTGCGCGAACTGAACCTGTAATCGAAACCATCGCTGGAGTTTCATGTTCGATCAACATGCGACCGGTTTCGCGTTCGCCAGTTACCACGTTGATTACACCAGCTGGAAGAAATTCGCTCATCACATTTGCCATGAAGACCGTTGACATTGGAGTGGTATCTGATGGTTTCAAAACTACGGTGTTGCCTGCGGCAATTGCCGGCGCCCACTTCCAAACTGCCATCATCATTGGGTAATTCCAAGGAGTAACTTGGGCACAGACACCGATTGGTTCGCGGCGAATAAATGAAGTCATGCCACGCATATATTCACCAGCAGATTTGCCTTCTAAATTGCGAGCGGCGCCAGCAAAGAAACGAATCTGATCCACCATCGGTGGAATCTCTTCGGAGGCAGTTAAGCCAAGTGGCTTTCCGGTGTTCTTAGATTCAACTGCAATAAATTCTTCTGCGCGAGATTCAATCGCATCGGCAATCTTTAATAAGGCACGTTGACGTTCGGATGGAGTGGTATCGCGCCACTCTTCAAATGCAGTTGCCGCTGCTTTCATCGCAGCATCAATATCTGCTTGATTAGATTTAGGTGCTTCTGCGTAAGCCTGTCCAGTTGATGGATCCACAATCTTTGTGGTTTCTCCAGATGAAGATTGGACTGATTTACCGTTGATGAAATTTGCGATTTTTTCCATGCTAGTCATGGAAATACTTTAATCAGGAAAGTTACTTTTTGGAACCTTCGCTAGCGGCTAATTGGCCACAGGCGCCATCGATTTCACGGCCGCGGGTATCGCGAACTGTGACTGGCACTCCATAACTTTCAAGGACGCGAACAAATTCCTTCTGGTCTTCAGGGCGCGATGCGGTCCACTTAGAACCAGGTGTTGGATTGAGTGGAATTAAATTAACGTGAGCATTTCGGCTCTTAAGTAATTTGCCTAAAAGATCTGCGCGCCAAGCTTGATCATTAATATCTTTAATTAAAGCGTACTCGATGGAGTATCTGCGGCCAGTCTTTTTGGCATAAGCATCGGCCGCGGCCAAAATTTCACGTACTTTATATCGAGTATTAATCGGAACCAATGTATCGCGAAGTTCATCATCCGGCGTATGAAGCGATACCGCCAAAGTCACCGGTAGGCCCTCTTCAGTAAATTTCTCAACGCCATTTACCAATCCGACGGTCGAAAGTGTCACGGAACGTGCAGAGATGCCAAGTCCATCTGGATTTGGCGAAGTGATATTACGAATTGTTTGTACCACTGCTTTGTAATTTGCAAGTGGTTCACCCATTCCCATAAAAACAATATTGGATAAACGAATAGGTTCGCCACCCATTTCGCCACTTGCGCAAAGTCGCGCTGCTTGCACAATCTGTTCAGTGATTTCGCCGGCAGTTAAGTTGCGCTTCAAACCACCTTGACCAGTGGCGCAGAACGGACAGGCCATGCCGCAACCTGCTTGTGATGAGATGCAGACCGTTGCGCGATCTGGGTACTTCATCAAAACTGATTCCACCAAAGTGCCATCATGTAATTTCCAGAGATCTTTTCTGGTTAATCCATTATCAGTCTGCAAAGAACGCACCAGCTCCATTAACTTTGGAGTAAAGGCGTCGGCAAGTTTTTGGCGCATATCCGCTGGAATATCGCTCCATTTTTCTGGATCAGTCTCAAGGTGCGTGTAGTAATGAACTGCGACCTGATTAGCGCGAAATGCCGGAATTCCAAGCTCTGCGCATAGCGCTTTGCGATCCTCCTTGCTCATATCGGCAAGGTGTACTGGAGCTTTCTTTTTCTGTTTCGGCTCTTCGAAAATTAACGGCAGTTCGCTCATGAGTAGTACTTAACTAACTCAAGCACTAACCAGAGCGCTGGAGCAGAGGTAACAATCGAATCTAAACGATCCATAACTCCCCCGTGGCCAGGCAATAAATTACCCATATCTTTAATAGCAAAGTCGCGTTTAATTGCAGATTCGATTAAATCTCCGGTCGTTGCGGTAAAAACTATTAACAATCCGGCTGCTGCGCCAATCCATGGATTTAAATTTAGAATCCCATCAAAAGTTAAGTAGCCAAATAAAGTTGTGAAAACTATAGAACCGGCTAGACCTTCCCAAGTCTTCTTAGGTGAAATCTCTGGCGCCATTGGGTGCTTGCCAATTAGTACACCAGTTACATACGCGAAGGTGTCGTTGCTAGCCACCAGAATTACAAAGACCATGATCTGCTCTAAGCCGTTATATGGACGTGCCAGCAGAATTAAAAAACCTGTTAAAAATGGTAGATAGACCAGAGCGAAGACTGAAGCGCTTGCACTTGCTACATATCCTTTGGTGCCGCGACGAAGTAGAAGTACCAACATCAAGACAAGCGCGATTGCTAAACCAATCGCTAAACCGCGAATTCCTGCAAACCAAGCGCCGACTGAGAGTCCTACCGAAGCAATCATTAACGAGCGCTTTGATACATAAGTTTCAGTAGAAGAGAATGCATGCGCCAATTCTTTGATGGCAAGCACTAAAGCCAGCGCAACTAGCGCTGCAAAACCAATTGGAAAATATTTAAGTAACGCCCAGACTCCACCCATTAAGGATAAAGAGGTTGCAATCGATGGCAATAACTTGCGCCCAGCGCGCTTATTTATTGCATCATTTATTGCGTGCAGATCGGACATAGTTCCAGTTTCGACTGCTTAAACTTCTAGCAGTTCGGCTTCCTTATGCTTTAGTAACTCGTCAATCTTTGCAGTGTGATCGCCGGTAACTTTTTCAAGTTCCTTTTCGGCGCGAGCTAAATCATCCTTAGAGATTTCGCCATCCTTTTCCATCTTTTCTAGCGCTTCTTTAACTGCGCGACGGATATTGCGGATGGAAACCTTTGCATCTTCACCCTTTGATTTAGCTAGTTTGATGTACTCCTTGCGGCGCTCTTCAGTTAGCTGTGGGAAATTGATTCGAATTGATACGCCATCATTACTTGGATTAATTCCTAGATCTGATTCGCGAAGCGCCTTTTCGATAGATGACATCGCGCCCTTATCAAATGGGTTAATTAGGGCAACACGCGCTTCTGGAACTTGGATAGATGCCAATTGATTTAACGCAGTCGGTGCACCGTAGTAATCAACAATCACCTTATTAAATAGTGATGGATGAGCGCGTCCGGTGCGAATAGATGCCAGATCTTCCTTTGCTACATCTACTGCTTTATTCATCTTCGTTACGCCGTCGGCTGAAACTGATGCAATGTCGCTCATGGGGTTTCCTTAATTAACTAGAGTTCCGATTTTCTCGCCCTTAACTGCGCGAGCAATATTTCCATTATTCATTAAGTCAAAGACCACGATTGGTAATTTATTTTCGCGGCATAAGCTAAATGCTGCTGCATCTGCAACTGCGAGTGACTTAGATAGAACTTCATCGTAAGTAATAGTTTCGAACTTAGTTGCGTTTGAATCCTTACGAGGATCTGCGTTGTAAACGCCATCAACACCGCTCTTTGCAAGAAGCAACGCATTTGCGCCAATTTCTAATGCGCGCTGTGCTGCAACGGTGTCAGTGGTAAAGAACGGCATACCTGCGCCAGCGCCAAAAATAACTACGCGACCCTTTTCTAGGTGGCGGATTGCGCGACGTGGAATGTATGGCTCTGCAACTTGGCCCATTGAAATCGCAGTCTGTACGCGAGTATCAACGCCCTGCTTCTCAAGGAAATCTTGTAACGCTAAACAGTTCATAACTGTACCGAGCATGCCCATGTAATCCGCGCGTGAACGTTCCATGCCACGTGTCTGTAGCTCTGCGCCGCGGAAATAATTACCGCCGCCAACCACGATTGCTACCTGGGTTCCGGACTTAACAACATCAGCGATCTGCTTTGCAATTGCTTGAACGACATCGGGATCAACACCGATGCCCTTCTCTCCGCCGAAAACTTCTCCAGAAAGTTTAAGGAGCACTCTGCCGTAACCTTTTGACGACATGAGTGCTCCTTATCTACTTCTTAACTCTATGGAGAGTGTATTACTGACCGACGCGGAAACGTGAGAAGGCCTTAACCGCAGTTTGCGCCTCATCAAGAATCTGCTGAACAGTCTTCTTTGCATCCTTTGCGAATGCCTGCTCTAGAAGTGAAACTTCCTTTACGAAACCAGTAACGCGACCTTCAACGATCTTTGAAAGCGCTGCTTCTGGCTTACCTTCTTCGCGAGCGGTCTCTTCTGCAATACGACGTTCGTTCTCGATTAGTTCCGCTGGAACTTCATCGCGATTTACGAACTGTGGTGCAAAAGCTGCAATGTGCTGAGCAACATCGCGACCAACTTCAATTGCTTCCTTGGTTAGCGAAATCAAAACGCCAACCTGTGGTGGAAGATCTGGGCTGGTCTTATGTAGATAAATTCCTACTGGACCGCCTTCGTAAACAGTTACGCGACGAACTTCGATGCGCTCACCAAGTGTCGCATTTGCTTCATCAACGTGCTGTTGTACTGAACGACCAGGTGCGATCTCTGAAGCTAAGAATGCAGCAACATCTGCGCTCTTTGTCTTTAGAAGGTGATCAACTAATTCATCACCTAGCGCCTGGAAGCGATCGCCCTTAGCAACGAAATCAGTTTCGCAGTTAAGTTCGAGCATTACACCGATATCGCCTGCAGATTTTGCAACAACTAAACCATTAGAAGTTGCGCGACCTTCACGCTTGGTAACGCCCTTAAGACCCTTAACGCGAATGATTTCTACAGCCTTGTCGTAATCACCATTAGCTTCATCTAGCGCCTTCTTGCAATCGAGCATTCCTGCTGCAGTTGCTTCACGTAAACGCTTTACATCTTCTGCTGTGTAACTCACTTTGATTCAGTAGCTCCTTCGAGAATGTCCTTCTCCCAATCAGCAAGTGGTTCGCCTTCAGCGACTTCTGCTTGCTTGTTCTCTTCCTTAACCTGTGCACTGCGAGCCTGTAGACCAGCTGCAATTGCATCAGCTATAACGCGAGTTAGCAGACCGATTGAACGGATTGCATCGTCATTACCTGGAATCTTGTAATCAACTTCATCTGGATCGCAATTGGTATCCAAGATTGCAATAACTGGAATACCAAGCTTCTTAGCTTCTTGAACCGCAAGGTGTTCCTTCTTGGTATCAACAACCCAGATTGCTGCAGGCAACTTGGTCATGTTGCGAATACCATCAAGGTTCTTAGTTAGCTTCTCGCGTTCGCGGCGAAGCACTAGAAGTTCCTTCTTGGTTAGCAGCTGATCGTTTGCTGCTTCAAGTGCTTCCAATTCCTTAAGGCGCTGGATTCGCTTGTAAACAGTTGGGAAGTTGGTAAGCATGCCGCCCAACCAACGCTCAGTAACAGATGGCATACCTACGCGCTGTGACTGCTGAATGATTGGTTCTTGTGCTTGCTTCTTGGTTCCAACGAAAAGAATGTTGCCACCCTTTGCAACTGTGTCCTTAACGAATTCATATGCTGAATCGATTAGACCCAATGATTGCTGGATGTCGATAATGTAGATGCCATTGCGTTCGGTGAAAATGAAACGCTTCATCTTTGGATTCCAACGACGTGTCTGATGTCCGAAGTGAACACCGCTGTCGAGGAGTTCTCGCATTGTTACAACTGCCACTTGGGCACGCTCCTTTTTCAGTTTCGAACTTGTCGAAACTGCACTCGGTTGTCGAGCTAAACGATCTGTTTGGCTCCCTCGCACTGGTAGCGAATGCTCTGGTTAGAGACCGAAACGCTTTCCCGGAACAGGCCATTTGAAATCAATTCAAGGTCTGGACGGTCAGTGCTGTGATGTCACCGAAAATCACTTCTCGGTGCAGGCGAAATTCTATCGGCGAGCTAGAAAATAGCGAAATCAGGCTCTGGGATGCGCCTGTTTAAAGGCGGAATGCAATCTCTCCGCTGATACGTGGGTATATATCTGAGTGGTCGAAAGTGATGCATGGCCCAAGATTTCTTGGACAGTTCGCAAATCTGCGCCACCTTCTAATAAATGAGTCGCGGCGGAATGCCTTAAAGCATGCGGTCCAAGTTCGATGGTTTTATAAACCACTTCTCTGACTTGGCGTTGATCAATGCGTTTGCCTCGTGCACCAATGAAAATTGCGTTTCCGCTTTTTTCATTTGCTAATTGCGCTCTAACTGCCAGCCACTTCTCTAGCGCCGCAACTGCTGGCCTTCCGATAGGAATTACTCGCTCTTTATTACCTTTACCAATTACGCGAATGGTTTGGCGTTCGTAATCGACATCCTTTAAATCCAATCCACATAATTCAGATACGCGAGCACCTGATGCATAGAGCATCTCCACCATCGCTAAATTTCTAACTGCAGTTAGCTCGCCAGTCTCTTCAGCAACGCTCTCCAGTGCTTGCATTGCGATATCTGCAGTTTTTACATCCACTATCTCGGGCAGGATGCGATGCGATTTTGGTGTGGCCAGATTAAATCCCACATCACTTGGAATTAAGCCTTCTTTTGCCGCCCACTTTGTGAATAATTTTATCGAAGTTGCGCGACGTGACAGCGTGGTGCGCGATGCGCCTTTGGTCTGTTGGTTAGCCAGCCAACTTCTTAAATGGCTGATATTTAGAGTTTTGATATCTGTTACACCAAGCGCATTTAAATGCGAAGCTAAAGATTCTAAATCGCCTAAATATGCGCGGATTGTGTTATCAGATAAAGAACGTTCGCGATTTAAGTGAGTAGTAAATCTCTCAATCGCGCTCTGCATACCTGCAGTTTACTCGGGGCGACGTCCTTGACGGATTAAGCCGAAGGTAAGTGCGTCTTCCAAAGCCATTGCAGATGCGGCGATCACGTTCTCGTGTACTCCAACAGTGTTCCAAGAACCATTCTTATCTGAAGTTTCAACTAATACACGAGTAATAGCACCGGTACCTAAGCGACCTTCAAGAATACGAACTTTGTAATCTGTTAATTCAAGTTCGGCGAGCTCTGGGTATAGCTTTGAAAGTCCAGAGCGCAGCGCATTATCAAAAGCGTTAACTGGACCATTTCCAGATCCAATGCAAACAAGTGATTCACCGTTTGCCGAAACTGTAACTTCTGCTTTGGTCACAATGCTGCCATCCTGATCGCTTTCGACACTGGTTAACCAATGAGAAACAGTGAAGAATTCTGGACGCTTCTTGGCAATCTCTTCGCGAACTAATAATTCAAATGATGCATCTGCCGCTTCGAAAGTGAAACCTTTAGATTCCATATCTTTTACACGTTCAACGATGCGTGTAATAAGTTCCTTGTCGCCACCTAGATCAACGCCAAGTTCTTGGCTCTTTAATTCAATTGACGCGCGGCCAGCCATGTCAGAGACCAGCATTCGCATATCGTTACCGACGCTGGCTGGATCTTCGTGCTGATAAAGATTTGGATCAACTTTGATTGCCGAAGCATGTAAACCAGCTTTGTGCGCAAAAGCAGAGAGACCTACATATGGCTGACGTGCAGATGGCTTTACGTTGGTAACTTCAGCGATTGCATGTGAGATACGGAATGATTCGCGAAGCAAATTATCAGGAAGTAGCTTCTTATCTTTCTTTAATTCTAAATTCGCGATGATTGATACTAAATCTGCATTACCAGTGCGCTCACCGTAACCATTAATAGTGCCCTGAACATGAGTGGCACCTGCCGCGACTGCTGCCATTGAATTAGCAATTGCACAACCGGTGTCGTTGTGGCAGTGAATGCCAAGACGCGCACTTGATGCGCCCAAAATGTCATGAACTACATCTGCAATCTCATCAGGCAACATGCCGCCATTGGTATCGCAGAGCGCAATTACATCTGCGCCAGCTTCTGCAGAAACTCTCACAACTTCTAGCGCATAAGCACGATTGGCGCGATAACCATCAAAGAAATGCTCCGCGTCGATAAATACGCGCTGTCCTTCGCTCTTTAAATGCTGAATTGAATCGCGAATCATATTTAGATTCTCATCAAGGGTGGTTTTAAGCGCTAGATCAACGTGGCGATCATGCGATTTAGCCACCATAGTTACAACCGGTGCACCAGAGTTACGAAGCGCAGCAATTAGCGGATCGTCTGCAGCTTTAGTATTTGCACGACGAGTAGCACCAAATGCCACAAATGTTGCGTGCTTTAACTTCAACTCTTTCTTAGCTAATTCAAAGAATTCAGTATCTTTTGGATTAGCCCCTGGCCATCCACCTTCGATAAAACCCACGCCTAAATCATCCAAATGACGCGCGATTTGTAATTTATCGTGAACGCTTAAATTTAAACCCTCTTGCTGCGCGCCATCACGAAGCGTCGTGTCATAGACGTGAAAATTATCGGACATTTTGTTTGGGTTTGTCATTACTTAACGACCTTCACCCAACCATGTTTATCTGCAATCTGGCCATGCTGAATATTTAATAGCGCTTCGCGAATTTTCATTGTGGTAGCGCCAGGATTGCCATCACCAGTTACCCATGTGCCCCACTTAGATTTTGCTGCGCCAATTGGAGAAACTACCGCTGCAGTACCGCAAGCAAAAGTTTCGGTGATTGCACCAGATGCGATGCCATCTTTCCAATCATCGACCGAGAGCATTACCTCTTCGGTCTCAAAACCTAGATCGCGAGCTACTGAAAGAATCGAATCGCGAGTAATACCAGGCAAAAGAGTTCCAGTTAATTTAGGAGTAACGACCTTATTTCCCTTTACGAAGTAAAGGTTCATGCCGCCCATCTCTTCAACCCACTTGCGTTCGACTGCATCAAGCCAAACAACTTGATCGCAACCTTCAGCTGCTGCTGCTTTTTGTGCAACTAGAGATGCTGCATAATTGCCGCCACACTTTGCTTCGCCGGTGCCACCAGGAGCGGCGCGAACATATTCAGTTGATATCCAAACCGTTACCGCTTTCGATGGATTGAAATAAGCACCTGCTGGTGTTGCGATCAAAATGAATTTCGCCTTATTTGTTGGACGTACGCCTAAGCCAACTTCAGTAGCGATCATAAATGGACGGATATAAAGCGATTCTCCAATTGCATTTGGAACCCAGCCAATATCTTGCTTGACCAACTCTTCGACAGTTTCAATAAAGGTAGCTACAGGTAACTCTGGAAGCGCTAAACGTTTTGCGCTTCGATTAAAACGCTCGGCATTAGCCTCTGGACGAAATAGCGCTACACCGCCATCTTTTTGGCGGTATGCCTTCATGCCTTCGAAAATTTCCTGGCCATAATGAAAAACCGCAGTTGCTGGATCAAGAGTTAGCGGACCATATGGTTGCAGAACAGGTTCCGCCCAACCGGTCTTTTCATCCCAATCTATAGTCACCATGTGATCGGTGTAGTACTTACCAAAACCGCCTTCAGCTACCTTGGCATCGCGCTCTGCTGCCGGAACTGCATTTGGATTGAGAATTTTCTTCATTATGAAAGCGCCTTTACTAACGCATCGCCAACTTCAGATGTAGAACGCTTGGTATCACCACGTGTTGCAAGATCTGCTGCCACTGCTGCCTCTACTTCGCGAGCTGCTGCACCAAAACCTAAATAATCCAACATCATTGCAACCGACATGATGGTCGCAGTTGGATCAGCTAACTGCTTACCGGCAATATCAGGAGCAGAACCATGTACTGGTTCGAACATTGACGGGAATGCACCGGTTGGATTGATATTTCCAGAAGCGGCAAGACCAATACCACCGCAGATAGCTGCCGCGATGTCGGTAAGAATGTCACCGAAGAGATTGTCAGTAACTACCACGTCGAAACGCTCTGGATTTGTAACGAAGAACATTGATGCGGCATCTACGTGTAGATAGTCGGTAGTCACATCTGGAAACTCTTTCGCAACCGCTTCGAAAGTACGCGTCCATAATCCGCCAGCGCGAGTTAAAACATTGTTCTTATGAACCAAAGTTAACTTTTTACGTGGACGGCCTTGCGCACGCACAAATGCATCGCGGATAACGCGTTCAGCACCACGGCGGGTATTTAGCGATTCTTCGGTAGCAATTTCCGAATCAGTTCCGAATGCAAGAGTTCCGCCTGCACCAACGTATGGACCTTCCGTGCCTTCGCGAACCACAACAAAATCAATTGGCTTTTCAGTTGCAAGTGGGCCCTTAACGCCAGCATGTAATTTAGCTGGACGTAGATTGATGTAATGATCAAATGCAAAACGCAATTTAAGAAGTAGACCGCGCTCTAAAACTCCAGATGGAACAGTTGGATCTCCAACAGCACCAAGCAAAATTACATCTGACTTTGCAATCTCTGCCATAACAGAATCTGGAAGAACTTCACCAGTGCGGTGCCAGTAGCCTGCGCCAAGATCATATGAAGTCTTGTTAAAAGTTACGCCATGCTTTGCGCCAACAACATCCAATACTTTCAAACCTTCAGCAACAACTTCTGGACCGATTCCATCGCCAGCGATAACTGCAAGATTGATTGACTTCGACATTATTTCTCCAGGTTCACAGTGCGAGCTAAATCTGCACCAGTTGTTTTCTTAACGTTCTCTAAAATGCTTTCTGAAACTGAATCATCAACGGTCAGAGCCATCAGCGCCATGCCGCCAACTTCGCGACGTGAAACCTGCATACCTGCAATGTTTACGCCAGCTTTTCCAAGTTCGCCACCCATTGCGCCGATAACACCCGGCTTATCCATGTATCGCAGGAAAATCATGTGCTTTCCTGGTGATAAATCCAGACCAAATCCATCGATTGAAACAATCTTCTCAACTTTACGAATACCAACCAAGGTGCCTTCTACAACGAAATTAGTTCCGTTTGCCATTGCAACTTTGAGTTGAATAGAGCTACGGAATTGCTCGCAATTTGGATCATTCTTAACAGTTGCACTCATCCCACGTTCCTCTGCAAGCTTTGGTGCATTCACATAAGTAACATCTTCTTCAACGGTAGTTTCGATAGCGCCTTTAAGCGCGCTTGTTGCCAAAACAGCTGCGTCATAAGCTGCGATTTCGCCAAGTACATTAACTTCCATGCTGGATGGCAGACTCCCTGCATAAGCAGTCGCAATCTCCGCCATCTTTTCTACCAACGGTAGTGATGGACGAATCTCTTCATGAACTGCGCCGCCCTTTACGTTTACCGCGTCAGGAACTAGATCGCCTGCAAGTGCCTTACGAACTGATACTGCAACTGCAATACCAGCGCGCTCTTGTGCCTCATCGGTTGATGCACCTAAATGTGGAGTTGCCACAACTTGATCCAATTCGAATAAAGGTGAATCGGTACAAGGTTCTTTGGCAAAAACATCCAAACCTGCACCAGCTACGCGACCTTCTATAATTGCGTTGTATAGAGCAGTTTCATCTAGTACACCGCCACGAGCGGCATTGATAATGCGAACAGAAGGCTTAACTTTCTTAAGCGCCTCTTCCCCGATTAAGTTAACAGTCTCTTTGGTCTTAGGTAAGTGAATTGTGATGAAATCTGATTGCTTAAGAAGTTCATCAAGAGTTACTAACTGCACTCCCAATTGTGCTGCACGCGCAGGTTGTAGGTATGGATCGTATGCCACAACATTCATACCAAATGCCTGCATACGATGCGCAACTAATTGGCCAATCTTTCCGAAACCAATGACGCCAAGAGTCTTTTCAAAAACTTCAGCACCGGTGAACTTTGAACGTGCCCATTTGCCGTTTCGTAGCGCAGCATGCGCCGGTGAAACAAAACGTGCACTTGCTAGCAATAATGAAATTGCTAGCTCAGCGGCTGAAACAATATTTGAAGTTGGCGCATTAACAACCATGACGCCAGCATCAGTTGCAGCTGGGATATCTACGTTATCTAAACCAACTCCTGCACGGGCAATAACTTTCAAACCTTTTGCCGCTGCAATCGCTTCTGCATCCATCTGAGTTGCAGAGCGAATTAATACTGCATCCACGCCAGCACTAAGTGCTGGGATCAGAGCGCTTCGATCTGCACCATCAACATGGCGAATCTCGAAATCTGGTCCCAGCGCCTGCATCGTTGCAGGGCTGAGTTCCTCAGCAATTAGTACAACAGGCTTGGTCATCTTTAATAAATTAAGAAATACGCTTAGCGCGCAGCCTTACCTTCTTGGTAATCATCCTTATTTGAAGATTTGATCCAAGAGAGCATCTTGCGAAGTTCGCGACCAGTAGCTTCGATTGGGTGAGCTTCGCCCTTTGCGCGTAGCGCCTTAAATTCTGGAGCGCCTGCTTCTTGATCATCAATGAAGCGCTTTGCGAATGCGCCTGACTGAATATCTGCAAGTACTTCCTTCATGTGTTGCTTCACAGATGGATCGATAACGCGTGGACCTGAAACGTAATCACCGTATTCAGCAGTATCAGATACTGACCAACGCTGCTTTGCAATTCCACCTTCGTACATCAAGTCAACAATCAACTTAAGTTCGTGCAAGCACTCGAAGTATGCGACCTCTGGCTGGTATCCAGCTTCAGTTAGCGTTTCGAAACCGTACATAACTAATTGTGAAGCGCCGCCACAAAGTACTGACTGCTCACCAAATAGATCTGTCTCTGTCTCTTCGGTAAATGTGGTGAGAATTCCACCTGCGCGTAGGCCGCCGATTGCCTTTGCATATGAAAGTGTTAATGGCCAAGCGTTCTTGGTTGCATCTTGTTCTACTGCCACGATTACTGGAACGCCACGACCTGCTGCGTACTCGCGACGCACCAAGTGTCCTGGACCCTTTGGCGCAACCATGCAAACATCAACATTTGCAGGTGGCTTGATGTATCCGAAGCGAATATTGAAACCATGTCCAAAGAAAAGCGCATCGCCATCTTTTAGATTTGGCAAGATTGATTCTGTGTAGATATGACGCTGTACGTGATCTGGTGCCAGAATCATAATTACTGTTGATTCCTTTACCGCTTCCGCTACCGAAGTAACCTTTAGACCTTCTGCTTCTGCCTTTGCGCGTGAAGGTGAACCTTCTTTAAGTCCAACGCGAACATCTACTCCGCTATCGCGCAAGTTAAGTGCGTGTGCATGTCCTTGTGAACCATAACCAATGATTGCGACCTTGCGACCTTGGATGATTGATAGATCTGCATCTTCTTCGTGATACATAGTTGCCATTGGTTTGCTTTCCTTTTTCTTGGTTTCGGCTCTTACTGCTTAGTTTTGGTAGTCCGCTTGGCGGTCTGTTGAAATTGATTGGATATCAAGGGTCTGATCTGCCAGCGCTGCGCTGCCGTGTGAGAGTGCAACTACGCCAGATTGAACAAATTCGATTACGCCAAATTCTTTCAGAGATGCGAGAAGCTCTTCATTGAGCGCAACGCTATTGGTTGATTCAATAATTAATACATTTTCGCTGTTATCGACGATTTTCGCGCCAAATTTCGAGATTATTGAATCAATTCTTGGATTGTGTTTAACCTTTACTAAAACCAACTCTTCTTGGGTTGATTTCGCAGGCTTGATCTCTGAGACGTGAATTACGTTAATTAACTTATCCAGCTGACGGATAACTTGTTCCAGCGCATGGCCTTCAACATTTACCACAATGGTCATACGTGAAATTGAAGGATCTTCGGTTGGGCCTACTGCCAGTGAATCAATATTGAATGCACGTCGTGCAAATAGTGAAGCTACGCGTGCTAGAACACCAGATGAGTTATCTACTAAGACCGCTAATGTGTGTTTTGCCATTTTATAACTCCTGTGAATCCCAGTCAGGCGCTGTTTCACGCGCAACCATGATGTCATCATTAGAAGTTCCGGCTGCCACCATTGGCCAGACCATTGAGTCGCGATTCACGCGGAAATCAACTACCACTGGTTGATCATCAATGGACATTGCCTTATCTATGGTTACATCAACTTGTGAAGGATCTTCACAGCGAAGCCCAACGCAACCCATTGATTCGGCAAGCATTACGAAATCTGGAACTAATTTAGATTTCAAATCTGTATTCGAGTAGCGACCCTTATAGAAAAGTGTTTGCCACTGGCGAACCATGCCAAGTGATTCGTTATTGATAATTGCAACTTTGATTGGAATATTATTTAGCGCGCAAGTTACTAATTCCTGATTTGTCATCTGGAAGCAACCATCGCCATCGATTGCCCAAACAGTTGTATCAGGTGCGCCAACTTTTGCGCCCATCGCTGCTGGAACTGCATATCCCATGGTTCCTGCACCACCTGAGTTAAGCCAGGTGCGTGGTTTTTCATAATTAATAAATTGCGACGCCCACATTTGATGTTGGCCAACGCCAGCCACATAAATTGAATCAGAACCTGAAATCTGGCCAATACGTTCGATTACATATTGAGGAGCAAGCGATCCATCAGCAGGTTTGTCATATCCAACAGGATAAGTTGCCTTTAATTTATCTAGCGCTCTCCACCAAGCTGCGATATCTGGCTTCTGCTTAATTGCAGGAATCAAAGCTTTGATGACGGCCTTTAAATCGCCATTAATTGGCACATCTACGCTGCGATTCTTGCCTAATTCGGCAGGATCAATATCAACATGAATTACACGTGCTTTTGGTGCAAATGAAGAGAGTTTGCCCGTTACGCGATCATCAAAACGCGCACCTAATGTAATAAGTAAATCAGCTTTCTGTAACGCAGTTACTGCAGATACTGATCCATGCATGCCAGGCATACCTAAATGCTGTCGATGTGAATCTGGAAATGCGCCAAGTGCCATCAAAGTTGTAACTACTGGTGCACCAACTTTTTCAGCTAGCTCTTTTAAATCTGCTGAAGCGTTAGCTTTAATTAAACCTCCGCCAACATAGAAGACTGGCTTCTTGGATTCAGCAATTAATTGAGCCGCATCTGCAATTGATTGCGGATCTGGTTCGCCAGGAATTCGATAGCCAGCAAGTTTGATCTCTTTCGGCCAATTGAAATCAGTCATTGTTTGTAGCGCATCTTTTGCGATATCTACTAAAACCGGACCAGGTCGACCAGTGGTGGCTATGTGAAATGCTTGCGCAACTGCATTTGGAATTTCACGCGCATCGGTTACTAAAAAATTATGTTTAGTAAATGGCATGGTGATGCCGCGGATATCTGCCTCTTGGAATGCATCGGTTCCGATTGCCGGTCCCGGAACTTGACCAGTAATTGCCACAACTGGAACAGAGTCCATAGCGGCATCCGCAAGTGGAGTTACTAAATTGGTCGCACCTGGTCCTGAAGTTGCAATACAAACACCCGCACGACCAGTAACTTGCGCATAACCTTCTGCAGCATGTCCGGCACCTTGCTCGTGACGTACCAAGATATGGCGAATTTTTGAATCGTAGATTGGATCGTAAGCTGGCAAGATCGCACCGCCAGGTAGTCCAAACATCACATCAACGCCAGCAGCTTCAAGTGACTTGACTAGCGATTGAGCTCCTGTAATTTGACTGCTCATCTGCGCACTTACTCCTCTCTTTAAATTAAAAAACCCACTGACTCTTCAGTGGGCGCGTTTTCCGATTTCGGGCACGCGCTATCGAATGACCACCACAATTACTGATGATGAAACGATAGTTGCCTTTTGCATGGCGAAATTCTCTCTTATAAATATAGGAGCGTCAATAGTTGAGATGAGCATCTCAAAATGCGGACGTTCGTCTTAAATTGCTAATTTAGTCGCAGACCGCGCCTTTGGAAGCGCTACCCACCAGCTTGGAATACTTATGTAGCACGCCACGGTCATATTTATGTGGCAGCGGTTTCCAGCCAGCTTTTCGCTTTTCAAGTTCTGCCGCATCTACTAATAAATCTAGAGTGCGCTTTGTGATGTCGATTCGAATTAAATCGCCATCTTTAATAAATGCAATTGGTCCGCCATCGACTGCTTCTGGCGCCACATGTCCAACGCATAGACCCGTAGATCCTCCAGAGAAACGACCATCAGTTAATAGCAACGTTGATTTTCCAAGTCCGGCACCTTTAATTGCGCCAGTAATCATCAACATCTCGCGCATACCAGGACCACCTTTTGGTCCTTCATAACGGATTACAACGACATCGCCTGCTTGAATGGTTCCATTCTCAAGTGCTTCCATCGCTGCTTGTTCGCGTTCAAAAACTCGCGCTGGCCCTTCGAAGGTTTCAATGCCGATACCAGCAGTTTTGCAAACTGCGCCTTCTGTTGCAAGTGAGCCGCCCAAAATAGTAATTCCCACATCTGTAGATAGTGGTTGATTAATTGCATGTAGCACATTGCCATCTGCAAGCGGTGGATTAATTTCTGCCAAATTTTCCGCCATAGTTTTACCGGTAACCGTCAACACGTCACCATGCAAATATCCAGCATCTAATAACATGCGAAGCACTACTGGAATTCCACCAACTTTATCGACATCGCTCATTACATATTTACCAAACGGTTTTAGATCACCAAGTAGCGGCACTTTGGAACCGATGCGATGGAAATCTTCTAGTGTTAAATCAACTTCGGCTTCATGTGCGATTGCAAGTAAGTGCAACACAGCATTGGTGGAACCACCAAGCGCCATTACGGCAGTGATCGCATTTTCAAAAGCTTTCTTAGTCAAAATATCGCGGGTAGTGATTCCCTTTTCGATTAAGTTAACTACCGCAGCGCCCGCTTTTTCAGCATAGGTATCGCGTCGACGATCAACAGCTGGGGGCGCTGCAGAACCTGGCAGCGAAAGTCCAATCGCTTCGCCAACTGTGGCCATGGTGTTAGCGGTGTACATACCGCCACATGCACCTTCGCCTGGACAGATTGCACGTTCGATTTCATCTACACGTTCCTTCGAAATCAAACCACGCGCGCATGCACCGACCGCTTCAAAAGCATCAATAATCGTGACATCTTTACCATCTACTTGGCCAGGTAATGTAGAGCCGGCATAAACAAATACCGAAGCCACATCAATACGTGCCGCTGCCATCATCATTCCAGGCAATGACTTATCGCAACCTGCAAAAGTCACCATGCCATCAAGTCGTTCTGCTTGCATCACAGTTTCAACTGAATCTGCAATTACTTCACGAGAGACTAATGAGAAGTGCATACCTTCATGCCCCATCGAAATACCATCTGAAACAGAGATGGTGCCGAATTGCATTGGGAAACCGCCAGCATCAATTACGCCTTTACGGGATGCTTTAGCTAAACGATCTAATGAGAGATTGCACGGAGTAATTTCATTCCAAGAGGAGACGATGCCGATTTGTGGCTTGACCCAATCTTCATCCCCCATACCAACTGCGCGAAGCATTCCTCGAGCTGGTGCGCGCTCTAATCCATCAGTAACTAATCCCGAGCGAGGTTTCATGTTAGACATGGTGCAAATCATAGGCTGGATACACCTCTTATTAAAGTTCTATTCATGTCTCAATTAGTGGAATGTCCTAGCCCTGTATAGCGTTAGCCACTGCAAATAGACGAAACCTATAAGTATGGAGAGTATCTTGAAAACTGTAGCGCCAGAAATTATTTTTAAGGATCGTTGGCGAACCCTTTTTGTTGTGGCAATTTCACAACTCATGGTGGTTCTAGATTCTTCAATCGTAAATATTGCCATCCCAAGTGCGAAAGTTGATTTGGGAATTACAGATGCAAATCAACAATGGGTAATCACAGCTTATACCTTGGCGTTTGGCTCCTTACTATTACTTGGTGGCCGAATTGGTGACTTCGTTGGCCGTAAAAAAGTTTTCATTATTGGTCTAGCTGGTTTTGCTGCAGCTTCAGCGCTCGGCGGAATTGCCTCAACACAGGGATTGCTATTCGCTTCACGCGCATTGCAAGGCGTATTTGGCGCGCTACTTGCGCCAGCTGCGCTATCAATTATCAGCGTTACATTTACCGTGCCAGCAGAGCGCGCGAAAGCATTCGGTGTAATGGGCGCAATCTCAGGTGGCGGCGCTGCAATCGGTCTGATTTTGGGCGGAACGCTTACTGAATATTTCTCATGGCGCTGGTGCTTAGGTGTTAATACTCCAATTGCAATCGTGGCCGGAATCTTGGCAGCGAAGTTTGTTCACGAATCTCACGCCGAAGGTGATCGTAGTTACGACATTCCAGGTGTAATTACCGCAACCGCTGGTCTATTCGCACTTACTTATGGATTTAACAATGCTGCGACTGAAGGTTGGTCAGATGCGAGCACTATTGCATTCCTAGTATCTGCAGTAGCGCTACTTTTGATTTTCGTACTTATCGAAATGCGCGTTAAGAATCCACTACTTCCACTTCGCGTTGTCTCTGAAAGAAATCGTGGTGGTTCATATCTAGGTTCGCTAGTGGTAGGCGCTGGTTTATTTTCAATGTTTCTATTCTTAGGTTTATATCTTCAAGTAATTTTGGGTTACAGCCCACTTAAATCTGGCTTTGCATTCTTGCCATTTACTGCCGGAATCATTGTTTTTGCGGGAATCGCATCGCAATTGCTGCCGAAGTTTGGACCAAAGCCACTCATGGTTCCAGGTCTACTAGCTGCAGCTGCTGGTTTGATGTTGCTGACTCGAATTACTCCGGAGACTGCGTACGTAACTCACGTATTGCCTGCGCTATTAATTATGTCTAGCGGTATGGCGCTGGTCTTTATTCCTTTAACTTCTACCTCTTTACATGCGGTAAGTAACCATGACACTGGCGTTGCTAGCGCGATGGTAAATACCAGCCAGCAGATTGGTGGATCACTTGGAACTGCGCTGCTAAATACCATTGCAGCAACAGCGGCTACTAATTACGCGGCAGCACATACCTCGCTTGGCCAAATGGTGCAGCCATTCGCCATGACCCATGGCTTTGTTACCGCATTTAAATTCAGCGCATTGTTATTAACAATTGGCGCAGTGGTGCTCTACTTATTTATTAATGTAGGAAAGGAATCACTAACAGAAACTGAAGGCGTGATCTCCCACTAGTTAATTAGCTTGACCCAGATGGCCAAGTAGAAGCTCGCGAACTTTCGCAGCATCTGCTTGGCCTTTTGTTTCCTTCATTACTGCGCCGATTAACGCGCCAGCTGCTGGTAAATGTCCACCGCGAACTTTCTCTGCCACATCTGGCATTGCAGCACAAACTTTTTCAATTGCAGCAAGCAATGCACCATCATCGCTAACCACTTTAAATCCACGCTTTGCGATTACCTCTGCAGGGTTGCCTTCGCCGTTGATGACGCCATCTACAACCTGGCGCGCCAACTTATCGGTCAACTCTCCCTTATTAATTAACGCAATAATTTCAGCAACATCTTTTGGAGTAATTGATAACTCTTCGACCGCAACTTCTTTCTCATTTGCGATACGAGAAATTTCACCTAGCCACCAACCACGAGCTTTAGTTGGATCGGCGCCAAGATTTACCGTAGCTTCAACGGTGCCAAGTAAATCTGCATTAATCATCGCGGCCATTTCCTTATCCGGAACCGACCAAGCCTCTTTTAAGCGTTTTCGGTGCGCAGATGGCTTCTCAGGAAGGGTTTTACGTAACTCTTCAACCCATTCGGCACTTGGCGCTACCGGAACTAAATCTGGATCTTGGAAGTAGCGATAATCTTCAGCCTCTTCTTTTGAGCGACCGCTACGAGTTAAACCAGTATCTTCTTGGAAGTGGCGAGTCTCTTGTTTAACTTTCTGACCTGCATTTAATAACTCGGCATGGCGAATCATTTCACCGCGAATCGCGCGTTCAACAGAGCGAAGTGAATTTACGTTCTTAGATTCAGAGCGAGTGCCCAATGTTTCGGTACCAATTAAACGTAACGAAACGTTAGCGTCACAACGCAGCGATCCTTGTTCCATCTTTACATCGGAGACTCCAATGCTGCGCAAAATATCGCGAAGTTCGGCTACATAAGCTTTCGCTACCTCTGGTCCGTATTTGCCGGTGCCAGGAATTATTTTGGTAACGATTTCAATTAATGGAATACCGGCACGATTGTAATCAAGTAGTGAGTAATCAGCGCCATGAATGCGACCAGTTGCGCCACCCATATGAAGTGATTTTCCAGTGTCCTCTTCCATATGGACGCGTTCGATTTCAATACGGAAAGTTTTTGCGCCCTCTTCGGTATCAATTTCAACATCTAAATAACCATCAAAACAGATTGGTTCATCGTATTGTGAAGTCTGATAGTTCTTTGGCATATCTGGATAGAAATAATTCTTACGCGCAAAGCGGCTAAATGGTGCAACTTTGCAATTCAACGCCAAACCAATTTTAATTGCAGATTCAATGGCTCTTTCGTTGACGACCGGAAGTGCACCAGGTAGACCTAAGCAAACTGGACAAGTTTGGGTATTTGGTTCTGCACCAAAAACCGTAGCGCAACCACAGAACATCTTCGAATTGGTATTAAGTTCGACGTGAACTTCTAAGCCCATAACTGGTTCGTACTTGGCTACGACATCTTCATATGACAATGACATTAGCGAGCACCTCCTAGTACTGGAGCTTTATCAAGTAATGGGGCGCCCCATTTAGAGAGCAGCGCCGCTTCTAGAGCAGCTCCAGCGTTATAAAGGCGCTGATCTTCCATTGCAGGAGCCATGATTTGGAATCCAACTGGCAGGTTATCTTCATCGGCTAAACCTGAAGGCAGAGACATTCCACAGATTCCAGCTAAGTTAACTGGAATTGTCGCAACGTCATTTAAATACATTGCAAGTGGATCATTGCTCTTTTCGCCAATTTTAAATGCAGTGGTTGGCGCAGTTGGCGAAACCAAAATATCTACACCGGCAAATGCCTTTGCATAATCCTGCATAATCAAAGTGCGAACCTTCTGTGCACTTCCGTAATACGCATCGTAGTAACCACTTGAAAGCGCATAGGTGCCTAGGATGATGCGACGTTTAACTTCGCGACCAAAGCCTGCTTCTCGAGTCGCGTTCATAACTGCTTCGGCATCGCCTTCACCAACACGCATTCCATAGCGCATCGCATCAAAGCGAGCTAAGTTAGATGAACATTCAGATGGCGCAATTAGATAATATGCAGCAAGCGCATACTCAAAAGATGGACAAGATACTTCAACAATCTCCGCACCAAGCGATGCAAGCAATTCGATAGATTCATTGAAGCGATTTAGAACGCCTTTTTGATACCCGTCTCCTTGTAGTTCTTTGATTACGCCAACTTTTAAACCTTTTACATTTGCGCGCTTCGCAGCTTCGACAACTTTTGGAGTTGGAGCATTAATAGAAGTGGAATCTTTTGGATCATGACCAGCAATTGCTTCATGAAGTAGCGCCGCATCAAGCACGGTACGCGCACAAGGTCCGCCCTGATCAAGTGAAGATGAGAAAGCAATCATGCCGTAGCGAGAAACGGCGCCGTAAGTAGGCTTGACGCCAACGGTGCCAGTTACCGCTGCCGGTTGGCGAATAGAGCCTCCAGTATCGGTACCAAGTGCCAACGGCGCTTCAAAAGCAGCAAGAGATGCAGAAGATCCACCGCCAGAGCCACCCGGAATTCGAGATAAATCCCAAGGGTTATGAGTTGGATGGTACGCAGAGTTCTCTGTCGAAGAGCCCATGGCAAATTCATCCATATTGGTCTTACCCAGAATGACAATGCCATTCTGCTTTAAATTTGCAGTAACGGTTGCATCGTAAGGTGGACGCCAACCTTCGAGCATCTTTGAACCTGCAGTGGTTGGGATGCCTTTTTGAGTAAAGATATCTTTTAGCGCAACCGGAACGCCCGCAAGCGGCGCTAAGGTGTCGCCTTTAGCACGCGAATCATCTACTGATTTTGCCTGCGCAAGTGCACCTTCTTTATCTAAATGTAGAAATGCTTTTACTTCTCCATCAACTTCTGCGATGCGATCAAAGTGTGCATTAACTAATTCAACAGATGAAATCTCTTTTGCAGCTAACGCGGCTGCCATTTCGGATGCGTTTTTGCGAATCATTCTTCACCCAAAATCTGAGGCACTCGGAATCGCTGCTCTTCTTGTGCAGGTGCTCCACTCAACGCGTCATCTGGAGAAAGTGATGGAATAACTACATCTGGACGAGTTACGTTGCTAATTGGAAGCGGATGAGATGTCGGTTGGACATCAGCAAGTGGTGCTCCCTGAATTCGATCGACTGCGCCCAAAATAACTGCGAACTCAGATGAAAGTGCATCCATCTCGGCGTCAGTTAATTCGATGCGTGCGAGCTTTGCTAACTTGGCAACTTCAGCACGTGAAAGGCTAGACATGCGGTGAATTCTAATTAATTAATCAGATGCTGGCGAATTAGTTGCGAATTTGGCCATTACCAGTGACGACCCAGGTGGTGGTGGTCATCTGTTCTAAGCCCATTGGACCACGGGCGTGTAATTTCTGATTTGAGATGCCAATTTCAGCGCCAAATCCCATCTGCTCGCCATCGGTAAATCGAGTAGATGCATTGATCATTACTGCAGCACAATCAGAGAGTTTTACGAATTTGTCGGCAGTTTCTTTATTCTCAGTAACGATAGATTCTGTGTGATTAGTGCCGAATTTCGCAATGTGTGCCGAAGCGGCTTCTACCGAATCAACCACGCCAACATTCATCTCTAAAACTCCGTATTCAGTAGCCCAATTCTCTGCGGTTGCCGCTTGAGCACGAATTCCCAAAATCTCCGCCGCCTTTGCAGCTTCGGCATCGGCATGAAGTACTACCCCAGATTCATTTAGTGCTTTGAGCGCCATTGGTAAAAACTTTGGCGCAATATCTTTATGAACTAGCAGCGTCTCTGCCGCATTACAGACAGATGGACGATGAGTCTTTGAATTAATCAGAATTGGAATAGCTTTGTCTAAATCTGCATCTTTATCTACATAAACATGGCAGACACCTGCGCCAGTTTCGATAGTTGGCACGATTGCTTCGTCGACCACCATGCGAATTAAATTGGCAGAGCCACGTGGAATTACTAAATCAACATGGCCGCGAGCCTTCAGTAACGCCATTGTGGTGGCGCGATCATTGGCCGGAATTAATTGAATAACTTCAGGGGAAATTTTGCTCTTTGCAAGTGCATCCTTCATAACCTTAACTAAAATCTGATTACTGCTTTCAGCCGATGATGAACCACGAAGTAGCGCCGCATTACCGCTCATCAAAAGAATTACCGCGGCGTCTACCGTGACATTTGGACGAGCCTCATAGACCATTCCAATTACGCCAAATGGAACTGAAATCTGGCGCAGATGTAAACCATTTGGCAATGTGCGTTCGCGCAGTGTTTGACCAAGTGGATCTGGTAATTCGGCAACTTGGCGCGCGCCGCTTGCGATCCCTTTGATACGGGCTTCGTTTAACATCAATCGATCCAGTAGTTGGCTATTTAAACCATCGCGCTTTCCGCGTTCCATGTCTGCTTGATTAGCTTCTTGAATTTCAAAGGTACGCGCTTCGATTTCATCTGCTATCGCCAACAACGCTGCAGCGCGTTCGGCGCCAGTTGCAACGGAAAGAGTGCGTGCGGCGGTGCGTGCCTGATCGGCTAAATCATTGACTAAAGCTTGCGCATCCATGACGAGCATCTTACTTGAGGCTACTCTATTGGCGTGTTCAAATTTCTAAAGCGCACTCTTGTTACCGTCCTAGTGCTCTATTTAGCGCTATTCGGATTTACTAAAGCGATTCGATATCCAGAGCCGATTGCAGCAATTAAATTGGGTCTAGCACCGGCTTCCAAAACTCCTGACTTAATGCCAGCGCACATAATCGAACCAGCAGACAGCCGAATCTCATGGGCCACCGGTAATGCAAATCTACCTAGCCAAGTTAATTATGACGGCGAAATGATTTCACTTGAGAAATTCATGACGGATACCGAAACCAATGCTTTCTTGGTAATTAAAGATGGCAAATTGGTCTTCGAGAAGTATTTCAATGGCAAGACCAAAGATACTTTGTTACCGACTTACTCGGTAGCCAAGACGCTGACCTCAATCATGATTGGCCAATTAATCTCTGCTGGCAAATTAAAAGAGAGCGATACTTTTGTCAGCATTCTGCCAGAATATAAAGTTGGCACCAGTTTCGATCAAGTAACCATTAGAAATTTACTCGACATGAGCTCTGGTATCGGAGTTAGCGATAATTATCCGACTGGCCCAGCTGGTTGGGGCGTTGCCATTGCTCAGATGTATGCCTCAACAGATATTCCATGGTGGCTGCATCACAATCAGAGAATGCAAGACGAACCAGGTACCAAACCAGAGTATCGAAGTGTTGATACTCAACTTCTTGGCATGGTGATTAAAAAGATTACTGGCACCACAGTCTCTGAGTATTTCCAGAAAAATGTTTGGCAACCAATTGGCGCACAGAGCCAAGCAAAGTGGAATGTAGATAAAGTTGGTGGAATCGAAAAGACTTTCTGTTGCTTTAATGCCACTGCAAGGGACTTTGCCAGAGTTGGACAATTATTTGTAAATAATGGAGCTGCAAATATCGGTGGCGGCTCTGTAATCAGCGCTAGCTACCTAAAGCGCATGAATACTCCAGTGGTGACGCTCGATTACAACTGGGGATATGCCGCGCAGACTTGGCACCCATTCCCTGATTCCACGTTATTACTTGGTCTGCATGGGCAATATATTTATATTCAACCTAAAGAGCAGGTTGTGGTGATCAAATTAAGCGATTTGCCTACTAGTGCTGATGGAATTAGCGCAAAAATTGTGCCGGTTTTGCAGCAGATTGCTAGTTCAATTTAAAATAACTAAATCGTCGCGATGAACTAATTCGCGTTCAAATTCTGCACCTAGAGTTGCGGCTAGCTCCTTTGTGGAACGACCCAACATCTGCGGAATCTCATCGCTATCAAAATTAACAATTCCGCGAGCAATTACGTTGCCTTTAGAATCTACTAAATCCACCGTTTCGCCGGCATCAAAAGTTCCTTCAATTGCGGTTACTCCTGCAGGAAGCAATGAGACCTTCTTTTCAAGAATTGCAGTTACTGCACCTGCATCCAAAATTAATTTTCCACTAGAGACAGAGGCATGCGCCAACCAGAGTGCGCGGGCATTGTTTTTGGATTCCTTTGGCATAAAGATGGTGCCAAATTCCTCTCCTTTAATAGCGTTAGCTAAATCTTTTGCGCTAGTTAAAAGCATGGCGGTGCCAGCGCTAGTAGCAATCTTTGCCGCTTCAATTTTGGTAACCATGCCACCGCTACCGACCCCCGCAATTCCGGCGCCACCTAATTTAATATCTGAAATTTCAGATAAGTCACTTACCTGAGAAATTTTCTTTGCACCTGCATCTGAAGGTGGCGCATCGTAAAGCGCGTCAATATCTGAAACTAGAACCAATAAATCAGCTTGAGTAAGCAGCGCAACTAACGCAGCCAAGCGATCGTTATCGCCGAAGCGAATTTCAGAAGTTCCGACTGTGTCATTTTCGTTAATTACCGGCACTACGCCCATAGAAATTAATTTAAAGAGTGCGCGTTGTGCATTTGAATAATGGGATCGTCGAACCACATCCGTAGTTGTAAGCAGCACTTGCGATGCAGTGATTCCGTATCGCGCAAAACTTTCAGTGTAGCGATGAATTAAAAGACCTTGACCTACTGATGCCGCGGCTTGTTGGGTGGATAGATCTTTTGGTCTGGTCTGCAATCCAAGCGGCGCCAAACCAGCGGCAATCGCACCTGATGACACTACTAATACCTCTGCCCCACGTTTACGCGCATAAGCAACAACATCAACTAATCGATCAACTGCAGCGGCATCTAATCCACTGCCAGCTGCACCAGTTAGTGATGAACTACCGATTTTAATGACGATGCGTTTGGCATCTGTGATTAATTTACGACTCATCATCTTCGACTTCCGGTGTGCTTGGGTTAGAAACGTTGTACTCCCATTGTCTCGCAATTTCATCTTCAGATAGCTGATCTTGAACTTTGTCGGCCTTCCAAACATTGTCTAAACGCGCATCTTCGCCGCGGCGTTGCAAATTCTTAGAAAGCATTTCAGCGCCTGCTTCGATAGTTGGTTCCCAATCAAAGACCACTGCATACTGATCATTACCGATGCGAACTTCGGAACCTGCTACTGCACCTGCTTTAAAGAGCGCTTTTTCAACTCCTGCTTGCGCCAAACGATCTGCCAAATAACCAACTGCTTCAGAGTTACCGAAATTGGTCTGTCGAACCCAACGCTCAACGCGCTTTCCGATCACTGTAAAAGTTCCGTCGCCATTTGCAAATACTTGGAATCCGGAATCATCCACTGCGGTTGGACGAATCACGATGCGAGTGCGTTCCTCTTTTATAGCGTTCGCACGTGAACTCTGAACCAACTTAGCCATTGCATAAAGTAAATCTTGTAAACCTTCGCGAGAAGCTGCAGATACTGGATAAACCTCATAGCCTTTATCTTGCAGAGTCTTGGTAACCATCTCGGCCATAACTTTTCCATCTGGCAAATCAGTTTTATTTAGCGCCACAATTCTTGGGCGATCATCTAGTCCGCCATATTGCTTTAGCTCTGATTCAATAATCTCTAGATCATCGACTGGGTTGCGATCAGTTTCTAAAGTTCCGCAATCAAGAACGTGCACTAATGCAACACAACGTTCAACGTGACGTAAGAATTCAAGACCTAAACCTTTGCCTTGTGATGCACCCGGAATCAAACCTGGTACATCGGCAACTGTAAATCGAGTATCTCCAACACTAACTACACCAAGATTTGGAACCAATGTTGTAAATGGATAGTCCGCAATCTTTGGACGTGCCGCAGAAATCGCGGCAATTAGCGATGATTTACCAGCGCTTGGAAAACCAACCAGCGCAATATCAGCAACGCTTTTTAACTCTAAAACTAAGGTGCGCTCTTCGCCAGGAACGCCAAGGAGTGCAAAACCTGGTGCGCGACGTTTTGATGACGCCAGCGCAGCATTTCCAAGTCCACCGCGTCCACCTTCAGCAGCCATAAATGTGGTGCCATTACCAACTAAATCTGCGAGTTGATTACCTTTTTCATCGTAAACAACTGTTCCAGATGGCACGCCAAGAATTAAATCTTCACCTTGTGAACCATCTTTGCGATCGCCATAACCTTGTCTGCCATTAGTAGCGCGGCGATGTGGTGAATGATGAAAATCTAAAAGTGTAGTTACATTTGGGTCGACAACTAAAACAATGTCACCGCCGCGACCGCCATTGCCACCATCTGGTCCGCCAAGTGGTTTAAATTTTTCGCGATGGATAGAGACGCAACCATCGCCGCCTTTTCCGGCAGCAACTTGAAGGGTTACACGATCAACAAATGTTGTCATTGTTATTCCCTTCTACTGAATAAAAAAGCGGACCAGCATCTGCCGGCCCGCTTTAGTTAAAACCGAATATTTAAGCTACTGGTTGTACAGGTTGTACGTTTACAACATCACGGCCACGTGCGCGACCGAATTCAACTGCACCAGCTGCGAGCGCAAATAGTGTGTCGTCTTTACCGCGACCAACATTTGCACCTGGGTGAAACTTTGTTCCACGTTGACGAACCAGAATTTCGCCTGCCTTAACTACCTGACCACCGAATCGCTTAATACCAAGGTACTGTGGATTGGAGTCGCGACCGTTACGGGTTGAGGAGACACCTTTTTTACTTGCCATTTAATTCAGCTCCTTAACTTCTCTATAACTTACTTTGCGCCGTTGATAGCGGTAATTTTTACTTTGGTTAGCTGTGCGCGGAAACCTTCGCGACGGCGGTAACCGGTCTTTGACTTGTAACGAAGGATGTGGATCTTTGGTCCCTTGGTCTGATCGACAACTTCACCAGTTACCTTCACACCAGATAGCACCTTTGGATCAGAAGTTACTGACGCACCGTCAACAACAAGAACAGCTGGGAATGAAACAGTTGATCCAGCTGCAGCGTCGATGTGATCGACGGTAACTGTGTCGCCAACTGCGACCTTCTCCTGGCGTCCGCCAGCTTTAACGATTGCGTACATTTCTTCCTTCTTAACTTACCTAGTTTCTAAAAGCTCTCTCGAGCAGGGTCGTATCTTACGATTTGAGCGGTCACTAACTCAAATCGAACTCCCTTTACGCGGAACCTCTCACAAATTGCTAATGCGGTGTGCTCGGACACAAATCGGCTTAATTCGGGGCTGCTGACCCTTTATTGGCCGGGAGTCACCACGCCTGTAGAGACCGCCCTGCGACGCTTACGTGGTTTGGTGCCTCGAGCCTCGCTCTTAAAGCTCTTCTCAGCTGGTTCATGTTGATCTGATTGATCTGAGCCTTCAACATGCTCATCAGGTGAATCTTCGTTAAGCCCAGCAAATGCCGGCGCTGCAGCCTTTGCGCGCACAGGTTCGGTATGAATATGAATACCGCGGCCATTGCATGAATCGCAAGTAGTACTAAATGCTTCAATCAAACCTTGTCCGATGCGCTTACGAGTTAGCTGGACCAATCCTAGTGAAGTTACTTCGGCAACTTGGTGCTTGGTGCGGTCGCGACCTAAGCATTCAATTAATCGACGCATAACTGCTTCGCGATTTGATTCAAGAATCATGTCGATAAAGTCAATAACTACGATGCCACCTAAGTCGCGAAGTCGTAATTGACGCGCAATCTCTTCGGCTGCTTCAAGGTTATTTTTGGTAACAGTCTCTTCTAAGTTTCCGCCCTTACCAATGAACTTACCGGTATTAACATCGATTACCACCATCGCTTCGGTGCGATCGATAACTAACGAACCACCTGAAGGAAGATAAACCTTACGATCAAATGCTTTAGCCAGTTGTTCATCAACTCGGTAATCTGTGAATAGATCGCCAGTGCCAGTGTACTTCTCAATCTTCTTTGAAAGTTCTGGTGCGATAAATCCTAAATATTCAGAGATTTGATTGTGAACATCGTCGCCTTGAACTTTTAGGATTTCGAAGTCTTCACTGAAAATATCGCGAATTACTCGAACCGCTAAATCTGGCTCGGTGTAAAGCGCAACCGGTGGATGGAAATTTGGATTCTGGGTCTTCTGGTAAATCTCTTCCCATTGCGCCTTTAGTCGCTCAATATCGCCTGTTAGCTCTGCTTCGCTAACTCCTTCTGCAGCGGTACGAACAATTACGCCAGCCTCTTCAGGAACTAAACCTTTAAGAATATTCTTGATGCGATTGCGTTCTGACTCTGGAAGTCTGCGAGAAATACCGCTCATTCCACCGCCAGGTACATAAACAACATAACGGCCAGGCAATGAAATCTGGCTAGTTAAACGCGCACCCTTTTGGCCAATTGGATCTTTAGTGACCTGTACTAAAACTGGTTGGCCAGTTTTTAAAACTGTTTCAATCTTACGTGGTGCGGACTCCTCCATTCCGGCGGCATCCCAATTAACTTCGCCTGCATATAGAACTGCGTTACGTCCTTTTCCAATATCTACGAAAGCAGCTTCCATTGATGGAAGGACGTTTTGAACTTTTCCAAGATAAACGTTGCCTACATATGAGATTGATGAATTTCGATTTACATAATGTTCGACCATTACGCCATCTTCAATTACACAAATCTGCGTGCGATCACCTTTTTGGCGAACTAACATCTCGCGCTTTACTTCATCGCGACGTGCCATTAATTCACCTTCGGTGATGATGGTTCCGCGACGGCGATAAGTTTCGCGATATTCGCGACGATCTTCGCGATGGCGGCCTTCACGGCGATGATGGCGATCACGACGGTTGCCACGATCATTTCGATCAGCGCGTTCTGCACGCTCTGGGCGTTCTGGTCGTTCCTTAGCTTCGCGTACCTTTACAACTGTTGGTACGCCATCTTCATCAACCATCTCTCCGGCTTGAACGCCATCTTCTGCGCCACGACGGCGACGGCGACGGCGATGTGAAGTTGCGCTATCTTCTGCTGAATCATCTGCTTCAACTAATTCGTTTGCATTAGTTGTCTCTTCTTGTCCTTTGCGACGACCACGGCCACCGCGACGGCGACGGCGTCCACCGCGACGTGAATCTTCATCTTCTTGCTTTTCAGAGATCGCTTTGCTGCTCTCTTTAGCCTTCGCCTTTGCAGCTGGCTTCTCTTTCTTAGCAGGCTTGATCTCGACTGCTGGAGCTGCTTGGAATATTGGAGTTGCAACAACAGCAGGAACGGCCTTCTTGCGGGTTTTCTTCTCTGCTGGAGCCTCTGAACTTGAAGTTACTTCAGGGGCAGCTTTCTTACTTGCGCGCTTACGCGGCGCTTTTGGCTCATCGGCCATGTACACCAAATCCTTTTTATGCAAGAAACGTTTGTTCCCTGCGCTGTTCCGGGTTCGAAATCAATCGAACAAATTCTTTTTTAGATTCGCGCTGCGATTGACCGCGCGCTGAATGTTGGGTGAATTATGGCACTAATAATTGAAAATAGCCATTATCCCCGTAAACGAGCGTGAACATTCTGAAGAAGGCCCACACCAATCATGTTGGCGAACATACTTGAACCTCCATATGACAGGAATGGTAGTGGCACGCCAGTCATTGGCATCAAACCAAGCGTCATTCCAATATTCTCAAAAGTTTGAAATGCAAACCAAGCTACTACTCCAACTGCAACTAACCTGCCAAATGGATCGGTAGTTCTTCTTGCAATACTAAAGCCACGCATCATTATCGTCGTTAATAAAATTAAAATTAGGCCACTACCTACAAATCCTGTTTCTTCTCCGGCAACAGTGAAGATGAAGTCGGTCTGTTGTTCAGGTACGAAACGACCATTTGTTTGCGCACCTTGAAATAATCCCGTTCCTAAGAGTCCACCCGAACCAACTGTAATTCTGGCTTGGCGCAATTGATATCCCGCACCTTGAGAATCAGCATTTGGATCAACGAAAGATTGCAGGCGTTTTAATTGATATTCATTAACTACGCCAGCTTTGATTGCAACAAATCCGCCGAGTAATGCAAGCAATAAAAGTCCTGCCACCCAGCGCGAAGATGCACCACTAGTTGCAATAATGGTTAAAACGATTGCGCTGATAATCAAAACTGTTCCCATATCTGGCTGGAGCACAATTAATAGAACTGGGATTGCAGCGATGGCTAGCGCTTGCAAGACATCTTTATTTCTAACCTCTTCTTGTCCATGCATGCGCTCAGTCAAAATCATCGACATCCCAATAATGATGGTGATTTTGGCAAGTTCGGCTGGTTGAATCGAGAAGCCGCCAGGCAAAACAATCCAAGCGCGCGCACCATTAATAGTGGAACCAATTCCTGGAATTAAAACTAATAACAATCCAAAGACGCCAGCGCCCCACACAAACGGGGTGTAAGCGCGTAGTGAACGGTAATCAATAAATGTAGTTCCGAATGCCAGCGCGATTCCGATTACTACGTTAATGCCGTGGCGCTTTAAGTAATATTGCGGATCCTCGCCTGCCGCCGCATACCAATTTCTGGTTGCCGCATAGACAAGTAGCGTGCCAAAAATTAGCAAAGCGCCCACTGCAAATGAGAGCACTGGATCAAACCCGGCCGTTAAATTACGCCGCTGGCGTTTGTAAGTAAAACTTCTAACTGATTCGTTCACTTACTTCACCACCTTCTTGGATGCAGTAGCTGAAGCACTTGGGCTTGGAGTTGCCGTGGCTTTAATTACTTTTGTAGTTGGCGAAATCTTAGGCAATTTAGTTGGCGGACCTGATGGATAGACAATCTTTTCGGCAACTTGTTTATTTCCAACTGCTCCGAAAATTGTGTTGTAGATCTGTCTTGCGCCAATACCGGCCGCAGCTGCGCCAGTGCCGCCTTGCGAAACCATTACTACAACGGCATAGCGCGGATCTTCAGTTGGCCCAAATGAAGCAAACCAAGATGTCGAATCTTTTTTAGTACCATTTAAATTTAAACCGAAAACTTCAGCAGTACCAGTTTTTCCGGCCACGTTAACAGGAAATCCTGCAAATGCCCCTGCCGCGGTTCCGTCAATAGTCACTTGATGTAGCGCTTCGTTTAGCCATTTGAAAGTAGATTTCTTTGCTTGCACTACTCCTTGTACCTTTGGAGTAAATGTTTTCACCACTGACCCATCAGTCTTAACAATGGCTTTTGCAACCATTGGTTGCCACAAGGTGCCACCATTTGCGATGGCGGCATAACTTTGCGTTAATTTAAGTGGCGTAATCACAGTATCACCTTGGCCAATTGAGAAGTTGACCGCATCTCCAGCGCGCAATACTCCTCCGTCAATACAGTTCTCTTTCGCCAATTGAATCAAAAATGGCGTCAAATCTTTTTTAGCAGCGCGTTTTTGATAATTGCAATAAAAATTCTTATTCTCTTTCCAATAATCAAGTCGCCATTGGCGATCTGGGATTCTTCCCTCTAATTCACCGGGTAGATCAATGCCGGTCTTTTGCTCTAATTGGAAATCATGTGCCACTTTAAAGAAGTAATCATTGGGGCTATCTGGAGATAGGCCACCATCTTTAAGCCATTCCGAATAAGCAATTTTGTACCAAAGGGTGTCGCAAGATGCGGCCATGCCGCGCTTCATAGAGATCCGACCGAGCGCTCGAGATTCGTAGTTGGTAAATTCGCGATTACCGACTTTGTACACGCCTGGGCAATCGTAATTAGCTTCCAAACTGTAACCAGCCTTTACTGCAGCAAAAATCGAGAATGCTTTAAAGGTAGAAGCTGGTGCAAATAAACCTTGTAACGGCCTAGAAAGTGCTGGCACATATGTACTTTCTGAATACATGTCCTTAGCTTGCTTAACTGTTAAACCTTTTTCCCAAATATTTGGATCATAAGTTGGATAAGAAGCTAGCGCCAAAACTCTTCCAGTTTTAACGTCCATTACTACTGCAGCGCCACCATCTGCTCTAAATCCTTGAGCGCGCGAAGAATTAACGGCAGTGGCTAGCCCAGCTTCTGCGGCTCCTTGAATTCGAACATCAAGGCTGGTTACTAGGTGCATACCCGGTACGGGTGCAGTATCACGTGATTTTTCCGTTACCGATTCCTTGCGATCAACAATCACAGTTTTAATTCCTGGGCGACCACGTAAATAGGAATCATAAATATATTCCAAGCCATCTTTGCCGATAGATTCACTGCGGTAATAACGGGTGCCATTATCAGTTGCCAAATCTTTATCAGTTAATGCACCTACATACCCGAGTACGTGTGCACCAGTTGCGCCTTCATTACCTGGGTAATACCTAACGGCAGTTGGTTCGGCATCTATGCCTGGGAAATCGCTGCTTCGTTCGACGATCTGCATTGCAATCTCTGGGTCTGCATCTTTAGTAATTGGAATCGGTTGGAATCGATTACCCACCCAACATCCAGTTTTATCCCCTTCGGTAATTTCGCCGCAAAGTCTGGTGTGGCGCCAAACATCTGATGGATTAAGTCCCAAAATTTTGGAGACTCTTGTTAAAACTTTGAAGCCTTTATCCTCTTGTTTATCAATGATGCTTCGATCTACTGTTACAGCAAGACCAACTCGATTCATTGCCAACGGAACGCCATTCGCATCAACAATCAATCCACGAGTAGCCGGAACTACGATGTCGCGACTTTGAATATCTAACGCCGCTTCTTTGTACTTCCCTGTTGCTGCAACTTGTAGATAGAAGAGGCGGCCAGTTAGCGCCAACATCAGGCTGATAATCAAAGCCTGAACTACAAAAATACTTAATCTAGTCCGCTGATTCATCGATTACCTGCATAAACAATCGAATGCGCGCGAACAATGAAAGGGACTACTACGGGGGCCACAAGCGCGCTCCAAACTCCAAAACCGAAGAGCGCCTGAACTACATTCAGAAATCCGCCGAGATTAATGCCAAAAAGTAAGCCTATAAATAGGTATAGCACCAAAGTCGCAACTACCGCTGAAGAGGTCATGATGATTAGACCAATTGGATTTGAATTAACGGCATCATCTCCGTAACCAAGGTAAGAAATTGCAAAACAAGAAATCACCATCACTAAAGTCCAGTGACCAAATGGGCCTTCAGTTGATGGTGAAAGATCTAAGAAGAGACCCGCTATAAAACCAGTTACGGCTGCGATTTCAGGTTCATTAATGGAAGACCAGATTAATGCGGCGAGTAAAATTAAAGAAAAACCACCAAGTGGTAATCGAAATTGATTTATCAAACCTTCTTGGACCAAAAAGAGGCCAGCAAATGTCAGAGTTGATAATCCAACTTCACGGCGCCACATAATCTGCTCTATTAACTCTTCGCTGGTGTTGGACTTGCGCTAGAACTTGGCGTTGCGTAAATAGTTACGGTTGGAATTGGCGTAGGTTCTGGAGCCTTTGGTATTAAAGCGTTTCCCGGATTTGCATCAGAAGCTTTTAAAATTACTGAGACTACGCCAAGTGCATTTAAATTGGCATAGAAATCTACATCTGCAACTTGGCTAACCGAGTTGGTGCTATCTGAAGCCTTGGTAATTTTTCCAATTGGTACTCCTGGTACAAATGGTGTGTTGTTGGTGCTGCCTCTGGAAAGCAGTACATCATTTGCTTTCAATTTTGCGGTGTTATCTAATAGTTCTAAAATTCCAGAGTTGCTTCCTTGTCCAGAGAGAATTCCTATTGATTGGTTTCTCGCAACGCGGACTCCAATTTTAAAAGCTGGATCTGAAGCTAAAAGCACTATCGAACTATTTGGAAAGACTGTTTTCACAACACCCACCAAGCCAGAGCCATTTACCACAGTTAAATTGGGGCGAACTCCAGCACGAGAACCTTGATCAATTGTTACCGTGTGAGTAAAAGAGATAGTTGAACCTTGCGCTAAAACCTTTGCGTTAACTACTTTCCAACTAGCTCGTCCGGCTAAATCTAACGCTGCCTTCAATTGTTTTGCTTGACCAGCTTGATTTCTTTGCTGCACTAACTCTGCGCGCAACTTGGCATTCTCTGCTTTTAGATTATTGATTGTTGAGCGAGTGCGACCTAAATGAATTAGATCAGAGAATAAATTTTTAAATGGAGTTACCGCCCAATTACCGACTTTTTGCACTGGAGATAACGCGGTACCCACACCATTTCGAACGCCACTGATTACCGAAACACCACGTAAATCTAAAGTTATTAAAAGTAGTGAAGAGACAATCAACATAACCAGCAGCAATCGACCACGATTGCTACCTGATGGACTTGCCATATGCGAAAGCTACTCTGTGATTATCGACGTGGTTCTGAAATCAGAACCTTTTCAAGTGATTCGAATTCTTCGATGCACTTGCCAGAACCATCTGCAACGCAATTTAACGGTTGCTCTGCGATATGAATTGGCATTCCGGTTTCGCGACGTAAGCGTTCATCCAAACCCTTAAGTAGTGCACCGCCACCTGTTAAAACAATTCCGCGATCCATTAAGTCAGAAGCTAATTCTGGTGGACACTTATCAAGAGTTGCCTTAACTGCATTAACGATTGCATTAACTGGCTCTTCTAAAGCTTTGCGAATTTCAGCTGCGGAAACCACGATGGTCTTTGGTAGACCAGTTGCTAAATCGCGACCGCGGATCTCTGCATCTGGTTCATTTGGTGTTGGGTAAGCAGAACCAATTGCCATTTTAATTTCTTCGGCAGTGCGCTCACCTAACAGAAGCGAGAATTCGCGCTTTACCCAATTAATAATTGAATGATCTAGTTCGTCGCCACCAACACGAATAGATAGCGAAGAAACAATGCCGCCAAGAGAAATCACAGCAACTTCTGTGGTTCCACCGCCAATATCAACCACCATGTTGCCGGTTGGCTCGTGGATTGGCAGGCCGGCACCAATTGCAGCAGCCATTGGCTCTTCGATGATGTAAACCTTACGTGCGCCTGCGGCATATCCCGCATCCTTAACTGCGCGCTGCTCAACGCCAGTAATACCTGAAGGAACACAAACCACGATACGTGGCTTAGCTAAATAGCGACGCTTATGAACTTTTTGAATAAAGTAACGAAGCATGCGTTCGGTGGTATCGAAGTCCGCAATCACGCCATCTTTTAATGGACGAATCGCCACAATATTTCCAGGCGTACGGCCAATCATTTTCTTGGCTTCAAGACCGACCGCCAAAATTCCGCCTGTATCTTGATTGACTGCAACTACTGAAGGTTCGTTTAGAACAATGCCACGACCACGTACGTAAACCAAGGTATTTGCAGTACCCAAGTCGACCGCCATGTCACGTCCGATAAAAGATAACTTTGCGTTTGGATTGCTCATTTACTTCCCTCCGAAGAAGATTGAAATTTCACGTTCCGCTGATTCAACTGAATCTGAACCGTGAACAATATTCTGTACGACTTTAGTTGCTTGTTGACGAGCTAAATCACCACGAATAGTTCCGGGTGCGGCAACAGTTGGATCGGTAACTCCAGCAAGTGAACGGAAACCTTCAATTACTCTCTCGCCTTCTGCTACCAGCGCAACAATTGGTCCGCTCATCATGAACTCAAGAAGCGGTTCATAAAAAGGTTTGCCTTCGTGCTCTGCATAGTGACGTTCGAGAATTGCACGATCAGCTTGCAACATACGAAGCGCAGAAATTTCATAACCTTTGCGTTCGATACGTGCAATAACTTCTCCGACTAAACCACGGCGTACGCCATCTGGCTTAACCAAAACTAAGGTGCGTTCTTTGCTCACCAGCGCATTCTATTGGGCGTCGCGCTTAGCGACTAATTCGCGCCTGATGGCCTCACCCTTGCGACCGAAGTAGATAGCGCAAACCCATAAAACGATGAAAATTGCCGCAATAATCGCAAATGCTGGGACCACCAGCGAATAACCCGCCATGACCAGCTGCAAGACGGAAGCGAAGATCCATCCAGCGCGCTTCTTTAATAAACCGGCGGAGATGAATAATAAAAATGAAATCGCAGCACCAATTGCAAGCGCAGTGGTGCTTTGATCTTTCATGGCAAGCAAAAGTGCAAAACCAACACAGATAGATTCCATTACCAATACTGATGCGCCTAAAACTCTCATAAATTATTTAATCTCTTTCAAAATTGCGCGAGCTTCACCGACAGTAATCACGGAACCCGTAATTAGTACACCGACGCTCTCCTCTTCCATTGGATGATTAGCATCTGCAATAGCCTTTTCAATTGCAGTGCGTAAATCTGGTTCAATAAAAATTCGATCCGCATCAATAAATGCTCTGGCTACTTTCGCTAATTCATTTGCAGGTAAAGCTCGTGGCGAAGAGCTTTGAGTAACAATTACTCCATCAACCACATCATTAATCTCATTGAAAATACCTGCAGCGTCTTTATCCGCAAAGACTCCAACTACTGCAATAACTCGGCCAAAAGTGAACTCTTCTTGCAAAGTATTAGCTAATGTTTTCGCTCCGTGTGGGTTATGGGCCGCATCTAGAATCACAGTTGGTTCACGACGCACAATCTCAAAGCGACCAGGAGAAGTTGCTTCAGCAAAACCTGCTCGCACTGCCTCTAAATCCAGATGTTGATCGCCAAAGAAAGCTTCTGCGGCGACGAGCGCGGCCGCGGCATTTGCGGCTTGGTGTTTGCCATGAAGTGGCAAAAATAGATCCGAATAGACATCTTTAGTGCCGCGAATTGTTAGTAACTGTCCGCCGACTGCCATCTGACGTGACATAACTTCATACTCAATTCCTTCGCGCGCCACATCAATTCCTAATTCGGCAGCGCGGGCAAGCAGAATTTTTGCCACTTCTGGCTCTTGATTAGTGAGTACTGCAAAGGAATCTGCCTTTAAAATTCCAGCTTTAGTCTGCGCAATTTCGCCAATAGTGTTGCCTAAATACTCCATATGATCCATACCAATCGGGGTAATTACGGCCACTTTTGATTGAATCACATTTGTGGCATCCCACTGTCCACCCATGCCTACTTCAAAAATTCCTACATCGACTGGATGCTCAGCAAAAGCTGCCATCGCTAAACCAGTAACTGCTTCAAAAAATGAAATTGGATTTGGTAACTTAGAATCAACAAAATCAAAATAGGCAGCGATGTCGTTGTAATTGAAAATTAACTCTTGAGCATCAATCATATCTCCATTGATACTGATTCTCTCGCGGAAATCTTCTAAGTGCGGACTAGTGAAACGACCGGTACGCAATCCATGTGCATACAAAAGTGAATCAATGAATCTAGTAGTTGAAGTTTTTCCGTTAGTCCCGCCAATATGAATTGTTGGATACGAAAGTTGTGGTGAACCAAGCGCATCGCAAAGTAGAGAGATACGATCTAATGAAGGCTGAATTCTTGTTTCCGGCCAACGCGCTAGCAGCGCGTTTTCAATTGCTGCTAAACGCTCTTTATCTTCTTGTGAAATCATGCTGGTAGCGAAGCTAATTGCGTCTTAATGCGCTCAATATCTTGATCGCACTTAGCCAAACGCTCGCGGATTTCTACAACAACATTTTCAGGTGCTTTCGCCATGAATCCTTCATTACCTAGTTTGGCAGTCGCCGTAGCTCGATCCTTTTCAGCCGTTGCTAAATCCTTAGTTAGGCGTGCACGTTCAGCTGCCACGTCAATTGATCCAGTTAAATCAAACTCAGCTCTAATTGCACCAATTTCTAACTTTGCCGATGGCACAAAATCACCTGTTTCCATCTTTAACAAGAACTCTGCACCAGCTACATATGGAGATAAATCTGCTGGAACAACTAAGCGACCAGGGATCTTTTGGCTGGTTTTGATTCCTTGATCATTTCTAAAGCGACGAACTTCGGTAATTACTTCTTGCAATTGAGCCACGATTTTCTCGGCAGATTTATCAATACTCTTGCTATCTGCCACTGGCCAAGCTGCAACTACCAATGATTCTTGGCCAGTAAGCGTGGTCCAAAGTTCTTCCGTAATAAAAGGCATTATTGGGTGCATCAATCGAAGTAATTGATCCAGCACATGGCCAAGCACGCGCTTAGTTGCCGCGGCATCACCTTTTTGAAATGCATCTTTAGAAAGTTCCAAATACCAATCACATAGGTCATCCCATGCAAAGTGATAAATCAATTCTGATGCTTTTGCGAATTCGAATGATTCTAGTAGCTGATCAGCCTCGGCGATTGTTTCATTCAAGCGACTTAAGATCCACTTGTCGATTGCATTTAAAGAATTGAAATCTGGTAATGGACCTTCGACTGTAGCGCCGTTCATCAATGCAAAACGAGTCGCATTCCAAAGTTTGGTGGCAAAGTTTCGAGCTCCGCCAATCCACTCCTCTGCCAAGGCTTGGTCAGCTCCAGGATTTGAACCGCGTGCTAATGAGAAGCGCAAAGCATCTGAACCATACTTATCCATAAATTCAAGCGGATCAACCACGTTGCCCTTTGATTTAGACATCTTCTTGCCAAATTTATCGCGCACCAAGCCGTGTAAAACAATGGTGTCAAATGGTTGCTTGCCATCCATTGCAAATAATCCAAAGATCATCATGCGTGCAACCCAGAAAAATAGAATGTCATAACCAGTTACTAGCACTGAGTTTGGATAGAACTTTTTTAAATCATCCGTGCTATCTGGCCAACCTAGAGTTGAAAATGGCCAAAGTGCGGAAGAGAACCAAGTATCCAGAACATCTTCATCTTGAGTCCAACCAGCAGGCGCTACTTCATCTGGACCTAGAACATTCACTTCTCCATCTGGCCCGTACCAAACAGGAATGCGATGACCCCACCAAAGTTGGCGCGAAATGCACCAATCGTGCATGCCATCTACCCACTCAAAATATCGAGGTTCCATCTCAGTTGGAGAAATTTTTACTTTGCCACTTCGAACTGCATCGCCTGCAGCTTTTGCAAGTGGCGCAACTTTTACGAACCATTGCAGTGATAAACGAGGTTCGACAATGGTTTGGCAACGTGAACAGTGCCCAACGCTGTGCGAATATGGACGCTTCTCCCAACCTAATAAGCCATCTTTGCGAAGCTCATCTACTACCGCACGGCGTGCTTCAAATCGGTCCATGCCATCGAACTTGGTTCCGGTACCTTCCATGATTCCGTGTTCATTCATGATGATGATCATTGGAACGCCGTGTCGAATTCCCATTTCAAAGTCATTTGGATCATGTGCCGCAGTTACTTTTACAGCGCCAGTACCGAATTCTGGATCAACTAATTCGTCGGCAATGATTGGGATCATGCGGTCAACATATGGAAGTCGAACCGTCTTACCTATCATGTGTTTGTAACGATCATCGTTTGGATTAACCGCTACTGCGCCGTCACCAAGCATGGTTTCGGGACGAGTAGTCGCAACAAAGATTTGGTTTTCGTCGTCATCACGTCCATAGCGAATCTGAACAAATTCTCCATCAACATCGTGATGATCAACTTCGATGTCAGAAAGCGCCGTTAAACAACGTGGGCACCAATTGATAATTCTTTCGGCGCGATAGATAAGTTCTTGATCATATAGTCGCTTAAAAATTGTTAAAACTGCGCGAGAAAGATTCGCATCCATTGTGAATGCTTCGCGTGACCAATCTACAGAATCACCAAGTCGTTTCATCTGGCCCAAAATTGCGCCGCCTGATTCGGCTTTCCAATCCCAAACTTTCTTTACAAACTCTTCACGACCGAAGTCATGTCGGGATTTACCTTGCGCAGCTAATTGGCGTTCGACAACGTTCTGAGTGGCGATACCTGCATGGTCTATTCCTGGTAGCCATAAAGTTTCAAAACCTTTCATACGCTTCATTCGCACTAAAGTGTCTTGCAATGTGTGATCGAGAGCGTGGCCAATATGTAATGAACCAGTTACGTTCGGTGGCGGAATTACAATTGCGAATGCAGGTTTATCTGATTTGGCATCTGCGGTGAAATAGCCAGCATCAAGCCACTTTTTATAAAGCGGTGCTTCGATGTCCGCAGGCACAAAACCTGTTGGCAATTCACGCGTCATAGCGCCGTAGTCTAGATTATAAAAATTGCGAAACTACGCGCTTTTCTCTTCAGAGCGCTTGGAACGCTTTGCGCCATCGGTGCGCAGCGCGATCTTTGGCTGTGCATCTGAATTAATACAATCCGCAGTAACAATGACTTTCTCAACATCTTCGCGACCTGGGATGTCATACATCACTCCGAGCAGTACATGTTCCATGATTGCGCGAAGGCCACGAGCACCAGTGCCGCGCTTTAGCGCCAATTCTGCAATTGCATCCAGCGCTTCAGCTTCAAATTCCAGCTGCACATCATCTAATTCAAAGAGTTTCTGATACTGGCGAACTAAAGCATTCTTTGGCTCGGTGAGAATCTGAATCAGCGCCTTCTTATCTAAGTTAGAAACTGAAGTAATAACAGGTAGACGTCCGATAAATTCAGGAATTAATCCAAACTTCAATAAATCTTCTGGCATTACATCTGCAAAGATATCTGCAGCTTCGCGGTCTTCTGCAGTGCGAAGTGGTGCATTAAATCCAACGCCAGATTTTCCAGCACGGCCTTCGACGATTTTCTCAAGACCAGCGAATGCACCACCAACAATAAAGAGCACATTGGTAGTGTCAATCTGAATAAATTCCTGGTGCGGATGTTTACGTCCACCTTGTGGTGGCACCGACGCCACAGTTCCTTCGAGAATCTTTAGTAAAGCCTGCTGAACACCTTCGCCAGATACATCGCGAGTAATTGAAGGATTCTCAGCTTTGCGTGCAACTTTATCGATTTCATCGATATAAATAATTCCAGTTTCGGCCTTCTTTACATCGTAATCAGCCGCTTGCAGAAGTTTAAGTAGGATGTTTTCGACATCTTCGCCGACATATCCTGCTTCAGTTAAAGCGGTGGCATCGGCAATTGCGAAAGGTACATTTAACATTCGGGCAAGTGATTGCGCCAATAGCGTCTTACCGCAACCAGTTGGACCGAGAAGCAAAATATTAGATTTAGCTAATTCAACTTGGCCATCACGTTTGGCGTCGCCTGATTGCACACGTTTGTAGTGGTTGTACACAGCAACGGCAAGTGATTTCTTAGCACGTTGCTGTCCGATTACATAATTATCTAGAAACTCATAAATTTCATGCGGTTTAGGTAGCTCTTCGAAACCAGCGTTAGCAGCTTCGGATAGCTCTTCGACAATGATCTCATTGCAAAGTTCGATGCATTCATCGCATATGTAAACACCAGGACCCGCAATTAACTTCTTTACCTGCTTCTGAGTCTTGCCGCAGAACGAACATTTAAGTAGTTCGTTGGCTTCTCCGATTCGGGTCATTCTGGTCTCCTATTTGGGAAAGATATACGTGAATTTTATTAGTTGAGCTTATTTTCCGCTTGGGAAATAATGCTTAATCTTGTTCGCTCTTAGAGGAATTACCTGCGGAATTGGCTGAGGAATTGGCAGGCGATGCCATCTCTTTAACGCCGGGCACCCGATACACCACAATATTTACAAGTACATGAAAAATTGCCGCGAAAATTAAGAAGTTTCGCTCCCCAAATATTTCTGTCATTGGACCAACTAGCGCCATGCCTAGAGGAATCATTCCGGCAGAACCCGCATGATCAAGTGCAAAAACTCGACCTAATTTTTCTTTCGGAATGGCGCGCTGTAGGGCTATCGGCCAATATGCATCCCAAGGACCAACGGAAATTCCGGCAATCAAATAAACCACCACGATAAAAGTTGGTGAATATGGAAAAGCCAACGCAATTGGCATAAGTGCAAAGAATGACCAAACGATGAGCGAAACTCGACCCGGATATTTGGGATTTAACTTTAAAGACCAAAGTGATGAAACAGTTGCACCGATAGCAAATGCAGCCATAGATGCTGCAAGAACTGAATTAGTCTCAAACTCTCGTTTAGAAATGATTGGCAACAAGATAGTTTCAGCAGAAAATACCACCATCAATTGGAAGGTCGCCATCAAAATCATGGCACCAACCCATGGCAAATCGCGCACAGTTCTTAAGCCCTCTTTAAATTCGTGAATAAAAGATTCGCGGTCTTCCGGATTAGTAACAGCTTCTTCCTTGATGCCATAAAGCAACATTGCACCAATCAAGAATGTCGATGCAGTTAAGGCAAAAGTTAGCCTAGCGCCAACCAGTGCGATAACTACTCCTCCTAAAGCAGGACCAACAATTTGACCCAATCGACTTGTAATTCCACGAATTACATTGGCTTGTTGCAACACATGTTCCGGAACAATTACATTCATAATAGCTGCAGCCGCCGGAGCACCAAATGCATCGCCGATTCCGATTAGAAATACCAGCAGTGCAACATACATTCTTGGGATTTCGGGTGCCGATACAAAAATTAAAATTACCAACAGCAAAGCTCGACCTACGTCAGCACCAATCATTACATGTTTGCGCTTTAATCTATCGGCCCAAACTCCTCCAACCAGGGTTAGCGCTGTTCCGCTTAACATTCGGGCGGCCAGAATTAAACCTAAAGTTGTGGCATCCCCGCCGGCATCAATAATCACAATTGCAATGGCCATTGTGAATGCGCCACTACCAAGCGTTACCAATAAATTGGAAAACCAAATGCGCCTGAAATTCCGATAGGAAAATAAGGCGCCTGGCTCGAAGTATTTTTTTACGCTAAGCAAAAGTTATACAACTGGTTTTGCTTTACGTGAAGATAGAACTTGATCAATGAGTCCATATTCGACCGCTTCTTGCGATGTCAGAATCTTGTCACGTTCGATATCTGCAGAGATCTGCTCTTTGCTCTTGGTTGAATGCTTCTCCAGCATCACTTCTAGCAGTTCGCGCATGCGTAAAATCTCTTTAGCTTGTAATTCAATATCTGAAGCTTGTCCGCCACCTTCTGAGTAAGGCTGGTGAATCAAGATTCGTGAATTAGGAAGTGCCATGCGCTTACCTTTGGTACCACCAGCAAGCAAGATTGCAGCAGCGGATGCAGCTTGGCCTAAACAAATTGTCATGATGTCTGGGCGCACAAATTGCATGGTGTCATAAATTGCAGTTAGCGCTGTAAAAGAACCGCCAGGCGAATTGATGTACATCATTATGTCGCGATCAGGGTCCATTGATTCAAGAGTTAAAAGCTGCGCCATTACGTCATTAGCAACTGTGTCATCAATTGCTTGACCTAAGAAGATGATGCGCTCTTCAAATAACTTTGTGTATGGGTCTAAACGCTTAAAACCGTATGAAGTCTTCTCTTCAATTGTCGGAAGAACATAACGATTATTGATTTCAAAGTTTTCCATCATTATTTCTTTCCAATCTGTGAAGCAGTCTTTACAACATGATCAACAAAGCCATATTCCTTAGCTTCTTCTGCAGTGAACCATCGATCGCGATCAGAATCTGCGGTAATTGTTTCTGGCTTCTGTCCGGTGTGGAATGCAATTAGTTCAGCCATCTTTTTCTTGGTGAAACCAATCTGTTCGGCTTGAATTCGAATATCTGTTGCAGTTCCGCCAATTCCACCAGAAGGCTGGTGCATCATGATGCGTGCATGCGGCAACGCGTAACGCTTACCCGGCGCACCTGCACAAAGTAGGAATTGACCCATTGATGCAGAGAGTCCCATTGCTACTGTCGCTACATCATTTGGCACAAATTGCATGGTGTCATAAATCGCCATACCTGCTGAGATGGAACCGCCAGGTGAGTTGATGTAAAGGTAAATATCTTTCTCTGGATCTTCGGCAGAGAGCAACAGAATCTGTGCAGCAATTGCATTAGCCATTGCATCTTCAACTACAGAACCTAAGAAGATGATTCGTTCGCGAAGCAGACGGTTGTAAACCTCTGAATCAAGACCTGCGTTCATAGCATTGCCGCCACGCAAAATGGTCTCCGATGCTGGTGTCGGGATAAAGTCCACTGAAGGATCCTTTTCTTATAAATAAATGAGTACAAAGACCCTAACGCGTCCGCGCTTAAAATGCTTCCCAATTAAGGGCAAATTGCCGCCTGTTCACTTTAAGCGGAACTGGAGTGTTGAGGTTATTCGCCTGCTTCAGCGTCAGCTGGTTGAGCCATGCGCTTTGGGGCCAACTCTTCCAAATCCACTTTCTTACCGGATTCAGTGACCACATTTACGCGGCTGAGAATATTGGCCAAGGCCTTTGCGCGAGCAACTTCCGCAACCATCTGATTGATATTGCCAGATTGCGCTAAACGATTAGCAAAATCCTGTGGCGCCATTCCGTAACGTGAAGCGGTGCGCATTAGGTACTCAGTTAATTCCATCTCTGAAACTTCAACCGATTCGCTCTTAACAACTTCATCTAGCAAGAAATCTTGCTTGAACATTGCGCGAGTATCGCGATCTACCTCAGCTCGGTGTTCGGCATCTTCTAGTCGACCTTCGCGCTCTAAATGCCCATGAATCTCTTCTTCGACAAGCTTCTCTGGAACTGGAATTTCGAGTTCTGAAACCAATTTATCGACGAGCTTGTCGCGCGCCTGTGCGCCTTGTTCCATTGCCTTTACGCGCTCTAAGCGAGTATTTAAATCAGCTTTTAGCTCTTCCAAAGTATCGAATTCAGATGCGAGCTTTGCAAATGCATCATCAAGAGCTGGTAGTTCGCGTTCCTTAACTGACTTAACAGTTACAGTTACTGAACCCTGCTCTCCTTCTTGCATGCCAAGAAGTGAAGTTTCAAATACCTTGGAATCGCCTGCGCTTAAACCAAGCACTGCTTCATCAAGTCCATCGACCATGCTATTTGAGCCAACTTCGTAAGAGATGTCGTTAGCGGTTCCGCCTTCAACTTCTTCGCCGTTTACCTTTGCAACTAAATCAATGTTTATGAAATCGCCGCTCTTAGTTGCGCGTTCTACAACATGAAGTGTTCCGAAGCGAGCGCGAAGTGCATCTACCTGCTCGTTAATTTCCTCTGTAGTAACTGAAACATCATCAACCTTGATTTCCATTTGAGAAAAATCAGGCAACTTAATTTCTGGGCGAACATCTACTTCGATAGTAAAGGTGAGCTTTTCGTTATCAACGAATTCTTTGATATCAACCTCTGGGCGACCAATTACTGAGATCTTATGTTCGCGCGCAGCTTGAGTGTAGAAATCAGGAAGCGCTGAGTTGATAGCTTCATCAATTACAGCACCGCGGCCTACACGCTGATCAATCATGGCAGCCGGAACTTTGCCCTTGCGGAAACCTGGAATGTTTACCTGTGATGCAACCTTCTTATATGCATCAGCAACGTGTGATGACATCTCATTGAATTCAACAGAGATATCAAAACGTACGCGGGTTGGTGAGAGATTTTCTACTGAGCTTTTCACAAAGCGCTCCTTGCGTGTTCAAACTAAGAGAAACTGGTCGGGACGGAGAGACTCGAACTCTCGATCTTCTGCTCCCAAAGCAGACGCGCTAGCCACTACGCTACGCCCCGGTTCTTGCGAGGCAGAAGTCTATGGCAAGAATTGGAAGTTAATTACCAAACCAATTACTCTTAGCCCGTTCGCAAGAATATGCGGGTGTAGCTCAATGGTAGAGTTCTAGCCTTCCAAGCTAGCTGTGCCGGTTCAATCCCGGTCACCCGCTCCAATTCTTCTAGTTTTCTTCTAGTTTTAACGAATCGTTTCAGTCAAAACTATCAAGGCTCTGCCTTTTAAAGACATACCCATACCACCTGCTGCTGTATATCCATTTGGATCCAAAATTCTTACTGCGACCGTAGAGCCTGATGCTCCCGTAGAAATTGTTCCAATCGCTGTAAATACATAACCAACTGCAGGACCTTGAGTCAATCCTGCTGTAGCAAGATCAAACTTCGCAGACTTTGATACCGAATAATCCCAAATTACATTTGCATCAGAAACAAGTAATTCAAGTCCAAAGAATGCAGGCTCACTCGCGTAACTTTTACCCGTTATCACAAACTCAAAGTGGTAACTTTTTGAACCACCTAAAGTCGCAATGACAGCAGAATCAACTGGAGTGGTTCCCGCTAAAGTACTTGAAAATGAAATTGAACTACTAAATGTTTCTGATGGGCCAGCAACGCCTTGGATTCCTTGAATTCCTTGTGGACCAGTTGCACCATCAGAGCCGTTAGCGCCTGCAGCTCCAGTGGCACCCTGCAAACCTTGTAAACCTTGAGCGCCTTGCAATCCTTGCGCACCTGTTGCACCTGCAGGACCGGTATCTCCCTTTGCACCAGTGGCACCAGTGGCACCAGTTTCACCTTTTGCTCCGGCAACTCCTGATAATCCGGTTGGACCTGTTGCTCCAGTTAATCCCGTTGCACCAGTTGCTCCGGTTGCTCCGGTTTTTCCAATTGCACCATCGATGCCATTCTTTCCATCTTTGCCATTAACACCATTTACGCCATCTTTTCCATCGCTACCGTTCTTGCCATCTACGCCATCTTTTCCATCAGCGCCCTTCATTGATACTCCAAGCGGCCAAACGCCATTCTTCTTTGGTCCGTAGAACATCAAGTTTTTAGTATCGATATAAAAATCACCGTTCTTACCTTTAGATGCAACCGGAGGTGTTACACCGCTAAGAATTGCTGACGAGATATTTGTGGTTGTTTTTATTACTGGGCCTGCAGCGTTTGCACCATACATTTGTAATGGAATCAAGCCAATTAATAATGTGGAGCCAATTGCTAATGAGATAAATGATTTAAGAGGTTTTTTAAACATCACCGATTCCTTTCTGTGGGGTTATAAGTCTTAGTTCTCAAGGTTTTTTAAGAAATCAGGAAATCCCCAGCATTTATGCGCTTACGGGCTGGAATTTCCCCACAATCAGAGCCAGATAAAGCTAATTTTTCAAAGGTGTCTCACAGAATAATTGGCTATTCTTCCAAGCCTTGAAGACTTATATACGTCTCAGAGCCGATCGTGTGGGGCGATTGGTAAGGATTCCGAAAGGAAACAGAATGAAGAACAGAAAGAAAATTGTAGGAGTCGTAATTACAGCGCTTGCAATTACTGGAACAGCTACTGCATTAGCAAATGCAACCGATGCTAAGCAGGGACTGAATAAACTTGCTAACCATATTCATATGAAAGATGGCCATCGTGGACCTAAGGGTGGTCCAAAGGATGGCGGTTTCAAGCATGCAGATAAAGAAGCTGTTGTAACTGCAACTCTTGGAATTGATGCAACAACTCTTCGCTCAAGACTTGCAGCTGGGGAATCACTAGCAGCTATTGCTGGCGCGAAGAAGGATGCGCTTATTGCAGCTTTGGTTGCAGAAGAGACAAAGCAGATAGATGCCGCTGTTACAGCTGGCAAGTTAACTGCAGCGCAAGCAACAACACTTAAGTCAAACTTAACTGCACACATCACTGCTGAAGTAAATGAAGCAGGACATATGGGACGCAAAGGTGGCCCAATGGGTGGCAAGGATGGAAAGGGTGGACGTGGACACCATGGCGGCCATCACGGTGAAGGAAAGGGAATCCCAAGTGGTGCTACCAATGGAATTCCAAATACTTCAGGCACCAATAACTAAATAGTAAAACTCTCCTTGGGTGAGCGCCCGTCGTGTTAAACGGCGGGCGCTCATTTTTTTCGTTTTTTAATGGCAAGATTCGCCACATGCGAATTCATATTGGTGCCGATCATGCAGGTTTGGAATTAAAGAGCGCGCTTATTGAACATTTAAGTGCTCAAGGACACGAGGTAAAAGATCACGGTCCTTATGAATATGACGCTTTAGATGATTATCCAGATTTCTGCATTCCGGCCGCAGAAGCAGTAGTAAAAGATCCTGGTTCGCTAGGCATAGTGCTTGGCGGTTCTGGAAATGGCGAACAGATTGCAGCAAATAAAGTGAAGGGTGTTCGTGCAGCTTTAGCTTGGAATATTGAAACGGCAAAACTTGCCAAGCAACATAACAATGCAAATGTGGTTGCGGTTGGCGGCCGCATGCATCCAATTGAGGAGTGCAAAGCGATTCTCGATGCATTTATCGCAGAGCCATTTAGCAACGATGTTCGACATATTCGTCGAATCGAAAAAATCTCTAAATACGAAAATTAATTCTTAGTAAAACGCATATCGGTTACCCGATGGTTTTTATCTAAACCTTGACCTTCAAAGCGAGTAATTGGACGCCAAGTTGGTCTCGTCACTTCCCCACCTTGGTATTCCGGTACTTGTGCAAATGATTTAAGTGCAAACTCTGCATAAGGTACCCAGTCGGTTGCAACATGGATAAAGCCGCCCTTTTTAATTTTTGGATAAATCAAACGTAAAAATTCTGGAGTCAATAAACGTCTTTTAATGTGGCGCTTCTTCTGCCATGGATCTGGGAAGAAGATATGAACGCCATCTAAGCAATCATCTGCTAATTGATTATTAATTACATCTATTACATCGTGCTGCAAAATTCGAACGTTTTCAGAGCCATTTTCTTCAAGGCGTGCGCATAATTTGCCAACGCCTGGGCGGTGTACCTCGACAGCCAAAAATGCGCTCTCAGGAAAATCTTTGGCAAGAATTGCGGTGGCCTCACCCATACCGAAGCCAATTTCCAAGATTCGAGTTTTATAGGTTGGAAAAATCTCATCCAAATTGAGTGGCACATCATTTTCCAAGCCGTATTTCTGCCAGTGGGCTTGTAGCGCAGCTTCCTGCGCATCGGTGATGCGACTACCCCGAAGGCGATAGGTCAGGATTCGCTCGCGTTGCATTGGGCAACGCTTTCATATTGGATAGCGCTATTCAAATTGAGCATTTACATAAAGGAGTCTCAAGTGCCAGGAATTAATCTGACCAGCATCGAAGCTGCAGATCGTTCAGCCATTCTAAAGATTGATAACTACAAAGTTGACTTGGATCTAACCACCGGTGAAGAGACTTTCAATAGCAAGGCAGTAATTACCTTTAGCGCTACTCCTGGCAGTGAGACATTTATTGATGCCATCGCAAAGCGCATCATTAACGCGACGCTAAATGGCGCGCTAGTTGATGTTTCAAATTACGATGGCGAATCAGTATTCCTAAAGAATCTGGAAGCCGAAAATACTTTAGTTATTGAGATGGAAGCGATCTACTCAAAGACCGGAGAAGGATTACATCGCTTCGTAGATCCAGCCGATGGTGAGGTCTATTTATATTCACAACACCAGGCAAATGATTGCCGACGCACCTTTGCCTCCTTTGATCAACCAGATCTAAAAGCAACTTATGAATTTACGGTGATTGCCCCTGCTAAATGGGAAGTTATTTCAAATAGCCCAGTTACCGAACGTAAAGATCTTGGCGGCGATAAGCATCAGTGGACATATGCCAAGACCCAAATCTTCTCAACTTACTTAACTTGCTTTGTTGCGGGTCCTTACTACTTCGTGACAGATGAATACAAAGGCGAAAAAACCATTCCGCTTGGTCTCTACTGCCGTAAATCACTTGCAGAGCATTTGGATGCTGAAGAGTTCTTCTTGCTAACTAAGCAAGGATTCGCTTTCTACGAAAAGGAATTTGGTCTGCCGTATCCATTTGAGAAGTACGACCAACTTTGCGTTGCCGAATTTAATGCTGGCGCTATGGAGAACGTGGGTTGCGTTACTTTCCGCGAAGATCTAGTGATTTATCGTTCTAAAGTAACTGAATCCCTATACAACTGGCGCGCAAATGTAATTTTGCACGAAATGGCGCACATGTGGTTTGGTGACTTAGTAACCATGAAGTGGTGGAATGACACTTGGCTAAATGAATCATTTGCTGAATGGGCTGCTTATTACACCTCAACTAATGCCACCAAGTACAAGAACTCTTGGACTGAATTCACTGGCGCCCGCAAGAACTGGGCATACCGCCAAGATCAACTCTCCTCTACCCACCCAATTGCAGTTGATATGAAGAATATGGAAGAAGTTCGTACCAACTTTGATGGCATTACTTATGCAAAAGGCGCTTCGGTGCTACAGCAATTAGTTGCTCACGTTGGTAAAGAGAACTTCTTTGCCGGTCTTAAGAAGTACTTTGCTAAGCATGCTTGGGGAAATACAGTTCTTAAGGATTTGTTAGTAGAACTTGAGGCAACTTCGGGCCGTGATCTAACTGCATGGACCAAAACTTGGTTACAGACAGCAGGCGTAAACACTTTCCGCCCAGAGTTGAAAATCGCTGATGGAAAGTATTCAGAGATCGCAGTAATTCAAGAAGTTCCGCTAGTTCCGGAAGGATCTAAAGAACTACGTCCGCACCGAATGGCTGTTGGTTTATACGATGTTAAAGGTGGCAAATTAGAGCGTCGCAAGAGCGTCGAACTAGATGTATCTGGCGCACGCACTGTGATTGATGGCTTAGCTGGCGAAGCCGTTGCAGACTTGCTCTTAATTAACGATCACGATTTAACTTACGGAAAGATTCGCTTTGACGAAACCTCAATTGCAACTTTAAAGAAGCACTTGGGAGACATTACTGATTCGCTAACCCGCGCGCTCTGCTGGTCTGCAGCGTGGGATATGCACCGAGATGGAGAACTCTCTGCAACCGATTATTCAGAGATGGTGCTAAACGCGCTCGGTAAAGAGAATGAAGCATCTGTTATTGCTGCGCAGTTACTGAATTTAGAGACGGCAGTTGAAATTTACTCGTCTCAGACAAATCGTGAATCATTACGCGCTAAACGATCTGCTGGTCTCTTCAAGTTAGCTACTGAAGCAAAAGCAGGTAGCGATGAGCAGTTAGCTCTGGCTCGAGGCTTTGCTAATGGTGCAACTATCGCAGATGCGCCAAGAGTTAAAGATATTTTGGATGGCAAGTTATCTGGTCTGGCAATCGATACCGAGATGCGTTGGGCGCTAGTGAAATCACTATCCGAACGTGGCGTATTTGGTGCGGCAGAGATTGATGCGGAACTAGCACTTGATAACACGGCTGATGGCACCAGACATGCAGCCGAAGCCCGCGCCATGATTGCTACCTCTGCTTCAAAGGCTGAAACTTGGAAGGCTTTAACTACAACGGAGATGTCTAACCACATTCAACGTCACATGTTAATTGGAATTAATCGACCAATTCAGCAAGATTTATATGCACCATTTGTCGATCAATATTTCGCATCAGTTCGCAAATTCTGGGATGAAAATTCCTACGAAGTTGGCAAGCAGTTTGCCGAGCTAGCTTTTCCTCGTTTTGCGGCAACTTCAGAGAATTTAGCGAAAGCAGAAAAGTGGATTGCAGATAATTCAGATGCTTCTGATGGCGTAATGCGTTGCGTTAAAGAGGGTCGAGATGCGATGAAGCGAGCGCTTAAGGCGCAGAAGGCAGATGCTTAAGCGTCAATCTGATCAACAACAGATTTGCGCTTGTCGCGCTTTGCTCCACTTGCATATGCAAGCGCACTAATTACTAAAAATAATCCAACTGGCGCTACCAAAAACCAGAGCGCAGTTTCGATTGCTGTTAAACCAGGTCCTGGAATCATGCCTGGTTCGTAAGTAGTAAGAAGCAAATTCATAAGTTGAAGTTTAACTTAAGCAGTTGCTGTACCGACGCCAAATGGTTCGAGATATGGAATCCATGCTTGCTCTGCACGTGTGGCGCCTAACACTCGCCAAGCTGCTCCAATTGGTTCGCGTGGCAATTGCCTTAAACGCCAACCTAACTCTTTAAGTGGTTTATCTGCTTTTAGGTGATTGCACTTATGACAGGCGCTGACCACATTCTCCCAAGCATGTGCGCCGCCACGACTACGAGGAATTACATGATCGATTGATGTCGCAGGCGCTGCGCAATAGACACAACGACCACCATCGCGAGCGAAAATTGCGCGGCGTGAAAGTGGTACTGCATGGCGGTATGGAATGCGAACAAATTTATTTAAACGAATCACTGCAGGTAGCGCAATCTCACCACTAGCAAAGTGCAGGATTTCCGTGGAGTTTTCAACAACTGATGCGCGATTATTTAAGACAAGAATGAGCGCGCGACGATCAGTTACGACACCTAGTGGCTCGTATGTCGCGTTGAGCACCAAAGCTCTAGACATTTCCGCTCCCGTCCAACGCATGGCTTGCGTTGATTCGCAAATACTGCCTTATTGCCATCCAGATTCGAGGTATTTAAAGGTTACTTTTTGCAGAATTCTTGACCTAAATCGGTAGATTTACGCTTATGAATAGCTTGCAGGATTTCTGGGAATGGTTCGACGGTGCCCCGCTTCGGATTGCAATCATCGTGGTCGTCGCGATTTTGACCCAACAATTAGGGCGACGAACCATAAATAGAATCGTGGAGCGAATCTCCAGGGCAGATTTAGTGCCGGGCCCAAAGAATCTTGCTCGCCGTCAGGCCGAACGTGCAAAAACATTGGGTACCGTTTTAACTAGTACTTTAAATGGCGCAGTCTGGGTGATTTCACTATTTATGTTACTTGGAGAATTTGGCTTAAACCTAGGGCCTCTGATTGCTTCAGCAGGTGTCATTGGTGTGGCGCTCGGTTTGGGTGCACAGACCATTGTTCGTGACATGCTCTCTGGCATTTTAATGTTAATTGAAGATCAATATGGTGTCGGCGATGAAGTTGATGTACTGGATGTGAAAGGCAAAGTCGAACGAGTTGGTTTGCGCATTACTTCGGTTCGCGCGACAGATGGCACACTCTGGTATCTGCGCAATGGCGAAATTCTAAAAGTTGGAAATAAATCCCAAATCGGTTGAGTTACGGTTGGTTTTGTAGCGAATTAGCTGCAAGTTCTAGATAATTCCACAACTCTGCACGATGCACCGGTGTAATTTCAACGGAATCAAGTGCGCGCGACATCGCATTTAACCAAGCATCTTTTGCCTTTGCATCAATAAAAAATTGATTATGGCGCATGCGAAGCCTTGGGTGTCCGCGAGTTTCAGAGTAAGTTGATGGTCCACCCCAATATTGCTCTAAAAACATCTGTAAACGTTCAGCTGCTGCATGCCAATCTTGTTCTGGATACATCGGGGCAAGAATCGGATCAACCGCTACGACAGCATAAAATCCAGAAACTAACTCCTCAAAAAATTCGTTTCCGCCAACTTCCTCATAAAATGTGGTCATAGCTCTTTAATTTCCTGAAAACTCTTGCCTTTGGCAATAAATATTACGGCCCATGCAGCCAAAATACTTGCGATACCACCTAAATAAAAAGAGAGCGCATAATCACCTAATTTAACGCGAAGTATTGCTGCACCCAGCGCTGCAACGGATGCGCCAATTTGATGGCCGGTAAATACCCAACCATAAACCACCGTTCCGTATTTCGGACCTAGTACGGTTCGACATAAAGCAATAGTTGGCGGAACAGTTGCCACCCAATCTAGACCATAGAAAATTACGAATACCAAAGTAGATGGGTGAACGGTTGCAAAGAGTATTGATGGAAGTAGTAGCAAAGAGATGCCACGGAATCCGTAATAGAAAACTAATAACTTACGTGGATCAATTCGATCTGTTAAATATCCAGATCCAATAGTTCCAATCACATCAAAAACACCAATTAACGCAAGTAGCGATGCGGCAACCACCTCGCCCATGCCATGATCATGTGCAGCAGGGATAAAGTGAGTTCCAATTAATCCATTGGTGGTAAGCCCGCAGATAAAGAAAGTTCCAAATAACAACCAGAAATCTTTCATTTTAGTGCTCTGTTTAAGGGCATCAATTGCATTCTTTGCAGCTCCGCCTTGCAGACGTGGTGGAGCTTGCCAATCATCAGCCGCGCCGTATGGTCTAGCGCCAATCTTCGCAGGGTCTTCATTTAGCCCCCACCAGATAAGTGGAATTACTACTGCTGCTGCAACCGCGATGGTAATTGAAACGCTCTTCCAGCCATGATCTATTGCAATAGTTGATAACGCAGGCAGGAAAACTAATTGCCCAGTTGCCGCAGCGGCGGTTAGTGCGCCAGTTACTAATCCGCGACGTTGATGAAACCATCGACTAGCAATCGTTGCGGCAAAAACCAGCGCCATAGAGCCAGTGCCGACACCAACAACCACTCCCCAAAGCAGAACTAATTGCCAAGGGGCGGTCATAAAAATAGTTAAAAAAGCACCGATACTTACTGCTGCCAAAGCGCTCATTACAACTTTGCGAACTGTAAATCGCTCCATTAGCGCCGCAGCGAAAGGTGCAGTTAATCCATAAAGCAGAATGTTTACTGAAATGGCTAAAGAAATTTGATCGCGCGACCAACCAAATGCATCTTCAAGCGGCACGATTAAAACGGAGGGCGCAGAGCGATAACCTGCAGCTGCAACCAAAGTTATCCAGGTAACTGCAGCTGCAATCCAAGCTGGATGAACTTTACGTTTCATGTAATGGCTTTAACTTAAGGAAGTCGTAACCAGACAGCGGTATCGGCTGGGATGTGTTCGCCCTTTAATGGACCCGATGAAACAAGTACCTCTGATCCGTAAGGAATAACCACATCTGCCGGACCGAAGTTGACGTAGCATGCAAATTTTCCAGGTCGCGAAAACGCAATTACATCATCAGTTGAGTCCAACCAATTCATTTCGCCATCACCTAGTCCCGGTTCGGTTTTACGAATCTTTAGGGCTTGCTTAACCATCTCAAAGAATGAACCTTGAATACCTTGCTGAGTATCAACTGCGCGTTCGCCCCAACCTGCAGATTGAGGTAACCAAGCCTTATCTACGGTTAATGATTTATCAGAAGAGAATCCATGTGCACCTGCAGCATCTTTGGTCCAAGGAATTGGAACTCGGCAACCATCACGTCCACGATCGGTATGACCCGACATCTTCCAAATTGGATCTTCCAAGCGATTCTCTGGAATATCACGAACTTCAAATAATCCAAGTTCTTCACCTTGATAGATATAAGCGCCACCTGGTAGCGCTAATTCAAGCAACGTTGCAGCGCGAGCACGAAGAAGTGCGCGCTCTTTATTGAGCTTCTTTGGATCGCCAAATTTTTCAAGGCCCTTACCTTTGTTCTGCAAACCAAGATCTAAGCGATCGGTCTTACGAACTACATCATGGTTCTCCCAAACCCATGATGGTGGCGCGCCAACTTTTACAACTTCATTCATTGATTTATCAATAATCTGCTTTAGAGATTTAGCTTCCCACTTTGCAGTTAAGAAAGAGAAATTAAATGATTGATGAAGCTCGTCTGGTCGTACATACATTGCAGTACGTTGATCGGTTGGAGCCCAAGCTTCAGATACCAACATCGGATCGTGTTTGTATTGATTGGTAATTTTGCGCCAATCACGGTGAATCTCATGTACCTCTTCTTGATCCCAATATGGTCGATAGTGACGATCTAATAGTTCGACCTCTGCCATATCAACATCCGGCAGTCCCTTCTCTTTCCACATTCCGTGTGCCACATCAATGCGGAAACCGTCGAACTCAAGATCTAACCAGAATCTAAAAATTTCGCGGAAGTGATCCCAAACTTCTTGATTCTCCCAATTGAAGTCTGGTTGCTCTACCGCGAATAAATGTAAATACCATTGCCCTGGTTTGCCATCTTTTTCAATTACGCGCTCCCAGGCTGGTCCGCCAAATACTGCTTCCCAATTATTTGGTGGCAAATCACCATGCTCGCCTTTTCCATCGCGGAAGATGTAACGGTCGCGCTCTTTAGATCCAGGTGCTGAATTAAGCGCGGCTTGGAACCATTCATGTAAATCTGATGAATGGTTGGGAACTAAATCTAAAATTACGCGAATTCCAAGTGCATGTGCCTCTTTGATTAGCGCTTTGGCATCATCCATTGTTCCGTAATCTGTATTTACATCCATGTAATCCGCTACATCATATCCGTGATCTTTCTGTGGTGATTGAAACCATGGATTGATCCAGATGCAATCAACACCTAGATCCTTGATGTAAGGAAGGCGTGAACGAATTCCATTGATATCGCCAATACCATCTCCATTTGAGTCAGCATAAGAACGAATATAAATCTGATAGGTAACGGCATCACGCCACCATGAACGTTCATTACGTGGAGGCAGATTTGTATGCATTAATTTCCTTCCAAATATTGGCTCAAGAATTCGCGCTCACTATCACGCAAGCGACGGGCCTTTTCAGTCTCCATATCAACACCGACTTGGACTGTCTTTCCTCTTGCCCTCAGCGTACCGCCTTGCGACATTTCATAGACCATTACAAATGATGAGTTACTAATTTTTTCGATATAAATCTCCACATCCAAAGTGGTGCCTGTTTCATGAATTGGTGATAAGTAATCTACCTCTGCACGGGCAACGACCATATCTGCAAGCATCGGTTCCTTGCCATTTGCAATTCGGGAAAACCAAGTGAAATCTGCACGAGCCTCTTGCATGTAGACCAGATAAGTTGCGTTATTTATATGTCTGAAGGCATCTAAATCTGCCCAACGAATTTGCAGTTGGCATTTATGGCGCATTAGCGAGTGAGCTTTCGATAAGTGGCGCGATGTGGTCGGGCTGCTTCTGGCCCAAGTCGATCAATCTTGTTCTTCTCATAGCTCTCGAAGTTTCCTTCAAACCAGAACCATTTTGAATCACCTTCATAAGCCAAAATATGTGTTGCTACACGGTCTAAAAACCAACGATCGTGAGAGATCACAACTGCGCAACCTGGAAACTCAAGGAGCGCATTCTCTAAAGAACCCAATGTTTCAACATCTAAATCGTTAGTTGGTTCGTCAAGAAGTAATAAATTTCCGCCCATCTTTAATGTAAGCGCTAAATTCAAACGATTTCGCTCACCACCAGATAGAACTCCGGCTGGTTTCTGCT